>NZ_JAOWGM010000002.1:0-327 GCF_030333125.1 Citrobacter sp. CK206
CAATAACCCGGGCATGAAGGACTTCTGCGGGTAGTTCAGAAGGGGTGACAAAAGAAAAACTCCACTCGCCATAAGGCAGCATCCAGTCACCACTGGCGGCCTGTTTTGACTGCAAAGGGTGAGGTTTCTGCGGGCTGCAGCCAGAGGCGATTATCAGCAGTGGGATTAAAAGCAGTTTGTTTATATTCATCCGCGTTATTCCCAGTCGCCGTACGGGTAGGTTTTGCCTTTAATGAAATCCTGCGTCGACTGAATGAAATTAAACGTGCCGCCGGGAACGACGTAGTCTTTGCAGAGCGTCATCTCGTTGCCTGCGAGGGTCCACAT
>NZ_JAOWGM010000024.1:0-28924 GCF_030333125.1 Citrobacter sp. CK206
CACTGCAAAGGCAGGTTCTTTAAGGTAAGGAGGTGATCCAACCGCAGGTTCCCCTACGGTTACCTTGTTACGACTTCACCCCAGTCATGAATCACAAAGTGGTAAGCGCCCTCCCGAAGGTTAAGCTACCTACTTCTTTTGCAACCCACTCCCATGGTGTGACGGGCGGTGTGTACAAGGCCCGGGAACGTATTCACCGTGGCATTCTGATCCACGATTACTAGCGATTCCGACTTCATGGAGTCGAGTTGCAGACTCCAATCCGGACTACGACATACTTTATGAGGTCCGCTTGCTCTCGCGAGGTCGCTTCTCTTTGTATATGCCATTGTAGCACGTGTGTAGCCCTGGTCGTAAGGGCCATGATGACTTGACGTCATCCCCACCTTCCTCCAGTTTATCACTGGCAGTCTCCTTTGAGTTCCCGGCCTAACCGCTGGCAACAAAGGATAAGGGTTGCGCTCGTTGCGGGACTTAACCCAACATTTCACAACACGAGCTGACGACAGCCATGCAGCACCTGTCTCACAGTTCCCGAAGGCACCAAGGCATCTCTGCCAAGTTCTGTGGATGTCAAGACCAGGTAAGGTTCTTCGCGTTGCATCGAATTAAACCACATGCTCCACCGCTTGTGCGGGCCCCCGTCAATTCATTTGAGTTTTAACCTTGCGGCCGTACTCCCCAGGCGGTCGACTTAACGCGTTAGCTCCGGAAGCCACGCCTCAAGGGCACAACCTCCAAGTCGACATCGTTTACGGCGTGGACTACCAGGGTATCTAATCCTGTTTGCTCCCCACGCTTTCGCACCTGAGCGTCAGTCTTCGTCCAGGGGGCCGCCTTCGCCACCGGTATTCCTCCAGATCTCTACGCATTTCACCGCTACACCTGGAATTCTACCCCCCTCTACGAGACTCAAGCCTGCCAGTATCAGATGCAGTTCCCAGGTTGAGCCCGGGGATTTCACATCTGACTTAACAGACCGCCTGCGTGCGCTTTACGCCCAGTAATTCCGATTAACGCTTGCACCCTCCGTATTACCGCGGCTGCTGGCACGGAGTTAGCCGGTGCTTCTTCTGCGGGTAACGTCAATTGCTGCGGTTATTAACCACAGCACCTTCCTCCCCGCTGAAAGTACTTTACAACCCGAAGGCCTTCTTCATACACGCGGCATGGCTGCATCAGGCTTGCGCCCATTGTGCAATATTCCCCACTGCTGCCTCCCGTAGGAGTCTGGACCGTGTCTCAGTTCCAGTGTGGCTGGTCATCCTCTCAGACCAGCTAGGGATCGTCGCCTTGGTGAGCCGTTACCCCACCAACAAGCTAATCCCATCTGGGCACATCTGATGGCAAGAGGCCCGAAGGTCCCCCTCTTTGGTCTTGCGACGTTATGCGGTATTAGCTACCGTTTCCAGTAGTTATCCCCCTCCATCAGGCAGTTTCCCAGACATTACTCACCCGTCCGCCACTCGTCAGCAAAGCAGCAAGCTGCTTCCTGTTACCGTTCGACTTGCATGTGTTAGGCCTGCCGCCAGCGTTCAATCTGAGCCATGATCAAACTCTTCAATTTAAGTTTGATGCTCGTGAATTAAACTTCGTAATGAATTACGTGTTCACTCAGAGACTTGGTATTCATTTATTGTCCGAAGACATTAAGAATCCATGTCACTTTGAGTGCCCACACAGATTGTCTGATAAATTGTTAAAGAGCAGTTGCGACGCGCTTTAGCGCTCTGTCGCGAGGTGGCGTATATTACGCTTTCCTCTTTCAGAGTCAACCCTATTTTTCAGGATTTTTCTCTTCGTTGTTCCGACCATCTTGTGAAGCGTTTCACTTTGTCGTCTCAACGGAGGCGCATTATAGGGATCCCATTTTTTTGCACAAGCGTTTTTTGGATCTTTTTTGCTGAATGCCTGTTTTTTACCCCTTTCGCTACATTCCTGCGCAATTTGGCTGATTTTTGATACCTGAAACACTTGCGTAGCGCCAATAATCCAACCAAAGTCTTCATTACTGTTCTCTTTCGTTGAGGTAAACATGTCTGACGTATTACGTCCTTATAAGGATCTTTTCCCACAGATCGGGCAACGCGTGATGATCGATTCCAGTAGCGTCGTCATTGGTGATGTTCGTCTGGCTGATGACGTCGGGATCTGGCCGCTGGTCGTCATTCGTGGCGATGTGAACTATGTAGAGATTGGCGCCCGCTCAAATATCCAGGACGGCAGCGTGCTGCATGTGACGCACAAATCCACCACTAACCCGCAAGGTAATCCGCTTATTGTGGGTGAAGATGTCACTGTCGGGCATAAAGTCATGCTCCACGGCTGCACTATCGGCAACCGGGTTCTGGTTGGCATGGGGTCCATTCTGCTGGATGGCGCGGTAATAGAAGATGACGTCATGATCGGCGCTGGCAGCCTGGTGCCGCAAAACAAGCGCCTGGAAAGCGGCTATCTGTATCTGGGGAGTCCGGTGAAGCAGATCCGTCCGCTAAGTGATGAAGAGAAAGCCGGGCTACAGTACTCCGCAAATAACTATGTGAAATGGAAAGATGAATACCTGAGTCAAGACAGCCAGACCCAACCCTGATCGTCTTCTTGCTGGGACTGGATCAACGCTTCCGCTTCTTCTTCCAGATCCCAGCGATGTTCACAAAAGTCTGCCAGCCACCGTTCTGGCGTATCGCCACCAAAGCGATGCGCCAGCGTGGTTCCCTTGATAGCACACATTAACTGCATCCCATTCACCAGTGCGGGAAAGCTAACGGCCTCAAGGTCCGCGTCCCACTCTTCTCTGTCAGGAAACTGAATAGCCTGGTTCATGCCGACAGTTCCTGCTTCAGCGTTACAATAACAGGTTCCACGTCAGGCAACACACCATGCCAGAGAAACACAGCATGCGCGGCTTGTCCCACCAGCATCCCCAAACCATCGGCATACCGCTTTGCCCCTTGCTCCGCACACCAGGCAAGGAACGGCGTATTTCCCTTTTGATAAAACATATCGTAGCAACAGACAGCAGGATGAATGAGCGATGACGGGATCGCGGGAATATCACCGCTAATTCCACTGGATGTCGCATTGATGATCAGATCGAATTCATGGCCTTCCAACGCATCAAGACGAAGGGCCTGAACACTGCCGGTATGAGCGAAGATTTGCGCCAGTTCTTCAGCACGGGAAGCGGTTCGGTTCGCGATAGTAACCGCACAATCCATTGATAGCAGCGGTAACAGTACGCCCCTGGAAGCCCCCCCCGCCCCAATCAGCAGGATGCGTAGCCCCGGGCGAATGAAAGACAAACGTTCAAGATCGCTCAACAGGCCGATGCCGTCGGTGTTATCCCCCAGCAAGCGACCATCATCAAGGCGTTTCAGGGTATTCACCGCCCCGGCAAGCGCCGCACGCTCCGTCAGTTCATCTGCGCGTGCAAACGCTTCCTCTTTAAAAGGAACGGTAACGTTCGCCCCTTTCCCTCCTTGCGCAAAAAAGGCATTAAGGGTATTCACGAAATCATCAACCGGCGCCAGAACACGCCCATAGGGATGATCTATCTTCAGTTGCTGCGCAAACTGCTGATGAATAAATGGCGACTTGCTGTGCGCAATCGGGTTACCAAAAACGGCATAGGTTTCCATCGTATTACCCCTGTCGAAACAGCTCGCCCGTCAGGGCATCACGAATTTCAGAAGGATTCAGGCGTCCTCCCGTTTCCCCCTCAACAACGGGGAAATCCGCGCCAAACTGCGCCCGTACTTCTTCGACCGTGCGGCAGGGAGGCAACCCTGTCAAATTCGCACTGGTGGAAACTAACGGTTTGCCATAAGCCTGGCACAATGAGACCACCAGCGGGTGATCCGTAACGCGAACCGCCAGCGAATCAAAACGTCCCGTCAACCAGCGCGGCGTTGTCGCCGGTGCAGGAAAAACAAACGTCACCGGGCCTGGCCAGCACGCAAAGATCGCTTCTCGTTGCGTATCTGTCAGCATGCTGTCATCAATATATGGCTTAAGCTGCTCAAAATTTGCCGCAATTAAAATGAGGCCTTTCTCAACCGGGCGCTGCTTCAATTCCAGTAAGCGGTTGACCGCCGTTTCACTATCAGGATCGCACCCGACACCGAAAACAGCTTCTGTGGGATACGCGATGACACATTCTTTATGCAGTACCGCTACCGCTGCCGCGATAGCGTCTGTAGGCAGGTTATTATTCACTTTGTTGTTCCGCCGGAACCGGCTTTCCACATTGTTTACTGGCGCAAAAGTGCTTCACACCCTGCGCGGTTTTCTTTTCGATGAGTAGCGGATAGTGACATTCAGGACACTCTCCGGCTATCGGTTTGAAGTTAATGACAAACTGACATTCAGGATAGCGATCGCAGGAATGAAAGGTTTTACCATAACGGGAACGCCGTTGAACCAGATGACCTTTTTGGCACTGAGGGCAGGTAATGGCAGTTTCGTCTGGTTTGTCGATCAGTTCGGTATGACCACACGCGGGGTAGTCACTGCAACCGATAAACATGCCGAACCGCCCCTGCCGCAATACCAGCTCCGCGCCACATGCCGGGCAAAACTTCCCCTCCAGAACTTTGACGATATGTCCGTCTGCTGACGATTTCAGCGGACGGACATAATCACATTCTGGATAGTGTGAGCAGCCGAGAAAAGGACCGTGTTTCCCGGAGCGAATAACAAGTTCAGCCCCGCACTGTGGGCAGGGCTCATTTTTATGCACCGTAAACAGTGCTGATTTAGCCATAACAACTCATGCTGAATGAAGGTCGATTAATGCAGCATACCTTCATTCACTTCAAAGAGTAATTCTTCCATTTGCTGATACGCATTTTCACAACCCGGAATGTTAAATAAAACCATCAGGATCACCCACTTCAGGTCTTCCAGATCGAATTCTGCGGTATCCAGCGCGAGCACACGTTCAATCACCATTTCTCGCGTTTCGAGGTTTAGCACCTGAATCTGCTCGAGGAATAACAGAAACCCCCGACAGCTGGCATCCAGTCGATTGCACTCCTCTGCCGTGTAAATACGTACGGAGAGCGGATCGGAAGCCAGTTGCATAGGTTCGGCGAGGCCTTCCTGATAATCAGCAAGCTTTTCCAGCCACAGTAGCGCGTTGTAGATGTCTTCACGGTCAAAGCCAGCGTCGGTAAGATCCCGTTCCAGTTTGTCCTGATCCACACGCAATTCAGCTTCGTTATGGATGTAAGTCTCAAACAAATACATTAGTACGTCGAACATGGCTTGCCCTCCTTAATCGGACATAGCCGCCGGGTACAGCTGCGATCCATCCTGCTAACTCCAGTTCGAGTAGCTGAGCCACTACCTCTGGCACAGGTTGGCCGGCACGTTCAGCGACGACGTCAACAGGTGTTACCTCATCTCCTACGTTAGCCAGGAGCATAGGAAATGGCAATGCTGCGACTTCCTGATCTGGTGAATAAAGTGAATTTTCGGCCTCATCTGGCAGCCAATGTAAGCCGTATTGCAAATTTTCCAGAATATCCTCTGGCGCCGTCACAAGAGTGGCGCCCTGTTTGATCAACCAATGCGGCCCTTCACTGCCAGGGCTGCCTATCGGCCCTGGCAAGGCAAAGACATCCCTCCCTTGCTCCAGCGCACAGCGCGCGGTAACCAAAGAGCCGCTTCGTAGTGCCGCTTCAACCACCAGCACGCCTTTGCTCAGGCCGCTAATGATGCGGTTTCGTCGGGGAAAATGGTGCGGTAAAGGGAGCGTCGCTAATGGAAACTCCGACACCAGCGCGCCACCGGCGTCTATCAGCCCCTCAGCCAGCCGGGTATGCCGTCGGGGATGGATACTTCCCAGACCGTTGCCCAGCACAGCCACGCTTTTCCCGTTCGCGTTTAAGGCTGCTTTATGCGCAACGCCATCAACTCCTCTCGCCAGCCCGCTGGTAATCGTCACCCCTTTTACGGCAAGACTTTCACAGAACAAACGCCCCCATCGCTCGCCATACCAGGAAGGTGTCCGGCTTCCTACGACGCCAAGCTGGAAGTTCTGGAGACATTCTGGATCACCCGCAACAAAAAAAGCGCCGGGATAATCTGCAATCGCATTCAACTGTGCCGGATAACGCGCGCTGCCGGCCAGAATCAAATGGTGATGAGGTTGCTCAAGCCAGTGCTGCGCGTCATCCAGCGCTTTTTGCGGGACGGTTAAAAAGCGTTCCGCTTGTCGGGACGTTAACCCTGCGTTCTGAAGTAAAGTCTTATCAATCTGACGCTGTTGTATGAGCAAATTCGCAATGCTCAACATTGCATCGCCATACAATTCACTCACATGCATCAAACGTAACCAAATTTCGGTACGGGTCATCCTTTATCCCCCTGCCACAAGCTGTCCTGGCAATCTTTGCGATTGGTCACTGATGCTGTCAATCGGAGGGGGTTTTGTCTAGAATAGAGGTAATAATCTTTCCAACTCCTGAACACAACTCTGGATAATTATGGCAGTTTTGCAAGTGTTACATATTCCGGACGAGCGTCTTCGCAAAGTCGCAAAACCGGTAGAAGAAGTGAATGCAGAAATTCAGCGTATCGTCGATGATATGTTCGAAACGATGTATGCAGAAGAAGGTATTGGCCTGGCGGCAACGCAGGTCGATATTCATCAACGTATCATCGTGATTGATGTTTCGGAAAACCGCGACGAGCGTCTGGTGTTAATCAACCCGGAACTGCTGGAAAAAAGCGGTGAGACGGGGATTGAAGAAGGCTGTCTGTCTATTCCAGAACAGCGAGCTTTAGTGCCGCGTGCGGAGAAAGTGAAAATTCGCGCACTCGACCGCGACGGTCAATCTTTTGAGCTGGAAGCAGACGGTCTGTTGGCTATCTGTATTCAGCACGAGATGGATCACCTGGTCGGTAAACTGTTTATCGATTATCTGTCGCCGCTGAAGCAACAACGTATTCGTCAGAAAGTTGAGAAACTCGACCGCCTGAACGCCCGAGCTTAAGGACAAGAATCAACGTGTCAGACTCACTACGTATTATTTTTGCGGGTACACCTGACTTTGCAGCGCGTCATCTTGACGCGCTGTTGTCTTCTGGACACAACGTCGTTGGCGTGTTTACCCAACCCGACCGCCCGGCTGGACGCGGTAAAAAGCTGATGCCCAGCCCGGTGAAAGTGCTGGCGGAAGAGAAAGGAATAGCGGTTTTTCAGCCCGCCTCCTTGCGCCCACAAGAAAACCAGCATTTAGTCGCGGACTTACACGCTGACGTAATGGTCGTGGTGGCGTATGGCCTGATTCTGCCAAAAGCGGTGCTTGATATGCCGCGACTCGGCTGCATCAACGTTCACGGTTCCCTGCTCCCGCGCTGGCGTGGCGCAGCGCCGATCCAACGTTCACTTTGGGCTGGTGATGCCGAAACGGGCGTAACCATCATGCAAATGGATGTGGGTCTGGATACTGGCGATATGCTCTATAAACTTGCCTGTCCAATCACCGAGAAAGACACCAGCGGCACGCTGTATGACAAGCTGGCGGATCTTGGCCCACAGGGGCTGATTGAAACGCTGAAACAGTTAGAAAACGGTACCGCGAAGCCAGAAGTACAGGACAACGCCCTGGCCACTCACGCTGAGAAACTTAGCAAAGAAGAGGCGCGTATGGACTGGTCTCTCTCTGCCGCACAGCTTGAACGCTGCATCCGCGCCTTTAATCCCTGGCCAATGAGCTGGATGGAAATTGACGGTCAGCCGGTAAAAGTGTGGCAGGCGTCAGTGATAGAGCGCGTAACGCAAGCGGAACCGGGCACCATTCTTGACGCGACTAAACAAGGTATTCAGGTTGCAACCGGCAACGGCATCCTGAACCTGCTCTCCCTTCAACCCGCAGGTAAGAAGGCAATGAGCGCGCAGGATCTTTTAAATTCGCGTCGGGAATGGTTTATTCCTGGCAACCGTCTGGCCTGACGGTCACGTCTTACTACGCCCGGTGTTACCGGGCATTTTTATTTTTGCGGTTATGAAAAAACAAAATTTACGCAGTCTGGCGGCACAGGCCGTTGAGCAGGTCGTTGAGCAAGGGCAATCCTTAAGTAATGTCCTGCCACCACTACAGCAAAAAGTCTCCGATAAAGACAAAGCGCTGCTTCAGGAGCTGTGCTTTGGCGTGTTGCGCACCCTTTCGCAGCTGGAGTGGTTGATTAATAAATTAATGTCTCGCCCGATGACCGGTAAGCAACGCACCGTGCATTACCTGATCATGGTAGGGTTTTACCAGCTATTACACACACGAATTCCACCACATGCGGCCCTCGCAGAAACGGTTGAAGGTGCTGTTGCTATTAAGCGCCCACAGCTTAAAGGGCTGATCAATGGCGTTTTGCGTCAGTTTCAGCGTCAGCAGGAGGCGTTGCTGGCTGAGTTTGCGACCAGCGAGGCACGTTTTCTGCATCCGTCCTGGCTGCTAAAGCGCCTGCAAAAATCCTATCCCACCCAATGGGAAGCGATTGTCGAAGCCAACAACCAACGTCCTCCAATGTGGTTACGCGTGAACCGTACACATCATTCACGCGACAGCTGGCTCGCGTTATTGCAGGACGCAGGAATGAACGGTTTTCCCCACTCGGCCTATCCTGACGCCCTACGTCTTGAGTCTCCGGCTCCGGTTCATGCCTTACCCGGCTTTGAAGAGGGTTGGGTAACGGTTCAGGATGCTTCCGCGCAAGGCTGTGTTAGCTTCCTCGCCCCGCAAAACGGCGAGCAAATCCTGGATTTGTGCGCCGCACCGGGGGGTAAAACAACGCATATACTCGAAGCCGCGCCTGAAGCGCAGGTGTTGGCTGTCGATGTCGACGAACAGCGTCTTTCACGCGTTTACGACAACCTTAAACGTCTGGGGATGAAGGCAACCGTCAAACAGGGTGATGGTCGATATCCCGCGCAATGGTGTGGCGAGCAGAAATTTGACCGTATTCTGCTGGATGCGCCTTGTTCAGCCACCGGCGTCATTCGTCGTCACCCGGATATCAAATGGCTACGCCGCGATCGTGATATTGCTGAACTGGCAAAATTACAGTCGGAAATTCTGGATGCCATATGGCCACATTTAAAGTCAGGCGGAACACTGGTCTACGCGACCTGTTCTGTCCTGCCGGAAGAGAATAGCCAACAGATTCAGGCCTTTTTACAGCGCACCCCGGACGCCACCCTGACCGGTACCGGAACCCCCGCTCAACCGGGCGTGCAAAATCTGCCAGGTGCGGAAGAAGGTGACGGCTTCTTTTACGCTAAGCTAATCAAAAAGTGATGAGATAACGGGTCGCGACTGATGAAAATTATCATTCTGGGCGCAGGGCAGGTCGGCGGCACGCTGGCTGAAAACCTGGTCGGAGAGAACAACGACATCACGGTGGTCGATATCAATGGCGAACGCCTGCGTAGTTTACAGGACAAGTTCGATCTCCGCGTCGTGCAAGGGCATGGCTCTCACCCCCGCGTACTGCGTGAAGCGGGTGCAGACGATGCGGATATGCTGGTCGCCGTGACCAGTTCCGATGAAACGAATATGGTCGCCTGCCAGGTGGCCTATTCACTCTTCAATACGCCAAATCGTATCGCCCGTATCCGCTCGCCAGATTATGTCCGCGATGCGGATAAACTCTTCCACTCTGAAGCCGTCCCCATCGACCATCTTATTGCGCCAGAGCAACTGGTCATCGATAACATTTATCGCCTGATCGAATATCCTGGCGCATTGCAGGTCGTTAATTTCGCCGAAGGTAAAGTCAGTCTTGCGGTAGTGAAAGCCTATTATGGCGGGCCGCTGATCGGGAACGCGTTATCCACGATGCGTGAGCATATGCCGCATATTGATACCCGCGTCGCCGCGATATTCCGTCATGACCGCCCTATTCGCCCCCAGGGTTCGACTATTGTAGAAGCAGGCGATGAAGTCTTTTTTATTGCCGCATCGCAGCATATCCGCGCGGTAATGAGCGAGCTGCAACGTCTGGAGAAACCCTATAAGCGTATTATGTTAGTCGGCGGGGGAAATATCGGTGCCGGTCTCGCGCGTCGTCTGGAAAAAGATTACAGCGTCAAACTGATCGAGCGCGATCAACAGCGGGCCTCCGAACTTGCCGAAAAACTGCAAAATACGATCGTCTTTTTTGGCGATGCGTCGGATCAGGAACTGCTGGCTGAAGAGCATATTGATCAGGTTGATCTGTTTATTGCAGTCACCAACGATGATGAAGCCAACATTATGTCGGCAATGCTGGCCAAACGGATGGGTGCGAAGAAAGTAATGGTGCTCATTCAACGTCGCGCCTATGTGGATCTCGTCCAGGGGAGCGTCATTGATATTGCCATTTCGCCACAGCAGGCCACGATTTCCGCGTTACTCAGCCATGTGCGTAAAGCCGATATTGTGGGAGTGTCATCGCTACGTCGTGGTGTAGCAGAAGCAATTGAAGCCGTTGCCCACGGTGATGAAAGTACATCTCGCGTCGTAGGCCGCGCCATTGATGAAATTAAACTTCCACCGGGAACAATAATTGGCGCAGTGGTTCGCGGTAACGATGTAATGATTGCCAATGACAATTTGCGCATTGAACAAGGCGATCATGTGATTATGTTCCTGACGGATAAAAAGTTTATTACCGACGTCGAACGCTTATTCCAGCCAAGTCCTTTCTTCCTGTAATTATTTGGGCGCTAATGCAGCGCCCTCTTTAATTCCCCTGTTTTGTCAGGGCCTAATAAATGCTCCTTTAAACAATCCATAAATGGAAAATGCCTTAACATTTGTTAAACTTATAAACGTCTGTTGCATAGGGAGAATAAAATGAGCTTTATTAAAGAGTTTCGCGAATTCGCGATGCGCGGGAATGTTGTTGATTTGGCAGTGGGTGTGATTATTGGTGCGGCATTCGGGAAGATCGTTTCTTCTCTGGTTGCTGATATCATTATGCCGCCGCTGGGATTGTTAATTGGCGGGATCGATTTTAAACAGTTTGCCTTTACGCTACGCGAAGCGCAGGGAGATATCCCGGCAGTCGTGATGCATTACGGTGTGTTTATTCAGAACGTCTTTGATTTTGTTATTGTGGCGTTTGCCATCTTCATGGCTATCAAACTGATCAACAAACTGAATCGTAAGAAAGAAGAACCGACGGAAGCGCCAGCGCCGACAACGGAAGAAGTATTGCTTTCTGAGATCCGCGATCTTCTGAAAGAACAAAACAACCGTTCTTAACAAGCCTTAATAAGCAGAAAGCCAGTGGTAAAAAAGTGATTCACTTTCTTGCCACTGGCCTCCCAGTTACCCCGATTGCCATGTTTGCCTTTACGCAGATAACTTCCTTTCCCTTTCTTATTTTTTTCAACACGTTGTCTGAAAAGCGGATCGTGCAGTAATGCCTCAATGGCGTTGTCTTTTATCTGCCCTTTCGTATGCTGATAACGACTCATAATAACTCCAGTTTCTATGGTTTAACGGCGCGAGTGTAGGCTCATCAGGTCAATAAATCAACACTCCTGCTTGACTCCGCTGGCGCCTTGTTCCAGTGCTTCCAGAATTGAACAATAGACGCTGCTGTGTGCCGTTCCACAGCAGGCATCGTTCAGCCTCTGCAATGAACGCTGCATACTCTGTAATTCCGCAATTCGTGATTCGACCTCTTTCAGCCTTTCCTGCACGATTCCTTTCGACTCCTGGCAGGTATGGTGTTCGGGATCGACACGGATCGACAACAGTTCCCGGATCGACTCAAGCGTAAAGCCCAACTGCCGGGCATAGCGGATAAACTTAAGGCGCTGAAGATCGTTTTCCGTGTAGAGTCGGAAACCACCTTCCGTACGCACTTCATGCTCCATCATCTGCTGCTTTTCATAGTAGCGGATGGTATCGGGCGTCACTTCTGCCAGCTTTGCCAGTTCACCAATACGATACATACAAGCTCCGTTAGTCATCATTAATCTTATGCAGCAGTTTATCTGCATATTCACCGCGTAAAAACCCGGTACTCAGCCCCGCCTGTCGTAGTTTTAGTTCAAGGAGCGATAAACGACGGCTCACTTCCTGATACTGTGGATCGTCCTGACGAATACCTTTAAGTAGATCCAGTAGCTGAATGGCTTCTTTACGCTGTTCAAGCTCCGGGGGAAGGCAACCGGCATTTTTGAGTAAACGGTAGCCAGTCCGTAGTTCAGGCGGCACATGTGAGTCATCATCCAGGGCCAGCGGCTCACCGCTGCCGGGCAGATTATCAAACTCACCTTTAGTCTGTGCATCGGTAATATGGCGCTCTGCCCACTGGTCCAGTAACCACATACAACAACTCCAGGGGATGAACAAAAAGAGTACAGATATTGTAGATAAGTGGGGATACGGCGGATATAAAAAAACCCGCCGGAGCGGGTTTTTTTACGTTACTACAGATTACTCTGCAGCAGCTTCTGCTTTCGACTCAGAACGATCAACCAGCTCGATGTATGCCATCGGCGCGTTGTCGCCTGCACGGAAGCCACACTTCAGAATGCGAGTGTAACCACCGGCGCGGCTCGCGAAACGCGGGCCCAGTTCGTTAAACAGTTTTGCCACGATCTCGTTATCACGAGTACGGGCGAATGCCAGACGACGATTAGCTACGCTATCAGTCTTGGCAAGAGTAATCAGCGGCTCAACTACGCGACGCAGCTCTTTCGCTTTAGGCAGGGTCGTCTTGATGATCTCATGACGAACCAGTGAACCTGCCATGTTGCGGAACATAGCCTGGCGATGGCTGCTGTTGCGGTTCAGTTGACGACCACTCTTACGATGGCGCATGACCTTATCCTTCTCAGTAAAACCTTAACCTGTGATCCGGTTACTCGTCAGCGATGCTTGCCGGTGGCCAGTTTTCCAGGCGCATGCCCAGAGACAGTCCACGGGAAGCCAGCACGTCTTTAATCTCAGTAAGAGATTTTTTACCCAGGTTAGGCGTCTTAAGGAGCTCAACCTCGGTACGCTGTACCAGATCACCGATATAGTGGATAGCTTCTGCTTTAAGGCAGTTAGCAGAGCGGACAGTCAATTCCAGATCGTCAACAGGGCGCAGCAGGATCGGATCGAATTCTGGTTTCTCTTCTTTCACTTCCGGCTGACGTACATCACGTAAGTCAACGAAAGCTTCCAGTTGTTCAGCCAGAATGGTTGCCGCACGACGAATCGCCTCTTCAGGATCGATTGTGCCGTTGGTTTCCATTTCGATGACCAGCTTGTCCAGGTCGGTACGCTGTTCTACACGCGCTGCTTCAACATTGTAGGCAATACGCTCTACAGGGCTGTAGCATGCGTCGACCAGCAGACGGCCGATTGGGCGCTCATCTTCTTCCGAATGAATTCGGGTAGAAGCCGGCACATAACCACGACCGCGCTGAACTTTGATACGCATGCTAATAGACGCGTTCTCATCGGTCAGGTGGCAGATCACGTGCTGCGGCTTGACGATTTCGACATCCCCGTCATGGGTAATGTCGGCTGCAGTCACAGGGCCAATGCCAGATTTATTCAAGGTAAGAATAACTTCATCTTTACCCTGAACTCTCACCGCCAGCCCTTTCAGGTTGAGCAGGATTTCCAGGATGTCTTCCTGAACGCCTTCTTTGGTGCTGTACTCATGTAGTACACCATCAATCTCAACCTCGGTCACCGCGCAACCCGGCATCGATGAGAGCAGAATACGGCGCAGTGCGTTACCCAGAGTATGGCCAAAGCCACGCTCTAAAGGCTCAAGGGTCACCTTGGCGTGCGTCGAACTCACTTGCTCGATATCTACCAGGCGCGGTTTTAGAAACTCTGTCACAGAACCCTGCATTGTGTCCTCTCTTTGGTACTAAGCTTTACTTGGAGTAAAGCTCGACGATCAGGTGTTCGTTAATGTCCGCAGACAGATCAGAACGCTCAGGCTTACGCTTAAACGTACCTTCCATCTTGCCAGCATCAACTTCCAGCCAGGTTGGCTTTTCACGCTGCTCAGCCAGCTCCAGAGCGGCTTTCACGCGAGACTGCTTCTTCGCTTTCTCACGAATGCTAACAACGTCATTCGGACTAACCTGATAAGAAGCGATGTTAACAACACGACCGTTTACCATAATTGCTTTATGGCTAACCAGCTGGCGTGCTTCTGCACGAGTGGCGCCGAAGCCCATACGGTATACAACGTTGTCCAGACGACCTTCCAGCAGAGCCAACAGGTTTTCACCGGTGTTGCCTTTCAGACGCGCTGCTTCTTTGTAGTAGTTACGGAACTGACGCTCCAGCACACCATAGATACGGCGAACTTTTTGCTTTTCACGCAACTGCACACCATAGTCAGACAGACGCGGTTTACGCGCACCGTGCTGGCCAGGAGCTTGTTCAATTTTACACTTGGTATCGATCGCGCGAACGCCAGACTTAAGGAATAAGTCGGTGCCCTCACGACGGCTCAGCTTGAGCTTAGGACCCAAATATCTTGCCATTTTCTTTCTCCAACAAACCTGGAAAACGAAGCGTTATACGCGACGTTTTTTCGGCGGACGACAACCGTTATGAGGGATCGGAGTCACATCAGTAATATTAGTGATGCGGAAACCAGCGGCGTTCAGTGCACGAATGGTAGATTCGCGACCTGGACCCGGACCTTTAACCATAACTTCCAGATTCTTGATACCGTATTCTTTTACGGCGTCAGCGCAACGCTCTGCTGCAACCTGAGCTGCAAACGGAGTGGATTTGCGAGAACCACGGAAACCGGAACCACCGGCTGTTGCCCAACCCAGCGCGTTACCCTGACGATCAGTGATAGTCACGATGGTGTTGTTGAAAGAAGCATGGATATGAGCCACGCCGTCAGAGACTTGTTTTCTTACACGTTTACGTGCACGAATTGGTGCCTTTGCCATTATTCAATCACCCCGATTATTTCTTGATCGGTTTGCGCGGACCCTTACGGGTACGTGCGTTGGTCTTGGTACGCTGACCGCGAACCGGGAGACCACGACGATGACGCAAACCGCGATAGCAACCAAGATCCATCAGGCGCTTGATGCTCATGCTGATTTCACGGCGCAGATCACCTTCAACGACAAATTTGGCAACTTCGTCACGCAGCGTGTCGATTTGTTCTTCAGACAGCTCACTGATCTTAACATTTTCAGCGATACCCGCTGCAGCCAGAATGGCTTTAGAACGGGTCTTACCGACGCCGTAGATCGAAGTTAATGCGATCACAGCATGTTTCTGATCAGGAATGTTAATGCCTGCTATACGGGCCACTATGCACTCCTACTATTTAATATGTACGCACCATGCTGAAAAGCCCGTTTTCAGGATACTCAAATGGAAACGTACAGACATACAAAAGATTGGCTGGCTAATCTAGCCAGCTCAACCCAACTTTGCAAGAAAAATATGCGAATAAATCAGCCTTGGCGCTGTTTATGCTTCGGCTCGGCACTGCAAATCACGCGGATGACGCCATCACGCTTAACGATTTTGCAGTTACGGCATAATTTCTTGACGGAAGCACGAACTTTCATTTTTACTCTCCGTAACTTCTCGGGCGACCAATTAACGGCCGTAGCCTTTCAGGTTCGCCTTCTTCAATGCAGACTCATACTGACTGGACATCATCAGAGTTTGCACTTGAGCCATAAAGTCCATAATCACGACGACAACGATAAGCAGTGAGGTCCCACCAAAGTAGAACGGTACTTTCATTGCATCACGCATGAACTCCGGGATCAGGCAGATAAAGGTAATGTAAAGCGCACCAACCAAAGTCAGGCGGGTCATTACTTTATCGATATACTTCGCCGTTTGCTCTCCCGGACGAATTCCTGGTACAAATGCACCGGACTTCTTCAGGTTATCTGCTGTTTCACGCGGGTTGAAAACCAACGCCGTGTAGAAGAAACAGAAGAAGATGATTGCAGACGCATAGAGTAACACATAAAGCGGTTGCCCAGGCTGCAAATACAGCGAAATTGTTGTCAGCCAGTTCCAACCAGTACCGCCCCCGAACCATGACGCGATGGTTGCCGGGAACAGAATAATACTGGAAGCGAAAATTGCCGGGATTACCCCCGCCATATTCACTTTCAGCGGTAAATGTGTGCTCTGTGCAGCATAGACACGACGACCCTGCTGACGTTTTGCGTAGTTTACCACAATGCGGCGTTGACCACGCTCAACAAATACAACAAAGAACGTCACTGCAAATACTAATACTGCAACCAACAGCAACACGAGGAAGTGCAGGTCGCCTTGACGCGCTTGCTCGATAGTATGGGCAATGGCTGGCGGGAGTCCCGCGACAATACCGGCGAAGATAATGATTGAGATACCGTTGCCGATACCACGTTCAGTAATCTGTTCGCCCAACCACATCAGGAACATGGTTCCTGTAACCAGACTTACAACAGCGGTGAAATAGAATGCAAAGCCCGGATTCATTACCAGGCCTTGCATACCAGGCATATTCGGCAGACCGGTAGCAATACCGATCGACTGGAATATCGCCAGCACCAGAGTACCGTAGCGGGTGTACTGGCTGATCTTACGACGACCAGACTCCCCTTCTTTCTTAATTTCTGCCAGCGTTGGGTGAACCACCGTCAGCAGCTGGATAATAATCGACGCCGAAATATACGGCATGATACCCAGAGCAAAGATAGAAGCACGGCTGAGTGCACCACCAGAGAACATGTTAAACATTTCAATGATGGTGCCTCGCTGTTGCTCAAGCAGTTTGGCAAGTACAGCGGCATCAATACCAGGGATCGGAATAAAAGAGCCAATACGGAACACAATCAGCGCGCCGATAACAAACAGCAGTCTGCGTTTCAGCTCGCCTAAGCCACCTTTGGCGCTTTGAAAATCTAATCCCGGTTGTTTAGCCATCTGCTACTTATTCCTCGATTTTACCGCCAGCAGCTTCGATAGCAGCACGAGCGCCTTTAGTAACACGCAGGCCACGAACAGTTACCGGAGTAGTGACTTCACCAGCCAGGATCACTTTCGCGAACTCGATCTGGATACCGATAATGTTAGCCGCTTTCAGCGTGTTCAGGTCTACTACGCCGCCTTCTACTTTAGCCAGGTCAGACAGACGAACTTCGGCTGTAATCGCTGCTTTGCGAGAAGTGAAGCCGAATTTCGGCAGACGACGGTACAGAGGCATCTGACCACCCTCGAAACCGCGACGTACGCCACCGCCAGAACGAGACTTCTGACCTTTGTGACCACGACCACCGGTTTTACCGAGGCCAGAACCGATACCACGACCCAGGCGTTTACCCGCCTTTTTGGAGCCTTCGGCCGGAGACAGAGTATTTAAACGCATCTCTTACTCCTCAACTTTAACCATGAAGGAAACCGCGTTGACCATACCACGAACAGCAGGAGTATCCTCGCGCTCTACGGTGTGGCCAATACGACGCAGACCCAGGCCAAGCAGCGTTGCCTTGTGTTTCGGCAGACGACCGATTGCACTGCGGGTTTGAGTAATTTTAATAGTCTTTGCCATGGTTTATTTCCCCAGAATTTCTTCAACGGATTTACCACGCTTGGCAGCGACCATTTCTGGAGAATTCATATTTTCCAGGCCATCAATAGTTGCACGAACCACGTTGATCGGGTTGGTGGAACCATATGCTTTAGCCAGAACGTTATGAACCCCAGCAACTTCCAGAACGGCGCGCATTGCACCACCGGCGATGATACCGGTACCTTCGGAAGCTGGCTGCATGAATACACGAGAACCCGTGTGAACACCTTTAACCGGGTGTTGCAGGGTGCCGTTGTTCAGCGCGACGTTAATCATATTGCGACGGGCTTTTTCCATCGCTTTCTGGATCGCTGCTGGAACTTCACGCGCTTTACCGTAACCAAAACCAACGCGACCGTTACCATCGCCAACTACAGTCAGAGCTGTGAAGGAGAAAATACGACCACCTTTAACGGTTTTAGATACGCGGTTTACCGCGATCAGCTTTTCCTGCAGTTCGCCAGCTTGTTTTTCGATGTGAGCCATCTTACACCTCTACCTTAGAACTGAAGGCCAGCTTCACGGGCAGCATCTGCCAGTGCCTGGACACGACCATGATATTGGAACCCGGAACGGTCAAAGGACACATCTTTGATGCCTTTTTCCAGAGCGCGTTCAGCGACAGCTTTACCCACAGCTGCAGCCGCGTCTTTGTTACCGGTGTACTTCAGTTGTTCAGCGATAGCTTTTTCTACAGTAGAAGCAGCTACCAGAACTTCAGAACCGTTCGGTGCAATTACCTGTGCGTAAATGTGACGCGGGGTACGATGTACCACCAGGCGAGTTGCGCCCAGCTCCTGGAGCTTGCGGCGTGCGCGGGTCGCACGACGGATACGAGCAGATTTCTTATCCATAGTGTTACCTTACTTCTTCTTAGCCTCTTTGGTACGCACGACTTCGTCGGCGTAACGAACACCCTTGCCTTTGTAAGGCTCAGGACGACGGTAGGCGCGCAGATCTGCTGCAACCTGACCGATCACCTGCTTATCAGCGCCTTTCAGCACGATTTCAGTCTGAGTCGGACATTCTGCAGTAATACCTGCTGGCAGCTGGTGGTCAACCGGGTGAGAGAAACCTAAGGACAGGTTTACTACATTCCCTTTAACCGCTGCACGATAACCTACACCAACCAGCTGCAGCTTCTTAGTGAAGCCTTCGGTAACACCGATAACCATTGAGTTCAGCAGGGCACGCGCGGTACCAGCCTGAGCCCAACCGTCTACGTAACCATCACGCGGACCGAAGGTCAGTGCATTATCTGCATGTTTAACTTCAACAGCATCGTTGAGAGTACGAGTCAGCTCGCCGTTTTTACCTTTGATCGTAATAACCTGACCGTTGATTTTTACATCAACGCCGGCAGGAACAACGACCGGTGCTTTAGCAACACGAGACATTTTTTCCTCCGATTAGGCTACGTAGCAGATAATTTCGCCACCAAGACCAGCCTGGCGCGCTGCACGATCAGTCATAACACCTTTAGAGGTAGAAACAACTGCGATACCCAGACCCGCCATAACTTTCGGCAGCTCATCTTTACGTTTGTAGATGCGCAGACCTGGGCGGCTGACACGCTGAATGCTTTCTACAACAGCTTTACCCTGGAAATACTTAAGAGTCAGTTCCAGTTCCGGCTTGGTGTCGCCTTCAACTTTAAAATCTTCGATAAAACCTTCTTCCTTCAGCACGTTGGCAATTGCCACTTTCAGCTTGGAGGAAGGCATGGTGACCGCAGCTTTGTTCGCGGCCTGACCGTTACGGATACGGGTCAGCATATCCGCGATCGGATCTTGCATGCTCATCTGTCTTTACTCCCGTGATTCAATTGGTGACAATTACCAGCTAGCCTTTTTCAAGCCTGGTACTTCACCGCGCATAGCGGCTTCACGTAACTTGATACGGCTCAACCCGAACTTGCCCACATAACCATGTGGACGACCTGTTTGACGGCAGCGGTTACGCTGACGAGACGGGCTGGAATCACGCGGCAGAGTCTGCAGCTTAAGAACAGCGTTCCAACGATCTTCGTCGGAAGCGTTCACATCAGAGATGATCGCTTTCAGTTCAGCGCGTTTCGCGAAGTATTTATCAGCTAAAGCTACGCGTTTTACTTCGCGTGCTTTCATTGATTGCTTAGCCATTCAGTAACCCTACCTTACTTGCGGAACGGGAAGTCAAAGGCAGCCAGCAGAGCACGGCCTTCTTCGTCAGATTTCGCAGTAGTGGTAATGGTAATATCCAAACCACGGACGCGGTCGACTTTATCGTAGTCGATTTCTGGGAAGATGATCTGCTCACGGACACCCATGCTGTAGTTACCACGACCGTCGAAAGACTTAGCGGACAGGCCACGGAAGTCACGGATACGCGGTACAGCAATAGTGATCAGGCGCTCAAAGAACTCCCACATGCGTTCGCCACGCAGAGTTACTTTACAGCCGATCGGATAGCCCTGACGGATTTTGAAGCCTGCAACAGATTTGCGTGCTTTGGTGATCAGCGGTTTTTGACCGGAGATTGCTGCCAGGTCAGCTGCTGCGTTATCCAGCAGTTTCTTGTCAGCGATCGCTTCACCAACACCCATGTTCAGGGTGATCTTCTCGACCCGAGGGACTTGCATGACAGAATTGTAGTTAAACTCAGTCATGAGTTTATTAACTACTTCGTCTTTGTAGTAATCATGCAGTTTCGCCATCGTACTACTCCAAATTACTTGATAGTTTCGCTGTTAGATTTGAAGAAACGGACTTTTTTACCGTCTTCGAATCTAAAGCCTACACGGTCAGCCTTACCGGTTGCCGCATTGAAGATTGCAATGTTGGAAACCTGAATAGCGGCTTCTTTTTCAACGATGCCACCCGGTTGGTTCAGAGCCGGAACCGGCTTCTGGTGTTTCTTAACCAGGTTGATACCTTCAACAATGACCTTGCCGGAAGACAGGACATTCTTAACTTTACCGCGTTTACCTTTATCTTTACCGGTTAACACGATAACTTCGTCATCACGACGGATTTTCGCTGCCATGATTCGCTCCTTAGAGTACTTCTGGTGCCAGAGAGATAATTTTCATGAACTTCTCGGTACGAAGCTCACGAGTTACCGGCCCAAAAATACGCGTACCGATAGGCTGCTCGCTGTTATTGTTCAGAATAACGCATGCATTACCATCGAAGCGAATGACAGAACCGTCCGGGCGACGAACACCCTTCTTGGTGCGCACCACTACCGCCTTCAGCACATCACCTTTTTTGACCTTACCACGCGGAATTGCTTCTTTGATGGTGATCTTGATGATGTCGCCTACGCCTGCGTAGCGACGGTGCGAGCCACCCAGAACCTTGATACACATTACGCGACGTGCACCGGAGTTGTCGGCGACGTTCAGCATAGTCTGTTCTTGGATCATTTTAGTGCTCCGCTAATGTCAACTACTACTGAGACCCGAAAATCAGGTCGTTAAAAAAGCCCCATATCGGGGGCGCGGCATTATAACACCGCTTCAACGATATGGGTAGAAAAAATAAACGGCCCATCGCTGAGCCGTTTATTCGTTGAGAATGGGTACTGTATTACAGAACCGCTTTCTCTACAACGCGAACCAGCGTCCAGGACTTCGTCTTGGACAGTGGGCGGCATTCGCGGATTTCAACCACGTCACCGGTACCACATTCGTTGTTCTCGTCATGTACGTGCAGTTTGGTCGTACGCTTGATGAATTTACCGTAGATCGGGTGTTTCACAAAACGTTCGATAGCAACAACAATGGATTTCTCCATTTTGTCGCTAACAACGCGACCTTGCAGAGTACGGATTTTATCGGTCATTACGCACCCGCCTTCTCAGTCAGTAAAGTCTTAACGCGTGCGACATCACGACGCACTTGCTTCAACAGGTGAGACTGTTGCAGCTGGCCACTTGCAGCCTGCATACGCAGGTTGAACTGCTCACGCAGCAGGTTCAGCAGCTCGGTGTTCAGCTCTTCAACACTCTTCTCACGCAGCTCTTTTGCTTTCATTACATCACCGTCTTAGTTACAAAGGTGGTTTTAATCGGCAGTTTCGCTGCTGCCAGCTTGAATGCTTCACGGGCCAGCTCTTCCGGTACGCCGTCCATTTCATACAGGACTTTACCCGGCTGAATCAAGGCAACCCAATACTCCACGTTACCTTTACCTTTACCCATACGCACTGCCAGCGGCTTTTCAGTGATCGGTTTGTCCGGGAATACACGGATCCAGATCTTACCTTGACGCTTAACTGCACGGGTCATAGCACGACGTGCTGCTTCGATCTGACGGGCAGTCAGACGACCACGGCCAACAGCTTTCAGACCGAAGCTGCCGAAGCTAACATCCGTACCCTGCGCCAGACCGCGGTTACGGCCTTTGTGCATTTTACGGAATTTTGTACGCTTTGGTTGTAACATCAGCGACGCTCCTTATTTACGGCCTTTACGCTGCTGCTTTTTCGGTTGAGCAGCCGGTTTTTCCGGTTGTTCAACAGCAGCCATACCACCCAGGATCTCGCCTTTGAAGATCCACACTTTAACGCCGATTACACCGTAAGTGGTGTGCGCTTCAGAGGTGTTGTAGTCGATGTCAGCACGCAGAGTGTGCAGCGGTACGCGACCTTCACGGTACCATTCGGTACGAGCGATTTCCGCGCCGCCCAGACGGCCGCTAACTTCAACTTTAATACCTTTAGCGCCCAGACGCATTGCGTTCTGTACAGCACGCTTCATAGCACGACGGAACATAACGCGACGTTCCAGCTGAGAAGTGATGCTGTCAGCAACCAATTTTGCGTCCAGTTCAGGCTTACGAACTTCGGCGATATTGATCTGTGCAGGAACGCCAGCGATATCCGCTACGACCTTACGCAGTTTTTCTACGTCTTCGCCTTTCTTACCGATAACGATACCCGGACGAGCAGTGTGAATAGTCACACGGATGCTCTTAGCCGGACGCTCGATAACGATACGAGATACGGACGCTTTAGCCAGTTCCTTCGTCAGGTACTGACGTACTTTAAAATCGCTGTCCAGGTTGTCAGCGAATTCTTTGGTGTTCGCAAACCAGGTAGAGTTCCATGGTTTTACAATACCCAGGCGAATACCATTAGGATGTACTTTCTGACCCATTGCTAGTCTCCAGAGTCTCAGCGATCGGACACAACCACAGTAATGTGGCTGGTGCGCTTCAGGATGCGATCTGCACGACCTTTTGCACGCGGCATAATGCGCTTCATGCTCGGGCCTTCGTCTACGAAAATTTTCGTAACTTTCAGATCGTCAATGTCAGCGCCATCGTTGTGTTCAGCGTTAGCAATGGCAGATTCCAGGACTTTCTTGACCAGTACAGCCGCTTTCTTGTTGGTGTAGGTCAAAATATCCAGAGCCTGCGACACTTTCTTACCGCGAATCAGGTCAGCAACAAGGCGAACCTTCTGAGCAGAAGAACGAGCATGGCGATGTTTAGCGATAGTTTCCATCTCTTCCTCCTACCTTATTTCTTCTTCGCTTTTTTATCAGCAGCGTGGCCGCGATAAGTACGAGTCGGTGCGAATTCACCCAGTTTGTGACCGACCATTTCATCGGTTACAAATACCGGAACGTGCTGACGACCATTATGGACAGCGATGGTCAAACCGATCATGTTAGGAAAGATCGTTGAACGACGGGACCAAGTGCGCAGGGGCTTCTTGTCTCCGCTTTCCACCGCTTTCTCTACCTTCTTCAGCAAGTGCAGGTCAATAAAAGGACCTTTCTTGAGAGAACGTGGCATGGCTTATCCTCTAAAATTATTTGCTACGGCGACGTACGATGAATTTATCAGTACGCTTGTTGCTGCGGGTCTTCTTACCTTTGGTCTGAACGCCCCACGGAGTTACCGGGTGCTTACCAAAGTTACGACCTTCACCACCACCATGTGGGTGGTCTACTGGGTTCATCGCGGTACCGCGAACGGTCGGACGAACACCACGCCAGCGTGCAGCACCTGCTTTACCCAGAACGCGCAGCATATGCTCAGCATTGCCAACTTCGCCCAGAGTTGCACGGCAGTCTGCTTCGACTTTACGCATTTCACCAGAACGCAGACGCAGGGTGACATAAGCACCATCGCGCGCAACGATCTGAACGTAAGTACCAGCGGAACGTGCCAGCTGACCGCCTTTACCTGGTTTCATTTCTACGTTATGAACAGTAGAACCAACCGGGATGTTGCGCATCGGCAGGGTGTTGCCTGGTTTGATTGCAGCATCAACGCCAGATTGAATCTGGTCGCCAGCTTTCAGGCCTTTAGGGGCCAGGATGTAACGGCGCTCACCGTCTTTGTACAGAACCAGCGCGATGTTCGCGGAACGGTTCGGATCGTACTCAAGACGTTCAACAACTGCCGGGATACCATCTTTGTTGCGTTTGAAGTCAACAATACGGTATGCCTGCTTGTGGCCACCACCGATATGACGAGTGGTGATACGGCCATTGTTGTTACGACCACCGGATTTGCTGTTTTTTTCCAGCAACGGAGCAAAAGGTTTGCCCTTGTGCAGCTCAGGGTTAACCACTTTAACTACGTGGCGACGACCCGGAGATGTCGGTTTACATTTAACAACTGCCATTGTATTACTCCTCCGACTTACTCAGCGCCGCCAACGAAGTCCAGATTCTGGCCTTCTTTCAGGGTGACGTAAGCTTTTTTCCAGTCGCTACGACGACCGATACGCTGTCCGTGACGTTTAACTTTCCCTTTAACAACCAGGGTGTTAACGACTTCGACTTCGACTTCAAACAGTTTCTGCACAGCAGCTTTGATTTCTGCTTTGGTCGCGTCTTTAGCAACTTTGAGAACGATGGTGTTGGTTTTTTCCATCGCAGTAGACGCTTTTTCAGAAACGTGCGGTGCGCGCAGCACCTTCAGCAGACGTTCTTCACGAATCATGCCAGCATCTCCTCAACTTGCTTAACAGCATCAGCAGTCATTACGACTTTGTCGAAGGCGATCAGGCTAACCGGGTCGATACCAGTTGCATCGCGTACGTCAACCTTGTGCAGGTTGCGCGCAGCCAGGAACAGGTTCTCGTCCAGCTCACCGGTGATGATCAGCACATCTTCCAGAGCCATGTCTTTCAGTTTCTGAGCCAGCAGCTTAGTTTTAGGCGCTTCTACAGAGAACTTCTCGACAACGATCAGACGATCCTGACGTACCAGTTCGGACAGAATGCTTTTCAGCGCGCCGCGGTACATCTTCTTGTTAACTTTTTGACTGTGGTCCTGCGGACGTGCAGCGAAGGTCACGCCACCAGAACGCCAGATCGGGCTCTTGATAGAACCAGAACGCGCACGGCCGGTACCTTTCTGGCGCCACGGTTTTTTACCGGAACCAGTTACTTCAGCACGAGTCTTCTGAGCACGAGTGCCCTGACGAGCACCAGCTGCATAAGCAACAACAACCTGGTGAACCAGCGCTTCGTTGAAATCACGACCGAAGGTAGTTTCGGAAACAGTCAGCGCGCTCTGCGCGTCTTTCAATACTAATTCCATTGCTATCCCCTTACGCCTTCACAGCTGGTTTAACGATCAGGTCGCAACCGGTTGCACCCGGAACACCACCTTTAACCAGCAGCAGGTTGCGCTCAGCGTCAACACGTACTACGTCCAGGCTCTGAACGGTTACACGTTCGTTACCCAGCTGACCTGCCATTTTCTTGCCTTTGAACACTTTGCCCGGAGTCTGGTTCTGACCGATAGAACCCGGAACGCGGTGAGACAAGGAGTTACCGTGAGTAGCGTCCTGGGTACGGAAGTTCCAGCGCTTAACGGTACCTGCGAAACCTTTACCTTTAGAGGTGCCAGTTACGTCAACTTTTTTAACGTCAGCAAACAGTTCAACGCTAATGCTCTGACCAACGGTGTATTCTTCACCCTCTGCCAGACGGAACTCCCACAGGCCGCGGCCAGCTTCTACGCCAGCTTTAGCAAAGTGGCCAGCTTCCGGCTTGGTTACACGGTTAGCTTTTTTAGCACCAGTGGTAACCTGAACAGCGCGGTAGCCATCGTTAGCCAGATCTTTAACCTGAGTAACGCGGTTTGCTTCAACTTCGATTACGGTTACTGGGATAGAGACGCCATCTTCAGTGAAGATGCGGGTCATACCCACTTTTTTACCGACTAAACCAATCATTGTTTCAACCTCTCAATCGCTCGATGACCTGATTAACCCAGGCTGATCTGCACGTCTACACCGGCAGCCAGGTCCAGACGCATCAGAGCATCAACGGTTTTCTCGGTTGGCTCAACGATGTCAACCAGACGCTTGTGAGTGCGAATTTCGTACTGATCGCGCGCGTCTTTGTTAACGTGCGGGGAGATCAGAACGGTAAAGCGCTCTTTGCGGGTCGGCAGCGGGATCGGACCACGGACTTGCGCACCAGTGCGCTTAGCAGTCTCGACGATTTCCGCGGTTGATTGATCGATCAGACGATGATCAAACGCTTTCAGGCGGATACGGATTCTTTGGTTCTGCATGAGACCAGAGCTCCAATTATTTTATAAACGAAAATGATTACTCCTCGTGCCCATTACGATTGATGGGAGAGTGTAACCGTTCTTACGTAGCTCCCCGATTGGGAGCATTGTTAGATAACCAAATCGGCTACCTAAGGTTCAGATCGAACCTGCCGTCAACTAAGACAAGCCCGCGCATTATACGCAAATCTCAGCCTGACGCAAGTGCCGCGTAGATATTAATCATTTCGTCTGTAATGCGAGCAACTTCGCACATGCATTGTGCCGTTTTTGTTTTGCGCATTTTCTTCGGAATACACTGCGCAACGTCATCATTCCTCCGTTGCATGGAAAATGAGTTTCACGGATGGTGAGCGCAACGTTTAATGAGGATGACATGATGCAACCCGACCTCCCCTTCCTGATTATCTACCTCTTATTATCTGCGCTATCCGGGATATATGACGCGCGAACAGGACTCTTGCCCGATCGGCTTACCTGTCCCCTGCTCTGGAGCGGCCTGCTTTATTACCTGTGCTGTTTACCTGACCATTTGCCAGATGCGCTTTGGGGCGCCATTGCGGGTTACGGCGGGTTCGCCCTTCTCTATTGGGGATATCGACTGCTGTATCGCAAAGAAGGGCTCGGGTACGGCGATATCAAATTTCTTGCCGCGCTTGGCGCCTGGCATCGTTGGGAGTCATTACCCCTGCTGGTCTTTCTGGCCGCGCTTATTGCCAGCATTAACGTGATGGCGATGTACGTAATAAACGGGAAAGGGGCATTAAAAAACCCGCTGCCGTTCGGGCCATTTCTGGCGGCTGCGGGTTTTATCATTGGCTGGAAAACACTGCTGTCGGGGAGTTAATCGTCCACTTTAATCTGCGATTGCAGGTAATTCTGTAGACCAATTTTTGCAATCAGATCCAGCTCCGTCTCAAGCCAGTCGATATGCCCTTCTTCATCTGTCAGGATCTCAATCATCATGTCCCGGCTAACGTAATCATGAACGCTGTCGGCGTAGGCTATGGCTTCACGTAGATCCTTCGCTCCTTCCAGTTCCAGACGGAGATCTGACTGCAACATCTCTTCGACATCTTCACCAATGCCCAGCTTGCCAAGATCCTGCAAGTTTGGGATACCCTCAAGAAATAAAATACGCTCGATATATTTATCAGCGTGTTTCATTTCATCGATGGATTCATGGTATTCGACGTCATTCAGACGAGTGAGCCCCCAGTTTTTAAACATACGGGCATGGAGAAAGTACTGATTGATTGCGACAAGCTCATTTCCCAATAGTTTATTGAGATAATTTATGATTTTAACATCACCTTTCATTTTATAGTCCCTCCGCTTCCACTCTTAGAGCGTAGATGGGGCTACAAGGATGTCAAAAAAAAGAATGTGACTCAGGCGATTTCTTTAAACTCCGGCATTTGCATTAACTCATCCTGCATCACTTCACGCGCCGCCCGGACGCACTTACCGCATTGATTTCCAACAGGAATAAACTTACGTAATTGTTGGAAAGATTGAGGGTGAAACTGACGAACAGCCTGACGAATTTTTTTATCACTTACACCATTACACAAACAAACGTACATGATCGCTCCCGTTCAATTTCTGCGCAAAGTGTAAATGAGAATAGTTATGATTACAATAGCACAAATACGTTTGTGTGCAGGGAGAGGAATAAAAAATGCGACTAAATATGACACTCTTTATATAGCAGGTAGATATGACAGACAGCAAAAAGGGCACCGAAGCGCCCTTTTTAAGTGCAGAACTAATTATTAAATAATTAGCTCATTACTTTAGCAACAACGCCCGCGCCAACGGTACGGCCGCCTTCACGGATTGCGAAACGCAGACCGTCGTCCATCGCGATCGGGTGGATCAGGGTAACAACCATTTTGATGTTGTCGCCCGGCATTACCATCTCTACGCCTTCCGGCAGTTCGATGGTGCCAGTCACGTCAGTTGTACGGAAGTAGAACTGCGGACGGTAGCCTTTGAAGAACGGAGTATGACGGCCGCCTTCGTCTTTGGACAGAATGTACACTTCAGATTCGAACTTGGTGTGCGGCTTGATGGTGCCCGGCTTAGCCAGTACCTGACCACGTTCGATTTCTTCACGTTTGATACCACGCAGCAGAACACCTACGTTCTCACCAGCACGGCCTTCGTCCAGCAGTTTGCGGAACATTTCAACGCCAGTACAGGTAGACTTCGCAGTCTCTTTGATACCAACGATTTCAACTTCTTCGCCCACTTTGATGATACCGCGCTCTACACGACCGGTAACAACGGTACCACGACCGGAGATGGAGAATACGTCTTCGATCGGCAGCAGGAACGGCTTGTCAATCGCACGCTCTGGTTCCGGGATGTAAGAATCCAGGTAGCCAGCCAGTTCGATGATTTTCGCTTCCCACTCAGCTTCGCCTTCCAGCGCTTTCAGAGCAGAACCACGAACGATCGGCGTGTCGTCGCCCGGGAAATCGTACTGAGACAGCAGTTCACGCACTTCCATCTCAACCAGTTCCAGCAGCTCTTCGTCATCAACCATGTCGCATTTGTTCAGGAACACGATGATGTACGGAACGCCTACCTGACGACCCAGCAGGATGTGCTCACGGGTCTGCGGCATCGGGCCGTCAGTCGCAGCAACAACCAGGATCGCGCCGTCCATCTGCGCAGCACCGGTGATCATGTTTTTAACATAGTCGGCGTGGCCCGGGCAGTCTACGTGCGCGTAGTGGCGAGTCGGGGTGTCGTATTCAACGTGAGAAGTGTTGATGGTGATACCACGAGCTTTTTCTTCCGGCGCGTTATCGATCTGGTCGAATGC
>NZ_JAOWGM010000025.1:0-106925 GCF_030333125.1 Citrobacter sp. CK206
ACCTCCTTCGGATTTGCCAGATAACCCGTGGTATCCCCGGTCGGGCGGCTGTTGGCGTTGGGTTTAATCACAATGTTCGGTCTGGTGAAGTGCGTGCCCGGCAGCGGCGCAACGGCCGCCAGCGTGCCATGTTTCTTCCGCAGCTCTTCTATCGGGCCAAAGTCCAGCGCGCGCAGCGGGCAGGACTCGACGCAGATCGGCTTTTTGCCGTCGGCAACGCGGTCATGACAACCGTCGCATTTGGTCATGTGGCCTTTGGCGGCGTTATACTGCGGCGCACCGTACGGGCAGGCCATATGGCAGTAGCGACAGCCGATGCAGACGTCCTCATCCACCACCACAAAGCCGTCCTCGCGTTTGTGCATCGCGCCGCTCGGGCACACTTTCGTGCAGGCCGGGTCTTCGCAGTGGTTGCAGGAAATGGAAAGATAGTAGGCAAAGACATTCTGGTGCCAGACGCCGTTATCCTCCTGCCAGTCGCCGCCCGCATATTCATAGATGCGGCGGAAGCTGACGTCCGGGGTTAAATCTTTGTAGTCTTTGCAGGCCAGTTCGCAGGTTTTGCAACCGGTGCAACGACTGGAGTCAATAAAAAATCCATATTGGGTTGTCATCGGTTACTCCTTATACCTTCTCAACCTGAACGAGGTTCGTATGGGACGGATTCCCCTTAGCGAGAGGAGAAGGACGCTGGGTCGTCAGGACGTTAATACATCCCCCCTGATCCACGCGTTTTGCATCCGGGTCATACCAGGCGCCTTCGCCCAACGCAACGACGCCCGGCATCATGCGCGGCGTCACTTTCGCCTCAATATGCAACTCGCCGCGACCGTTGAAGATACGCACTTTGTCGCCGTTGCTGATGCCGCGTTTTTGCGCGTCCATCGGGTTAATCCACATCTCCTGGCGGCAGGAAGCTTTCAGAACGTCCACGTTGCCATAGGTAGAGTGCACGCGAGATTTGTAGTGGAAGCCCGTTAATTGCAACGGATAGTCTTTGGTCAACGGATCGCTGTAGTTTTCGAAGCCCGGCGTATAGATCGGCAACGGATCGATCACATCGCCTTCCGGCAGTTCCCAGGTTGCCGCAATCTCTGCCAGCGCCTGCGAATAGATTTCGATTTTGCCCGACGGCGTTGTCAGCGGGTTCGCCTGCGGATCGTCACGGAAGGCTTTATAGGCAACGTGATGACCTTCAGGGTCGCGCTGCTTAAAGATGCCCTGCTTGCGGAATGCTTCAAATGTCGGCAGTTCGGGAATCGCCTGACGCGACTGTTCGTACAGATGACGCATCCACTCTTCTTGCGTACGCCCTTCGGTAAACTGCTGCTCCACGCCGAGACGCTTCGCCAGCTCACTGGTCATCTGATAGATAGTCTTGCACTCAAAGCGCGGTTTAATGGCCTGATCGGTGAAAATAACGTAGGACATGTTCCCGCAGGAGGCATCCAGCGCGAAGTCCATCTGCTCAGAAGCGGTGCAGTCCGGCAGCAGAATATCGGCATATTTCGCTGAAGAGGTCATATGACAGTCGATAACGACGATCATTTCGCACTTCTTGTCATCCTGCAAAATTTCATGCGTACGGTTAATTTCGGAATGCTGGTTAATCAGGCAGTTACCGGCATAGTTCCAGATCATTTTGATGGGAACGTCGAGTTTATCTTTGCCGCGAACCCCGTCACGCAGCGCCGTCATTTCCGGCCCGCGCTCAATGGCATCGGTCCATAAGAACATCGAAATGCTGGTCTCGACCGGGTTTTCCAGCGTTGGCATACGCTCAAACGGCAAATCGTAAGATCCCTCACGCGCACCGCTGTTGCCGCCGTTAATGCCGACGTTGCCGGTCAGGATCGCCAGCATAGAGATTGCGCGAGTAACGATTTCGCCGTTGGCATGACGCTGCGGCCCCCAGCCCTGGCTGATATAAGCGGGTTTGGCGCTACCGATTTCACGCGCCAGTTTTACAATGCGCGCCGCCGGGATACCGGTGATCTGCGACGCCCACTCCGGCGTCTTCGCAATACCGTCTCTACCCTGTCCCAGAATATAGGCTTTGTAGTGACCATTTTTCGGCGCGCTGGCGGGTAAGGTTTTTTCGTCATAACCCACACAGTATTTGTCGAGGAACAGCTGATCGACCATATCTTCGGTGATCATGACGTATGCCAGCGCATTTACCAGCGCCGCATCCGTACCCGGGCGAATCGGAATCCACTCATCCTCACGACCCGCGCCGGTATCGGTATAACGCGGATCGATAATAATCATCCGCGCATTTGATTTTTGCCGTGCCTGCTCGAGGTAATAGGTTACCCCGCCGCCGCTCATACGGGTTTCCCCCGGATTGTTACCAAACAGCACAACCAGCTTACTATTTTCAATGTCGGAAGGACTATTACCGTCCGCCCAGCCGCCGTAGGTGTAATTTAACCCGGCGGCAATTTGCGCGGATGAGTAATCGCCGTAGTGGTTGAGGTAACCGCCGCAGCAGTTCATCAGCCGGGCAACCAGTGTTTTTCCTGGCGGCCAGGAGCGCGTCATCGTGCCGCCAAGCGTACCCGTACCATAGTTTAAATAGATGGATTCATTGCCGTAGTCTTTGATAAGACGCTGCATATTGGTGGTGATAATGTCATAGGCTTCGTCCCAGCTGATGCGCTCAAACTTACCTTCACCACGTTTGCCAACGCGCTTCATTGGATATTTCAGACGATCGGGGTTATAAACCCGGCGGCGCATAGAACGCCCGCGCAGACAGGCGCGAATCTGATGCAGACCGTCATAGTTATCATCGCCCGTATTGTCCGTTTCAACATATTTGATTTCACCGTCCACCACATGCATGCGCAGCGGGCAGCGGCTTCCGCAGTTAACGGTGCAAGCGCTCCAGATAATTTTTTCGCTGGATGCGCTGGGGCTGATAGCGTCAGCCGCATTGGCGATCCGGGTAAATGGCAGAGTCAATGCGCTACTGGCGATTGCCAGCCCGCCTATTGCTGTCGTTTTTACCAGGCCTCGACGAGTTACCTCAGCTGCCAGTACAGCATCGGGGATATTCGTTTTCATGATGACTCACTTTGCTTGCTCACGATTGATAAAAGCCAGACACTTCGTTATGTAGTTATTTATACAGCGAATAAATCGCTATATAGTTTTGTATATAATGAATATGAGAAAAATCAGCGATAAATGCTAATCTTCATTCGAAGGTAGTATTACCCCCAAAGGGGTAACCATTCTTGTCCGGTGTCAAACAGGCATAAAAAAAAGCGCCCGGAGGCGCTTTTTAAGCAGAGAGAAGCGGGGATTAGCCGATATATTCCAGTCCGTTCATATACGGACGTAATACTTCTGGAACTTCGATGCGGCCATCAGCCTGCTGGTAGTTTTCCATCACGGCAACTAAAGTACGCCCAACCGCCAGACCGGAACCGTTCAGAGTATGAACCAGACGGGTTTTCTTGTCGGACTTACTGCGGCAGCGTGCCTGCATACGACGCGCCTGGAAATCCCATACGTTCGAGCAGGAAGAGATTTCACGATAGGTGTTCTGCGCCGGGATCCATACTTCGAGATCGTAGGTTTTACATGCGCCAAAGCCCATGTCACCAGTACACAGAACGATTTTACGGTACGGCAGACCCAGCAACTGAAGCACTTTCTCAGCATGGCCGGTCATCTCTTCCAGCGCATCCATTGACTCTTCTGGACGCACAATCTGCACCATCTCAACTTTATCGAACTGGTGCATACGGATCAGACCGCGCGTGTCACGACCGTAAGAACCCGCTTCAGAACGGAAGCATGGCGTATGCGCAGTCATTTTGATCGGCAACGCATCTTCGTCGATGATTTCATCACGCACCAGGTTAGTCAGCGGCACTTCCGCCGTCGGGATCAGCGCATAGTTGCTGCTGTCAGCCTCTTCTTCCAGCGGACGAGTATGGAACAGATCGCCCGCAAATTTCGGCAACTGCCCTGTACCGTACAGCGTGTCGTGGTTCACCAGATACGGCACGTAGTTTTCACTGTAACCATGCTGTTCGGTGTGCAGATCCAGCATGAACTGCGACAGCGCGCGGTGCATACGGGCAATCTGCCCTTTCATTACCACAAAACGAGAACCGGTCAGTTTAACCGCAGCCGCGAAGTCGAGACCGGCGTGCATTTCACCCAGCGTCACATGATCGCGGACGTCGAAATCAAACTCACGCGGGGTTCCCCAACGGCTGACTTCAACGTTGTCGTTTTCATCTTTACCTACCGGTACATCATCAGCCGGTAAGTTAGGAATGGTCAGCGCGATATCGCGAATTTCAGCCTGTAAGCTCTCCAGCTCGGCTTTTGCCGCATCCAGCTCTTCGCCCAGCTTGTTCACTTCCAGACGTAAAGGCTCGATATCTTCCCCGCGCGCTTTCGCCTGGCCGATGGATTTCGATCGAGAGTTACGCTCTGCTTGCAGGTTTTCCGTGTTGACCTGCAAAACTTTACGACGCTCTTCAAGAGCGCGCAGCTTATCTACATCCAGCTTAAAGCCCCGGCGTGCCAGTTTTTCAGCGACTGCGTCTGGCTCATTACGCAGCAGATTGGGATCGAGCATGCTTATCCTGTGCTTATCGAATTAAAATAGGAAACGTGACCACAGCCTGCAGTCACAGGGATACAGTGCCAACATTACCGCAACGATCGCGCTAACGGTAGCGTTTTGTGGGGCTATTTTGATCCTGTTCAGCCAGCCAGGCGAGCTTTTCGCCAATCTTGCCTTCAAGACCCCTGTTTGTGGGATGATAATAGCGTGTTTGCGCTATTTCCGGCGGGAAATAAACCTCGCCTGCGGCGTAGGCGTTTGGCTCATCATGCGCGTAGCGGTATTCCTGGCCATAGCCCATTTCTTTCATCAGTTTCGTCGGCGCATTGCGCAGATGCACAGGCACGTCATAATCCGGGCGTTCACGGGCATCGGCCAGCGCCGCTTTGAACGCGGTATAAACCGCGTTACTTTTCGGCGCACAGGCCAGATAAACAATCGCCTGGGCTATCGCCCGTTCCCCTTCCGCAGGGCCGACGCGGGTAAAGCAATCCCACGCAGAAATCGCCACCTGCATTGCGCGAGGATCGGCATTGCCGACGTCTTCAGAAGCAATCGCCAGGCAACGTCGGGCGACATACAGCGGGTCGCCGCCAGCGGTAATGATCCGGGCATACCAGTAAAGCGCCGCGTCCGGGGCGCTGCCACGCACCGATTTATGCAATGCGGAGATGAGATCGTAAAAGCGGTCGCCTTTATTATCAAAGCGCGCGCTGCGCTCCCCGGCGATTTCGGTCAGTAATGCGGGCAATAATACTCGCTTACCGCTGTCATCCACTTCCGCCATGTCTGCCATCATTTCCAGCGTATTTAACGCCCGACGCGCATCTCCGTTCACCAGTTCGGCGATCGCCCGGCGCGTCTCGTCCGGCAGAACGATATCCTGGCCGCCATAACCACGCGCTTTGTCATCCATCGCCTGATTCAGTACCTGCTCAATATCTTCAGTCGTTAAGGATTTGAGGAGATACACGCGGGCGCGTGACAGCAAAGCCGAGTTCAGCTCGAAGGACGGGTTTTCGGTCGTCGCGCCAATAAACGTAATCGTGCCGTCTTCGATATGCGGCAGAAACGCATCCTGCTGGCTCTTGTTGAAGCGATGGACTTCATCGACAAACAGAATAGTGCGGCGCCCGGCATTACGGTTCTGGCGGGCGCGTTCAATGGCTTCACGGATCTCTTTTACGCCAGAAGTCACGGCGGAAATGCGTTCGACGTCAGCATTGGCATAGCGGGCAATCACTTCGGCCAGCGTGGTTTTGCCCGTACCGGGCGGCCCCCACAAAATCATCGAGTGCAGGTGCCCGGCCTCAATTGCACGAGGCAAAGGCTTACCCGCAGCCAGCAGATGCTGCTGACCAATATACTGCGCTAAATTTTCTGGCCGCATACGCGCGGCCAGTGGCTGAAAGGTATTATCAGAAAAATCGAGCGACAGATTGCTCACTCATGCGCCTCTACTTACGTTGGTCGTCTACCGTTACACCTTGCGGCGGAGTAAAGGTAAATTTTGATGCATCGACAGCGCTATTCTGCTGAGATTTCAGCTGATAGCTGCTGCGCTGATCGTCTTGTTCCACTGCGCTGAACTGATGAATAGTCCCGTCACGACCCACATTAATGGTGAACTGCTTCAGGTTACCGCTGCTGCTTTTTGGCGTCAGCACAAAGTCATCGCCATTTTGTTTGATGTTGTACTGCTGCCAGTCGCTGGACTGGTTACGGGCTATCAGCATAAACGGCGTATTGCCCGTCGCATCTTTTAACCAGGTCGCCGTCGCCTGCTCGACAAACGGGTTAAAGAACCATAGCGTTTTCCCGTCAGAGACCAGAATGCTCTCGTCGGGCTGCGTCATATGCCAGTTAAACAGATTAGGACGCTTAACCCATAAGTCTCCCTGGCCTTCCTGAACGGCGGCGCCGCTGCCGTCAGTCACTTTTTGCGTAAAGCTGGCGTGGAAGCTGCTGACTTTATCCAGACGGCTTTTCAGATCGCTGGCGGCATCCGCCCATACGCTGCTCACCACAAAGCCGGAGAGTAATGCGCAGGTGATTGCGATTTTTTTCATCATTATTCCTCAAAATACGTCACTCCCGATGGGGAGTTCCCTCTGCTCTCTATTCCAGGCCAAAAATCAGCATGAGGAAAGAAGAAAATACTGAATTCTTATTTATTTACCGATCTTTGCAATCATTCGAACGGCGGTGGCGCCAGCACCTCGCGGTTCCCGTTATGGCCTTGTTCGCTGACAATGCCCTGGGCTTCCATCTGCTCGACAATACGCGCCGCACGGTTGTAACCGATACGGAACTGACGCTGAACGCCAGAAATGGACGCTTTGCGTTTTTCGGTCACAAAGCTCACCGCCTGATCGAATAACGGGTCCAGCTCCTCGCCGCCGTCAAAACCGCCGCCGCCCCCTTCGCTTTCGCTATCCGAGGTGATGCCGTCAATGTATTGCGGGCGACCACGCGCTTTCCAGTCCTGCACCACCGCATGCACTTCCTGGTCGCGGACAAACGCGCCATGAACACGTACCGGCATGGTTGAGTTCGGGCCGGAATAAAGCATATCCCCCATCCCCAACAGGGACTCCGCACCGCCCTGATCGAGGATCGTGCGTGAGTCGATCTTACTGGATACGGTAAAGGCGATACGCGTCGGAATGTTGGCCTTAATCAGACCGGTAATAACGTCAACCGACGGGCGCTGAGTCGCCAGCACCAGGTGAATACCTGCGGCACGCGCTTTCTGCGCCAGACGCGCAATCAGCTCTTCAACTTTCTTACCGACGGTCATCATCAGATCGGCGAATTCATCGACCAGAACCACGATATACGGCAGTTTTTCCAGCACCGGATGCTGGGCATCCATGCTGTCGCCCGGCTTCCAGTACGGGTCTGGAATCGGACGCCCCATCCGTGCCGCTTCGGCAATTTTCTCGTTATAGCCCGCCAGATTACGCACGCCAAGCGCCGACATCAGCTTATAGCGGCGTTCCATTTCATTAACGCTCCAGCGCAGTGCGTTGGCGGCGTCTTTCATATCGGTAACCACTTCGGTCAGCAGATGTGGAATGCCTTCATAGACCGAAAGTTCCAGCATTTTCGGGTCAATCATGATGAAACGCACGTCTTCCGGTTGCGCTTTATACAGCATGCTGAGGATCATGGCATTGACCCCAACCGATTTACCGGAACCCGTCGTCCCCGCAACCAGCAGATGAGGCATTTTCGCCAGATCGGCCACAACCGGATCGCCAGCGATATCTTTACCCAGCACCACGGTGAGCGGCGACGGATTCTCGCGGAATTTAGCGTTATCCAGCACTTCACGCAGGTAGACGGTCTGACGTTTTTTGTTCGGCAGTTCGAGGCCCACGTAAGGCTTACCAGGGATCACTTCTACCACGCGTACCGCAACGGTTGACAGTGAACGCGCGAGATCGCGTGACAGGTTAGAAATACGCGCGGCTTTCACGCCCGGCGCCAGATTCAGCTCAAAACGGGTAATAACAGGCCCTGGGGAATAGTTCACCACGTCAGCTTTAATGCGGAAATCCGCCAGACGCGCTTCGACCAGGCGCGCCATTTGTTCCAGCGCGAAAGTATCGACCGGTTCCACTGCGCTCGGCGGCGGCGTCAGCAGATCCAGCGACGGCAACGGCGTGGTAGGTTTCTGCAACGGACGACTGTCGCCATTACGCATCAACAACGGATGGATCAGGCTTTCCTGCGGCTGTGGCGCGGCCGGTTGTTGCGGTTGTTGATACGGTTGCTGCGGCACAACCGGCTGCTGCGGCTGTTGATACTGTTGCTGCGGCGCGACGGGCTGTTGCGGCTGCTGATACTGCTGCTGTGGCGCGACGGGCTGTTGCGGCTGCTGATACTGTTGCTGTGGCGCAACCGGCTGCTCAGGCATCACGCCGGGAGTAAACAACGGCTCATGCGGGCCTTCATCCACCAGCGCTTTCATCGGCGAGAATTCAAAATCATCCAGCGAGAACGGATGGGCTCCCGCAGGCTGTTCCCCGGCATAGCGCTGCTGCTGTGAAGAGGCAAACTGGCGAGCCAGTTCAGCTTCTGCTGCATCCTCATCTTCTGCCTGAGGAGCGTCATGTTGATATTCGGAACCATAACGATGCTGCTGAGACTGGGCGAACTGACGTGCCAGCTCATCCTGCTGCATCTCATCAATTTCATCATCGGTATACTGCGTTTCGGCATCATACTGATGACGCCCCGCCGCACGCGCTTTCTCTTCCGCGATACGCTGAGACGGTAATTTTATGCCATACGAGGCCAGCTCACGGCGGGTCGGAACGCGAACGCGGTTAGGGCGAGGCAGTTGCGGGCCAATCCCCTCTTTAACCTGTGGGCGTGGCGCACCACCGCTTACCGGGCTAAACGCAGGTGCAGCGGATGCCGCCGCCGCGCCTGCGGCCAGCGTTGCATCTTTGACGCCTGCCGCCAACGGCGCAACCGCGGCAACGGATTCAACAGGCGGCACAGAAGCTGCTGTCGGTGCCGATGGTTTAACCGGCTCCGGCGCTTTCGCTGGCTCAGGAATCGGCTGATACCACGCAGCCAGTTGCTCACGCTCACGCGCGCGTTTCTCTTCCACTTCTTCAAAGTAGTAGAGCGGCGGACGGGCGGGTTTAATTTCTTCTGCTACAGGCTCAGGCTCCACCGCAGACGGCGGCTCAACAGCAGGCTGCTGCTGGTAATACGTATCCTGAACCGGTTCCTGCGGGTAAGCCGGTTGCGGCTCGAAAGTCGGCTCGTGTTGATAAACAGGCTCTTGCGGATAAACCGGCTCAGGGTGCCAGGGTTGTTCCGCCGCAGGTTCCTGCGCTTGCGGCTCGGTCGGCGCAGGCTGCTGCCACGGTTCATAATGTGGCGCTTGCGGCTGCGCATATTGTGGTTGCGGCGGATAACTTTCCGGCGCGGGCGCAATGACCGGTTCGCCGGTTTGCGGCCCCGGCACAGGCTGCCATTCCACCACCGGTTGCGCAGGCGCGGTTTCAGCACCTGGCACCGACGGTGCAGACATAACCGGATCAACAGGCGCCGCCCAGGCTTGCGTTGCCGTTGTCGCCGCAGCAGCGGAGGCAACAGGCTCCGTGACCGAATGCCCATTCAGCAGAGGATCGTATTCCTCATATTCCGGCTGCGTCGCACGATGGCCGGAGAACAGCACATCATCAGGATCGGCAGCCACGCCACGCGCGCTGTATTCGATATCGTCTTCATCATCCATACGCTTGCCGGAGAAAAGCGCCGCATCCGTGTGTCGCCCACGCGGATTGCTGAACTTCTCTGCCAGCCGCTTACGGCGCGCCAGGGCGCCACGAAGGATGCGCGCACGTCGGGATTCGCGCTGTGCGCCCACCGCTTCATCTTCTTCGTATTCGTCATCATCTTCATACTCGTCGTCATCGACCCAGGTGTCATCGCGGCGAGTACGGTTGCTGGCGAAGGTGAGAATATTCAGCAGCCAGCCACCCAGTTTTTCTGCAATGCTCACCCAGGACCAGCCGGTGAAGAGCGTCAGACCAGCTGCCCAGACGCACAGCAGCGTAATCGTTCCCCCGCTGCTGTGCAGCAGAGGCTGAAGCGTGGTGCTTAACAGGCTGCCAATGACGCCGCCGGACGCGAAGTACCAGATATCATCAGCATTAATTGCGGCTAATCCGCAGGAGGTAAGAATCAACGCCAGGACGCCGATAATACGCAGCGACACGGCAAAATAGTCGATGTAATCGTCGTTGCTCTGGTGCCGCCAGGCAAACCAGCAGCCGCCAACGATAATCACCGGGATGGTGTAGGCCATCACGCCAAAGATAAAGAACAGCGTGTCAGCCAGCCACGCGCCCGGCGCGCCGCCTAAATTATGGATAGGCTCATGCCATGCGGTTTGCGACCAACTGGGATCTGAAGGGTTAAAGCTAAGTAAGGCTGCCATCAACCAGACGGCAAAAAGGGCAATAAGGATCAGCAACGCTTCCAGAAGTCGGCGCCCGCTGCTTAACTTTTTCAATGTGACTTCTTTGTCTTCAGTGTATTCCTGGCTCAAAAAAGGCTCTCCAGGTTTCGGGCTTTTCCTGCCCGATGCTAAAACGGACAACAGCACCGGGTTGCCCCGGCACTGTTGCTGTATGGATTAACAGGAGTGTAATCAAACTACGTCGATTTTGCACCTGTTCCGTGTTAGCGCGTCTTAATTACCAGACGATTGCTCTGTTTGACTTCTTCCATTACCACGTAAGTACGTGTGTCATTCACGCCAGGCAGACGCAGCAGGGTTTCACCCAGCAGCTTACGGTACGCTGACATATCCGGCACGCGTGTTTTCAACAGGTAGTCGAAATCACCGGAAACTAAATGACACTCTTGAATTTCTTCAAGTTTTTGTACTGCGGCGTTAAATTGTTCAAACACATCTGGAGCGCCACGATTCAGAGTAATCTCAACAAAAACCAGAAGTGATGCATCCAGATAATGCGGGTTTAACAGCGCCGTATAGCCCTGAATAAAACCCTGTCTTTCCAGCCGACGGACACGCTCAAGGCAAGGCGTCGGTGAAAGTCCCACTCGTTTAGAAAGCTCGACGTTAGAAATACGCCCATCCTTTTGCAACTCATTAAGAATGTTACGATCGATACGGTCGAGATCTTTGCCAGGGCGCTTCTTGCTATCTACCATTATTATTGTCTCTCTGTATTCCTTCCCTACTCCTGCCTGACTCTACTAACATCACTGTTCAGAGTCGATGCCCATCACAATAGACCGAACCCAGAGGGATTAACGGCGCGCAATGCCAGGGCCTATGGTGAGAAGACCGTTGCCGGATGGCAGCTATCGACATCACGAATGGCGTCTGTCCACGCCATGCGTAGATTTCACTAGCCCGGTAAACATGGTGCTTATATGCATGATTATGCAGCACACACATAACACTGTTTTTTTCTTCCAGAAGATGTTTTCGCAAAACAGCAGGGGATTGTCAAAGCAAAACATCGATTTTTAGTACAACATGCCAGTTATTCATTAAGAGCGGCGCTAAATCGTCATTTTATCACCTTATAACTGGCCGATTTTAAGTAGAAAGCGTTATATCGCAGCCCTAAATCCGCCCATTCATCGGTTCCTGCTATTACACATATTGTTAACAAAATCGCTATACTCTTTTTTTACGTCTGCAAATTCCCTACAATCCTGCCCATTGTCTGCCAACAACTATGGGGATCTCATGGGCACGACCAAACACAGTAAACTGCTTATCCTGGGTTCTGGACCGGCGGGATATACCGCTGCGGTCTACGCTGCGCGCGCAAACCTGCAACCGGTTCTGATTACCGGTATGGAGAAAGGCGGTCAACTGACCACCACGACGGAAGTGGAAAACTGGCCTGGCGATCCGAACGATCTGACCGGCCCGCTGTTGATGGAGCGCATGCACGAACATGCGACAAAATTTGATACTGAAATCATCTTCGATCACATCAATAGCGTGGATCTGCAAAACCGTCCTTTCCGTCTGACCGGCGACAGCGGCGAATACACCTGCGATGCGCTGATCATCGCAACCGGCGCTTCCGCACGCTACCTCGGCCTGCCGTCTGAAGAAGCATTTAAAGGCCGTGGCGTATCTGCCTGCGCCACCTGCGACGGTTTCTTCTACCGCAACCAGAAGGTCGCGGTCATCGGCGGCGGCAACACGGCGGTTGAAGAAGCGTTATACCTGGCGAACATCGCCGCTGAAGTGCATTTGATTCACCGTCGCGACGGCTTCCGCGCCGAAAAAATTCTGATCAAGCGCCTGATGGATAAAGTGGAAAACGGCAACATCGTGCTGCACACCCACCGCACTCTGGAAGAGGTGACCGGCGATCAGATGGGCGTTACCGGTTTGCGTCTGCGTGATACGCAAAACCCGGACAACATTGAATCCCTTGACGTTGCAGGCCTGTTTGTCGCCATCGGCCACAGTCCGAACACTGCGATTTTTGAAGGTCAGCTTGAACTGGAAAACGGCTATATCAAAGTCCAGTCCGGCATCCACGGTAACGCCACGCAGACCAGCGTTCCCGGCGTGTTCGCCGCAGGCGACGTGATGGACCATATTTATCGTCAGGCAATCACCTCAGCGGGCACAGGTTGCATGGCGGCGCTGGACGCTGAACGCTACCTTGACGGTCTGGCTGACGCGTGCAAATAGTTTTTACAAATCAGTAACAAAAGTAAAAAAGGCGACTATAAGTCGCCTTTATTTTTGCCCCGTTGTAACATTGCCGTGCCAAAAATTCCGATAACTCACCTGCTAAGCGTGCAATGAATAAAACCCGTCAAAAAGAATTGACCCGCTGGTTAAAACAGCAAAGTGTAATTTCCCAACGTTGGCTGAACATTTCACGCCTGTTGGGTTTCGTGAGTGGCGTACTGATTGTCGCTCAGGCCTGGATCATGGCTCGCATTCTCCAGCATATGATCATGGACAATATTCCCCGCGAAGCCCTCCTGCTCCCCTTCATCGTACTGATGTTGGTGTTTGTCCTGCGCGCCTGGGTGGTCTGGCTGCGCGAGCGGGTGGGTTTTCATGCCGGGCAGCATATCCGATTTGAGATCCGCCGCCAGGTGCTGGATCGCCTGCAACAGGCAGGGCCCGCCTGGATTCAGGGTAAACCGGCTGGTAGCTGGGCGACGCTGGTGCTGGAGCAGATTGACGATATGCATGATTACTATGCCCGCTATCTGCCGCAAATGGCGCTTGCTGTCTGCGTTCCCTTGTTGATTGTGGCGGCGATTTTCCCGTCAAACTGGGCCGCCGCGCTGATTTTGCTCGGCACCGCACCGCTGATCCCATTATTTATGGCGATGGTGGGAATGGGCGCCGCCGACGCTAACCGCCGTAATTTCCAGGCGCTTGCCCGCCTGAGCGGGCATTTCCTCGACCGCTTACGCGGTATGGAGACGCTGCGCATCTTCGGGCGCGGTGAAGCAGAAACGGAAAGCATTCGTGTCGCTTCACAAGATTTTCGCCAGCGCACAATGGAAGTCCTGCGTCTCGCCTTTTTATCCTCCGGGGTACTGGAGTTCTTCACGTCGCTGTCCATTGCGCTGGTCGCGGTTTATTTCGGTTTCTCCTACCTCGGCGAACTTAATTTCGGCCATTACGGGACAGGCGTCACGCTTGCCGCCGGCTTCCTGGCGCTGATTCTGGCGCCGGAGTTTTTCCAGCCACTGCGCGATCTGGGCACCTTTTACCATGCCAAAGCGCAGGCGGTAGGTGCGGCTGACAGTCTGAAAACCTTTATGGAAACACCTCTCGCTCACCCGGAACGCGGTGATGTCGAACTTTCCGGGAAAGAACCGGTAACCCTTGAAGCGCAGGATCTGATAATTACCTCGCCGGAAGGTAAAACGCTTGCCGGACCGCTGAATTTCACACTGGCCGCAGGTCAGCGCGCCGTACTGGTTGGTCGCAGCGGTTCAGGAAAGAGTTCGCTGTTAAACGCGCTGTCTGGCTTTCTCTCTTATCAGGGCTCCCTGTGCATTAACGGCGTTGAACTTCGTGATTTATCCCCGGAATCCTGGCGAAAACATCTCTCCTGGGTGGGGCAAAACCCACAATTACCGGCTGGCACGCTCCGTGAAAACGTCCTGCTTGCCCGCCCGGATGCCAGTGAACAAGCGCTACAGGCGGCTCTCGACAGCGCCTGGGTCAGTGAGTTTTTACCTCTGTTGCCGCAAGGCGTAGACACGCCGACTGGCGATCACGCTGGTCGCCTTTCCGTCGGTCAGGCGCAGCGGGTTGCGGTTGCCCGCGCCTTGCTAAATCCCTGCAAATTGTTGTTGCTGGATGAACCCGCCGCCAGTCTGGATGCCCACAGCGAGCAGCGTGTAATGCAGGCGCTGAATGCCGCATCAAGACGCCAGACCACGCTGATGGTGACGCATCAGTTAGAAGATCTTGCCGACTGGGATGTGATCTGGGTTATGCAGGATGGGCAGATCATCGAGCAAGGTGATTATGCCCAACTCAGCAGCGCCAACGGCGCGTTTGCGACACTATTGGCTCATCGTCAGGAGGACATTTAAATGCGCGCCTTGCTACCGTATCTGACGCTGTATAAACGTCATAAGTGGATGTTAACGCTCGGTATTATTCTGGCCATCGTCACGCTACTGGCCAGTATCGGTTTGCTGACGCTCTCTGGCTGGTTCCTCTCCGCTTCAGCCGTAGTCGGTGTGGCGGGTATCTATAGCTTTAACTACATGCTGCCGGCTGCTGGCGTGCGCGGTGCGGCGATCACCCGTACTGCGGGCCGGTATTTCGAGCGTCTGGTCAGCCATGACGCCACCTTCCGCGTATTGCAACATTTGCGTATTCATACGTTTAGCAAGCTGATGCCGCTCTCCCCTGCTGGTCTTGCCCGCTATCGTCAGGGCGAGCTGCTGAACCGCGTTGTCGCCGATGTCGACACGCTGGATCACCTCTACCTGCGCGTTATTTCTCCGCTGGTTGGCGCGTTTGTGGTGATTATGGTGGTCACGCTGGGGCTGAGTGTTCTCGATTTCACCCTCGCGATTACGCTGGGCGGCATTATGCTGCTGACGCTGTTTATTATGCCGCCGCTCTTCTATCGCGCCGGAAAAAGCACCGGGCAGAACTTAACCCATTTACGCGGTCAGTATCGCCAGCAGTTAACCGCCTGGCTACAGGGTCAGGCGGAACTGACAATATTTGGCGCCAGCTCGCGCTATCGGGCGCAAATGGAAGCCACGGAATTACAGTGGCATGAAGCCCAGCGACGTCAGTCTGAATTAACGGCGCTATCCCAGGCCTTAATGCTGCTGATTGGCGCACTGGCGGTAATGCTGATGTTATGGATGGCTTCCGGCGGCGTCGGCGATAACAGCCAGCCTGGCGCGCTGATAGCGCTGTTTGTCTTTTGCGCACTGGCGGCATTTGAAGCGCTTGCCCCCGTTACCAGCGCGTTTCAACATCTTGGCCAGGTCATCGCCTCTGCGCTGCGTATTACCGAACTGACCGAGCAGCAGCCTGAAGTGACCTTCCCGGATGGCGAAGCAGCGGCTCCCCGGCAGGTAACGCTGACGCTGCGTGACGTTTCATTCAGTTACCCGGAGCAGCCGCAAAAAGCGCTGGATGCCCTTTCTCTGCAAGTCGCGCCCGGAGAACATATCGCTATTCTCGGACGTACCGGCTGCGGGAAATCGACATTGCTGCAACTGCTCACCCGCGCCTGGGACCCACAGAGCGGCGATATTCTGCTTAACGATCAACCGATTTCAACGCTGGATGAAGCGGCCCTGCGTCGCACCATTAGCGTGGTGTCGCAGCGAGTACACCTGTTCAGCGCCACATTGCGTGACAACCTGCTGCTGGCAGCGCCAGACGCAAACGACGATACGCTCTCAGAGATGCTGCGCCGTGTCGGGCTGGAAAAGCTGCTGGAGGATGGCGGACTTAACAGCTGGCTAGGCGAAGGCGGACGTCAGCTGTCAGGCGGCGAGCTTCGTCGTCTGGCTATCGCCCGTGCCCTGCTGCACGATGCGCCGCTCATGCTGCTCGATGAACCCACTGAAGGGCTGGACGCGACAACCGAAAGCCAGATGCTTGAATTGCTGGCAGAGGTTATGCGCGGGAAAACCGTTTTAATGGTCACGCACCGTCTGCGCGGGCTGTCACGTTTTGATCAAATAATAGTGATGGACAACGGACAAATTATTGAGCAAGGTAATCACGCAGATCTGTTAGCCAGGCAGGGTCGTTATTACCAGTTTAAGCAACGTCTGTAAGCTATTATTGAACGATCCGACTTGCGTACTGGAGTTCTGCGGTCATGCGCCTGGTTCAGCTTTCTCGCCACTCAATCGCCTTCCCCTCGCCGGAAGGCGCGTTACGTGAACCCAATGGTTTATTGGCGCTTGGTGGCGATCTCAGCCCTGCCCGCTTATTGATGGCCTATCAGCGGGGTATTTTCCCGTGGTTTTCACCGGGCGACCCGATTCTTTGGTGGTCACCCGATCCTCGCGCTATTTTGCAGCCTGAAACATTACACATCAGCCGCAGCATGAAGCGTTTTCACAAACGATCGCCCTATCGCGTCACGCTTAATTATGCGTTTGGTCAGGTTATTGAAGGCTGCGCCAACGATCGTGACGAAGGAACCTGGATCACGCGCGATGTGGTGGAAGCGTATCACCGCTTACATGAGCTGGGGCATGCGCATTCCATCGAAGTATGGCGACACAACGCGCTCGTCGGCGGCATGTATGGCGTTTCGCAAGGCACCCTGTTTTGCGGCGAATCGATGTTCAGTCGCCAGGAGAACGCCTCCAAAACCGCGCTGCTTGTTTTTTGCGCTGAATTTATTCGTCAGGGTGGAAAATTAATCGACTGCCAGGTGCTGAATAGCCACACGGCATCGCTTGGCGCTGTCGAAATTCCCCGCAGGCAATACCTTGAGCATCTGGGATCATTACGGCAACAGCGATTACCGGGTCATTTCTGGGTGCCGCGCACGTTATTTTCGCCTCAGGCGTGAATGTTTTCGGCACATTTTTTGTCAGGGTGTTATAATTGTGCCGCAGAGCAGGTTATGCCCATTACCCCGCCGCCGTTAAGGAACCGTTCGCGTCAGGTAACGCCCATCGTTTATCTCATCGCTCCCTTATACGTTGCGCTTCAAGTGCGGCTTTGCCGTGTTTTTCGGAGTAATGCGCCAAACCTGATTTGCTGCGTTTTAAACGCGCAAATCTTTACTTATTTAAAGAACTTCGGCATTATCTTGCCGGTTCAAATTACGGTAGTGATACCCCAGAGGATTAGATGGCCAAAGAAGACAATATTGAAATGCAGGGTACCGTTCTCGAAACGTTACCTAATACCATGTTCCGCGTAGAATTAGAAAACGGTCACGTGGTTACTGCACACATCTCCGGTAAAATGCGTAAAAACTACATCCGCATCCTGACGGGCGACAAAGTGACTGTTGAACTGACCCCGTACGACCTGAGCAAAGGCCGCATTGTCTTCCGTAGTCGCTGATTGTTTTCACGCCCGGGTGGCGTAAAGATAAAAAAAGGTCGGTTTATCCGGCCTTTTTGTTGTCCCTTTCCTGCATGAATACCGTTGATGCGAATTAACGTTATTTTTATTCCCCGCAGCGTCCCTTCCTTCTACATTAAATACTGAACTGCCTGTGCGGCAGTGGATACCGGCATAAGGTTTCGCCATCCGCAGCCACATTTCTAAGCTACCTGTACGGCAGTGAACATAGCAAGTCAGTAAATCTCGTTGTATATCGTTTTCTAAGCTGCCTGTACGGCAGTGAACAGGAATAATATCAGACAATCACGTTGATTTATTGAAGAAAAACGCAACGTCTTCCTGTCAGACCCTTTTTCACCCAAGTTGTATATATAAAATAAAATCAATAAGTTAGTAACATAAAATAAAAAAGGGTATATTGCGCTCTGTTTTAATCCTCCACCATCCGCGCATACTCTTCTGTCAAAAAATCCACCAGCGCGCGTACGGACGGCAATAATCCACGGCGGGACGGGAATACCGCATGAATCACCTCTCTTCTGGGTTCCCATCCTTCCAGCAAGGCAACCAGCTCCCCCGCAGCCAGTTGGTCTTTCACCATTAAAACAGGTAACTGAACGAGGCCGACGCCCGCAACGGCCGCTTCACGCAGCGCCAGCATGTCTGTGGTGATCAAACGCGGTGTAAAGTGAACTTCAGCACGCGCGCCCTGTGGACCAAAGAGTTCCCAGCGGTGGATATGTTTACCTGAAGCCAGGCTCAGTCCGGGCCAGTGATGCAGTTCTGCTGGCGAAGAAGGATTCCCCATACGCTGTACCAATGCCGGGCTGGCAAACAAACGGTGCCCCCTGTCCGCCAGCACGCGCATCACCAGATCGCTGTCTTCAAAAGGACGCGGCCGGACGCGAATTGCAACGTCAATGCCCTCGCCAACCACGTCAACACGGCGGTTGGTTGCTTCAAGTTGTAACGACACATCGGGATAACGCGCCATAAACTTCGCCAGCATTGGGCCGATATGTACATGTAGCAACGTCACTGGACATGTCAGTTTTACAATGCCGCGCGGCTCGACCTGCAAGGCGGCTATCGCATCCTGCGCCGCCTGTGCTTCCACCAGCATTGCCTTACAATGTTCATAAAAGGTCTGCCCGACTTCGGTGACATTAAATTGCCGCGTGGTTCGTTGAATAAGGCGAACGCCCAGCCGTTCCTCCAGTTGCGCAATACGTCGGCTAAGCTTTGACTTTGGTTCATCCAGCGCTCGCCCTGCCGCCGCAAATCCCCCCTCCTCGACGACATGAACAAACCACGCAAAATCATTGAGATCCGGTTTTGTCATTACATTGTCCTGTATATAGAACGGTAAGGTCTATTTTAGCGACTACTCAGTTCATTGTCATAGATATAAGCTTATTTACATCAAGACAACGCCACCGAGGAGACCACCATGAAACAGATTACAGGCGTCTATACCGCACCTCGCCCGCACTGGGTTGGCGATGGATTTCCGGTTCGTTCGCTATTCTCTTATCAGTCCCATGCAGAGCAGTTAAGCCCGTTCCTGCTGCTGGACTATGCCGGGCCGCATACCTTTGCCCCTGGCGCCGAAAACGAAAAACGTGGAGTGGGAGAACACCCGCATCGCGGTTTTGAAACCGTCACGATTGTTTACAGCGGCGAAGTTGAGCACCGCGATTCAACAGGCCGCGGCGGCGTCATCGGCCCTGGCGATGTGCAGTGGATGACCGCAGGCGCAGGCATTTTGCATGAAGAGTTTCATTCTTCAGCCTTTACCCAACAGGGAGGCGAGCTGGAAATGGTGCAACTGTGGGTGAACCTGCCCGCGAAAGACAAAATGGCGGTGCCGGGTTATCAAAGCATCAGCAGCGATCTCATCCCTGCCGTAACGCTGCCTGACGAAGCCGGAACCGCGCGCATTATTGCGGGCCGCTATCAGGATGTGAAAGGCCCGGCGCATACCTTCTCACCGTTGAATGTCTGGGATATGCGCCTGCAACGCGATCGTCATCTTACGCTGCCCGTCGCTGAAGGGTGGAGCACCGCGCTGGTCGTCCTGAAAGGAAGTATTACGGTGAATGGCACAACACCGGTAAATGAAGCGCAACTGGTGGTGTTAAGCCAGGAAGGTGAAAACCTGTATCTCGAAGCCAGTAGCGATGCCAGCGTTCTGCTGTTGTCGGGCGAGCCGCTGAATGAGCCCATTGTCGGTTACGGCCCATTTGTCATGAACACAAAACAAGAAATCGCAGAAGCCGTACGCGATTTCAACTCCGGCCGTTTTGGCCAAATCTGAAAACATTGAGGAGTACACAACATGTCCAGTCCTGCTAATTTTAATGGTTTGCGCCCGGTAATTGACGTTAACGATTCCGTTATGCTGTTAATCGACCACCAGAGCGGGCTTTTCCAGACCGTTGGCGATATGCCGATGCCTGAATTGCGCGCCCGTGCGGCCGCGCTGGCCAAAATGGCGACCTTGTCGAAGATGCCGGTCATTACGACGGCATCTGTACCGCAGGGACCGAACGGCCCGCTGATCCCGGAGATCCACGCCAATGCACCGCACGCGCAGTATATTGCCCGTAAAGGCGAGATCAACGCCTGGGATAACGCTGATTTCGTCCAGGCGGTAAAAGCGACTGGCCGTAAAACGCTGATCATCGCCGGTACGATTACCAGCGTTTGCATGGCATTCCCGGCGATTAGCGCAGTCGCGGAAGGTTATAAAGTGTTTGCTGTTATTGATGCTTCCGGCACCTACAGCAAAATGGCCCAGGAAATCACGCTGGCACGCGTTGTTCAGGCGGGCGTCGTACCGATGGATACCGCCGCAGTGGCTTCCGAGTTGCAGGGCACCTGGAACCGTGAAGACGCAGCAGAGTGGGCTGAGGTTTACACTAAAGTGTTCCCGGCGTATCAGTTGTTGATCGAGAGTTACAGCAAAGCGCAGGAAGTGGTGAAAAACGGTGAGATACTGGATTCACAGCGCTAATCGTATTCCCTGCTCCCCCAGGGCAGGGAATATGTTCATTGCGTAACCAAACGATAATTAAAGCGTAAATTCTGCTTGACCGTTTTGGCGCAACTCCCTATAGTAGCGCCCCGTTGCCCCCCAAGCGGTCAGGCAGCAATACAATATGGTGAGGTGTCCGAGTGGCTGAAGGAGCACGCCTGGAAAGTGTGTATACGGCAACGTATCGGGGGTTCGAATCCCCCCCTCACCGCCATATTCAGAAAAAGAGTTCGTACGAAAGTACGGGCTTTTTTTTCGCCTATTGCACATTGCCGGATGGCGGCGCTCGCGCCTTATCCGGCCTACGAGTGGCGCTCTGTAGGCCTGATAAGCGAAGCGCCATCAGGCTTCTCAGAACCAGGGAATGGTCGCCGTAGAACTTAATCCATAGCTTGTGAATGTCCCGCTAACAGGTTCAGAACGCAGTTCACCGTGGCGAATAAACACCCGAAATTGTTGCTGATTCGACAAGCTCTTAACGTTCAGGTAAGGCAAATCGCTATGCTGTTCGGTTGACTCCACCAGGCGCAGTTGCGCCTGCTCTTCCGTTAACCATCCCTTCCTGACGGAACGCCGCAATAACCGTTGTGGACTGCTTTTCACCTGCACCCGACTCACCGTGCGCCAGCCTTTTACAGCCGGAACAGGCGTTATCGCCATACACTGGCAATAATCATTCAGCCCCTTACGCCATGAACCGGCCTCAAGTTCCTGTAACGCTTTTTTAAGCTGCCTGTACGGCAGTGAACTGAAGCTGTTCGTCGCTATCATGGTGTTAATAAAGAAAAATATAAACACATAAAAATCATAGCGTTAAAAAAACACTCAAAAAAAGGGTTTTCAGGTATCCGGGGCATGACGGCAAAAAAAATCCGTAACCTCAAAAGAGATTACGGATTTTAGCGAGTTTATCTGAACGCGACTGGCGTTCAGATTTTACCGGCTACGAGATTAATGCGCGGCTTCCGGTTTGTGCTTTTGCGCACTCTGGAAGCCATACGTCAGCTCATTTTTCTCTTTATCCAGCGCAACGGTCACCTGGCCGCCGCCAACCAGCGAGCCGAACAGCAGCTCGTTTGCCAGCGGTTTTTTCAGGTTGTCCTGGACGACGCGCGTCATTGGACGTGCGCCCATCGCGCGGTCATAGCCTTTCTCTGCCAGCCAGTCACGCGCTTCCTGACTCACTTCCAGGGAGACGCCTTTCTGATCCAGCTGAACCTGCAACTCGACGATAAACTTATCAACAACCTGATGGATCACTTCAGTAGACAGGTGATCGAACCAGATAATGTTGTCGAGACGGTTACGGAACTCCGGCGTAAACACTTTCTTGATTTCACCCATCGCGTCCGTACTGTTGTCCTGATGGATGAGGCCAATCGATTTACGCTCAGTTTCACGCACACCGGCGTTAGTGGTCATCACCAGCACCACGTTGCGGAAATCCGCTTTACGCCCGTTGTTGTCCGTCAGCGTGCCGTTGTCCATCACCTGCAACAGCAGGTTAAAGACATCTGGATGCGCCTTCTCAATTTCATCCAGCAGCAGAACCGCATGCGGATGTTTGATAACCGCATCGGTCAGCAGACCACCCTGGTCGAAACCGACATATCCCGGAGGCGCGCCGATCAGGCGGCTTACGGTGTGGCGTTCCATATACTCGGACATATCAAACCGCAGCAGCTCAATACCCAGCGCTTTGGAGAGCTGTACCGTTACCTCGGTTTTCCCTACCCCGGTAGGCCCCGCGAACAGGAACGAACCGACAGGTTTATGTTCATGACCGAGACCCGCACGGCTCATTTTGATCGCTTCGGTCAGCGCTTCAATTGCCTTATCCTGCCCGAAGACCAGCATTTTCAGGCGGTCGCCGAGGTTTTTCAGCGTATCGCGATCGCTCTGCGAGACGCTTTTCTCAGGAATACGCGCAATGCGCGCCACCACGGACTCAATATCCGCCACGTTGACGGTTTTCTTGCGCTTGCTGACCGGCATCAGACGAGCACGCGCACCGGCTTCGTCGATGACGTCAATCGCCTTATCCGGCAGATGACGGTCGTTGATGTATTTCACCGCCAGCTCTACCGCCGCACGCACCGCTTTCGCCGTGTAGCGAACATCGTGGTGCGCTTCGTACTTCGGTTTCAGACCGTTGATGATCTGCACAGTCTCATCCACGGACGGCTCAGTGATATCAATTTTCTGGAAGCGACGCGCTAACGCGCGGTCTTTCTCGAAAATGTTGCTGAATTCCTGATACGTCGTGGAACCAATCACGCGGATCTTACCGCTGGAGAGCAGCGGTTTAATCAGGTTTGCGGCATCCACCTGGCCGCCCGACGCCGCACCCGCACCGATAATGGTGTGGATCTCATCAATAAACAGGATGCTGTTGGTGTCCTGTTCCAGCTGTTTGAGCAGCGCTTTAAAACGTTTTTCGAAATCGCCGCGATACTTGGTGCCCGCCAGCAGCGAGCCGATATCCAGCGAGTAGAGGGTGCAATCCGCCATCACTTCCGGCACATCGCCCTGGACAATACGCCAGGCCAGACCTTCGGCAATCGCCGTCTTACCGACGCCGGACTCACCCACCAGCAGCGGGTTATTTTTCCGGCGGCGACACAGCACCTGAATGGCACGCTCCAGCTCTTTTTCACGACCAATCAGCGGATCGATTCCGCCCACGCGAGCAAGCTGGTTAAGGTTAGTCGTGAAGTTCTCCATACGTTCCTCCCCGCCAACTTGTTCTTCGCTATTTGGCTGATTGCCGGGGTCAGAAGACTGACTCGGCTCGTCCTTTCGCGTCCCATGAGAAATAAAGTTCACCACGTCGAGGCGGCTGACTTCATGCTTACGCAGCAGATAAGCCGCCTGGGATTCCTGTTCGCTGAAGATAGCCACCAGCACATTCGCGCCAGTTACCTCACTGCGCCCGGAGGACTGAACGTGAAAGACCGCACGTTGCAGCACGCGCTGAAAACTCAACGTCGGCTGTGTGTCGCGCTCTTCTTCGCTGGCAGGCAGTACGGGTGTGGTTTGTTCAATGAAGGCTTCAAGTTCCTGACGGAGCGCCACCAAATCCACGGAGCACGCTTCCAGCGCTTCGCGGGCCGATGGGTTACTGAGCAACGCCAGTAACAAGTGCTCGACGGTCATAAACTCATGTCGGTGCTCGCGCGCTCTGGCGAAAGCCATGTTTAAACTGAGTTCCAGTTCTTGATTGAGCATAGGCACCTCCCCCAATTTTTACGCCTGCATTCAGGCTTTTTCCAGCGTACACAGCAACGGATGCTCGTTCTCCCTCGCATACTTGTTCACCATCGCCACTTTGGTCTCCGCAACCTCGGCGGTAAATACGCCGCAGATAGCTTTACCTTGATAGTGAACCGCAAGCATCAGTTGCGTTGCACGTTCTACATCATAAGAAAAGAATTTTTGTAACACGTCAATAACAAACTCCATTGGAGTGTAATCATCATTGACTAATATCACTTTATACATAGATGGCGGTTTTAGCGCGTCGCGCACCTTATCTTCCGCCAGCTGGTCAAAATCCAGCCAATCGTTCGTCTTACCCATTGTCAGTCGTCATCTTCGGTTACGGTTACCGGCAGAACGTACTGCCGCTGACAAGAGCCTATGCACGCAATCAATCTACCCCAATTAATAGATAACTATCATCTATCTCTGTCATCCGCGACATCTGTCACATTACCGGCAATAGCGTTAACTGCTTCAAATTTTTGATTCATTTTTACCCCATCCACCCCGCCTGGCGCTTGACGCCCCGCCTGATTTCTCTAAATTGTAGTTTCGAGAGTTGGCGAGGTTTTGAACAGCCCCCACTCCGCCACCGGTTCATTCCATCTTACTTATATAAGATTTACGAAGGATGTCGAAGCATGGAAACGGGTACTGTAAAGTGGTTCAACAATGCCAAAGGGTTTGGTTTCATCTGCCCTGAAGGCGGCGGCGAAGATATTTTCGCCCATTACTCCACCATTCAAATGGATGGTTACAGAACGCTTAAAGCCGGGCAGTCTGTCCGGTTTGATGTCCACCAGGGGCCAAAAGGCAATCATGCCAGTGTCATCGTGCCCATCGAAGCAGAAGCCGTTGCATAGCTCTTCTGTCTCATTGTGTACATCCCGCAGTCAAAATGCCAGCCCGATCGGCTGGCATTTTTATTTCTGCGCCATTGCTTTTTGCCGAATAGCGACGCTGACGCGCCTTACCCGGCCTACAAACATCCGGCAAGATTCACTCCCGCGCCAGCGCATCTACCGGATCGAGTCGTGCAGCATTACGTGCGGGCAACCAGCCAAACAGTATCCCGGTAAACGTCGAGCACAAGAACGCCGTCAGGAGCGCGACGGGCGAGAAGCCAATTTCCCAGCCGGGTAAAAACATCTGTAGCGTAAAGGCGATCAGCATCGACAGCCCGATCCCCAACGCGCCGCCGACCAGACACACCAGCACCGCTTCAATTAAGAACTGTTGCAGCACATCGCTGGCGCGCGCGCCTACCGCCATACGGATGCCAATCTCCCGGGTTCGTTCAGTGACGGAAACCAACATAATGTTCATTACGCCGATCCCCCCTACCACCAGTGAGATCACCGCAACCAGCGTCAGGAACAGTTGAAGAGTACGTGTGGTCTTTTCGGCGGTTTTCAAGACGCCGTCCATATTCCAGGTAAAGAAATCCTTCTTCCCGTGGCGCAGCGTCAGCAGGCGGGTAAGCTGCTGCTCAGCCTGCGCGCTGTCAAATCCCTCTTTCACCCGAACGGTGATGGAGTTCAGCCATGACTGCCCCATCACCCGCCCGGACATCGTGCTGTACGGCAGCCAGACGCGGAGGATCTTACTGCTGCCGAACATAGACTGTTTCTCTTCGGCCACGCCGATCACCGTTGCAGGCATATTGCCGACCAGGATCACTTCGCCCACCACTTTCGCTTTATTGGGGAAAAGTTGACGCCGCGTGTTGCTGTCGAGCACCACCACCTGTGCCCGGCCATTCAACTGCTCTCTGTTGAACGTGTTCCCCTCGCTAAAGGTCATGCCGTAGACGTTAAAATAGTCGCCGCTGACGCCATTGGCGCTGGCGGCCACGTCGATGTTGCCATAGCGAAGCCGCAGATTTTGCGATACGGCAGGCGTCGCGGACGTTACCCACGGCTGCTTCTGAATCGCGTTCAAATCGTCATATTTCAGCGCCTGCTGATATTGCGGATCGTCGTCGCCGAAGTCTTTACCGGGGTAAATATCGATAGTATTGGTGCCAATGGCGCGAATATCCGCCAGTACCATCTGTTTTGCCGCATCGCCGACCACCACGATCGACACCACCGACGCAATCCCGATAATAATCCCCAGCATGGTGAGTAAGGTGCGCATTTTATTGGCGGCCATCGCCAGCCACGCCATCGTGAGCGCCTCACGAAATCCGCTGACAAACTGGCTCCAGCCAGAGGCCGTTTTGACGACGGGCTCCGCAATGCCTTGCCCCGCTTGCGTTTTCTGCGACGGCGGATTACGCACGATCTCGCCATCGTGGATTTCAATCACCCGTTCGGCCTGAGCGGCAACCTGCGGGTCGTGGGTCACGATAATGACCGTATGCCCCCGATCGCGCAGTTGATGCAGAATCGCCATCACTTCATCGCCGGAATGGCTGTCGAGCGCCCCGGTCGGTTCATCGGCGAGGATCACCTGCCCGCCGTTCATCAGCGCGCGCGCAATACTCACCCGCTGCTGTTGCCCGCCGGAGAGCTGCGAAGGCTGATAATCCACCCGATCGCCCAGCCCCAGCCGTTGCAGCAACTCTTCGGCCCGCTCCAGCCGCCGTTTGCGCTCCGTACCGGCATAAACGGCGGGCACCTCAACGTTTTGCGCCGCCGTCAGATGTGAGAGCAAATGATAACGCTGGAAGATAAAACCAAAATGTTCGCGGCGAAGTTGCGCCAGCGCGTCGCTGTCGAGCGTGGAGACATCCCGCCCCGCAATCCGATAGGTGCCGCTGGTAGGTTTATCCAGACAGCCGAGGATATTCATCAGGGTCGATTTACCGGAACCGGACGCGCCGACAATCGCTACCATCTCTCCGGCATGAATTTGCAGGGAGATGCCCTTCAGCACCTCGACCTGTTCTTCACCTGACGGATAACTACGGCGAATATTGCTCAGCTCAAGCAATGCCGTCATTGCGCGGCTCCAGGTTTGCTCTCGCTGATCACCACCTCATCGCCCTCTTCCAGTCCCTTGACGATCTCCACGTCGGTATCGTTACGCGCGCCAATCGACACCTCGCGTTCACGGGTTTCGCCGTTACGCAACAGCGTGACTTTGTAGCGGTTGTTGCCGACCGGGTCGCCAAGCGCCGCCAGCGGAATCGTCAACACGTTTTTAATGTCCGTGAGCTGAATATGCACCTGTGCGGTCATGTCCAGGCGCAAAATCCCTTTCGGGTTAGGAACTTCAAAACGCGCGTAATAGAAAATAGCGTCGTTCACTTTTTCAGGCGTGGGCAGGACATCTTTCAGCGCGCCTTCATAGCGGGTCTGAGGGTCGCCCAGCACGGTAAACCAGGCTTTTTGTCCGGGACGCAGGTGAATAACGTCCGCTTCGGAAACCTGCGCCTTCACCAGCATGGTGCTCATATCCGCCAGCGTCAGGATATTTGGCGCCTGTTGAGCGGCAATCACCGTCTGTCCCTGCAAGGTGGTAATTTGCGTCACCTCGCCTGCCATCGGGGCGACAATGCGGGTGTAATCCAGGTTGGTTTTTGCCGTATCAAGAGAAGCCTGATTACGCTTAATCTGCGCGTCAATCGTGCCGATTTGCGCCTGTTTGACGGCCATTTCCGTCGCGGCCGTATCCAGTTCCTGTCGCGAAATCGCCTGGGTTTTCGCCAGCTGTTGCTGGCGTGACAGGGTGACGCGCGCCAGTTTCCACTCGGCTTCAGCCTGTCGGCGCTGAGCGCGTAATTCCATCAGCGTGGCTTCCACCTCTTTGATCTGGTTTTCCGCCTGTTCAGGATCGATAACGCCAAGCAGCTGATCTTTTTTCACCTTGTCGCCAATTGCGACCGACAACGTTTTAAGCTGGCCGCTGACCTGCGCCCCGACATCCACTTTGCGCAGCGCATCCAGTTTCCCCGTCGCCAGCACGCTCTGCTGGAGGTCGCCCGGACGGACAATCAGCGTTTGATAGTGGGGTAGCGGCGCATTTAACGTTCGCCAGAGCGTAAACATCGCCACGATGATAATGAGGGCGATGAGAATATAGCGCTTTTTCATTTTTCCCTTGAGCTTCATAACGATCCAACATTCCCCGAGATATCCACCAGAGTGGGAAGATAAACCTTAACGGTAAATAAACAAACACTGAAAAACGCGCCGAATATCGCCGTCGCTATCCATTGCTGGACTGCATTCCGCCACAGATGTCGCGGCTGTTTCGCCGTTAATCCGCTCTCCCGCGCGCCAGCCAGAGTACGCGGGAGAACATTTTTTTGAACAGCGTCGGCACCGCGTCAACGCCGCGTCGCCCTGCCTCCATCGCCACTTCAATGGCTAAATCAGGCTTTGACGAGCGGTGGATCGCCTTCGAGATAATTTTCCGCATATTCATTGGAACGTTTTCCGGTATTTGCGCCACCCGATGAAAGACATCAGCAAATCCTGACCGATACATAAAATGTTCCATATCCAGAGCAGGCAATGCCGTCAGGTGCTCACGCTCTTCTTCCCGGTCGTTATTCAGCAAACCGCGCACCGTTGCGGCATATTTTTTCCCGGCTTCGTCGCCATCCACCAGCACATGCCACTCAATTCCCATCCGGCGGGCGAATTTTACCAGCGGTCTCAGGCCTGACTGGGCGAATTCGATCACTTTAATCCCTTCGGCATCGAAGTGGTGCCCACACTGGCGCGCCAGTTCGTTGATAACCCAGGTTTCCGTTTCGCCTTCCACCAGCAGCCAGCAGCGGGAAAACAGCGACGAGGCCCGGTTAAAACGAATATGAAAGGCGATGCGGCGACCATCTTCCGCGCTCAGCCCGCCAGGCCCCAGTCGCCAGGCCGCGACCCGTGAAGATTCACGCACCAGACGGACAACGTGCTCCACAGGCGTCAGCGACAGCAGCTCGCCGGAATTAGTCGTTGCCACACGTTGCAGCGGTAAAAGATTCAACAACTGCCATGCCACCGACAGCATAATCGGATGCAGACGCGTTTCCGGGTCTTCAACCAATAATAATGGTCGGGCATCTTTATCCAGCCGCAGCGTCCCTTTTGCCTGTAACAGCGTGGAGAACAGCCCCAGCAGGATCACGCGATGCGTGCGGCCGCCGGGTTTGTCGATCATCCGGTTAATAATGTCCAGATAGCGCCAGCTACGCTGTTCGTTGTTCGAACGGCGACGCATCAACCGATGACGGGATTGCCCCGCGCCTTGCTCGGAAAAGTAATGCTCCAGCAGCTGTACCATCGCCGAAAGCCCCTGGCGGATCTGCCCGTCCGTTAAATTCTGCGGACGGGTCGCCAGTTCTCGCGCCAGAAAGTCCAGCTGGCAGGCGGTAACTTCAACATCGGGAACATCGGGCACCGTACCGTTACGGATGCGTCGCATAAAGCGCGCATCGCGCAGGCGCAGTACCGGCATCAAACGAATGAGATGGTGTGCCTGGCGATTAATATCATCGATCGGTAGCGGGTGGCCGTCGCCATCAAGGAAGCTGCGCAGCGTCATCACGCTGCCATCTGCCGCGCTCTCCCCCTCCAGGCGGTAGAAAATACGGTGAAAACCATCCTGACAAGGAGACCAGCATGCCTCCAGCGGGCGGTATCGACGCACCCGATGGCGGCCAGGCTGAGATTCACGGAAAGTGAGGATAATATGCAGATGATGTTCACGTCCCTGAATATCTCCGGGGGGAAACCAGAAATCCTCGCGGATGAAATGATACAGTTCCGATTCTGGCGACAGCAGCAGAGTTAAGGCATCCAGCAGGCTGGATTTCCCCCACGCGTTCTCCCCAATCAGCACGTTGTTTTGCTCCAGCATCAACGATAATCGATTGATCCCGCGAAAACCCACAATCTCAACGCGTTCGAGAATCATGTATCCTCCAGAAATGAACAACTTATCCTTTCCGCAGTATAACGACAAAATCCGTTGCATGGCGTGATAATTGCAGCATTAAGTCCGTGCACTACACTCTTTATTAAGACAAATCAGAACAAGGATTCACACCACATTGCCCTAAATCAAACTAACTGAATTTTTTTAACTGGTGATTGGGTGACGTTCGTTCTTAAAATATAGTTTCCTGCATTATGTCGTCACCCTTTTATGACGATAAAAAAACAGCCGCATATTCAATGTGGTTAATTTTATTATTTGAGGTGGTTATGTTTAGAAAATTAGCAGCCGAATGTTTCGGTACATTCTGGCTCGTTTTCGGTGGCTGCGGAAGCGCCGTTCTGGCTGCGGCATTCCCTGAACTGGGAATTGGTTTTGCGGGTGTCGCGCTGGCTTTTGGTCTGACCGTACTGACAATGGCATTCGCCGTAGGTCATATTTCCGGCGGACATTTTAACCCGGCAGTGACATTAGGTTTATGGGCTGGCGGTCGTTTTCCGGCAAAAGAGGTCATTGGCTATATTATCGCTCAGGTTGTCGGCGGTATTATTGCCGCGGCGGTGCTGTATCTGATTGCCAGCGGTAAAGCAGGCTTTGATGCCGCTGCCAGCGGTTTCGCCTCTAACGGTTACGGCGAACATTCCCCTGGCGGTTATTCCATGCTTTCCGCCATCGTCATTGAAATCGTGCTGACCGCCGGTTTCCTGCTGGTCATTCATGGCGCGACGGACAAACATGCCCCGGCAGGTTTTGCCCCAATCGCCATTGGTCTGGCGTTAACCCTGATTCACCTGATCAGTATTCCGGTCACCAACACCTCTGTGAACCCGGCGCGCAGCACCGCGGTTGCGATCTTCCAGGGCGGTTGGGCATTACAACAACTGTGGCTGTTCTGGGTGATGCCGATTATCGGCGGTATTCTGGGTGGCGTGCTGTACCGCACGCTGCTTGAAAAACGCGATTAATTGAGTGAAGTCCGTGGTGTCGGGTGGCGACTACGCCTTACCCGACCTGCGGTACAGTACAATAAGCAGGCCGGGTAAGCGTTAGCGCCACCCGGCTTTTTTTTGCTCCTTTACCTGACCGCCTTTATTGGGTAGTGTCATTGCGCTGTCTCGCATATAAAGGACCCGGTTGTTCATGTTTTCAGGACTTTTAATCATTTTGGTTCCACTGATTGTGGGCTACCTCATTCCACTTCAGCATCAGGCCGCATTAAAACTGATCAACCGGCTGTTAAGCTGGATTGTCTACGTCATTCTCTTTTTTATGGGGATCAGCCTGGCGTTCCTGGATAATCTCGCCAGTAATTTGCTCGCTATTTTTCATTATTCCGCTGTCAGTATTACCGTTATTTTGCTGTGCAACATCGCGGCATTATTCTGGCTGGAACGTTCGCTACCGTGGCGACACAACCACCAGCAGGAGAAATTACCTTCACGTATCGCGATGGCGCTTGAGTCACTTAAATTATGCGGCGTCGTGGTGCTGGGTTTTCTGCTTGGCCTCAGCGGGCTGGCATTTCTCAAACACGCTACGGAAGCCAGCGAATATACGCTGATCTTCTTATTATTCCTGATCGGCATCCAGTTGCGAAACAATGGCATGACCTTAAAACAGATTGTGCTGAATCGCCGGGGGATGATTGTCGCCGTGGTGGTGGTCGCCAGCTCTATGCTCGGCGGAGTCATCAATGCGCTCATTCTCGGCCTGCCGATCAAAACCGCGCTGGCAATGGCATCAGGTTTCGGCTGGTATTCCCTGTCCGGCATTTTATTGACCGAATCGTTCGGCCCGGTAATTGGCAGCGCCGCTTTCTTTAACGATCTGGCGCGCGAGCTGATAGCGATTATGCTGATCCCCGGTCTGGTTCGTCGCAGTCGCTCCACCGCGTTAGGGTTATGCGGCGCCACGTCGATGGACTTCACGTTGCCGGTACTTCAGCGTACAGGCGGTCTGGAGATGGTGCCTGCCGCCATCGTTCACGGTTTTATCCTCAGCCTGCTGGTGCCAATCCTGATGGCCTTTTTCTCAGCCTGATACCTCCCTGGCGGTAGAACCCTGCCGCCAAAATTGCGCTAAATCAATCTCCCTGTAAATTATGTAAGAAATCACTTTTATCCCTTTGCGCGCAGGCATAACCTTAAACATGTATATTAAATATAACTTTAAAAAAGGTGTGACCATGTTTTGTGTGCAATGTGAACAAACCATCCGTACTCCGGCGGGGAACGGCTGCTCCTACGCGCAGGGTATGTGCGGTAAAACAGCGGAAACGTCCGATCTCCAGGATCTGCTGATTGCGTCCCTGCAAGGTCTGTCTGCATGGGCTGCTAAAGCCCGTGAATATGGCATCATCGATCATGACGTTGACAACTTTGCCCCGCGTGCATTTTTCTCCACTCTGACCAACGTTAACTTCGACTCTCCGCGTATCGTCGGCTATGCCCGTGAAGCGATCGCCCTGCGCGAATCGCTGAAAGCGCAGTGCCAGAACATCGATGCAAGCGCCACGGTAAACAACCCGATGGCCGACCTGCAACTGGTCAGCGACGATCTAGGCGATTTGCAACGTCAGGCTGCCGAGTTCACCCCGAACAAAGACAAAGCCGCTATTGGCGAGAACATCCTCGGCCTGCGTCTGCTTTGCCTGTATGGTCTGAAAGGTGCGGCAGCGTATATGGAGCACGCCCACGTTCTGGGTCAGTATGACAACGACATCTACGCGCAGTACCACAAAATCATGGCGTGGCTGGGCACCTGGCCTTCCGATATGAACGCTCTGCTGGAATGTTCTATGGAAATCGGCCAGATGAACTTCAAAGTGATGAGCATCCTGGATGCCGGTGAAACCACCAAATACGGCCACCCGACCCCGACTCAGGTTAACGTGAAAGCGGTTGAAGGTAAGTGCATCCTGATCTCCGGTCACGACCTGAAAGATCTGTACAACCTGCTGGAGCAGACCGAAGGGACTGGCGTGAACGTCTATACCCACGGTGAAATGCTGCCCGCGCACGGTTACCCGGAACTGCGTAAATTCAAACACCTGGTCGGTAACTACGGCAGCGGCTGGCAGAACCAGCAGGTTGAATTCGCCCGCTTCCCTGGCCCTATCGTGATGACCTCTAACTGCATCATTGACCCGACCGTTGGCGCGTATGACGACCGTATCTGGACGCGCAGCATCGTCGGTTGGCCGGGCGTAAACCACCTGGAAGGCGAAGATTTCTCTCCGGTTATCGCTCAGGCGCAGCAGATGGCAGGCTTCCCGTACAGCGAAATCCCGCATCTGATCACCGTTGGTTTCGGTCGCCAGACGCTGCTGGGCGCAGCAGACAGCCTGATCGACCTGGTCAGCCGCGAAAAACTGCGTCACATCTTCCTGGTGGGCGGCTGTGACGGCGCGCGTGGCGAACGTAACTACTTCACCGATTTCGCGACCAGCGTACCGGATGACTGCCTGATTCTGACGCTGGCCTGTGGTAAATACCGCTTCAACAAACTGGAATTCGGCGACATCGAAGGTCTGCCGCGTCTGGTTGACGCTGGTCAGTGTAACGACGCTTACTCCGCCATCATTCTGGCCGTCACGCTGGCAGAAAAACTGGGCTGTGGCGTGAACGACCTGCCGCTGTCTCTGGTGCTCTCCTGGTTCGAACAGAAAGCGATCGTCATCCTGCTGACGCTGTTGTCTCTGGGCGTGAAAAACATCGTGACCGGGCCGACTGCGCCAGGTTTCTTCACCCCGGATCTGCTGGCTGTCCTCAACGAGAAATTTGGCCTGCGTCAGGTCACCACCGTTGAAGAAGATATGCAGCAACTGTTGAGCGCGTAAGGAGTTTTAGAATGACGATGCCAACCACTCAGTGTCCGTGGCGGATGCAGGTACATCACATCCATCAGGAAACCCCGGATGTGTGGACTCTCTCATTACTGTGTCACGATCACTATCCGTACCGTGCCGGTCAGTATGCGCTGGTCAGCGTTCGCAACTCTGCGGATACGCTGCGGGCCTACACCATTTCGTCCACGCCGGGCGTGAGCGAGTACATTACGCTGACGATCCGTCGCATTGATGAAGGCGCAGGTTCACAGTGGTTAACCCGCGAGGTGAAACGCGGCGACTATATCTGGCTGTCCGATGCGATGGGCGACTTTATCTGTGAAGACAAAGCCGAAGACAAGTTCCTGATGCTGGCGGCCGGTTGCGGCGTCACGCCAATTATGTCGATGCGTCGCTGGCTGGCAAAATACCGCCCGCAGGCAGATGTGCAGGTGATCTTCAACGTGCGTTCGCCGCAGGATGTGATTTTCGCTGAGGAATGGCGTCAGTACCCGGTCACGCTGGTGGCGGAGAACAATGCGACCCACGGTTTCGTGGCGGGTCGCCTGACCACTGAATTACTGAAAAACGTGCCGGACCTGGCATCGCGCACCGTCATGACCTGCGGCCCGGCGCCGTATATGGACATGGTTGAGCAGGAAGTGAAAGCGCTCGGCGTAACGCGCTTCTTTAAAGAGAAGTTCTTTACACCAGTTGCCGAAGCGGCAACGGAGGGTCTGAAGTTCACCAAACTGCAACCGGCGCAGGAGTTTTACGCGCCTGTCGGCACCACGCTGCTGGACGCGCTGGAAAGCAATAAAGTTCCGGTGACTGTGGCATGTCGTGCTGGCGTATGCGGCTGCTGCAAAACCAAAGTGGTTTCCGGTGAATATACGGTCAGCAGCACCATGACGCTGACCGATGCGGAAATCGCCGACGGTTATGTACTGGCCTGCTCCTGCCATCCGCAGGGCGATTTAGTTCTGGCATAAGCTCTCATTGCCGGATGACGCTTCGCTTACCCGGCCTGCCATTTTTCGGCAGGCCGGGTAAGGCATTTACGCCGCCATCCGGCAATTCCTCACCGCCAGGCCGAATTTCCCGCAACAGAGAACCGCCCCGCCCCCAGAAACGCCACCGCCAGCGCGCCAATAAAGAAATAAACTAAACTCTCTATCGCCCATGCGCCGACGGCATCCAGTTGCCAGGTTTTCCCGGTGCCGACCATTAACCACGCCACCACCATCGTCAATGCCAGCACCAGCGCGGCAGGACGCGTAAGAATACCCAGCACAATCAGGCAAGGCGCAATCACCTCGCCCACCAGCACGCCATAGGCGATAAACCCGGGCAATCCTTTTGCAATCAGCATATTGCTAATGCCATCAATACCGTCGAACAGTTTATGCAGGCCGTGAAACAGCATCAGCCCCCCTACTGCGAGGCGTAACAGAAACTTGCCAAAATCTTCATGCGTCAGCATACGGTTCACTGCATTTAATAACGTTGTAACCATCTGAATTGACTCCTGGTTCCGGCTGGTTTGCCATTAAATTACGCGTTCTGTCGGTTGAAATATAGCTGCTGAAAATAAGGGGGGATGACAAAGCGTAACGATTATCTTCATCTAAACTTGTAACCGGTATCACATTACAGGAGATGGAAAACCATGAAACAAACCGTTGCCGCTTACATTGCAAAAACACTTGAACAGGCTGGCGTGAAACGTATCTGGGGCGTGACGGGCGACTCCCTGAACGGCCTGAGCGACAGCCTGAACCGGATGGGGACGATTGACTGGATGTCGACGCGCCATGAAGAGGTCGCCGCCTTTGCCGCTGGCGCGGAAGCGCAACTCACCGGTGAACTGGCGGTGTGCGCGGGTTCATGCGGGCCTGGCAACCTGCATTTGATTAACGGTCTGTTCGATTGCCACCGTAATCACGTCCCGGTTCTGGCTATCGCCGCCCACATTCCTTCCAGCGAAATCGGCAGCGGCTACTTTCAGGAGACCCACCCACAAGAGCTGTTTCGCGAATGCAGCCACTATTGCGAGCTGGTTTCCACCCCGGAGCAGATTCCGCAGGTACTGGCGATCGCCATGCGTAAAGCGGTGCTTAACCGTGGCGTCTCCGTCGTGGTGCTGCCGGGCGACGTTGCGCTGAAACCGGCGCCGGAAAGCGCCAGCACCCACTGGTATCATGCCCCGCTGCCGATCGTGACCCCGGCCGAAGAAGAGCTGAAAAAACTGGCACAGCTATTACGTTACTCCAGCAATATCGCCCTGATGTGCGGCAGCGGCTGCGCGGGCGCGCATAAAGAGCTGGTGGAATTCGCCGCCAAAATTAAAGCGCCAATTGTTCATGCGCTGCGCGGCAAAGAGCATGTGGAGTACGACAACCCTTACGATGTGGGCATGACGGGATTGATCGGCTTCTCATCCGGTTTCCATACGATGATGAATGCTGACACCCTGATCCTGCTCGGCACCCAGTTTCCCTATCGCGCCTTTTACCCGACCGACGCCAAAATCATTCAAATCGATATCAACCCGGCAAGCATTGGCGCGCACAGTAAAGTCGATATGGCGCTGGTCGGCGATATTCACTCCACGCTCGCCGCGTTATTGCCGATGCTGGAAGAAAAAACCGATCGTAAATTCCTTGATAAAGCGCTGGAGCACTATCGCGACGCGCGCAAAGGGCTGGATGATTTAGCCAAACCGAGCGAGAAAGCGATTCACCCGCAATATCTGGCGCAGCAGATCAGCCGTTTCGCCGCAGATGACGCCATCTTTACCTGCGACGTCGGCACGCCGACCGTATGGGCGGCGCGTTATCTGAAAATGAACGGTAAGCGCCGTCTGCTGGGATCGTTTAACCACGGTTCAATGGCCAATGCCATGCCGCAGGCGTTAGGCGCCCAGGCCACCGAACCGGGTCGTCAGGTGATCGCCATGTGCGGCGACGGGGGATTCAGTATGCTGATGGGCGATTTCCTCTCTGTCGTACAGATGAAGCTGCCGGTAAAAATTGTTGTTTTCAACAACAGCGTGCTGGGCTTTGTGGCAATGGAGATGAAAGCGGGCGGCTACCTCACCGACGGCACCGAACTGCACGACACGAACTTCGCCCGCATTGCTGAAGCCTGCGGCATTACAGGGCTCCGCGTTGAAAAAGCCGCCGACGTCGACGAGGCGCTGCAACGCGCGCTGTCTATCGACGGTCCGGTACTGGTCGATGTGGTCGTGGCGAAAGAAGAACTGGCCATTCCGCCGCAAATAAAACTGGAGCAGGCCAAAGGGTTTAGCCTGTATATGCTGCGCGCGATCATCAGCGGGCGCGGTGATGAAGTGATCGAACTGGCGAAAACCAACTGGCTAAGGTAAAACAATGCACATCGCCTTTTAAACTATAGGGATGTGCAATGATCGATTTACGTAGTGATACCGTTACCCGGCCAAGTCGTGCCATGCTCGAAGAGATGATGGCCGCCCCGGTCGGGGACGACGTGTACGGAGATGACCCAACCGTCAACGCCCTCCAGCAATACGCCGCTGAGCTTTCCGGCAAAGACGCGGCGATTTTTTTACCCACCGGCACTCAGGCTAACCTGGTCGCTCTGCTCAGCCACTGTGAACGCGGCGAAGAGTATATCGCCGGTCAGGGCGCGCATAACTATCTGTACGAGGCAGGCGGCGCGGCGGTGCTGGGCAGCATTCAACCGCAGCCCATTGATGCCGCCGCAGACGGTACGTTGCCGCTGGATAAGGTCGCCGCGAAGATCAAGGCGGATGATATCCATTTTGCCCGCACTCGCTTACTCAGTCTGGAAAACACCCACAACGGTAAAGTGCTGCCGCGCGAATATTTAAAACAGGCGTGGGAATTTACCCGCGAGCGCGGTCTGGCGTTACACGTTGACGGCGCGCGTATTTTTAACGCGGTCGTCGCCTACGGCTGCGAACTGAAAGACATTACCCAATACTGCGACTCATTCACCATTTGCCTGTCAAAAGGTCTGGGGACGCCGGTAGGCTCACTGTTAGTCGGCAACCAGGACTACATTAAGCGCGCCATCCGCTGGCGCAAAATGACCGGCGGCGGTATGCGTCAGGCGGGTATTCTGGCGGCTGCCGGGCTGTACGCGTTGAAGAATAACGTCGCACGTTTACAGGACGATCACGACAACGCGGCCTGGATGGCGGAGCAACTGCGTGAAGCCGGCGCGGATGTTATGCGTCACGACACCAATATGCTGTTTGTCCGCGTTGGTGAAGAGAACGCGGCGGCGCTGGGCGAATACATGAAGGCACATGACGTGCTGATCAACGCGTCGCCGATCGTGCGTCTGGTGACGCATCTGGACGTATCGCGTGAACAGCTTGCTGAAGTCGCCGCCCACTGGCGCACCTTTTTAACCCGCTAAGGAGACGGACGTGCCGCAACGTATTTTGGTTCTTGGCGCCAGTGGTTACATTGGTCAACATCTGGTGCGGGCGCTCAGCGCGCAAGGGCATCAGATTCTGGCGGCGGCACGTCGCATTGAACGGCTGGAAAAACAGCAACTGGCTAACGTCAGTTGTCATAAAGTCGATCTCAACTGGCCGGATAATCTGCCCGCGCTGCTCCGCGAGGTCGACACCGTCTATTATCTGGTGCATGGCATGGGCGAAGGCGGCGATTTTATTGCCCATGAGCGCCAGGTTGCGATGAACGTGCGCGATGCGCTGCGTGAAGTACCGGTCAAACAGCTCATATTCCTCAGTTCGTTGCAGGCGCCGAAACATGAGCAGTCTGACCATTTGCGCGCCCGGCAGTTAACTGCGGAGACGCTGCGCGAATCCGGCGTGCCGGTGACTGAACTGCGCGCCGGCATTATCGTCGGCGCAGGTTCAGCCGCCTTCGAAGTGATGCGCGATATGGTCTACAACCTGCCGGTGCTGACGCCACCTCGCTGGGTGCGCTCCCGAACCACGCCCATCGCGCTGGAAAATTTGCTGCACTATCTGGTGGCGTTGCTGGATCACCCTGCCTGCGAGCACCGGGTTCTCGAAGCCGCCGGGCCGCAGGTCTTAAGCTATCAGGAGCAGTTCAAGCACTTTATGGCCGTCAGCGGCAAACATCGCCTGCTGATCCCCATCCCTTTTCCGACCCGCTGGATTTCAGTCTGGTTTTTAAATGTCATTACGTCCGTTCCGCCGACCACGGCAAAAGCGCTGATCCAGGGGCTGAAACATGACCTGCTGGCCGATGATACCGAACTGCGGACGTTGGTTCCCCAGACGCTTATCACCTTTGACGATGCCGTGCGTCGCACGCTGAAGGAGGAAGAAAAACTGGTCAACTCCAGCGACTGGGGATACGACGCCCAGGCATTTGCCCGCTGGCGACCAGAGTATGGCTATTTTGCCAAACAGGCCGGATTCACGGTTAAAACCTCCGCCAGCCGGAAAGCCCTGTGGCAGGTGATCAACCGTCTCGGCGGCAAAGAAGGCTATTTCTTTGGCAATATTCTCTGGAAAACGCGTGCGGCAATGGATCTGCTGGTGGGGCATCGACTGGCAAAAGGCCGACCTGAACACGCGCTTCTTCAGACCGGCGACACGGTGGACAGCTGGAAAGTCATCATTGTCGAGCCGGAAAAGCAGCTGACCTTACTGTTTGGCATGAAAGCGCCGGGCCTTGGCCGTTTGAGCTTTACCCTTGAAGATAAAGGCGATCACCGGCAAATTGACGTGCGCGCCTGGTGGCACCCGCACGGGATGCCCGGCCTTTTCTACTGGCTGCTGATGATCCCGGCGCATCTCTTTATTTTCCGGGGCATGGCAAAGCGAATCGCCCGGCTTGCAGAACAAATCACAGATTAATCATAAAAACATACTGTATTCTTTCATGTTTCCCATTGCATACCGACGTAATTCACGGAAGAATGCGCACGAAGTTCTATTAACCACAGTGGATTGATATGAAGGTACTGGTTACCGGCGCCACCAGCGGCTTAGGTCGAAACGCGGTTGAGTTTTTGCGCAATAAAGGCATCAGCGTCAGAGCTACCGGTCGCAATGAAGCGATGGGCAAGCTGCTGCAAAAAATGGGAGCGGAATTTGTCCATGCGGATTTGACCGAGCTGGTCTCTTCGCAGGCAAAAGTGATGCTCGCAGGCATTGATACGCTGTGGCACTGCTCCAGTTTCACCTCGCCGTGGGGAACCCAGGAAGCCTTCGATCTGGCGAACGTTCGCGCCACCCGACGCCTTGGCGAATGGGCCGTCGCCTGGGGCGTACGTAACTTTATTCATATCTCCTCTCCGTCACTCTATTTTGATTATCACCACCATCGCGATATCAAAGAGGATTTTCGTCCGCACCGCTTCGCCAATGAATTTGCACGCAGCAAAGCGGCCGGTGAAGAGGTGATTAACCTGCTGGCGCAGGCCAACCCGCAGACGCGTTTTACCGTCCTGCGCCCGCAAAGTCTGTTTGGCCCACACGATAAAGTCTTTATTCCGCGTCTGGCGCATATGATGCACCACTACGGCAGCGTTCTGTTGCCGCACGGCGGCAGCGCGCTGGTGGATATGACTTATTATGAAAATGCCGTCCACGCGATGTGGCTGGCAAGCCAGGAAAGCAGTGACAAGCTGCCTTCTGGTCGGGTCTATAACATCACAAATGGCGAACACCGGACGCTGCGCAGCATTGTGCAAAAGCTGATTGATGAATTAAACATTGATTGCCGAATCCGTTCGGTTCCGTATCCGATGCTGGATATGATCGCCCGCAGCATGGAGCGTTTCGGCAATAAATCGGCGAAAGAGCCGACGCTGACGCACTACGGCGTTTCCAAGCTGAATTTCGATTTTACGCTGGACACCACGCGCGCCCAGGAAGAGCTGGGCTATCAGCCCATCGTCACGCTGGATGAAGGCATTGAGCGTACCGCCGCCTGGCTGCGCGATCACGGCAAGCTACCGCGCTGACCGGCGCACAGTGAACACAAAAAACGGCAACCATCAGGTTGCCGTCAGATTGTTGTTGTACCGGATGGCACAATAGATACGACCCACCCGCCGCAGGCCCGATAAGCCTTCGCCATCGGGCATTTCAGGCGTTGTCGTTTTATATTGTCATTACAGCGCGCTCCACGCGTCAGACCATGCCAGACCCGCGCCGGGTTCATAATAGGCCGGCGCCGTATTACACCAGCCGCTATACGGGAATGGTTTGCACTGGAACAGCTTACCGTGGTTATTCACGATATCGCCCGCATTGTACTTGCTGTTCGCGCTCCATGCCGGATACGAACCCGAAGCGCCGTCGTCCTGAGATGGCGTTGCCGCTTTCGCTTTCACGTTGAGCAGATAAGAGGTGGTGCTGCTCAGCTCACCATCACTGACGGTCAGACTCACCTCGTACTGCTGAGCGGTCGCCGCTTCCGGCGCGGCGAAGGTTACGACCGCTTTGTCTTCGCCAGACACGGTCTGACCATCCTGAGCACGCCAGGTGTAGGTCAGTTTGTTGCCGTCTTCGTCAGTCGACCCCTCCGCGCTCAAAGAGACCTGCGCCCCCGCATCTACCGCGCCAATCGGCCCTGCGATATGGGCTACCGGCGCATGGTTAACGGTGGTCGGCTCTGCTGGCGTTTCATCCGGCACTGGCGCAGGTGCAGGCGTATCATCAGCCGGTGTTGGCGTTACGGGCTCTTCATCCGGTTTAGTCGAAGAACCGTCATCATTAATGATGTTCACATTGTAGAAATGCTGTACACATTTCGTGTAATCCCCCTCTTTAAACGCGCTGAATGGCGTCTGATAACCCACCAGTTGGCAGGCATAGGTTTTGCCGTCCGGCGTATCCGAGCTCCATCCCCAATCTTGTTCCCAGTAAATCTTCAATGCGCCCGCGCCGCCTTCATCGAACTGCTTCATGTTGGCGCAGCCCAGCACTTCATCTGCCGGAACCGGTACTTTCAGGTAGTTAGCGAACTCTTTGTAGTATTTGATACGATTCTGCGACTGCGCGATTTCCGTCGGGCCGCCGCATTCAACGCCGCCGTTGATAATCTGGGTGGTGACGCCAAAGCCGGGCACCAGACCGTTAGCCTTATCGTGCGCGTTCGGCTGCCAGGTGCCATCGATGACCTGCAACATGCTAGGTTTCGGCGGCTGCGGGTAGGCGAAGAAGAAAATAGCGCTCGCCAGGTTCAGCCAGGTATCGGCAACCAGCTCCGGTTTATCCAGTAGCGTGCGAACGTCGCCATACATCGCTTCGGAGAACGGCCCGTAGTTGTAGTTATAGGACAACTGTTTCGCACCGCGGCCAAAGTAACTCAGGAATTCACCATCTTTGTCTTTGCCGCACGGCCAGGTTTGCCCCTGCCAGACGCTCGGGTTACATTCGCCGTTATAGCCGCCTTTCTGCCCTTCGCTCCAGCCCATTTCACGCACATACACCAGCGCCTGACGCCATTCGGCCTCTGGACGCCAGCTCTCATGGCCGCCGGTTTCCTGCGCAAAGTGGGCGAACATCGTAGCCAGCTCTTTGCGGCAAATCGCATCACTGTCGCGACCATCGTTATAGGTCTTACACAGCGCCGGAAATTTGCCGACTGCTTTCAGGAAATTGCTGTAGGTATATTCTTTAGCACGCAGCGGGAAAAGATATTCCCAGTCGCTGGCTTTGATGATCCCCTCAACGCGTTTGACGTTTTCCGGGTTGGCGGCGCGACCGGGTTCAATGAGTTCTACCTGGGCATTATCCAGCGTCTGGATCGTCTCTTTCACCGAAGCCATCAACGGGAAATTTGTCAGCTCCTGCTCCTTTTTCGCCAGATCGCTGGCTTTTATGGTGTAAGGCTCACTGCTGCTGGCCTGCAATGTATTTGCTTGCGCCATAAACGGCACCGTACAGGCACCCGCAATGAGTACACTCAATAATGTCCTTTTGCTCATTTCAATTTTTCCTTTATGTACAATAGTGATTAATTCAAATTCTGCGTTGTCCATTAACAACACGAATAAACAAACGTCAGAACCTGGGGTTTTACTTTTCGAAGAACACCAGCAGGAATTCTTCAAAAAATAAAAACGACTGGATTTATTTATATTGCGTGGTCATTTTTATACGCTGGTATGTTTCCCAGACTTTATGCGCGTAAATCATGCGCTGCGGGTAATTCTCTTTTTTAACCCCGGCGTTATATGCGCCTACCGCCTCCCAGTTATAACCATATACTTTGATCATATCGGATAAGATCGACGCGCCGACCATAATAGATGTACAGGGTTCCAGTATCAGTCGATACTCATCAATGCCACGGCGTTCCAGCGCTGAAAAATGCGAGCTATTTATTTGCATCAACCCGACATCTCTCGTCCCGTCGTGATTTCGGCCTACCGCATAGGGATTCATGCCAGACTCGACTTGCGCAATGGCAAATAATAAATAAGGGTCAACATGATAATAATTTGCGGCTCTGTCCCAGCAGTTGGCAAACGCGCTTTGGCTTAACATCAATAACAACAAAATTAAACGTTTCATATTTTCATCCAGTTGTCGGGGTGATCTGCTCCTTGTCCGTTATGCACATTATTTTTTAGAGATGGCCGCCCCCAGACAGGGGCGGCTACCCTTCGCGGATAGATAACGTATCCGCATTATTAAGGTAAGAGGATTATTGACAGTCTGCGGCGGCGCCTTCTTTCACCCACACATCGCTGTTGCCGGGTTTATCACCCTGCGTCCACCATTTGGCGCGGTATACAGACCCCTGATAGGTGGTAGTCTCACCGCCGTTGTAAACCACATCGGAACGCCAGTTGAATTTCACCTGGCTGACCAGTTCCCACGCGTCCACGCCGAAGCCTGGCTGATTGCCCTGCGTCCAGTACTTCGCTTTCCACACCAGGTGATCGAAACTGACGGTATCGCCATTGTTGTAGATTTTGCTGGCGTCCCATGCCGCGTAGTGGCTGGCATTGGCATCAACCGGGCTGTCGCAACCGCCGGTTGCCGCGCCTTCATCAGACGGCGTCGTCCCCTCATCGGATGGTGTGGTGCCTTCATCAGACGGTGTCGTCCCTTCGTCGGACGGCACCGGCGCCGCTTTTGGCGTAACGTTAATCTGCACGTTGGACTGCACGCTGGTTTTACCATCGCTGACCACGACGCTGACGGTGTAAGTCGAGGCAGAGCTCACTTCCGGCGCGGTGATGGTCACGCTGGAGGTGTCTGTCCCCGTCGCGTTCATGTCGCCCGGCACGCTCCAGGCGTAGGTCAACGCGTCGCCATCAGGATCGGCAGCCTGCGCATTCAGCGTGTAGGTTGCGCCTGCTTCAAGCGACACCGTTTCCAGCGGATTCACAACCGGGGCCTGGTTCGCTTTTGGCGCTTTGTTCACGACCTGAACGTCAATGGCGTTACTCAGACCTTTCGCATCGGTAACGGTCAGACGGAACGCCAGATTCTGATTGCTGGAGACGGCGGCGACGTTAAAGTTCGCTTTCGCGCTGGTGCTCTTGTTCAGCGTTACGGACGGACCGGAGATCTGCATCCACTTATAGGTGATCGCATCGCCATCCGGGTCGGTAGAGGCAGAACCGTCCAGCGTGACCGTCGCCGGGCCGGTGACGACCTGATCAACTGCGGTCGCGACTGGCGCATGGTTGGTTACAACCGGCTCAACCGGCGTAGAACCCCCACCCAGCAAGCTTTCGTTCATCGCGTTCAGAATGTCGCCGTTATCAGAGTCGATAGACCAGGAGAACAGGCCGCCGAGGTTGTTAGCCAGGACGTATTTACCTTTCGCCGCCGCAGAGCGGGCGTCTTCATAGGTAATCAGGTCGCCGGTGGATTTATTGAAAATATACGGCGCTTCCGCCGCAGCGTCGTAACGGTATTCCCAGCCTGGTTTGCCTTTGTATTCATTAACAATCTGACGATAATCAACCACGCCCGGCTCCCAGGTGCCTTTCACCGGGCCGGTAGCCGTACCGGTAAACGGATTGTCGCCGGTATAGCCATGCACGCCAGTCCAGCCACGGCCATACATCCCCGCGCCCACCACGATCTTGCCTGGCTGCACGCCCTGCGCCAGCAACGCATTGACGCCATTTTCCGTGGTGTATTTGGTGTCCGGTTTCCACTCTGCGCCGTGCAGCGCCGCCTGGTGCCCCAGATCGGTGTTGCTCCAGCCGCCGTAGAAGTCGTAGCTCATCAGGAAGATGTGATCCATATACTGCTGCGCCTGGGCGTAGTCCACGTCTTCGATTTTGTCCTGACCGGAACCGATAGCGGAGGTCAACTCGTAAGTCCGACCGGTTTCGGCAGACAGTTCGTTAAGCATGGTGCGCAGATCGTGCATCAGTGCCGTGTAGGTCGCTTTATCCTGCTGCGGGTTGCCCAGCGTTTCATTCTGACCGCCGCCGCCCGGGAATTCCCAGTCAATATCTACGCCGTCGAAGAATTTCCATGTCTTCAGGAAATCCTTAACGGAAGCAACAAACCGCGCGCGAATCGCGCTGTCATGCATCTGGAAGAACGGATCGGAAAGCGTCCATCCCCCAACCGATGGCAGGATTTTCAGATCCGGGTGCGCTTTTTTCAGCGCCATCAATTGACCGAAGTTGCCTTTATACGGGTCATCCCAGTTAGAGACGCCAGCCTGCGGTTTTTGCAGCGCCGCCCACGGATCGTGGATCGCCACGGTATAGTCCTGTCGGCCATTACAGGCGCGTTTCAGCGCTTCAAAACTGTTGCCGCCCTCGATGGATTTCAGGCTGTCATTGATGCCGTCACCGCCGCAAATGGGAATAAAGCCGTACAGGATATGGTTCAGGTTAGCCGCCGGGATTTTATCTACCGGGAAATTACGGCCATACACGCCCCATTCCGGGAAGTACGCGCCCACCACTTTATCGGTATGCTGAGCAAACGTTTTATTGTTTTCCTTCATGGTGGTATTCAGCGGCAGCAGATGGCTACCGTCGGTATCCGCCACAATAATCAGCTTGCTGGCGCTTTTCGTACACCCGCTGGTATTACATAATTCAACCTGCTCCTGATAACGACCGCCTTTTTTGACTTTGAAGGTCGCAGAACCGGCAGCGCTACCTGCGCCAGACCATACGGTCTTACCATCCAACAGCACTTTCGCGGAGGTCGGCGCATCGCCGCTCCAGACGTTCCATTCCACCTTGACGTCCACGCCATCGTTATGAACTTTCACCAGGTTGTTATAATCCTGCGCAGCCTGATCCACTTCCACAATAGCGAATTTATCATTGCCGCTGGTAATAGACGGCGTACCCGGCGCAGCGGCAAAAACCGGACTTGTCGCTGCTGCCACAAAAAGTGCCAGATATTTAGGCTTCATAAATTTCATTATTAATTCCTGATAATTTTATTCGTGAATATTTAACAGCCATGCATTCCTTAGAGCATGGACGAATTGCAAACAGTAATGTATTTAAGACAACGGAAACCAACCCATTATAAAAATGAAATAATCTATTTCGCTTTGCGCTCCTCCCTAAAATGGCATAAGCATTAATTCTATTGACTTATGCGACAATGATAATCTGGAAAATAAATAAGTTCCCTTTATTCCCTCGGCGAAAGAATTTAAAAAAACACTTGACCAACCGCGTCAGAATGTGAATTGCAATGTCTGGAAGATAAACATCGCCATTCCCGAAAAGGCCAGACAGGGACCAAAAGGAATTTGCCCCGCTTTATTTACGCCAGAGTAAAAAAGGCCATACAGCACAATACCGCTTAATGCCGCAACCAGAATTAATAACGGTAACGCCTGCCAGCCGCACCACGCCCCCAGCGCCGCCAGTAGCTTAAAATCGCCCTGTCCAAGCCCTTCCCGCCCCGTCAGCAGGTGAAAACTCCAGTACACCAGCCACAGAATGAGATACCCCGCAACGGCGCCATATAACGCGCTCGCCAACGGCATCGTGTGGAAAACGCAATGCAGCAGCAGCCCAGCCCACAGCAGCGGCTGCGTGAGACAATCCGGCAACAGCATATATTTCGCATCAATCATCGTGAGCGGCAGCAAACCGCACCATAAAACCCACAGCGCGATCAGCGTGACAAAGGAAGGGAGCGCCGCCGCCGTTGCCGCAAAAAAAAGCGCACTGGCTAACTCCACCAACAGCAAGCGCAGGGGAATCACAGACTGGCAATGGCGGCAACGACCGCGCAGGCAGCACCAGCTCAGTAACGGAATATTTTCCCACCAGGCCAGTTGATGCCCGCAGTCCGCGCAGTGCGAGGCAGGAAAAAGTAAATTCCCCGCCCCTTCCTTTTCCATCACCATTGCGGGAACGCGCTCGCTGACTACGCCAAGAAAACTGCCGAGGATCCCGCCCAGGCAGGCGCTCATTATGCAAAACCCAATCGGCCAGCTTTCCCGAAACAACATGATCGTATTCATGCGTTTTTATTCCAGCTCAGCGTAATATTGGCTTTCACGTCGCTTTGACGATCGACCGGCCGCAAATCCATTTTTTGCAACTGAACGCCGGACGTGACATTCACTTCACGTAGCCAGTTTTTCAGTTCATAAATATTGACCTGTTCAACAACAAAAGAGAGTGAGCGTTCATCCTGACGAATATCAGACAACGCGAGATGGATCTCTTTCGCGCTCTCTTCAATAACCGTTCGCGGGTTGTTCGTTTTTAAGACTTTCGCCTGTAAATGATTTTTATCGATTTCGTCCCGCATCCAGCGCAGCGTCTCTTTTTGCCGCATTAACGTGGACTGGCTGTTTTGAATCATATGATCCAGCGGAATAATGCCGCCGTAATAAATTACCGCGCAGCACATCGCCGCCGCACATAGCGTAATAAGACCACGCTCGCGATCGCTGTAGTTTTGATAGCGCGCTTTTAATTGTGCAATTCGCTCTTTCATTTATATTTCCCCGTCACGATCGCCGTATAGGGTGACTGGTTCGAAACCGGTTGTAACGCAAAGTCAAAATGGGGAGTGGCCTGCGTAACGAAATCCTGTAACGCCTGCGCGTTCGGCGAGGCCGCGTTCAGCGTCAACACATTCTGCGCGTTGTCATATTCCACTTCATTTATCTCAATAGCAGGCACAGACTGTTTAACCTGTCCCAGCGCCTCAAGTTGCAGAAAAATACCTTTGCTCTGTTTTTTAATATTCTGACCAAAATGGTATTTGATATTGGTTTTCTGCCGCAGACTCGGGAAATAGTGTTGAGCGACCTGGGAAATCTCGGCCTGTACCTGATTTTCCTGCTGAACCAACATCCATGCCATTGCCACTCGCGGGCCAATCAGCAACCCCATCGACAGCAGCGCAGACACCGCCATTGCTGTCCTCAGATGACGAAATCGCCCCACCTCTTTGCCGCAGGCGGCAAATGCGCCATGCAGCATATTGGCGCGACACGCTTTCCATTGCGGCTGAATCAATACCAGCGGATGCTGCCACGGCAGTTGTTCAGTGACATCGATACCCGCAGGTGCTTCGCCGTAGCAGCGCACTTCGCCATCGCCGCCTTGCGCCAGCAACAGCGGCAGCAGCGTAGCATCCGCTTCGCAGGCGCCGAACGGCGGAAAACGCAGCCACCAGCTTTCGTCACAGGAAACCAGCGTACTGCCGCCTTCGTTTACCGGCAGCAGAACGGCGTCCGGCAATACCTGAATCACCTTCAGTCCGGCCTCTTCGCACAGCGCAAGCCAGCGCTCAAAGCAGGTGGCGTCAATGGCCACGGCATCCACTTCCCGCCCTTTTTTCCGCAATACCGTCCAGTGCAGCGAGTCCACATCGCCGATCAGCGTCTCTTCCGCCAGCCATGAAAACGGTGTGGAGGCCGTCGATAACCCTTTTTTGGGCAGGGTAAAATGACGGAACACCATCTCACTGGCGGGCAACAGCAAACAAACGCGTGTCGCCAGGGGATTTACGGCAAGCGTTCTCAGCGCATCCCGACTTTCCAGCGTTGCCACCTGCTGGCTACCGGAGACGCACCACTCGATTTTCCCGTCCACGTTTGCATCGGGACGAATAAAAAGTACCTGTTTCATAGACTATGACTTTTCTTATTCAATCATTCGGTAACGGCGTTGCCAGGTTCTCACCTCGCCAGAGTCACGATCGACATGAATCTGGCTGACAACGCGCAGCGTTAAATCATCAGTATTACCGGTACTCTCGACCCGGAAATAGTGACTGTTCACCGCAACAAACGCCTGCATCTGCGCGAGGATCGCTTTGCTCTGCGGATAGTTTGTTTCGAGCGTTTTACTGAACGCGTCAACCGACGCCCACCCTTCTTCCGGGCGCGAGGCAATCAGCCGTGCTGCGTCATCCTCACTTAACGTCCCCGCAGACAGCGCAGACAACAGCGGCGCCTGCCCGGGCTTCAGGGTATTCACATCCACTTTGCTCTCCGTATCAGGCAGCGCGCACAGCACCTTGCTGGCGCGGGGATAAGCCGCCACCGGAAAACCCGGCAACCGTTTTATCTCGCTGATGGTGCGCATCATCTGATTCGCAGGAAGGCGCTGCGGCGTCACGCCCGCCCAGGCATCGCTTTCCAGAGCCTCTTTTGCGGTTGTGCTGTCAGCGTCCAGATAATCCACCAGTTGTTGATAAACCTCTTCCGCCGCTGCCGTACTGATGCCGCTGTCGATCAGCAACTGTTCAACGATCTGCTCTTTCACCGGCTTTGTCGGCTGCGCGGCGGCGCTATCCGCAGGAAGAGCAGGGTCAATGACCAGCAGACTGTTCACGTTAAAGCAGGTCTGGGCGTCCTCAATCTGGCTCACGACGGTATAGTTCTCACCCTGAGTTTCCAGCGGTTCGTGCCACGCGCCTTCTGGCGATAATCCATTGCTCTCACCGCTGGCGTCGGTTTGCAGACGATCTTTTATCGCCGCAGCCTGGCCTTGCATCGCCCAGCGCAGCTGCTGCTGACTGACCTGATAGCGGGTTTTCTGCAAATTTCGGCAAAACTGCTGACCGATCTTTGCCGCCAGCGCTGACATCATCACCAGCAAAATCAACACCACCAGCAGCGCGACGCCGCGCTGTTTTTGCGCCGATTGCGTGTTCATTGCTGTTCTCCATCGCGTGCTGGCGGAACCGATGCCGTAACGTCAGCAGGCGTGGGTTGTGCAGCCTCAGCGCTTTCGTCTTTCTTTGCTCCCTGGATTTCCGGCATGTCTCCCGGCGTCATAAACACCCAGCGCCAGGTATCCCCGTTTTCCATCGTCAGCGTCAGTTCGGCGCCTTCCGGCTGATGGGCGGTTTCAACCCATGTCGTCTGCCAGCCCTGTCGCCAGAATCGCCACTTCATCGCTTTAACGTTGCTTAAAATCGGGACTTCTTCTGGACTCACGTCAGTTGGACTATCAATGTCAGGCCAGACATCACGCCACAGGCGATGCGCCTCCAGCCGCCAGCGCACGCGTTCCAGTTGAATTTGCCCACTGACGCCGCTTACCGTCGTCAGCTCGACGGCATGTTGATCCAGACGAAACACATCCGTTTCATTGCGCGGCGCGCGCGGCTGGAGCTGAGAGAAATCGCGCTCCAGCAGGTTACAGGCTCGCTGAAGCTGATTAAGCGTCGTCGCAGCAGCATCCGTTGCCGTGGTGGTGCGCATCGCGCCGTCAAGGATTTGCCAGGCAAGGGTGCTGATCACGGCAAAAATCGTCAGCGCAATCATGATCTCCAGCAGCGTAAAACCTTGCTGGCGACGGAGTGGCGTATTCATTTGCGCTCCTTCGGCGGGACAACCCGCAGCGTGATGACCGGCTGGCCCTCTTCGCCTTCGGCATACACCTGGACTTCATCGGCAAACGCCTTGTCATCGGTTTTCACCCGCTGTTTGCGCCAGTTCCAGTTGCGTCCACCCATCGTTTCACTGCCTTCTTCAGCGACGTCGGGAAAAACGCTTTTTGCAAGCTGCGCTTGCGCGAGCTGGTTTTCCGCAACCCAACTGGCCTGTAGCGTATCGGCAAGACCGTGCGTAAAACGCACATTCAGCGAGACGGAATTCATCAACGCCAGCGCTGCGGTAGAAAAGATCACCAGCGCCACCATGACTTCCAACAGCGTCATACCCTGTTCTTTCGCTTCCGGTTTAGTCATTGTTCTCTACCAAAACGGGTGAAGCGCCCTGCGACACCACGCGGAAATGGTGCTGTTTGTCATAGCTCTGCAACGTCAGCGTGAATCGGCTAATTTCCCCATCCGGTAAAAAGAGCACCTGCGGATCGGCATCAGGCGTGGCCGCCAGACGCTGGGGAGCGAGCGAAACGTGCATCTCTTCAGGAAACTGTCCGTGGGTGAAAATACGCCCGGCTGTCAGCGGCGCCCAATGACGCCCGCCGTTTTCCCCGGCCCACTTCACCAGCTGATATTCCGTTGGCGTCATCACCAGCCCGACTATATTTCCGTCCATCACTGCCCGATCAGAACCATATTCAACGAGGGATTGTAATTGCTGGCCTAATATATCTGCGCCGCTGCGTGAGGGTATTGTCGAAACCACCATCATGGCGCAGCTGGCAAAAATAACCAGCGCCAGAATAATTTCCAGCAATGTAAATCCACGTTGCTTATTCATTACTTATCTTTTTTATCTAAAGACCAGTTCGTTATATCATCGGCGGTATTCGCTTCACCATCCGGGCCGGAGGAGAAAACATCTACCGCGCCATGTTCGCCAGGGCTAACCAGAATGTAATCATTTCCCCACGGGTCCTGCGGCAGACGGCGAATATAACCGTCAGCACGATAGCCGTTGGGAATCGGCGCGATCTCCGGCTTCGTCACCAACGCCTGCAACCCCTGTTCGGTGGTTGGGTAGCGATGGTTATCGAGCTTATACATATCCAGCGAGCCTTCCAGTGCGACAATATCGCTGGTCGCTTTTTGCGCATCCGCTTTCTCTTTATTCCCCATCAGATTCGGCACCACCATGCTGGCCAGAACACCAAGAATAACGATGACCACCATTAATTCGAGCAAAGTAAACCCGGCCTGACCTTTCAGGCTATTTTTTTTCACAGACATAATTAACCCACCATATTATTGAGCTGAAGAAGCGGTTGTAATATTGACAGTACGATAAATAAAACCACCGTCGCCATCGTCACCACCAGCGCCGGTTCAAATACCGACAGCGTTAATGTAATGCGATGTTGTAATGCCGACTCCTGGTTTTCGGCGGCGCGATCCATTAATGAACCGAGTTCGCCGCTCTCTTCGCCAGAAGCAATCATATAAAGCATGGTTGGCGGAAATAATCTGGCCTGCTCCAGTGCGTTATATAATGACGCGCCCTGACGCACGGTATCCGCCGCCTGTTCCAGTACCTGACGCGCATACAGATTCTCAATACCGTCCATCGCGATATACATACCTTCCAGCAACGGCACGCTACTGGCTTGTAAAATGCTCAGGGTGCGGATGTAACGGGCACTGTTTATTGCACAGACCAGTTTTTTCAGCGGCGAACGGTTCACCAGCCAGCGGTGATATGCAAAACGATGACGCTCTTTTTTAAGCCAGGCGTTAAAAGCGATAAACGATCCGACAAGGCCGCCGCCGATAACCATTCCGTAAGCCTGCAAAAAATCGCTGACCGCAATCAGGGTACGGGTGGTGACGGGCAACTGCTGCTTCATATGCACAAACTGTTCGATGACCTGCGGCACCACCGCCACCAGCAGAATGGAGATAACCGCAATCGCCACCACCGTCAGGGTGATGGGATAGACCATCGCCTGCGACAGCTTGCTTTTCATTTTCTGTCGCTGTTCGTTGTATTCAGCCAGCTTTTCCAGCACGCCGCCGAGATGCCCGGTCTTTTCCCCTGCCATCACCAGCGTGCAATAGAGCTTGTCGAAAGTACGCGGAAACTGGCTGAAAGCGTCGAAAAGCGTGTGCCCTTCCACCACTTTATCGCGGATCTCACCGACCATCACCGCCAGCTTTTTGTCTTCCGTCTGCTTAGAAATCGCCTTCAGCGCACTCTCCAGCGGCAGTGCGGCATTAACCAACGTCGACAGCTGGCGGGTAAACATTGAGAGCACCGGTGTCGAAAGTTTTGCGCCTTTCTGAGCCCCCTTTCCGGCGGCGCGCTCGCGGGTGAGCGTAATGCTGATCGGCATCAGCTTCTGTTCGCGCAGCGTCTGGCGCACCTGCTTTGGGCCTTCAGCCTGCAAGGCGCCGCGCCGGGTTTTCCCGGCGGCATCCGTAGCCGTCCATGCGAACCAGGCCATTATTCGTCACCTCCGCGCTCGGCGGTAACACGCATCACTTCCTCCAGCGAGGTGACGCCGGAGATCACCTTCAACAAACCATTTTCCCGCAGGCTGTAGGCCTGCTTAAACAGCTGAGTTTCAATCGACATTTCGTCTTTATCTTCATGAATAGCGCGGCGCATCGCGCTGTCCACCAGCAGAAACTCATGAATACCGGCGCGTCCCTGGTAACCGCTCTGGCGGCACTGTTCACACCCCACGGCGCGATAAATCACGTCGGGGGGGCTCTCCATAAAGCTGAACAGCGGTTTTTCATTATCATCCAGCGGACTGACGGCACGGCAGTGAGGGCACAGCCGACGAACCAGACGCTGGGCAATGACGCCAAGCAGCGATGAACCAATTAAAAACGACTCCAGCCCCATATCGCGCAACCGGGTAATCGCTCCCGCCGCGCTGTTGGTATGCAGCGTAGACATGACCAGATGGCCGGTAAGCGACGCCTGAACCGCAATCTGCGCGGTTTCGCCGTCACGAATTTCACCGATCATCACCACATCCGGGTCCTGACGGAGGATCGCGCGCAGGCCTCGGGCAAACGTCATATCCACTCGCGGGTTAACCTGCGTCTGCCCCACGCCTTCCAGTTCATATTCGATCGGATCTTCAACGGTAAGAATATTGCGTTCATGGCCGTTTAGCGCCGAGAGGATGGCGTAAAGCGTCGTGCTCTTACCGGACCCGGTCGGCCCGGTCACCAGGATAATCCCGTGCGGGCGGCCAATCAGTCCCTTGAGCTGTTCCAGTTCTTCGTCGATCAGCCCCAGTTTATTGATATCCGGCTTCAGGTTGCTTTTATCCAGCAGACGCATGACCACCCGCTCGCCATACTGCGACGGGATGGTTGAGACACGCACATCCACTGCTTTACGCCCAATGCGCAGGGAGATGCGACCGTCCTGCGGCAGGCGTTTTTCGGCGATATCCAGTTTGGACATCACCTTAATCCTCGATACCAGCAGCGGCGCCAGCTTACGCGCGGGCTGCAATACAGGACGCAGCACGCCGTCAACGCGAAAACGGATACTCAGCGTGCGCTCAAAGGTTTCGATATGGATATCCGACGCGCCATCCTTCACCGCCTCGCCAAGAATGGCGTTAATCAGACGGATAACCGGCGAGTTTTCATCGTTATCCAGCAAATCCTCGTTATCGGGGATCTCCTCGGTTAACGCCATCAGATCGATATTGGCATCCATATCATCAACCAGCTGCTGCGAAACACCGCTATTCTGCTGCCAGATTTTAGCCAGCATCTCTTCAAACGCTTCTGGCGTTAATGTTACCGGCGTAAAGGCACGCCCCAGCACGCGACGCATCTCCAGCAGGGCAAACGCGGGCGCATCCTCACGGATATATACGTCGTTGTGATAAAGCAGCATACCGTTGTCTTTTGCGAAGCTGCTGCTGCACAAATTTTTGCTTAATTCATCCACGCGACACCCCGGCTTACTCTTTAAACGGATTGCGCGACGCCGTGGCTGGCGCAGCAGTGCTGGTTTTTACGGGCGACGGGAACGCGGGCAGAATGGCGTTATCGCCCGGCTCCAGGATGCCCATTTTCTTCTCCTCCATACGCTGCTGCTGGCGCGCGCGCACCTGGTCGTATTTCTCTTTCGACGCGGCGCTGTAGTTATCGTCATCGCGCAGAACGGTGGTATGGATAAAGACCATCAGGTTTCGTTTGGTGGTATCCTGCGAGGTGTAGCGGAACAGTTGCCCCACCAGAGGAATATCGCCAAGCAACGGCACTTTCGACACATTCTGTTTGGTGACATTTTCGATAAGCCCTCCCAGCACTACCGTCTGCCCGCTGTGAACCATCACTTCGTTATTGATCGTGCGGGTGTTAAAGGTGGGGCCTAAAGACGAATCCTCCGTCGAACTGGCGTCCACGCTGGAAACTTCCTGCTCGATCTTCATGTGGATCATGTCGCCATCATTAATCTGCGGCAGGATCTTCAACTTCGTCCCCACCGTCTTACGCTCAACGGTGTTAAAGACGTTGTCGCCCGTCGTCGTCTGCGAACCAGAAAGCACCGGCACATCCTGACCAACGTTAAACGACGCTTCTTTGTTATCCAGCGTCACCACGCTCGGCGTGGAGAGAATGTCGTTTTTGCCGTTGGTCGACAGCGCCGTCATCAGCGCGCCGAAATCGCCGTTAAAGAAACCTGTCGCCATACCGGTAAAATTCACGCCTTTTATCGTCCCGTTCTTAACCTGGCCGATCGGCAGACCGGTTGCGCCAAACTGTACGCCGCCGTGTTTACTCGTCCACTGCACGCCGAGATCGGTTCCGGCGCCATCCTGCACTTCAGCGATAATGGCTTCCACCAGTACCTGGGGACGGCGAATGTCCAGCTTGTCGATCACCTTCTCAAGCGAGTTCATCACGTTCGGCTGCGCGGTGATCACCAGTGAGTTTGTCGACTCGTCGGCAGTAATATTCAGATCGGTCGCGGCAACCGGCGATTTACTTTTCGCCGCGCCCGGCTTGTCCTTCATCTGCTCTCCAATGCCCGTTAACACCGGCACCACTTTGGCGGCATTAGCATATTTCAGGTAGAAGACACGGGTATTCCCCTCGTTATTCTGCTCGCGATCAAGCTGCGCTATCAGCGTGCGGGTACGCGCCCGCGCTTCTTCACTGCCGCTAATGACCAGGCTATTCGTCTCCTCATCCGCCACCACTTTGGTCGCCAGTTGCGGTGCGTTCTGCCCTTTTTGCTCTTCGTTGTTGAGGTTATTCAACATATCCGAAAGTTCTTTCGCGGAGGCGTAGTGTAGCGGAACGATTTCGCGCCGCTGTACGCCGGAACGATCGACGCGCTGAACCAGATCGACCAGGCGGTTCACCACCGAGGCTTTACCGGTGAGCAGCAGGACGTTTGACGGCTCAAAGTGCACCACGTTGCCGATACCGGTCGCATCGTTCAGCTGGCGCAACAGCGGCGCCAGTTCGCGTACCGGTACATTTTCCATCCGCACGACGCGGGTAATAATTTCATCCCCTTTACCGGGATTTTTGCTGTCGGCAATCGGCGTTCCCGCGGTTCTCGCAACGGATGAACGAACCACTTTCACCATGCCGTTATCCATCGGAATCACGGAAAGTCCGTACAAATCCAGCACGCTGAGGAAAAACTGATAGTATTCATCTTCGGTCAAAACGTTATACGTCCGAACCGATACGGTTCCCTGTACCGACGGATCGACCAGAATCGTTTTATTAAGATTACGGCCAACCGTATCAATAAATTCACGAATATCAGTATTTTTAAAGCTGGCGCTAAAATTCGCCGCAAAGAGCGAACTGGAATATAACGCCAGAGTTGTCAGCGCCACGCACGCCCACGGAAATTTCTTCATGGCAATTCACTTGTTAGTTGTTTAAAACATTGACCTGAATATTTTCCAGGTGAGCGTGACGTCTTACGACTACCGCCGCTTCTTTCATTTTTGACCAGCCAGCAATGATGCTTTTCGCCTGTTCTTCTTTCGTCATATCGGTACTGTTCACCTTCACAACCACATCGCCCTTCTCCAGCCCACTGTTCTGAAAGAAAGACGAAGCATTGCGCGGGTTGATTTCGTACCCCTCCAGACGACCTTTTTCAATAAACGGTTTTAGCACCAGGACATCATTAAGATGCAGGCTCTCTGCACCGGCATCGTTTGTCGGTTTTTGTAGTGGGCCGCTTTCAACACCGCCTCTGAAATAATCAGGTTTCTTTAATGCCAGTACCTGCGTAGTACCTTCATAATTAACCACCACATTGTCGTTATTGATCTCCTCAATACAGGCGTCATTCACTCCCACGAGGCTTTCGCCTTCGCGATAACTTTGCTGTCCCGCAGGCGTTTTAATAATGGCAAACGATAGCCATCTTTCATCGCTGCTGACGATGCCTTCAATCTCGGCAGAGAGCGGCGATTTAACCGCTGCTGGCGTATTTCGCTGCCAGACGGCAGGCTGAAAAAGCGCAAATGACTTTTCTTTTTCGTCATTTTTACGCACGTTAATTTTTCTGTTATTTAACTTGTTTGTAACCTTATTATAGTTTTTAAAAACGACATACCCTTGATGCCCGCTGAATATCAGTAAAACAAACATCATGCAGGGAGCAATCAATCGGGAGAAAAGCTGCATCCTCATTATTTAAATGCCTTTAATAAAGCTAAATTTCGCAGCACCGGCTGCGCCAATCGGTGCGGCAAATAGTAATGAGCGGCAAGAAAGTCGACCACTCGCTTTCCCGGCAACTTTATTGCAGAAAAACATTGACGATTTCACTTACTGGTGTTATCGAAAATAATCAGAGTAATTTTCTCCTGTCCGGCATTTGCCCGAATAAACCCGCTCAATTATTTTTAGCGCAACGTTTCCAGAAGCCAGAAAGTACAGCGAGACACCATGTATCAGCATCATTTTAAATTTTCCGCTCAGCCGTTTGGCAAACTCACCCGGCGAACGGGGGAGTTTTTCGTTCATTATCATCAGGACATCTTTTCCCTGTTGCAGGAAAAAACCAACGTGCCCGGCATCATCGGTCTGTTTTCTGACGAACCTGAATTAGACAATGCCTTTGTGGAAAAACTGCGTAACGGCGGCACACCTGCACTGGCCATTAACGCCTTCCCCAAACTGAGCGCCAGTACGCTGCTCTATAAACTGAACCCTGCCGTTAAAGAGGGTAAAAACAAAATTTATGCCATTGATGCCATTTTGCGCCAATGGCATGAGGAAACGCCTTCGCGTAATAAAAAAGGCAAACTGCTGATCCTCTCCACGGCACAAGCCATGAAAGATAATTGTTGGGATGTTCTGGGTATGTTGCTGACGCGGGCGCAAGAGCTGAACTTCCCGCTCACGATTCTTCTGACCGGCTCTCCCGATCAGAAATCCCGTCTTCTGGATCATTCTGGTTTACAGCCCCGCGTTCATACCTGCCTTGCGCTACGTTCGCTGACCTGCCGTGAATATATCGACTACGTCGGGGCACAGATGGACGAACAAAACGTCGACACCTCGCCACTGACGCCCGCGCGGGTGCGCAGAATGCATGCGCTGACCAAAGGCCACGTAACCGGACTCAATAAACTGGCGCATCTGGCGCTGCTTGCCGCATGGACCGAGCGGGCGATACAGGTTTCCCCACGCCATTTACGCCTGGCTGCCGGTGAACTCCTGCCGCCCACGCCGCGCGGTAAACGCCTGGCAACCGCAGGGCTGTTTGCCTCCGTCCTGTTCGCCTGCTGCGGCTGGTACTTTTCCGGCGCGATCGCGTCTCGCCTGCCGCAACAAGTGCCGGTTCCGGCCAGCTGGAAAAAGACGCTGCCTGAGGCGACTGCGCCTGTTATGCCCACCATTGAAAATGAGGTAGTGAATCAGTCGGACGCCATGCATCAGCTCTATCTTATGTGGGGTTATGATGCTTCCGCGAACGATGCGCTATGCCAGAACGCAGCGCGAGTGAACCTGATGTGTCGTCAGGGGAATACGTCTTTACAGGCGCTGGAACAGGAAGGTTATCCGTGGGCAGGAGAGATCAAAACGGGTAATCACCTGAATTACGCCGTCGTGGCCCACGTTGATAAACAGTCGCTCGATCTTCTGATCAATAACCGAACCTGGCAGGTAAGCAGACACTGGTTTAATCAACACGCCACCGGAAATTACACGCTTTTGCATCGTTTAACGCCGCAAGGGAAAGATGAGATTAGCGCGACCAGCGGCGATAAAGACCTGGCATGGCTGGATCAAACGCTAAGCCAGACGTTGAATGAACCGCTGACCCACTCGCGAAGCTGGACGGCTGAACTGGCAAAACGCACCCGTGAATTTCAGGGTAAGGCAGGACTGCATGTCGACGGCATCGCCGGCGAAGAGACGCTGATGCAGTTAATGCGCGCAACCAACAGCGTTCCGGGCGTACTGGCGCAAACACCAAGCCAGAAGCAGGAACATAAAACGCAAGGGAACACGAAATAATGTCCACCATTTGCCTTGCTGCACAGCGCAGTTTCACGACGGGAGAAGCGGTCTATTTTGCCTGGCGCCTTCCGGCGCCCCAAAAAGTGCTGTTCCGCGCCATGATGTGGCTGCTGACCCTCTGCACGTTTATTATTGCCGGACTGTATGCCCATATTTACTGGAACTGTCATCATCCGATGCCTGAGCCGAAACCGACAAAAATGGAAAACCCGGATACCCGGCTTTCTGAGATGCACTATGTTTATATTTCGAAGCCATTCCCACAGCCAGCACCCAAACCGACCCCTGCTCCCCAGGCGTTACCCCCATTGCAGGATGAAGCGCCGGTAAGTCAAGACAACGACTGGCGGCAAGCGCCAGAAGGCGATCTCTCGGATCGGGCATTGCCCGGCGCGGAAGAACAGACGCCATCGTTGAAAGCGCGTTTCCTGCAAGCGTTACAGGAGCAAAAAGAGGACTATCAGCAGGGAAAAATACCGGAACCGCCCGATGATTGATGACGCAAGAAAACATCATTACGTCTTAATGCGCTCCCCAAAGGCCTCCGCTTCATTAGCTGAAGAGGAGACGATGGGAAATGTGATTAATATTTTTCTGGCAAGGTCGTCATCGACATTAATCGGCTTTTCTCAATGACGATATAGTTTCCTTTTTTAAGGTCAGAGAGAATTTTGATAATCGTACTGCGGGCAAAATTCGTATATTCCTGAATATAGTCGTATACATTGATGTCACGGTTATGGTGAATAATCAGCTCATTAATTTCGATTAAAAATTCACGAATAACAGAGTAAGCGCTACGGGCAACCAAAACATCATCACGTTTGCTAAGCAGACAAATATACCATGACAGCACCCTGGTGAGATCTGGCCATAAACTGTGTTCAGTCAACAGACGCATAAACTCATCTTTTTTGATTGAGCGCACGACGGTATTGGTACGAGCAAGCCCATACATATGCAGAGAACCATAAAATATGGCAGACAGCCCAAAGATACACTGCCCTTGCAGGGTAAACATACATAACTCATCGGAGGTACGGCGAAATTCAACGTCACCACTCACGATAATATGAATATATTCCGAGTCACTGGTGGTGATTTTCTGCCATTTTTTTAAGGTTTTTTCTTTATAACCTGACGTTAAAGAAATAATACGTTCCATTTCATGATGCGGACGAATTTTCTTACCGTAAATGCTTAACATATTATGCCTTTCAAAGAATATTGATTTGAATTTAATGACAAGCGACGAGTGATAACCTCAGCTTAATGTCACTCACTGATTCAACCTGGTTAAAAATAAAATTAAGCAAAAAAAAGATTGTGCGCGCTAAGTTTCACGACTTTTAGCGTATAAGAAATATCTTCCTGATAAAATCAATCATAGATGAGGGGAATTTAAAGTCAATTAACCATAGATTAATTTGATTTTTATCCAAAATGAATTTCGATGAAAATAAACAAGTTAACTGACTTTTATCACGACGTCAGCGCCATTAATTCTGGCCATATTTTTCCAGTAACGCATTAGCAATCGCTTGCGTTTGCGCATCCGCCACCCCGTTCCATAACGCCGGGCGGAAATGCATCTGGAACGCCATGATCACCCGCTGCTGTTCACGCGCGGTCATCTCCGGTTTGACCTCGTAACCATAACGCGAAAGCAAGTCGAGCAATGATGCGGGATCGACTGGCGTATTGGGCGCGCGTCCCGCCAGATAAAACGCCACGCGCTGTTCATCAGGCCAGGCGCCAATACCCTGCGCCGCCAGATCGCGCCAGGGGAACAGAGGGCCGGGATCGTCTTTACGCTGCGGGGCAATATCCGCATGCGCCACCACGTTTTGCGGCTTAATGTCGTAGCGGGCAATGATCTCTTTCGCCAGTGGGATCAGGGCCTGAATTTGCGCAGGTTCAAACGGAGCGAAGTATTTCATTCCCGCCGACTTTTGCCAGCCGCGATTTTCCAGTTCGATACCAACGGACGTGTCGTTGATGCGCGTTGCGCCGCGCCAGAAGCTGATGCCCGCGTGCCACGCCAGATCGTGCTCTGGCACCAGTTGCCAGATACGCGGCTTGCCACGGTGAAGCGGCGGTACAGCAGGAATTAAATAGTGCGAGCTGACGTTTTTATCCGTTAACGTCGCCAGAGAGGTATCAAAGTCATCCGCCGTGTAGTGGATGACCAGGATTTTGATGCGCGGGTACGCCGCCTGTGCCTGATGACGGGTATCCAGCTGATACCCGTCTTTATCAATAATCCCTTTCTCGCCCGCGCACCCGGTTAACAGAAGCGCGAACGCGACCAGCCAGAGCAGGCGTCTCATCGGCGCGTTTTTACCGCCGTCCCGCTGACGCTCACCATCAGCATACTGCTGTCTTTGCCTACGGTCTCATAGTCAATGTCGATGCCCACAACCGCATCCGCACCCAGCGCTTTCGCCTGTTCGCCCAGTTCCTGAAAAGCGATTTCACGCGCTTTACGCAACTCTTTTTCATAGGAACCCGAACGTCCGCCGACGATATCGCGAATACCCGCGAAGAAGTCACGGAAAATATTGGCGCCCAAAATGGCTTCACCCGTTACCACACCGCAATATTCCACGATGTTCTGCCCTTCCAGCGTCGGGGTTGTCGAAAACTGCATAGCCGATCTCCTTGTTTACCTAAGCACTCGATCTCAAACGCATTATCAGACCGATACGCTATCATTGAAAAGATATAATTGATTATCGTAGATCGCTTTTTGGCAGATCGCTTATAAGGAAATCACTATGCGCTACAGCAAACTCTCTCTGCTCGTCCCTTGCGCACTGCTGCTCAGTGCCTGCACAACCGTCACTCCTGCTTATAAAGACAATGGCCCGCGCAGCGGGTCGTGCATAGAAGGCGGGCCGGACAGCGTGGCTCAACAATTTTATGACTACCGCATTCAAAACCGTACTAACGACATTACCGCCCTTCGCCCTTACTTAAGCGACAACCTGGCAAAACTGCTCTCTGACGCCAGCCGTGACAGCGAACACCGCCAGTTGATGAGCAGCGACCCGTTCTCCAGCCGCGCCACCTTCCCGGATAGCGCCAGCGTAGCCAGCGCGTCCACCATTCCTAATCGCGACGCCCGCAACATCCCGCTGCGCGTGGAGCTGAAGCAAGGCGACCAGACCTGGCGCGACGAAGTGCTGATGATCCATGAGGGTCAGTGCTGGGTTATTGATGATGTACGTTATCTTGGCGGCAGCGTCCACGCGCCAGCCGGTACGCTGCGCCAGTCCGTCGAAAACCGCTGATCACCCGACAAAACGTCGATAAATCATAAGCCCCACAAATTGTCTGGCATTCTGCATAGAATGCCGACAATTATTCTTGCCGCCTACCTCCCCCGCTATTTTGTGCTATGTTTATTGAAGAATGCGGTTTGCATTTAACTTTTAACGCATAAATATTGCATAACTATTCTGTCAAAGGTACTATCTGCGGCCTCAACATACACAAAATCATTCATGATGCGTCGAGGCGGCAAGTGACTGGAGTGACAAATCTGTCAGGAACAGATTTGAACGTCGCGAGCAACGGTCCGTAAGGGCGAGTCTCAGGGTGAGACGAGTCACTCAGCAGCCAACAAAGAGGCAGCATGAAGGATGACGTGTACAGTTATCAGACTGCCAGCATACGAGAATCAATGAGTATTCAATTAAACGGCATTAATTGCTTCTACGGCGCGCATCAGGCGCTGTTCGATATCACGCTGGATTGCCCTCAGGGCGAAACGCTGGTGTTACTTGGCCCAAGCGGAGCGGGTAAAAGCTCGCTGCTGCGTGTACTCAATCTGCTTGAGATGCCGCGCTCCGGCACGCTCACTATCGCAGGAAATCATTTCGACTTCACGAAAACGCCTTCCGATAAGGCGATTCGTGAATTGCGCCAGAACGTAGGCATGGTTTTTCAGCAATACAATCTCTGGCCGCATCTCACGGTACAACAAAACCTGATTGAAGCGCCCTGCCGCGTGCTGGGTCTGTCAAAAGACCAGGCGCTGGCGCGTGCCGAGAAACTGCTGGAACGTCTACGTCTGAAACCTTACAGCGATCGCTATCCTCTGCATCTTTCCGGTGGTCAGCAACAGCGTGTGGCTATCGCCCGTGCGTTAATGATGGAGCCGCAGGTGCTGCTGTTTGACGAGCCAACCGCCGCGCTGGACCCGGAAATCACCGCGCAAATCGTCAGTATTATTCGTGAACTGGCGGAAACCAAAATTACCCAGGTGATCGTCACTCACGAAGTAGAAGTGGCGCGTAAAACCGCCAGCCGGGTGATCTATATGGAAAACGGTCACATCGTCGAGCAAGGGGATGCGAGCTGCTTTGCGAACCCGCAGACCGATGCATTCAAAAACTATTTATCTCACTAAGATTCGGGACAATGACAATGAAAAAAGTTCTGATTGCCGCGCTAATTGCAGGCTTTAGCCTTTCCGCTACAGCAGCTCAAACCATCCGTTTCGCCACGGAAGCATCCTACCCTCCGTTCGAATCTATGGATGCCAGTAATAAAATCGTCGGCTTTGACGTCGATCTGGCCAATGCGCTGTGTAAAGAGATTGACGCGACCTGCACCTTTACCAACCAGGCGTTTGACAGCCTGATCCCAAGCCTGAAGTTCCGTCGTTTCGACGCGGTAATGGCCGGTATGGACATCACGCCTGAGCGTGAAAAGCAGGTTCTGTTCACCACGCCTTACTATGACAACTCCGCGCTATTCATCGGTCAGCAGGGTAAATACACCAGCATCGACCAGCTGAAAGGCAAAAAAGTGGGCGTACAGAATGGCACTACCCACCAGAAGTTCATCATGGATAAGCACCCGGAAATCACCACCGTGCCTTATGACAGCTACCAGAACGCGAAGCTGGATCTGCAAAATGGTCGTATTGACGGCGTGTTCGGCGACACCGCCGTGGTCACTGAATGGCTGAAAGATAATCCGAAGCTGGCGCCGGTTGGCGATAAAGTGACCGACAAAGATTACTTCGGCACCGGCCTCGGCATCGCGGTACGCCAGGGCAACACGGAACTACAGCAGAAATTCAACACTGCGCTGGAAAAAGTGAAGCAAGATGGCACGTACGAAACCATCTACAACAAATGGTTCCAGAAGTAAGACTTGATGAACGAATTTTTTCCTTTAGCAAGCGCCGCCGGGATGACCGTCGGCCTTGCCGTTTGTGCGCTGATCATCGGCCTCGTCCTCGCTATGATTTTTGCCGTCTGGGAGTCCGTAAAATGGCGCCCGATAGCCTGGACAGGTTCCGCAGTGGTCACGATTCTGCGCGGCCTGCCGGAAATTCTGGTGGTGCTGTTTATCTATTTCGGTTCCTCTCAGCTTCTGCTGATGCTGTCTGATGGCTTCACCATCAACCTGGGGTTTGTGCAAATCCCGTTGCAGATGCAGATTGAAGACTTCGACGTCAGCCCGTTCCTGTGCGGCGTCATCGCGCTGTCGTTGCTGTATGCGGCATACGCGTCGCAAACGCTGCGCGGCGCGCTGAAAGCGGTTCCGTCTGGACAGTGGGAATCCGGTCAGGCGTTAGGCTTATCAAAAACCGCGATTTTCTTCCGCCTGGTGATGCCGCAAATGTGGCGTCATGCGCTGCCAGGGCTGGGCAACCAGTGGCTGGTATTGCTGAAAGATACCGCGCTGGTCAGCCTTATCAGCGTGAACGATCTGATGCTGCAAACAAAAAGCATCGCCACGCGCACTCAGGAGCCGTTCACCTGGTACATTGTGGCTGCGGCTATCTATCTGGTGATTACGCTGGTGAGTCAGTACATTCTCAAACGCATTGACCTGCGCGCGACACGTTTTGAGCGGAGACCAGGCTGATGTTTGAGTATTTACCTGAACTGATGAAAGGGCTGCACACCAGCCTGACGCTGACGGTTGCGTCTATCATCGTCGCGCTGATCCTGGCGCTGATTTTCACCATCATTCTGACGCTGAAAACGCCGGTGCTGGTATGGCTGGTTCGCGGCTACATTACGCTGTTTACCGGTACGCCGCTGCTGGTGCAAATCTTCCTGATCTACTACGGCCCGGGGCAATTCCCGTCGTTACAGGATTACCCGGTACTCTGGCATCTGCTGTCCGAGCCGTGGCTATGCGCCTTACTTGCCCTGTCGCTCAACAGCGCGGCCTATACCACGCAGCTGTTCTATGGCGCGATCCGTGCGATCCCGGAAGGCCAGTGGCAGTCCTGCGGCGCGCTGGGGATGAGCAAAAAAGATACCCTGGCGATCCTGCTGCCGTACGCGTTTAAACGCGCCCTCTCCTCTTACTCCAATGAGGTGGTGCTGGTCTTCAAAAGCACCTCCCTGGCGTACACCATTACGCTGATGGAAGTGATGGGCCACGGCCAGCTGCTGTACGGTCGTACCTACGATGTGATGGTGTTTGGCGCAGCTGGCGTGATTTATCTGATCGTCAACGGTTTGCTAACCTTGCTGATGCGCCTCATCGAGCGTAAAGCGCTGGCGTTTGAGCGCAGGAATTAAGAACACCATGTAGGCCTGATAAGATGCATCAGCGTCGCCATCAGGCAATGGCGCAAGCGCCTTATCCAGCCTACAAAATCATCGACATAAATGCATAAAACGAAATCATAAAGACGGACAAGCCACTAAGCTGTCCGTCTTTTTTTATAACGACAAAAATATTTAATCATTTTTATTGCATATAAATTCATTAAATGGCATTGTAAACCCATGCCGCAGACACGGTGAATAATCATAAGATTGACAGACGGGAGTTCCACCATGAAAAAGTTAGTTCTGGCCGCATTACTCGCTACTTTCGCCGCTGGCGCCTCAGCTGCCGATAAAATCAATTTCGGCGTTTCCGCTACTTACCCGCCGTTCGAATCACTGGATGCGAGCAATAAAATCGTCGGTTTCGATATCGATCTGGCGACTGCGTTATGCAAACAAATGCAGGCCGACTGTACTTTTACCAACCACGCGTTTGACAGCCTGATCCCGGCGCTGAAATTCAAAAAATATGACGCGGTTATCTCTGGTATGGATATTACCCCTGAGCGTAGCAAACAGGTGACGTTCACCAGCCCTTACTATGCCAACTCTGCGCTGGTGATTGCGAAAAAAGACAGCTATAAAACCTTTGCCGACCTGAAAGGGAAACGTATCGGCATGGAAAACGGCACCACGCACCAGAAATACCTGCAAGATAAGCATCCTGAAGTGAAAACCGTGGCTTATGACAGCTACCAGAATGCGATTATCGACCTGAAAAATGGCCGTATTGATGGCGTATTCGGCGATACCGCCGTGGTGAATGAGTGGCTGAAAACCAATCCGCAACTGGGCGCGGCAACAGAAAAAGTGACCGATCCGCAATACTTCGGCACCGGCCTTGGCATCGCTGTGCGCCCGGATAATAAAGCGCTGCTGGAAAAACTGAACACCGCGCTGGCGGCAATCAAAGCTGATGGCACTTATCAGAAAATCAGCGATCAGTGGTTCCCGCAGTAATCTTCCTTGCCGGATGGCGCAGCGCCATCCGGCAATTCTATAAGGGCACAAAGAACCTAAACCGCGCGCCACTCACCGAATCCATCAGCCTGATCCCACCGCCGTGCAGTTCCAGCATCCGTCTTACAATCAGCAGCCCTAACCCTCCGCGATCTTCCCGCGACGCCTGATGCCCCAGCACCGATGGTCGCTGGAACAGTTGTTCACGCAACGCTTCGTCGATACCTGGCCCGCTGTCGCTGACCTCTACCTGTAGCTGCGCCTCCTCCTGCCATACCTTCAGCCGGATAGTGCTCCCCTGCGGTGAATGGCGCACGGCGTTATCCAGCAAATTCGTCACTACCCGCTCTATCATCGAGACGTCAGCATTGATAAGCGGCAGGGAATGCGGCATATCGACCTGCAAATGCAACTGCCGGGTCTCTATTGTCAGATCGAATTTTTGCGCCACATCCTGAATCAGCTCACCAATAGCAAAGCGCTCCAGTTGCGGTTTAATGCTGCCATGCTCAAGCCGCGCCAGCTCGAAAAGCTGCTGCGACAGGTGCCGCACCTTGTGCCCCTGACGCAGCGCAGTGGCGAGATATTGCTGCGTTTCCTGCGGCGTCAGCGTAGCGGATTTAAGCGATAACGTTTCCAGGTAGCCCAGCAATGACGTCAGCGGCGTGCGTAAGTCATGCGAGATATTGGCGATAAACTCCCGGCGCTGCCGGTCGCTGTCGGCCAGTTGATCCCACTGACCGGCGATTTTGCGCGCCAGCTCGATAAAAGTATTGCGCAGCACCGCAACTTCATCACTCACCGTGGTCTCCGGCTGCTGTGCCGCCAGCTGTTTGATGGCGGTAATGCTGTCCTGCTCCAGCCCGGCAACGTCCATCGTCAGGCGTTTTACCGGGCGCGTCACCCAGTACCAGATCAGTAACCCCGCCAGCAGGCCGAACAGCGCCACCCATAGCAGGGACCACAACACCGTACTCCAGAGTGCTTTATGCCAGGCCATTTCTGCCAGCGAATTTGACTCTTCGCCTTGCAGGATGATGTACAAATAGCCTTTAAGCTCACCATCCTGACGTAAAGGGGTGACGCTGAAAACTTTCTGACTCTGACTACGCGGATCGTCGCCATAGACGGGCATCGCTGCGCCGCTGAGAAAGGTTTGCAATGGACTAATATCGATCTTTTGCCGCTGGATATGGCCCGGCGGCGCGGCATCGGCCAGCAGTTCGCCGTCAGAAGAGACGACATACAGCTCAACGCTCGGGTTAAAGGTCATCAGGCGGTCAAACAGCGGCTTCAGCACGCTGCGGTCAACTCTGCCCTGCGCATCCAGAATGGGTTCACGCTGCACAATCTGTTGCGCCAGCCCGCCGGACAGCCGCTGCACCATCGCGTTGCCGTACTGCATGCTGCTGTAGAGTTGCACCGCGCAGGCAACGGTAGCGCAGAGCATCAGCAGCAGAATGAACAGCAGCGTCAGCCGCTGGCTCAGGCTAAAGCGCCGCATCATGGTTCAGCTCCGCAAATTTGTAACCTTTGCCCCAGACGGTACGAATAATCTCCGGTTCAGCGGCATCTTTTTCAATCTTGATACGCAGGCGATTAATGTGGGTGTTGACGGTGTGCTCATACCCTTCGTGCTGATAGCCCCAGACCTGTTCCAGCAGCGCCAGACGCGAAAAGACTTCGCCGGGATGACGGGCAAAGAAGTACAGCAGCTCAAATTCACGCGGCGTGAGGTCCACATCCTGACCGTGCAGGCGCACCGTACGCGCCAGCGGATCAAGCGTCAGGCCATGAGCCTGAATATGCCCGGCAGTCTGTGCCTGCCCCATAGCCTGCTGACGGCGAAACAGCGCTTTGATGCGCGCGATCAGCTCTTGCACCGAGAAGGGTTTTGCCAGGTAATCATCTGCCCCGGTTTCCAGCCCGGTAATGCGGTCCGTTTCGCTGCTGCGGGCGCTGATGATAATCACCGGCAGGTAGCGGGTCATCTGACGGATGCGACGACAAATTTCCAGACCGTCAACGTTGGGGAGCATCAGGTCGAGGATCACGGCATCCCAGGGCTGGGTTTCAAGGCACTGTAACGCCTTACCCCCATCCGGTTGGTGAGTAATGGCGTAGCCTTCGTCTTCTAGATTGAGGCGCAGGAGCGCCGCGATGTCGTGGTCATCTTCCACCAGCAGGATCTGCTTCATGGGTAAGCCTTCATTCTCTCAATGCCAATGACTTAAGCTTACCCGATTTCACAGGGGGGAAGAGTTCACATTTTGTTGAACTTTGTGCGGCCGTTGCGCCAGGCGGCGACTTCGCTTTACCCGGCCTACCGGTCAGCGTGCTTTGGTCAACAGCGTTAACACTTCATAATGCGCGGTATGCGGGAACATATCGAAAAGTTGAACACGCTCAATACGGTAGCCCGGCAAGTTGGCAATGTCCTTTGCCATCGTCTGCGCGTTGCAGCTGGAGTAGATGATGTATTCCGGCGCCATCTGGCTAAGATAGTCGCACAGGGCTTTTCCAATGCCGCGACGCGGCGGGTTCACCAGCACCAGTTCCGGCACTTCCCCTTGCGCGGTGGCGAATTGCGTAGAATCCAGCGCCTGAAAATGAAGATTCGTCAGCCCCAGCTCTGCGGCGGATTGCTTCGCGCAGGCGATTGCCTCTGGTGCGATCTCAATGCCCGTCAACGTCATCTCCGGGGTGGCGCAGTGCAAACCAAATCCCCCGACGCCGCAAAACAGATCCCACATGTGATGAACAGGCAGTTGACGCACCCAGTCACGCGCCGTCGCATACAGACGGCTCGCAACGACCGGGTTGGTCTGGAAAAAGCTCTGCGGACGGATCCACAGCGGCACATCGTTAAAACGTTCTGCCAGCGCCTGCTGCTCCGTCAGGAAGATCTCCGTTTCCCCTTCCATAATCGCCATGTGTACCGGTTGAATATTCGCGGTAATAACCTTCAGCTGCGGTAACTGCGCCTGTAGCCACGGCAGCGCCGCGCGCAGCTGCGCCAGTTTGGTTTCTGAGCGCAGCACGAACCGCAGCATCATGCCGCCATCGAACTGGCTTTCCGTCAGCAGGATGTATTTCAGCTCGCCGCGTTTGCGCGCCACGTTGTAAGGCGTTAACCCGGCACGGGCGATGAACGGCTTCAGCACGGCAAAAACGGGAGCAAACGTGTCGGGATAGAGCGGACAGTCGCTCAAATCCTCCGGGGTGCCATCGCGATGCAACATGCCTAACAGCGGCTTTTCCACGCTGCCGCTGACCACCATTTTGGCTTTATTACGAAAGGCCTGTTCCGGGCCGCTGACCGGCGCGCACCACTGTTCAACCGAAAAATCGGCAAGCAGCCCCTTTAGATCGGCGGTTTTGGCGGAGAGTTGATCGCGGATCGGCTGGACTATCCACTGACAGGATCGACAGCGACCGGCGTCGTAGAGTGCGCACTGCATACAAAGACCTTCATATTACCAGGGGCGAGGATTATACACGTTATTGCAAACGGAAGAACCGCCTGCTGCCCGCAGGAATAAAGAGCAGCATCAGAACCAGCATGTCCGGCAATTTCTGCATCACCAGCGTGTGCAAAATTTCGCGTTTCGACTCCCCGGCAATACTGAACAGTTCCGGGTAGCCATAGCCCAGCGACGCCGCCCACAGATAACCTGTGGCAATAACCTGCGTGAGCAGGTACACCCAGCGCGCCCAGTTGCGCCCTTTCACCAGCGAAAACGCGCAATATATTTCAGTAAAGACCAGCGCCAGGCTGCCTAAAAACACCAGCGTCAGATTCCAGGTTTGCACGCTGCGATGAATAAACTCCCCCATTCCCCGCATGCCGAGCGTGTTAAAAATCATCAGCAAATCGAGGCAGCGGATCAAAATAATCGCGAGCGCCGCCACCTGCACCAGCGTGGGTACATTTAAACGGGCATGTGATGAGGATGATTTCTTAAAAAATCCCAACGAATCGTCTTCCATGAAAACGTTACCGCGCTTGCCCACGGTAACGTGTTGCCAGGTTGGCAGATTTTAGTTTCTTCAGCCGCGTCTTGCACGTTGGATATCACGCATCCGCTGCTTTTCTGCGCGCGCCATCAGATACCAGGCGATAAAACCGACAATGCCTACCACGCCGAGGATAAGGGTCGCCAGCGCGTTAATCTCCGGGTTAACCCCCATACGCACGCTGGAGAAGACCAGCATCGGCAATGTCGTCGCCCCCGGGCCAGAGACAAAACTGGCGATCACCAGATCGTCCAGCGACAGCGTGAAAGCCAGCAGCCATCCAGAGATCACCGCAGGCATGATCATCGGCAGCGTAATCACAAAGAACACTTTTAACGGCGTCGCGCCAAGATCCATCGCCGCCTCTTCAATCGAGCGATCCAGTTCGCGCAGACGCGATGAAATAACCACCGCCACATAGGCCGTACAGAAGGTAACGTGCGCCAGCCAGATTGTCAGCATTCCGCGATCTGCGGGCCAGCCGATAGCATGGGCCAGGGCCACAAACAGCAGCAACAGCGACAGCCCGGTAATCACATCCGGCATAACCAGCGGCGCGGTGATCATAAACGCAAAGCCATTCGCTCCACGAAAACGGCCAAAACGCACCATTACCACGGCGGCAATCGTCCCCAGAATAGCCGCCATTGTCGCGGCGCAAGCGGCAATCGTGAGGCTCAGGCCGACGGCGCTTATCATCGCGCTATCCCGGAACAGCTCGCCATACCAGCGCGTAGACCACCCCGCCCAGACGGTCACCAGCTTCGAGCTGTTAAACGAATAGATGACCAGCATCAGCATCGGCGCATACAGAAAGGTAAATCCGAGCACCAGAATAACAATTCGCCAGGGCGAACGAACCACCGGTAAAGTATTCATCCGAGTTCCCCCTCGCTTTTTTGCTGATGCTTATGGAACCAGATAATCGGTACAATCAGCAGTAATAACATGATGATAGCCACCGCAGAGGCCACCGGCCAGTCGCGGTTGTTGAAGAACTCCTGCCACAGTACGCGGCCGATCATAATGCTGTCTGGCCCGCCGAGCAGTTCCGGGATCACAAATTCCCCCACCGCCGGAATAAACACCAGCATCGATCCGGCAATTATTCCCCCTTTCGTTAACGGCACAATGACGCTAAAGAAGGTTTTCAGCGGACGCGCGCCCAGATCCAGCGAGGCCTCCACCAGCGAATAGTCAATGCGCGTCAGCGCGATATAAATCGGCAGTACCATAAACGGCAGATAGGCGTAGACAATACCGATATACACCGCCAGATTGGTATGCAAAATCGTCAGGGGATGATCGATAACCCCCAGCCACATCAGGAAGTTGTTCAGCACGCCGTTATTTTTCAGAATCCCCATCCAGGCGTAAACGCGGATCAGAAACGAGGTCCATGACGGCAGGATCACCAGCAACAGCAGAATATTACGCGTTGACGGCCTGCTGTGCGCCACCGCCCAGGCCAGCGGATACCCCAGCAGCAAACAGCAGAGAGTCGAAACGCCCGCCACCTGCAAAGACTGCAAATAGGCGTCAAAATAGAGCGGATCGTCCGTCAGTTGCAGGAAGTTTCCCAGATTGAGGGTCAGGGATAGCTGCCCGTCGGCCCACGCCACCAGATCGGTATAGGGCGGGATCGCCCGCGCCATCTCCGCCAGGCTGATTTTAAACACGATCAGAAACGGCAGCAGGAAAAGCAGGATCAGCCAAAGGTACGGCACCGCGATGACCAGCTTACGCCCATGTTTCATTTGCATCCGCGCCAGCCACAGCGTCAGGCCGCCGGGCTTTTTATCGCGAGCCGGAGGTTCAAGTGTACTCATTTTCGCTCCTTAAACCGTCAACACCACACAGCTGTCCGCATCCCAGCATAAACGCACTTCATCGCCCCAGGTCGGCAACCCTTTGCGATAGCGATGCGCGTTCTGTAGCTGAGCGCTCAACATCTGGCCGCTTTTCAACCGCACATGGTAAATCGACAAATCGCCGAGGTAGGCAATATGCACCACTTCACCCACGGCAAAGTTGTAGCCGTCTTCTGGCGGCGCGTCGCACAGCATGATTTTTTCCGGGCGCAGCGCAACATACACCGGGACGTTATCGACAACGGACGCATCCGCATCCACCTTCAGAGGATGCACCAGCCCCGGCGAATCAATGACCAACCCATCATCCTGACGTTCCTTCAGCAAGCCTTCAAAGACATTCACAGAACCGATAAATTCCGCGCTGTAGCGGGTGGTCGGATGTTCATAAATCTCTTCCGGTTCGCCAATCTGCACGAATTTCCCACGGTTCATGATCGCAATTCGCCCGGCCATCGTCATCGCCTCTTCCTGATCGTGCGTTACCATCACGCAGGTCGCGCCAACGCGCTCAAGAATATCGACGACTTCCAGCTGCATCCGGTCGCGCAGCTTTTTATCCAGCGCGCCCATCGGTTCGTCGAGCAGCAACAGCTTCGGGCGTTTCGCCAGGCTACGCGCCAGCGCCACACGCTGACGCTGGCCGCCGGAAAGCTGATGAGGCTTACGTTTAGCGAACTCCTGCATATGCACCAGCCCCAGCATTTCGTTCACGCGCGCGGTGATTTCCGCCTTCGACAGCTTGTCCTGCTTCAGCCCAAACGCAATGTTCTGCTCCACCGTCATATGGGGGAACAGCGCATAGGACTGAAACATCATATTGATAGGGCGCAGATAAGGCGGGACATGCGCCAGATCGACGCCATCGAGCATGATTTGCCCGGCGGAGGGTTGTTCAAATCCGGCCAGCATACGCAGCAGCGTGGATTTCCCGCAGCCCGATGCGCCAAGCAGCGCAAATATTTCGCCTTTATAGATGGTGAGGCTGACATCATCCACGGCGTGTTGACCATCAAATGATTTTGTCAGGTTGCGGATTTCAAGAAGCGGCGTCAGCGCTTTACGGGTTTTCGCCTGTGGGCGGGGGGTTGCGTCGTTCACGGGGTGCTCTCCGGCATAAACAAAAATCAGTGCAAACGCACCATAAAAGTGCGTATTGCCCGGTAAACCTCACCGGGCAACGTTCTGATACAGCGGCTTATTTACCGCTTTTCACCTTCGTCCAGGCACGCGTACGCACACGGTCGATCTTCGGTTCCTGCACTTTCAGCGTGAACATTTTCGCTCGCACATCCGCAGGCGGATAAATGCCCGGGTTGTCACGCACTTCAGCGCTGACCAGCGCCGTCGCCTCTTTGTTGGCGTTGGCGTAGAACACATGGTCGGAAATGTGGGCGATCACGTCCGGGCGCAGCAGGTAGTTGAGGAACTGATAAGCCTCTTCTTTGTTTTTCGCATCAGCAGGCATCGCGAACACATCAAAGAACGCCATCGCCCCCTCTTTCGGAATGGAGAAGGAGATATTCACGCCGTTTTTCGCTTCTTTCGCGCGGTTAGCCGCCTGCCATACGTCCCCTGCCCAGCCAATCGCCACGCAGGTATCGCCGTTCGCCAGATCGTTTATGTATTGAGACGAGTGGAAATAACGAATGTTCGGGCGCAGCTTCAGCAGCAGATCGGTCGCAGGCCCCGTGTAGTCATCCGCTTTGGTGCTGTTGGGATCTTTCCCCAGGTAGTTCAGCACGGTCGCGAACACCTCTTCAGGCGCATCAAGGAAGGAGACGCCGCAGCTTTTGAGTTTTTCCAGATTTTCAGGTTTCAGCACCAGATCCCAGCTATCGACCGGCGCGTCAGCCCCCAGCACCGCTTTGACTTTATCGATGTTATAACCGATACCGGTAGTCGCCCACATATACGGCATCGCGTATTTGTTGTCAGGATCGTGCTTCGCTACCAGCTTCAACAGCTCTGGATCGAGGTTTTTCCAGCCTGGTAATTTGCTTTTATCCAGCGGCTGGAATACACCCGCAGTGAGCTGGCGTTCCAGAAAACTGGCCGACGGGACAACCAGGTCAAAACCGGTGCTCCCGGCCATGAGTTTCCCTTCCAGTACCTCGTTGGAGTCGAAGACGTCATAGACCACTTTGATACCGGTCTCTTTTTCAAAGTTCGCGACCGTATCCGGGGCGATATAATCAGACCAGTTATAGATATGCAGTGTTTTTTGTTCAGCGGCGAGCGTGCTGGCAGAGACGGCCATCAGAGCACCCGCAACCAGACCCGATAGCCATTTTTTATTTAAGGCGGTCATAATCTCTTTCCTTCTGAAAGTTCGTTAACAAACGAACCAAAAAAGTTGCATTCTAAGATATGCAAGAAACGTGCATATTTTGTCACTCGACACAGTTACAGAAGAGAGGGCTCTCTCCCTGCCGTCATTGCTCGCCATAAATACACAAAATCATTCAGGAGGTTGTCTGAAGGATGACGTGTAAAAGCTTCGCAAGAATAACTTTAGCCAGGGTTCGAGGCTATAGCTCAGATTAAAAAACGCCTTTTATCAATTTTTTATGCAGGTTTTGTCTATGTGATAAAGCGAAACAGGCGGAAAGGAGGTGAATTATTCTTTAAAGAAAGGTTAAAGGCAGAATAAAAAAATGCAAACAGCAGCCGCTCTGGTAGCGACTGCGTTATACGCGTCATTCTTCAGGTTGCATGTGCGCAGATTTCAGTGAAGAAAATGATTTTCAGCGCGACTTTTTTGCGCGTCTTCTTCTGCGCTGAACAGCAGCTGATGCGCTCCGGCTTCCAGGATCACCATAGAAATCTGCTCTTCGCTCTGACGAACAAACCACTCGAACTGTTCATACGTCACGCCCCGCATAACGGATAAAGACTGGCAAACCACCAGTTTTGGCAGATTATCATCCTGCATATCCAGGAACGCTTTCACCGTTAACGAGCTGGCGTTAATTGCCGACAGATCGGCAGCCAGCGGCAGCAGCGCAGAGGGTCTTACCTCCGCCATCGCGGAAAACAGCACCGTGTTATCCACCAGGTCGATTTTCGCATCGTAAATGCCGTCAAAATTTTGCATATGGGGCAAATGCAGCGCCTGACAGGTATCACATTCAAAAAAACTCATGCCCAGGTCGTCGAGCCATTGACGCAACGTATCCAGAGTAGGAACGACCAGTGATGTCATAATAATGTGCTACCTCTTACGATAAAAAATTACCGGCACAGCTTACGCAAAAAGACCGCGTCATACCACGATCGGGAACGATATTGCGATTAACCGCCCGTTTTAAGGCAAAATTCGGGGGTGGCGTGACGCTCGATCCACTGGATCATTCGCCCGGCGATATCCACACCCGTCGTTTTTTCTACCCCTTCCAGACCCGGAGAGGCGTTCACTTCCATGACCAGCGGCCCACGCTCCGCGCGCAGAATATCGACGCCAGCGACATCCAGCCCCATCGTCTGCGCCGCTTTTATCGCGATCTCTCGTTCACGCGGCGTGATACTGGCGATACTCGCCATACCGCCGCGATGAAGGTTGGAGCGAAAATCGCCCTCTTTTGCCCGCCGCTCAATGGCCGCCACCACTTCGTCGCCCACGACCAGACAACGGATGTCACGCCCTCTGGCCTCTTTGATATACTCCTGCACCAGAATGTGCGCGTTGAGACCGCGAAACGCATCAATCACGCTCTCTGCGGCTTGCCGGGTTTCCGCCAGCACCACGCCAATGCCCTGCGTACCTTCCACCAGTTTTACCACCAGCGGCGCGCCGCCGACCATGTCGATCAGATCGCTGGTGTCATCCGGCGAATGCGCAATGCCGGTAACGGGCAAGTCAATTCCCTGCCGGGCCAGTAACTGTAGCGAACGCAGTTTATCGCGCGCGCGGGTAATCGCCACGGATTCGTTCAGCGGATAGCTACCCAGCATTTCGAACTGACGCAGCGCCGCTGTACCGTAAAACGTGATGGCGGAGCCAATACGGGGGATGACGGCATCAAAATGCGGCAACTGGCGGCCTTTATAGTGAATAGAAGAGGCCGCCGGGCTGATGTTCATATAGCAGGAAAGCGGATCGAGTATTTCGACCAGATGGCCGCGCTTCATCGCTGCTTCGCGCAGGCGTTTACAAGAATAGAGCGTTCCGTCCCGGGACAATATGGCAATTTTCACCCTGCACCTCTCTAAAAGACCTGGTAAAAGCCTGCGTATCATACACCGGGTGTTAGCGCGTCGCCCAACCCTGTTTATGCAAATAGTCCAGAATAAACGGGCGATTCTCTTTGATGATGGTACGACGAATATGGTCGCTCCAGGTATCGCGGCGCGTATTGCTGTCGCGGGTCAGGTAATACTCCGCGATCTGCTCATCATATTGCGCCAGCAGCGCGGCATCCACAGGCTGATAGTGATTTTCATGCACCACCAGTTCTGCGGGCAAACGCGGCTTAACGCCAGGGTTATCCGCAGGCCAGCCGAGGCACAGCCCAAACAGCGGCAGGACATATTTCGGTAATTTCAGCCGTTCCGTAACCGCTTCAATATGATTGCGGATACCGCCGATGTAGACGCCGCCCAGCCCCAGGGATTCGGCAGCGGTCAGCGCATTTTGCCCCATCATCGCCGTATCGACCGTGCCCAGCAGCAGCTGTTCCGCCAGCCCGAGCTGCGCGTCCGGGCAAATCTGTAAGTGACGATTAAAATCAGCGCAGAAAACCCAGAATTCCGCGGCCTGCGCAACGTGCTTTTGCCCGCCCGTCAGGGGCACCAGCGCTTCGCGCATGGCTTTATCGGTAATGCGGATAATGGAACTGCACTGTAAAAAACTGGAGCTTGAGGTTCCCCGCGCGGCGGCAATAATCGACTCACGCTGCGCATCGGAAATCGGCTCATCGGTGAAATGACGAATAGAACGGTGACCACGGATTAAATCAATGGTTGGAGTCATGCGGTTTTTCTCTTGCTGAACGGGAAGAAGAATCGGGTGAGCGCGTCATCAGTTGCGGCGCAATAAGCTGCGCGATCCGCCACATCAGCGCCACCGCAGCGGGAAGCATAAGCAGGATACCGAGAAATATCATCACCGTTACCGCCAGCGGGCTGTTCATCGGCGCGGGTAATGTGAGGTACTGATTGAGCGACAGCAACGCCGCTGCCAGCAAAATCATACCGAGAATTTCCAGAATCAACACGCTTTTGGGTAAAGCGCCAATCGAGCGCATAAGGGCCTCCCGGATAACGGATGCTCAGTGTAACGCGTTCAGGTTTATCGTGTTTAACAGATATAGCCTATAGGTATCAAAGCAACAGGCGCAACCTGCTTTTCAGACGCGTCGTTTAACGGCATCATAGCCGCCATTCGTCACAAGGCTATGAGTTCGAGGAAAAAAACAATGTTTACCGTTATTTTTGGTCGCCCAGGGTGCCCGTATTGCGTGCGTGCAAAAGAGTTAGCAGAAAAACTGAGCACTGAGCGCGACGATTTTAACTATCGCTATATTGATATTCATGCTGAAGGCATTACCAAAGCGGATCTGGAAAAAACCGTGGGTAAACCGGTAGAGACCGTACCGCAGATTTTTGTCGATCAGAAACACATCGGCGGTTACACCGATTTTGAGGCATGGGCAAAAGAGAATCTGAACCTGTTCGCCTGATCGCTGCTTTACGCCCTCTCCCGGAGGGCGTTATCGGTTCTTTTTACGTCGCTGACTAAACAGGCTGCTGATAAATAAAAAGCAAAGCGCGCCGAGCGCACACCAGAACACCGCACTGAACAACCACGCCAGTTCTTGCCATACGGAGCGCGTAGGCATAAAAACAAATCGCATCAGGACCAGACAACATGGTGCGGCCAGCATGGCGCCGATAAGAGGTTTAATGACTTCTCTGCGATGGGAAAAAAAACTGGCCACCGCGCCAGGTAACGTAAAAAACAACAGCCCAATCTCAGGATGCCCGGCAACCCGAAATGCCCCTTTCATATGCATCGTTAATGAAAGGCACACCACAATAAAGAGTACAAAGCAGCAGATTGCACCCGCCCAACCTTGTTTATGTTTCAATCGTTCCTCCTGACACTATCTCTATCGAACACTTTTTTCGCCCGAAGGCGTCCAGTCAGATAAAGTCGTTCGGCATTCCATGCCAAAAACACACCCACACGATTCTTATAGCCGTTGATACGTAATGAGATTAAACTAGCGAATTAAATTGTTGTGCTGCTTTTATTTGAGCGCCGATACGATGCCGACGCCTCATAATTTCTGGCAAAAACATTAGCGTAAATTGTCATTTCTTTCAACAGCTTACTGGTAAACAAGAAGTTAGTCTCCGTGAATATAAACGTCGCAGATTTGTTAAATGGGAATTACATCCTGTTATTATTTGTGGTCCTGGCTCTCGGGCTATGTCTGGGTAAGTTACGCCTGGGTTCAGTCCAACTCGGTAATTCCATTGGCGTTTTAGTGGTCTCCCTATTATTAGGGCAGCAGCACTTTAGTATTAACACCGATGCACTAAATCTGGGCTTTATGCTGTTTATTTTTTGTGTCGGCGTCGAAGCTGGCCCCAACTTTTTTTCTATTTTTTTTCGCGACGGCAAAAATTACCTGATGCTTGCTCTTGTCATGGTCGGTAGCGCGCTGCTGATCGCATTAGGGCTGGGTAAGCTCTTTGGCTGGGATATCGGCCTGACCGCCGGTATGCTGGCGGGCTCCATGACCTCGACCCCTGTGCTGGTCGGCGCAGGCGACACGTTACGCCATTCCGGTATGGAGAGTTCGCAGCTCTCTGTCGCGCTGGACAACCTGAGCCTGGGCTACGCGCTGACCTACCTCATCGGCCTGGTCAGCCTGATTGTCGGCGCACGTTACCTGCCGAAACTGCAACATCAGGATCTACAAACCAGCGCCCAGCAGATTGCCCGCGAGCGCGGCCTGGATACCGACGCCAACCGCAAGGTCTATCTGCCGGTCATCCGCGCTTATCGCGTCGGCCCGGAATTGGTGGCCTGGGCCGACGGGAAAAATCTGCGCGAGCTGGGCATCTACCGTCAGACCGGTTGCTACATTGAGCGCATCCGCCGTAACGGTATTCTGGCAAACCCGGATGGCGACGCGGTATTGCAGATGGGCGATGAGATTGCCCTGGTCGGTTACCCGGATGCACATGCCCGGCTGGACCCCAGCTTCCGTAACGGCAAAGAAGTCTTCGACCGCGACCTGCTCGACATGCGCATCGTGACCGAAGAGATCGTCGTGAAAAACCACAATGCCGTAGGCCGCCGTCTCGCCCAGTTGAAGCTGACCGACCACGGCTGCTTCCTTAACCGCGTGATCCGCAGCCAGATTGAAATGCCGATCGACGACAACGTGGTGCTGAATAAAGGCGACGTCTTGCAGGTGAGCGGCGATGCGCGTCGCGTGAAAACCGTCGCAGACCGTATCGGCTTTATCTCGATTCACAGTCAGGTAACCGATCTGCTGGCCTTCTGCGCCTTCTTTATCATCGGCCTGATGATCGGGATGATCACCTTCCAGTTCAGTAATTTCAGCTTCGGCATCGGCAACGCCGCCGGGCTGCTGTTCGCCGGGATCATGCTCGGTTTCCTGCGAGCTAACCACCCCACCTTCGGGTACATCCCGCAGGGCGCGCTGAACATGGTGAAAGAGTTTGGTTTGATGGTCTTTATGGCCGGCGTCGGCCTGAGCGCAGGCAGCGGCATCGGGAACGGGCTTGGCGCGGTCGGCGGGCAAATGTTGATTGCCGGTCTTGTGGTGAGCCTGGTGCCAGTCATTATCTGCTTCCTGTTCGGCGCTTATGTATTACGTATGAACCGCGCCCTGCTCTTCGGCGCCATGATGGGCGCGCGTACCTGTGCTCCGGCGATGGAGATCATCAGCGACACGGCGCGCAGCAACATTCCGGCATTAGGCTATGCGGGAACCTATGCGATAGCCAACGTTCTGTTAACGCTGGCGGGGACACTTATTGTCATCATCTGGCCGGGCTTAGGATAAAACTGAAGTTTGCCTTTAAGTGAAAAATTTTTGCAGGTAAGCAGAACTTTTCTTCAAGGCGTCAGTCATAACTAGTGCCACTGCTTTTCTTTGATGTCCCCAATTTGTGGAGCCCATCAACCCCGCCATTTTGGTTCAAGGTTGATGGGTTTTTTGTTGCCTGAATTTCACGCCTGCCCGGCAATACGCTTCACCATGACCAGAATATCGTCCCGCGTTAAAGGCGCTCTGTCGGTGACGAAATGGAGGGTCATGCCTTCGATAAATGCGTCCAGCGCGCGGGCGGTCACCGGTTCAAACCACTGCTCCAGCGTTTGCTGACTGCGCTGCATCCAGTTCTGCATCACCGTTTTCAGCGCCGGTTTTCGGCTGGCGAAGGCATACAGTTGGTACATCAGCTCCATATTATCTGGCGTAGTCACCAGCGAGCTGTAGATTATGTCGGTAATGGCGTGACAGGCGTCCTGAACGTTCGTGACATCGGCAAAGAATGACTGAAACTGGTGCGACATTGTTTCTGTAAACCGGCTTAACGCCTCGATCAGCAACTCATCGATTCCCGAAAAATAATAGGTCATCGACCCGAGCGGCACCTGCGCTATCGCCGCGATTTTGCGGTGCGTAACGCCGTGAATGCCATGCGTTATTATCGCTTCCTGCGTGGCCTGAACGATTTTGTCTCGCCGCAGGGGATCGTTAGCTCGTCGCACTGCTTTTCCTCTCATCACGTTTGTGTACAAATGTACACAAACTTGCTAGTGTTGTCCCCTGTATTCTCTTTTTTCAGTTTGAATCAATGACCGCCATCTCATCACGTAAAGCCTTAAGACGCCGGACCTGGGCGCTTTTTATGTTCTTCTTCTTGCCTGGGCTATTGATGGCCTCATGGGCAACCCGCACCCCCGCCATTCGCGATATCCTCTCGGTATCAACGGCAGAAATGGGGGCGGTGCTGTTTGGGCTTTCCATCGGTTCGATGAGCGGTATTCTGTGTTCCGCCTGGCTGGTAAAGCGATTTGGCACGCGCAACGTCATTCAGACCACCATGTCCTGCGCCGTTGCGGGGATGGTTATCCTCAGCATTGCGCTGTGGTTCGCTTCTCCGCTGGTTTTTGCGCTTGGCTTAGGCGTATTCGGCGCCAGCTTTGGCGCCGCCGAAGTCGCTATCAACGTTGAAGGGGCGGCGGTTGAACGTGAAATGAATAAAACCGTCCTGCCGATGATGCACGGTTTTTACAGCTTCGGTACGCTGGCTGGCGCTGGCGTCGGCATGGCGCTAACCGCCTTTAACGTCCCTGCCAACGCTCATATCCTGCTGGCGGCTCTCGTCGCGATCGTCCCCATTTTTATTGCTATTCGCGCTATTCCCGACGGCACGGGGAAAAACGCCGCCGACGGCGCCCACACAACGGAAAAAGGCGTACCTTTTTATCGCGATGTCCAGCTACTGTTGATCGGCGTGGTGGTACTGGCGATGGCCTTCGCTGAAGGGTCCGCCAACGACTGGCTGCCGCTTCTGATGGTGGATGGTCACAGCTTCAGCCCAACGTCCGGCTCGCTGATTTATGCGGGCTTTACGCTCGGTATGACCGTCGGGCGCTTTACCGGCGGCTGGTTTATCGACCGTTATAGCCGCGTGGCGGTAGTCCGCGCCAGCGCGCTAATGGGAGCGCTCGGTATTGGTCTGATTATCTTCGTCGACAGCGCCTGGGTCGCGGGCGTTTCCGTTATTCTCTGGGGGCTTGGGGCGTCGCTTGGCTTCCCGCTAACGATTTCAGCGGCCAGCGATACCGGCCCGGACGCGCCAACCCGCGTCAGCGTGGTGGCGACAACCGGTTATCTGGCCTTCCTGGTGGGGCCGCCGCTGCTGGGCTATCTTGGCGAACATTATGGTTTGCGCAGCGCAATGCTGGTTGTGCTGGCGCTGGTCATCCTGGCCGCTCTTGTCGCGAAGGCTGTCGCCAAACCGACATCAAACACTCAATCTGTTATGGAGAATAGTTAATGGGTATCAAGCTAATTGCGGTAGACATGGACGGCACCTTTTTGAGCGATCAAAAAACCTATAATCGCGACCGGTTTATGGCGCAGTATCGGCTAATGAAGCAGAAAGGCATCCGTTTTGTGGTCGCCAGCGGTAATCAGTATTACCAGTTAATCTCTTTCTTTCCAGAGATCGCCCACGAAATCGCCTTTGTCGCTGAAAACGGCGGCTGGGTGGTCAGCGAGGGCGAAGACGTGTTCAACGGCGAACTGGCGAAAGAGGATTTTGCTGCCGTTGTCGATCATCTGCTGACCCGCGCGGATATTGAAATCATCGCCTGCGGTAAAAACAGCGCCTATACTCTGAAACAGTACAACGATGAACTGAAACAGGTTGCGGCGATGTACTACCATCGCCTTGAGTTCGTGGACAGCTTCGACAACATCAATGACGTGTTCTTTAAATTCGGCCTCAACATTACTGATGACCGTATTCCCCAGGTTCAGACGGCGCTGCATGATGCGATTGGCGATATCATGGTGCCGGTTCATACCGGTTACGGCAGCATCGATTTGATCATTCCCGGCGTACACAAAGCGAACGGCTTGCGTCTGCTGCAACAACGCTGGGGGATTAACAATGATGAGGTCGTGACGTTTGGCGACGGCGGCAATGATATTGAGATGCTGCGTCAGGCCGGCTTCAGTTTTGCGATGGAAAACGCCGGAGCGGCGGTGGCCTCTGCGGCGAAATATCGGGCGGGCTCGAATAACGCGGAAGGCGTGCTGGACGTTATCGACCGCGTGCTGAAAAATGAAGCCCCGTTCAGTGGGTAATGCCTCTTTGAGGCCTGATGGCGCTGCGCCGGAGGGCCTCACCCTTCCCGTGAATCCCCTACCCGTTTGTCTTTCAGGAAGATAACCATCAGCAGCAGCCAGAGAATGCCGTTCGCCAGGTTGAAGAGGCTGAATAAGCCGTTGCCGCCGCTCAGATAAGCATGCTTGCTCACTTCAATACCCACGGTAAAGATCAGCATCTGCAACATCCCCATCGCCGCAGAAACCGTGCCTTTGCTCATATCGCTGGCGAACAGGGTCAGACGCACCAGCCCCGCGTTCGCCACGCCGATGCCAAAGGCGTAGACGCTCAGACCCGCCGTCATCCATAAATATGCATGGGAAGAGACCACCGTCGCGGCTGCGGCGATCAGCAATCCCGCCACAATCGGCCAGCCGCCCATGATAATTAATGCGCGCACCGTTCGCCGGGAGGTCAACCGCGCCAGCACCAGATTCCCGGCAATCAGCGCGCCAAAGACAGGAACCTGCAACAAGCCATATTCATAGCTGCTGAGCTGCTCACCGCTGATGATAATGATCGGCGACTGGGCAATCCACGCCAGCAGCGGCAGGCTGACGACCCCCAGCGCCAGCGCGCCGGCAACAAACCGCACGTTTTTCAGCACCAGCTTGTAATCCCGCCCCAGTTCTTTAAGCGACAGCTTCTCGCCGAGGCGGGTCGCAGTCTCCGGCATCGCGCGCTGTAAGCCGACAAAAGCAATCGCTGCCAGTACGGCAAACAGAACAAACATCCCTTCCCACGGCAGAACATGCACCCAGGCGGCGCCCACCAGCGGCCCCAGTAGCGGCGCAATCAGGGCAACGTTAGCCATTAGCGCCGTAATTTTGATACACACCGCTTCTTCAAAGGATTCCTGAATGGCGGCGTACCCCACGGCGCCAATAAAGCACAGGCTTACCCCCTGTAAAAAACGCAGCAGGGTGAACTGTTCAATGTTTTGCGCCAGCAGTGTGGCAAGGCAGGTGACGATAAACCAGATCACGCCCGCTAACATCACCGGGCGGCGTCCAATACGATCCGACAGCGGCCCTAACAGCCACTGCAAAAACATCCCGCCCGCCAGGTAGGCGGTCATCGAGGTCGGAACCCAGTCGATCCCGGCCTGATACTGTTCCACCACCGCCAGCATCCCCGGCTGGATCATATCGTTGCCGATATACGTAGAAAATTCGTAAAGCACCAGACAGAGAGGGAAAAGCAGTGCCTGACGGCCGAGCCGGACGCCTGTTTGTGAAAGGTTTTGCATGCAATCTCTTCGCAAATAAAAAATCGCGCAAAGTGTAATGAAAGTACGTTACCTGAGATAGCGAATTATGTGATTTAAAAACAAAATGCGCACATTTTTACATAATCATCCTTCGTGACCTTTTGCTTTAAGGTTAATTTAAGTTGCTGGCGCTATCATGGCGAATAAGCTCGCGCCATTGTCTTAAATCTCCTCATTTTACAGGTAAATAAGACAATACCGCTTTCCCCCCGTTGCGGCACTTTGTATTCTCGCCCTTACCCGGAGCACGTAGGGTCGTTTCGTTTAATCACTGCACTGAGTCTGGATGTTATGCTGGAAAACCTTAACAACTCGCTGTTTTACTTAATCAATGCCACCCCCAACTCCGCACAGTGGATGATCGCTCTGGCCATTTTCATTGCCAGAGATTTGATTAACATCGTGCCGCTGCTGGCCGTTGTGCTTTGGTTATGGGGGCCGCGCGATCGGGTCTGCGCTCAACGCCAGCTGGTGATTAAAATGGGTATCGCGCTGCTCATCAGCCTGACGATCTCCTGGATAATGGGGCATCTTTTCCCGCACGATCGTCCTTTTGTCGATCGTATTGGCTATAACTTCCTGCATCACGCGCCCGATGACTCCTTCCCGAGCGACCACGGCACCGTTGTCTTTACCTTTGCGCTGGCGTTTTTATTCTGGCATCGCGTCTGGTCTGGCGTACTGCTCATGGCGCTGGCCGTGACGGTCGCCTGGTCACGCGTTTACCTCGGCGTTCACTGGCCGCTGGATATGCTCGGCGGTTTGCTGGTCGGGATGATCGGCTGCCTGAGCACGCAAATGCTGTGGCAAAAATATGGGGTTGCTCTCTACCACGGCCTACAAACGTGCTACCGCGTCTGCTTCGCGCTGCCCATTCGTAAAGGCTGGGTACGTGACTAACCTGGTGAAAAAAGAGTAGTATTAAGCGCTCTGTACTGTGCAGAGTGCTTATTCAACTGTCCAGGGGAATTATGGAAACACGACGCGACGAGCGTATTGGTCAATTGCTGCAAGCGCTAAAACGCAGTGATAAATTACACCTGAAAGAAGCCGCGACTCTGCTGGGCGTATCGGAGATGACCATTCGTCGCGACCTGAATAATAAAAGCGCGCCCGTCGTGTTACTGGGCGGGTATATTGTTCTGGAACCCCGCAGCGCCAGCCATTATTTATTGAGCGATCAAAAATCCCGCCTGGTTGAAGAGAAGCGCCGCGCCGCGCAGCTGGCCGCCGGTCTGGTACAGGCGCATCAGACGATTTTTTTTGACTGCGGCACCACTACGCCGTGGATCATTGAAGCCATTGATAACGAATTGCCTTTCACCGCCGTCTGTTATTCCCTGAATACGTTTCTGGCGCTCCAGGAAAAACCGCTGTGCCGGGCGATTCTGTGCGGCGGGGAATTTCACGCCAGCAACGCCATTTTCAAACCGCTCGATTTTCAGGAAACCCTGAATAATATCTGCCCTGATATCGCCTTTTATTCCGCCGCAGGCGTTCATATCAGCAAAGGGGCAACCTGTTTTAACCTCGAAGAACTGCCGGTGAAACACTGGGCCATGTCGATGGCGCAATACCATGTACTGGTGGTGGATCACAGTAAATTCGGCAAGGTGCGACCCGCGCGGATGGGCGAATTAACGCGTTTTGATGCGGTAGTGAGCGACTGCCGCCCCGACGATGAGTTTGTCGATTATGCCAAAGCGCAGCGCATTACGTTGATGTATTGATGTAGGGTTTGCCGGATGGCGGCGCTGCCGCGCCTTATCCGGCCTACAAATATGCACGTATCGTAGGCCGGATAAGCGTTAGCGCCGTCCGGCACCGTCACCGCGATTAAGAGAGCCAGCCGCCAAACCACTGGTGGAATTTCATCAGGACGAAGTCCCATATCCGCCCAAAGAAGCCGCCCTCTTCCACGTTTTCCATCACCATCAGCGGACGCTGTTCAATGGACTTTCCGTTGAGCTGGAAGTCGATGGTGCCGACAACCTGGCCTTTCTTCAACGGCGCGGTCAGCTGCGGTTCCGTCAGCGTAAAGCTGGCCTTCAGGTTTTTCAGCTGTCCGCGCGGAATCGTCACGGAACCCGCCTCTCCCGCGCCCAGATTCACCTCGCTCTTATCCCCAAACCAGACGCGCTGAGTCACGAAAGTCGCGTCTGGTTTAATGGGTGTCACCGTTTCAAAGAAGCGGAAGCCCCAGGTCAACAATTTCTCTGACTCATTAAAACGGATGCGATCGGTTTTCGTCCCCAGCACGACGGAGATCAAACGCATATCTCCCTGAGTCGCAGAGGCCACCAGATTGTATCCGGCGCCTGCCGTTGTCCCGGTTTTCATGCCATCAACGTTCAGATTAGAACTCCACAGCAGGCGATTACGGTTCGGCTGGCGAATCTTGTTGAAAGTGAACTCTTTTTCTTTGTGAATGGCGTACTCTTCCGGCACATCATGGATCAGCGCTTTGCCCAGCAGCGCCATATCACGCGCGGTACTAAACTGCCCCGGCGCATCCAGCCCGTGAACCGTCTGGAACGTTGTGTTGGTCAGCCCCAGTTTTTTCGCGTAACCATTCATCAAACCAATGAACGACTCCTGGCTTCCGGCAACATAATCCGCAAGCGCAATACAGGCGTCGTTACCCGACTGGATAATCACACCCTTGTTGAGATCGGATACCGAGACCTGATCTCCGGGTTTAAGGAACATGACCGACGAACCGCGCAGAGCCGGGTTGCCCGTGGCCCAGGCGTCTTTTCCTACCGTCACCATATCCGTGAGCTGAATTTTTCCGGCCTTCAGCGCCTGCCCGACGACGTAACTGGTCATAATTTTGGTCAGGCTGGCGGGGTCCAGTTTCTCGTCGGCGTTGCCTTCCGCCAGCACCTTGCCGCTGGAATAGTCCATTAAAATCCACGCGCGCGCATCAACGCTCGGCGGCGCCGTTGTCTGCTCAGCCGCCTGTAACGTCGGCGCAAAAAGGAATAAGAGTGCTGAACCCGCAGCAAGACTACGAAGGGAAGAAGAGTATTGCGTCATAAATGCCACCCGAGTATCCATTCCAAAAAAACACGCCATACCACCGTGTTATAAGTGCGGTGAGTAATAACGCACTAACGAACTTAAAGAAACCGTAAGTTGGTAAAGTTTTTAAAGTTTATGCAATAACGCCACGCTGCGCTGCCTCCGTGAGGATTTTTTTGCAAGCTGTTGCGTAAATGTTAGCTTTATCCCACCATGGGACGAGTCGGATACCGATTGCAGAACAATTTGAGGGGTAACTATGATTACGCTGTGGGGACGGAATAACTCAACCAACGTCAAAAAAGTGCGATGGACGCTCGACGAACTGGAGCTGCCTTATACGCAAATTCTGGCAGGCGGGCAGTTCGGGCTGAATCATGACGCTGACTATCTGGCGATGAACCCGAATGGCCTGGTGCCGCTGCTGCGCGATGATGAAACGGACGTTTTGCTCTGGGAGTCCAATACCATCGTCCGCTATCTGGCGGCGCAGTATGGGCAAAAGCGTCTGTGGGTAGACTCTCCGGCGCGACGGGCAGAAGGGGAAAAGTGGATGGACTGGGCAAACCAGACGTTAAGCCCGGCGCATCGTGTGATCCTGATGGGTTTAGTCCGCACCCCGCCGGAGCAGCGCGACCAGGCGGCGATCGACGCCGGCGCCAACGTCTGCGACGGCCTGTTTGGCATTCTTGATGAGGCGCTGGCCAGCCAGACCTGGTTCTCCGGCGCGGAGTTCGGCACGGCGGATATCGCGATCGCCCCCTTCGTCTACAACCTGTTTAACGTTGGCCTGAGCTGGACGCCGCGCCCTCACCTTGAGCGCTGGTATCAGCAACTTACCGAACGTCCGGCATTTCGTAAAACGGTGATGATCCCGGTCAGCTAAGCGCGTGGGCTGACTTTCAGCAGTTCTCCGTCGGACTCGTCGGTTAAGACATATAAATAACCGTCGGGTCCTGCGCGCACATCGCGAATACGTTTCCCTCTGTCGCCCAGAATCCGTCCGTCCTCCGTCACCTTATCGCCGTTAACGCTCAGGACAATCACATCCTGCTCTTTCAGCGCGCCGATAAACAGTTTCTGCTTCCATTGAGGGAACGTGTCGCTGTTATAAAACGCCATGCCGCTGACCGCTGGCGATTTTTTCCAGTAGAAGATCGGCTGTTCCGTTCCCTCGACAATTTCACCTTTCGCTTCCGGGATTTTAAAGCCGCTGTAGTTGATGCCCCAGGTTGCCAGCGGCCAGCCATAATTTTTACCTTTTTCGGGGATATTGATTTCATCGCCGCCGCGCGGGCCATGCTCATTCAACCACAGCGCATCGCTCCACGGGTTTATCGCCATACCCTGCGGGTTACGTATGCCGTACGACCAGATCTCAGGGCGCGCGCCGGTCTGATTCACAAAAGGATTATCCGGCGGCACGCTCCCCTGGTCGGTCAGGCGCACCACTTTGCCCTGCAACTTGTCCAGATCCTGTGCGGTAGAGCGCTGATTATTTTCGCCAAGCCCGATAAACAGATGGCCTTTGCCATCAAACACCAGTCGTCCGCCGAAATGATTACCGGTTGAGAGTTTCGGCATCTGACGAAAAACGGTCTGGAATTCCTCCAGATGCTTCAGGTCATCGCTGAGTCGCCCGAAGCCTACCGCCGTTCCGGCTTTCCCCTCGCGATCGGCCTCAGAAAAACTGAGCCAGACGCGGCGAGACTGCTCAAAATCAGGCGCGAGCGCCACGTCCAGCAATCCCCCCTGCCCGTTCGCCCAGGCCTTCGGTACGCCCGTTATCGGATCGGAAAGCCCTTTACCCGCCTGCCAGTGACGAAGCTGGCCGCCTCTGAGAGTTATCAACATACCGCGGTTATCCGGCAGAAAAGCCAGCGCCCAGGGATGATCAAGTTTGGTCTGCAAAACCTCCACCTTCACCGCCGGGGTTTCTGCATTCACGAAGGGAGAAAACAGTGCCAATAAGGCAACAGAGAAAAGTGTCCGACGCATACCGCCTCCTGTATGACCCTGCGTTAAAGCGTAGTCAGCAAGGGACAGCGCGGATTGATTTTTACAAAAACTTAACGAAAAGGGGGAGTCGCCTCCCCCTGACTTAGACCTGTTCAAGCGGTGATTGCGCTTTCAGGCTCTGGATACTCAGCGTCAATGTTGTCAGACAGTTTTCAAGTTTCTCTGCGTTGACGGCGATAAACGTCGGACAGTCATGGTGTCCGCTCATGAGACATACTGCGGCGGCTGCCAGTGCGCCTTCAGCACGATGTAAAGCATTCCATTCTTCCTGATCCAGATGCAGACCTTGCAGCAGTGATTTATCGTGAAGCCCACGATTCAGTTCAAAAAAGTTGTCACGCAGATGATCACTTTCGCTGACTGACATATAGCCTTTCGCCTTTCTTAACTGCAAATAAGCGGCGAGATCGATTCGGGCGTTTATCAGCTTGTTAAGTAGCTCGGTTCTTAGTCTGTCAACGACCATACCTTGTTCCTCCTCTTTCCAACCATACTGCAACTTAATAGTATGGTCATTTTTTGAACAAAGTGCTGCCTGAGATCAATAATTCACTCGGTATTAACATACTTTACATATTTGCTATAAACTCCGTGGCGCGCTTGCCCGCACAGGCGATGAGATAGCGATACATTTTTTGCCCGGATCTCTGTAGAATCCCTGCCCTGACCATTCCAATAACTGAACAATTTTTAAGCTATGAGCAATGTAACCCGCCAGCCGAAAATCGGCTTCGTTTCCCTGGGCTGCCCGAAAAACCTGGTTGATTCGGAGCGAATCCTGACTGAACTGCGTACCGAAGGCTATGACGTCGTACCGAGCTACGACGACGCCGACATGGTGATCGTCAATACCTGTGGCTTTATCGACAGCGCCGTACAGGAGTCTCTGGAAGCGATTGGTGAAGCGCTGACTGAAAATGGCAAGGTGATCGTCACCGGCTGCCTGGGCGCGAAAGTCGATCAGATCCGTGAAGTGCACCCTAAAGTGCTGGAAATCACCGGGCCGCATAGCTATGAGCAGGTTCTGGAACACGTTCACCATTACGTACCAAAACCGAAGCACAACCCGTTCCTGAGCCTGGTGCCGGAACAGGGCGTTAAGCTGACCCCGCGTCACTACGCCTACCTGAAGATTTCTGAAGGCTGCAACCATCGCTGCACCTTCTGCATTATTCCGTCCATGCGCGGCGATCTGGTCAGCCGTCCGATTGGCGAAGTGTTAAGCGAGGCCAAACGTCTGGTCGATGCGGGCGTGAAAGAGATCCTCGTCATTTCCCAGGATACCTCCGCTTACGGCGTGGATGTGAAGCACCGCACCGGTTTCCACAACGGCGAGCCGGTAAAAACGAGCATGGTCGACCTTTGCGAGCAGTTGTCAAAACTGGGCATCTGGACGCGCCTGCACTACGTCTACCCTTATCCGCACGTTGATGACGTGATCCCGCTGATGGCGGAAGGCAAAATCCTGCCGTATCTGGATATCCCCCTGCAACATGCCAGCCCGCGCATTCTCAAACTGATGAAGCGTCCGGGCGCTGTCGATCGCCAACTGGCGCGCATCAAACAGTGGCGTGAGATTTGCCCGGAACTGACCCTGCGTTCGACCTTTATCGTCGGTTTCCCTGGCGAGACGGAAGACGATTTCCAGATGCTGCTCGACTTCCTCAAAGAGGCGCGCCTGGATCGCGTCGGCTGCTTCAAGTACAGCCCGGTCGAAGGCGCTGGCGCGAACGCGCTGCCGGATCAGGTGCCGGAAGAGGTGAAAGAAGAGCGCTGGAACCGCTTTATGCAGCTGCAACAGCAGATCTCCGCAGAACGTCTGCAAGAGAAAGTGGGGCGCGAAATCCTGGTCATTATCGACGAGGTTGACAAAGAAGGCGCGATTGGCCGCAGCATGGCTGACGCACCGGAAATCGACGGCGCGGTCTACCTCAACGGTGAAACCAACGTTAAACCCGGCGACGTTATCCGCGTGAAAGTTGATAACGCCGACGAATATGACCTGTGGGGCAGCCGCGTTTAATTCGCCCAAATTATCGTAAAACCCGTAGGCGGATAAGGCATTTATGCCGCCATCCGGCGCAATGCCTGATGGCGACGCTGAAGCGTCTTATCCGGCCTACGGTTCGACATTCACCCCTTAATCTTCGGGTCCAGCGCGTCGCGCAGCCCGTCGCCCAGCAGGTTAAACGCCAGCACCGTCAGGAAAATCGCCACCGCCGGAAAAATCGCCACATGCGGCGCGATGACCATATCCGCCCGCGCTTCATTGAGCATCGCCCCCCACTCCGGCGTTGGCGGCTGCGCGCCTAACCCCAGAAACGACAGGCTTGCCGCAGAAATAATCGACGTCCCGATGCGCATAGTGAAAAAGACCACGATCGACGAGACCGTGCCGGGCAAAATATGGTTGAACAAAATCGTCGCGTCGCTGGCGCCAATACTGCGCGCCGACTCAATAAACGTCTGCTGTTTCAGCACTAATGTGTTTCCGCGCACCAGACGGGCAAACGCGGGGATAGAAAAAATGGCAACGGCGATAATCACATTCGCAATACCGCTACCGAGCACCGCCACGACCGCAATCGCTAACAGAATGCCCGGAAACGCGAACAGCACATCGCAAATACGCATAATCAGCCGGTCCCACCAGCCTTCGTAATAGCCCGCGACCAGCCCAAGCACCGTGCCAAGCGCCGCGCCGATAAAGACGGCGAAAACACCTGCCGCCAGCGAAATTTGCGCCCCGACCAGGACGCGGCTGAAAATATCCCGCCCCAGCGAGTCCACGCCAAACCAGTGAGCCGCCGAAGGACCGTCATTCAGGCGATCGTAATCAAAGTAATTTTCCGCATCGAAAGGCGTTAGCCAGCGGGCGAATATCGCCACCAGGATCAGCAACAGCACAAATATCCCTGCGATCATCGCCACATGCTGACGGCGAAAACGCCGCCAGAATTCATGCCACGGCGTACGCACCCGGTCGGGTTTGACCAGCGGCATGGCATCTAAAACCGCCTGACGGCGCCAGTTAAATAATCGCATCCTTACTTGTACCTGATAGCCGGGTTAATGGCGGCATAAAGCACATCCACCACTAAATTGATAAGAATAAACTCCAGAGAAAACAGCAGCACTTCAGCCTGAATCACCGGGTAGTCGCGCATTTCCACTGAATCAACCAGCAACCGCCCCAGTCCGGGCCAGTTGAAGACCTTCTCGACGACAATCGAACCGCCGAGCAGAAAGCCAAACTGCAACCCCATCATGGTCACAACCGGGATCATGGCGTTACGCAGACCGTGTTTCAGCACCACCCAGGTTTCGCTGACCCCTTTCGCGCGCGCGGTGCGCATATAGTCTTCACTGAGGACATCCACAAACGACGCTCGGGTAAAGCGCGCCATCACGGCCGCAACGGCGGCGCCAAGCGTGATGGAGGGAAGAATATAGTGCTGCCAGCTATCTGCGCCCACGGTCGGCAACCACCCCAGCTCAACGGAGAATATCTGCATCAGCAGCATCCCCAGTGCGAACGCCGGGAACGAAATCCCGGTTACCGCCAGCGTCATGCTGAGTCTGTCCGGCCAGCGATTACGCCAGACGGCGGCGATAATTCCGGCGGTCATCCCGAACAGTACCGCCCATACCATACTGGTGATGGTCAACCGCAGCGTCGGCATAAAGCGGCTGGCAATCTCTGCCGATACCGGACGCCGAGACACCATCGACGTGCCGAAATCACCCTGCAACACGTTAGTCATGTAATGCCAGAACTGGACATGCAACGGCCGATCGAGACCAAGCTGCTGTCGCACCAGTTCAATCACCTGCGCGTCAGCCTCCGGCCCGGCAATCAGCCGCGCCGGATCGCCAGGCAACAGATGAACAAATAAAAACACCAGCACCGCCACAATAAACAGAGTCGGAATCAACCCCAGCAGGCGCTTAAGCACATAATTAAGCATCAGGCTCCCTTTACAAACCTTTTGCCGGATGGCGATGTAAATCCCTTATCCGACCTGCAACGAACTGCGTCGGCAAGCCGGATAAAACCATCGGGCGCGCGTTGCTTACTGCAAATCCGCGTCATCAAAACTGAAGCCAGTGTCCGGCATGATCCAGAAACCCGTCAAATTTTTACTGTGGGCTGAGACCAGTTTTTCCACCACCAGCGGAATCCAGGGGGACTCTTTCCAGAGGGTGTCCTGCGCCTCTTTATACAGGCGCGCTTTCTCCTGCGGATCGTTGGTTTTCAGCGCTGCCGCTAAGTCGTCATCAACCTGCTTGTTGCTGTAGAACGCAGTATTGAACAGCGTTGGCGGCCAGTTTTGCGAGGCAAACAGCGGTGACAACGCCCAGTCCGCCTCCCCCGTGGAAGCCGACCAGCCGGTGTAGAACATCCTCACACCGCTCTCTTTCTGCCCCTTGCCTTCCACTTCTGCCGCACGCTGCCCGGCGTCCATCGCCGTTACCTGCGCCTTAATACCGACCTGCGCCAGCTGCTGTTGCGTAAATTGCAGCACTTTCTGCGCGGTGCTGTGGTTATGAGACGACCACAGCGTGGTGCTAAACCCATTCGGATAGCCCGCCTCTTTCAGCAGTTCGCGCGCTTTCGCCGGATCGTAAGGCCACGGCGCGTAGCTCTGCGCATATGCAATGGCTGGCGGCACCACGCCCGTGGCAGGCGTCGCGTAACCGGCAAAGGCCACTTTGACCAGCGCCTGACGGTTGATGGCGTAGTTCAGCGCTTCCCGCACCTTCGGATTATCGAACGGTTTTTGCGTCACGTTCATGCTGATGTAACGCTGCATGATCGACGGGCTGGCAACCAACTGTAGATTTTTGTTTTTCTCCAGAATTGTCGCCTGCTCGTAAGGGATCGGGAACGCAAATTGCGCTTCCCCGGTTTGCAGCATTGCCGCGCGGGTGTTGTTGTCCGTTACCGGACGCCAGGTGATCGTATCCAGTTTAGGTAAACCTTTCTGCCAGTAATCGGCAAATTTCTTCACTTTCACGAAATCAGTCTGGTTCCAGGTATCCAGCTGATACGGCCCGGTGCCGACCGGATGGAAGCCAATGTCCTTACCGTATTTTTCCAGCGCGGCCGGAGAGATCATCGCCGTCGCCGGGTGCGCCAGAATATTGATAAACGCCGAGAACGGTTGTTTCAGCGTAATTTTTACCGTCGTCGGATCGACCGCTTCGGTTTTATCGATGTTTTTATACAGGTTGTAGCGTTTGAGATGGTTTTCTGGATCGCTCGCGCGATCGAGGTTGGCCTTCACCGCCGCTGCATTAAAGTCGGTGCCGTCCTGGAATTTTACCCCCTGGCGCAGCTTCAGGGTGTAGATCAGGCCATCGTCGGAAACGGTGTAGCTTTCAGCCAGCACATTTTTTAGCTTCATGTCTTTATCAAGACCAAACAGCCCCTGATAAAACGACTTCGCCACCGCCTGCGATAAAGTGTCGTTCGCATCGTACGGATCGAGCGTGGTGAAATTAGAGCCTACCGCTACCACCACATCTTTAGCAGCAAACGCCGGAGATGCCGCCAGTGCAGAAGCGACGCCCAGCGCAACCAGCCAATTACGGGTTACAAATGTTGTCATATTATTCTCCTGAACCCTGCCTGTTTTATGAGATGTTATAAACGCGATAACGCATTTTCTGCCTGCGGGCGCGCGACATAATGCCCCGGCCCGACTAACTGCAATGGAGCGGGCGCGATCTCCTCCCCACGTTTACGAATGTTGCTGGGGATATCGTCCGACAGCAGCACGCGCTGCGGCCTGTGCCGGGAAGGATCGGCCACCGGTACTGCCGCCATTAATTTACGGGTATAGGGATGCTGCGGATTTTCAAACACCGCCCGGCGGGGGCCGATTTCCACAATCTGCCCCAGATACATCACCGCCACGCGATGGCTGATGCGCTCCACCACCGCCATATCGTGTGAAATAAACAGATACGCGATGCCCATTTCCCGCTGCAAATCGAGCAACAGATTAATGATCTGCCCGCGAATCGAGACATCCAGCGCGGAGACTGACTCATCGGCGATAATCACTTTTGGATTCAGCGCCAGCGCGCGGGCGATGCATATACGCTGACGCTGGCCGCCAGAAAACTCATGCGGATAACGCCACGCATGTTCCGGGCGCAATCCTACGCGCTCAAGCAACCACGCCACCCGCGACGCGGCCGCCTCGCCTTCCAGCAAACCATGCACCCGCAATGGTTCCATTATGGAGTAACCCACCGTCTGGCGCGGGTCGAGCGAAGCATAAGGGTCCTGAAAAATAAACTGAATATCTCGCCGTAGCGGCTGTAACTTACCGGCAGGAAGCGTGTCGATCCGCCGCCCGTTGAAGGTAATTTCGCCAGCCTGCGACTCCACCAGCCGCAGCAGCGCCCGCCCGGTGGTCGATTTACCGCAGCCGGATTCCCCCACCAGCGAGAGCGTTTCGCCAGGCCAGAGATCAAAGCTGACGTTTTCCACCGCATGCACTTCACGGGTCACGCGGTTAAGAATGCCGCTGCGCAGCGGGAAACGCGTCACCAGGTTGCGCACTTGCAGGATCGGATCGCCTGCCACCACCGTGTCCTGCTCGGTTTGCGGTTCCACACGATCGGGATCGTTCAGTGAAATCAGCGGAAAGCGGCGCGGCAGATCGTGTCCGCTCATCTCGCCTAACTGCGGCACGGCGGCCAGCAGCGCTTTGGTATAAGGGTGCTGCGGCGCGTGGAAAATTTGCTCAACGCTGCCGGTTTCCACCGCTTCGCCCTGATACATCACCAGGACGCGATCGGCAATATCGGCCACCACGCCCATGTCATGGGTGATAAAAATCACCCCCATCGACATATCCTGTTGCAGCACTTTGATCAGTTGCAGGATCTGCGCCTGAATCGTGACGTCCAGCGCGGTGGTCGGTTCATCGGCAATCAGCACCGCCGGGCGGCACGACAGCGCCATCGCGATCATCACCCGCTGGCGCATCCCGCCGGAAAGCTGATGCGGGTAACGCGATAAGATGGCCTGCGACTCAGGAATACGCACCTGGTCAAGCATCCGTTTAGCTTCCGCCATTGCCTCTTCGCGGCTCGCCCCCTGATGCAGGCGAATGGACTCGGCAATCTGCTCGCCCACGGTAAATACCGGGTTAAGCGAGGTCATCGGCTCCTGAAAGATCATGGCGATATCCGCGCCGCGCACGCGCTGCATCTGCGCATCGCTTTGTTCTCCCAGTTCAATGACCTGGCGATTACGCCGCCGAAGCAGCATCTGATCGCAGTGAACGTCGCCGCCCGCCTGCTCGATCAGGCGCATCAACGATAACGCCGTAACGGATTTCCCCGATCCCGATTCGCCGACAATCGCCAGCGTTTCGCCTCGCTGAAGCCGAAACGACACATTGCGCACCGCGCTGACGCGTTGCTGCTCCTGCTCGAACGCAATGTTCAAATTTTTGACCGCCAGTACGTCGCTGGCGTCTAATTCGTGACTGTGTGGCACCTGTTGCTCCTCACTCCCGGTAGATCCCCGTCGTTGGCGTATCTCCGGCATATCCCCAGGCGCGATACATGCCTTCGCTGTTAAAAGGTAGGGCGACGTTGCCTTCGTGATCGACGGCAATCAGCCCACCGCTGCCGCCCAGCGCAGGCAATTTCTCCATGACCACACGCTCGCAGGCTTCCGCCAGGCTGAGTCCGCCGTAGTCCATCAGCGCGGCAATATCGTAGGCCGCCAATGCGCGGATAAACACCTCGCCCGTTCCGGTACAGGAAACCGCCGCGCTGGCGTTGTTGGCGTAACACCCAGCCCCGACCAGCGGGCTGTCGCCTACGCGACCAGGCAGTTTATTCGTCATGCCGCCCGTCGACGTGGCCGCCGCCAGATTACCAAACCGATCCCGCGCCACCGCGCCCACGGTGCCCATTTTGGTGGTTTCATCCAACGGCGCGCCGCTATGGTCGAGCACCGTTTCTCCGGCGTCACGCGCCGCCAGCAGTTGCGCATAGCGCTCAGGCGTGGAGAAAAGATCGGCAGAAACGCGCTCCATCCCCCTGGAAGCCGCAAACGCTTCCGCCCCGTCCCCCACCATCAGCACATGCGGGCTTTGCTCCATCACCAGCCTGGCGGCCAGCACCGGGTTGCGTAAATGGCGAACGCCAGCGACAGCGCCTGCGTTAAGCGTATTGCCGTCCATGACGCAGGCATCCAGTTCGTGGGTGGCGTCGCGCGTGTAAACCGCGCCGATCCCGGCATTAAATAATGGGCACTCTTCCAGCAAACGCACCGCTTCCGTCACCACATCCAGCGCGCTTTCGCCCGCCTCCAGCATTTTCTGTCCTGTTTCGACGATGTCCGACAGCGCCTGAATATAGCGCTGTTCCTGCTCCTGGCTCATCTGTGCGCGCGTAATTGCGCCTGCGCCGCCGTGAATAGCAATGACTGCTTTGCCCATTATTTGTCGTCCGTTAGCGGTGGCACACAACTTTCCCTATAAATATCAGAATTGTTGTGAGTTATTGATTCGATTTTTGAATATAGAAAGATGCAGGCGGCATGTAAAGGTAAAGGGCCAGCCCCTAAGTCTGAGGTGGCATACAGCCTGCCCGCATTTTCTGACATAATAGACGGATTCGATTTTGCCTCGCAGGAGTGTTTTCATGGAATTTACCGCCGGACTGATGCCGCTTGAAACGGCGCTCACCCAGATGTTGTCGCGCATTACGCCACTCACGGCATTCGAAACCCTGCCGCTGGTTCACTGTTTTGGCCGCATCCTGGCAAACGATGTGGTCTCCCCGCTGGACGTTCCGGGATTCGATAACGCTGCAATGGACGGTTACGCGGTGCGTTTGGCGGATCTGACCGCTGGTCAACCGCTGCCGGTGGCGGGGAAAGCCTTTGCCGGGCAACCGTTCCAGGGGGAATGGCCTGCTGGCGCCTGTATCCGCATTATGACCGGCGCGCCGGTGCCTGCGGGGTGTGAGGCGGTGGTCATGCAGGAACAGACGGAGCAAACCGACGAAGGCATCCGCTTTACCGCTGACGTTCGTAACGGACAAAACATCCGCCGCCGTGGGGAAGACATCACCCATGACGCCGTGGTTTTCCCGGCGGGGACTCGCCTGACCACCGCAGAACTGCCGGTACTGGCTTCGCTGGGCATCGCCGAAGCGCAGGTCGTGCGCAAAGTGCGCGTGGCGCTGTTCTCCACCGGCGATGAGCTGCAATTGCCGGGTCAGCCGCTGGGCGACGGGCAAATTTATGACACCAACCGCTTAACCGTACACTTGATGCTTGAACAGTTAGGCTGCGAGGTGATCAATCTCGGGATCATTCGCGATAACCCGCAGCAGCTACGCGCCGCCTTTATCGAAGCCGACAGCCAGGCCGATGTGGTCATCAGCTCTGGCGGCGTTTCAGTGGGCGAGGCGGATTACACCAAAACGATCCTTGAAGAGCTGGGGGAAATCGCGTTCTGGAAACTGGCGATTAAACCTGGCAAACCGTTCGCCTTCGGTAAACTGAGCAACAGCTGGTTCTGCGGTCTGCCGGGCAACCCGGTCTCTGCGGCGCTGACGTTCTATCAGCTCGTGCAGCCGTTGCTGGCGAAACTTAGCGGCAATATCGCCAGCGGTCTGCCAGCGCGTCAGCGCGTGCGTACCGCTTCACGGCTGAAGAAAACGCCGGGCCGTCTTGATTTTCAGCGCGGCATTCTGCAACGCACGGCTGACGGCGAACTGGAAGTCACCACCACGGGACACCAGGGTTCGCATATTTTCAGCTCCTTTAGCATGGGTAACTGTTTTATTGTGCTGGAACGCGATCGCGGCAACGTTGACGCGGGCGAATGGGTGGAAGTCGAGCCGTTTAACGCGCTGTTTGGAGGCCTGTAATGGCGGAACTCAGCGACCAGGAGATGATGCGCTACAACCGGCAAATCATTCTGCGAGGGTTCGATTTTGAAGGACAGGAAGCGCTAAAGGATGCGCGGGTGCTGGTCGTTGGCCTGGGTGGGCTCGGGTGTGCGGCAACGCAGTACCTCGCGGGCGCGGGCGTTGGGCAGCTCACGCTGCTCGATTTTGACACCGTTTCAGTGTCGAACCTGCAACGCCAGACGCTGCACAGCGATGCCACCGTCGGGCAGCCGAAGGTGGATTCGGCGCGCGAGGCGCTGGCGCGCATCAACCCTTATATCACCCTTACACCGATCAACGCCCTGCTGGACGAACCGGCGCTGAATGCGCTTATCGCCGGGCACGATCTGGTGCTGGACTGTACTGACAATGTTGCCATCCGTAATCAGCTTAATGCCGGATGTTTCGCCGCCAAAGTGCCGCTGGTTTCCGGCGCCGCCATCCGTATGGAAGGACAGATCACCGTCTTTACCTGGCAGGAAGGCGAACCCTGCTACCGCTGTCTGAGCCGTCTGTTTGGCGAGAACGCCCTCACCTGCGTGGAAGCGGGCGTTATGGCGCCGCTGATAGGGGTGATCGGTTCATTGCAGGCGATGGAAGCCATCAAATTGCTGGCGCATTACGGTCAACCCGCATCCGGCAAAATTGTGATGTACGACGCGATGACCTGTCAGTTCCGCGAAATGAAATTAATGCGCAATCCGGGTTGCGAAGTGTGCGGAGCACAGGTGCCGGATGGCGGCTGACGCCTTATCCGGCCTACGATGGTTTGTAGGCCCGGCAAGCGCAGCGCCCCGGGCATGTTGCCAGATGGCGCCTACGCGTCGCTCAAAGCGACGTTCGTCCGAACGCGCCCTGCCAGTCGTGCTCAAACTTCGCTACTGCGGCATCAACAGCCGGGTAACTGATAAGCTGCTGCGCGACATCCAGCGGCAGGGTGATGGATTCACACCCGGCCAACAGGCAGTCCAGCGCCTGACGCGGCGTTTTAAAACTGGCCGCCAGCACTTTGGCGTGCGGGGCGTGCATTTTCAGTAGCTGCTGCAAATCATTAACCGTCTGAATACCGTTCCCGCCCTGTGCGTCCACGCGGTTAACGTAAGGCGCAACGTAGTCGGCACCCGCCAGCGCGGATAACAGTCCCTGCGCCGCGCCGTAAACCGCCGTCCCCAGCGTCGGAATACCTTCCGCTTTCAACAATTGAATCGCTGCCAGTCCTTCGGCTGTAACCGGCACTTTTACCACGATATCAGGAATAATCGCCTGCAGCTTACGCGCATCGCTGACCATTCCTTGCGCCGTGCTCGCCATCACCTGAGCGAATAAACGCCCCTGCCCGCCCATCGCGTCGTGCAATTCCGGGAGTAACACCTCCAACGGTTTTTTACCTGCCGCCACGATACTCGGATTCGTCGTCACTCCTGCCAGCGGGAATATACGCGCCAGCGATTTCACGGCCTCAACGTCAGACGTATCCAGATAGAGTTCCATAACCATTCCTCAAACTGTGAGATTTTGCATAGTTTAAGACTATCACGACAAAACCTCTCTGAGAGTTGACCTGCATCAACATAACTTTCATTCGAAAGTTATTTAATCTTTATACGAAAGAAAGAGAGGCCGTTTATGATTTTCAATATTCAGCGCTATTCTACCCATGATGGCCCCGGCATTCGCACCGTTGTCTTCCTGAAAGGCTGCTCGCTGGGCTGCCGCTGGTGCCAGAACCCGGAAAGCCGCGCACGCGCCAGAGATCTCTTATACGATGCGCGCCTGTGCCTTGACGGGTGCACGCTGTGCGCGCAAGCCGCGCCAGAGGTGATCGAACGCGCGCTGAACGGCCTGCTTATTCATCGCGAAAAACTGACCGATGCGCATATGGATGCCCTCACCCACTGCTGCCCTACTCAGGCGTTAACCGTCTGCGGCGAAACAAAGCGCGTGGAAGAGATCATGGACACCGTACTGCGCGACAAGCCGTTTTACGATCGCAGCGGCGGCGGTATAACGCTCTCCGGCGGCGAGCCCTTTATGCAGCCGGAACTGGCCGCCGCGTTGTTCAAAGCCAGCCATGATGCGGGTATCCATACCGCGGTCGAAACCTGTCTGCACGTACCGTGGAAATATATCGAACCGTCCCTGCCGAATGTCGATCTGTTCCTCGCCGATTTAAAACACGTTGCCGAGGCGCCGTTTAAGCAGTGGACCGATGGCAGCGCTTCTCGCGTACTGGAAAACCTGAAAAAGCTCGCTGCCGCCGGTAAAAAAATGATCATCCGCGTGCCGCTCATTCAGGGTTTTAACGCCGATGAAGAGGCGATCAAAGCCATTACCGATTTTGCCGCCGACGAACTGCACGTCGGTGAGATCCATTTTCTGCCCTATCACACGCTGGGCATCAATAAATACCACTTACTCAGTCAGCCCTACTATGCCCCGGACAAACCACTTGATGCGCCCGCGTTGCTTGATTTTGCGCAGCAGTACGCCAGCAGCAAAGGTTTAACCGCGACTTTACGAGGATAATCCCATGACCACACTGAAACTGGATACGCTCAGCGACCGCATCAAAGCGCATAAAACCGCGCTGGTGCACATTGTGAAGCCGCCCGTATGTACGGAGCGCGCGCAGCACTACACCGAGATGTATCAGCAACATCTGGATAAGCCGATTCCGGTTCGTCGCGCACTGGCGCTGGCGCACCATCTGGCGGAACGCACTATCTGGATCAAACATGACGAACTGATTATCGGCAACCAGGCAAGCGAAGTGCGCGCCGCGCCGATCTTCCCGGAATACACCGTCTCGTGGATTGAAAAAGAGATCGACGATCTGGCCGATCGCCCTGGCGCCGGTTTTGCGGTCAGCGAAGAGAACAAACGCGTTTTACACGCCGTGTGCCCGTGGTGGCGTGGTCAGACGGTACAGGACCGCTGCTACGGCATGTTTACCGATGAGCAAAAAGGTCTGCTGGAAACCGGCATCATTAAAGCCGAGGGCAACATGACCTCCGGCGACGCGCATCTGGCGGTAAACTTCCCGCTGCTGCTGGAAAAAGGTCTTGATGGTCTGCGTGACAAGGTGGCGGAACGCCGTTCGCGCATTAACCTGACCGTACTGGAAGACCTGCACGGCGAGCAGTTCCTGAAAGCGATTGATATCGTACTGGAGGCGGTCAGCCTGCACATCAAACGTTTTGCCGACCTGGCGCGTCAGATGGCGGCGACAGAAAGCCGTGAAAGCCGCCGTGACGAACTGCTGGCGATGGCGGAGAACTGCGATCTCATCGCCCATCAGCCGCCGCAGACGTTCTGGCAGGCGCTGCAACTGTGCTATTTCATCCAGCTGATTTTGCAAATCGAGTCTAACGGCCACTCCGTCTCGTTTGGACGTATGGACCAGTATCTCTGGCCGTATTACCGTCGTGATGTAGAGCAAAACCAGACGCTGGATCGCGAACACGCGATTGAACTGCTGCACAGCTGCTGGCTGAAGCTGCTGGAAGTGAACAAGATCCGCTCCGGCTCTCACTCCAAAGCCTCTGCGGGCAGCCCGCTGTATCAGAACGTCACCATTGGCGGTCAGAGTCTGGTCAACGGTCAGCCGGTGGATGCGGTCAATCCGCTCTCTTACGCTATTCTGGAGTCCTGCGGCCGCCTGCGTTCCACCCAGCCGAACCTCAGCGTGCGCTATCACGCCGGAATGAGCAACGACTTCCTCGATGCCTGCGTGCAGGTTATTCGCTGCGGCTTTGGGATGCCCGCGTTCAATAACGACGAAATCGTTATCCCGGAATTTATTAAACTCGGTATCGACCCACAAGACGCTTACGACTACGCGGCCATCGGCTGTATCGAAACCGCCGTGGGTGGCAAATGGGGCTACCGCTGCACCGGCATGAGCTTCATTAACTTTGCCCGCGTGATGCTGGCAGCGCTGGAAGGCGGTCGCGACGCCACCAGCGGTAAGGTCTTCCTGCCGCAGGAAAAGGCGCTCTCCGCCGGTAACTTCACCAGCTTCGATGAAGTGATGGACGCCTGGGATACGCAGATTCGCTACTACACGCGCAAATCGATCGAAATCGAGTACGTTGTTGACACCATGCTGGAAGAGAACGTCCATGACATTCTCTGCTCGGCGCTGGTGGATGATTGCATCGAACGCGCGAAGAGCATCAAGCAAGGCGGCGCGAAATATGACTGGGTTTCCGGTTTGCAGGTCGGTATCGCTAACCTCGGCAACAGCCTGGCGGCGGTGAAAAAGCTGGTCTTTGAACAGGGGGCTATCGGCCAACAGCAGCTTGCCGCCGCACTGGCCGATGACTTTGAAGACCTCACTCATGAACAGTTACGCCAGCGACTGATCAACGGCGCGCCAAAATACGGTAACGACGATGACACCGTCGATACCCTGCTGGCCCGCGCTTATCAGACCTATATCGACGAGCTGAAGCAGTATCACAACCCGCGTTACGGTCGCGGCCCGACCGGCGGCAACTATTACGCCGGAACCTCGTCCATCTCTGCAAACGTACCGTTTGGCGCGGCAACGATGGCGACGCCGGATGGCCGTAAAGCGCATACCACGCTGGCGGAAGGGGCAAGCCCGGCTTCCGGTACTGACCATCTCGGTCCAACGGCGGTTATTGGCTCCGTCGGCAAACTGCCTACCGGCTCAATTCTCGGCGGCGTGTTGCTCAACCAGAAGCTGAACCCGGCGACGCTGGAGAACGAATCCGACAAGCAGAAGCTGATGATACTGCTGCGCACTTTCTTCGAAGTGCATAAAGGCTGGCATATTCAGTACAACATCGTGTCGCGCGAAACGCTGCTGGACGCGAAGAAGCACCCGGATCAGTATCGCGATCTGGTGGTCAGGGTGGCCGGTTATTCCGCCTTCTTTACCGCGCTATCGCCGGATGCGCAGGACGATATCATCGCCCGTACTGAGCATACACTTTAATTTGTAGACACAAATCCCCGGCATACATTGCTGGGGATTTTTTGCATATGACTACGCTGATAATAAGATACTTCTTTCCGTACTCACTATAATTTAACATGTTAGTTATTCCTTTTACGTTTAAATAATGGCCACTTTTTCCGTTTAATTTGATTAATAACAGGTTAACACCTCAGTTTTATCATTAGGCTTATTCCTGATTAAACACCCCACTCAGGAAAGCAAATGAGTAACATTATTTATTTAACGCTGGAGGGTGATATTCAGGGAAAGATTTCTGCAGGTTGTGGTTCACAGGACTCTGTTGGTAACCGCTATCAGCTGGGACACGAAAATGAAATCTTTGTCTTCAGCCTGACGCAGGCAGTGGACGGCGTTAACGGACGTATCCATCACCACGTTCTGCAATTTTGCAAACTCCTGGATAAAAGCTCTCCATTACTCAATAACGCCATTAATAATAATGAACGTCTAAAACTGACGTTTGATATTTACCGTACTAATAAACACGGACACATGGAAAAGTTTTATCTTATCGAACTTCGCGGTGCAACAATACGATCTGTTAATCAGTTAGCTAAAATGAACGATATGCACTATGAATATATATCGGTGGATTACGATTATATTCTGAGTCGTCATCTCATCGCCGGTACCGAATTCGATTACCTGCTGACGCCGGAGAATTATGGTCGTCTTTTCCCGGTGATGCAGAAGGTCACGCTTCTCAAAGAGCCGCCGGAGCGTAAGGTAACGCTGGTGCTGGGGGTATTCTTTGATGGCACGGGTAATAACGCGGTGAATACCCGGAACATGCTTGAGGCGCTAACGGCGCAGCACTTTGATATCAACAGCCCGGATGCGGCAACCATTCTCTCCAAGAATGCATCGGAGAAGATGGGGATTAGCGGGATTGGGGCGGGTAGTTATCTGGGGTATTACACGAACATTCACTGGTTGAATGAGTTATATGAGCAAAACTTTCAAACTGATGGTAACTATATTCAAGGTGCTGTCTATGTTGAGGGCATTGGCACCCGCGCTGGCGAGCCTGATAACCCGATAGGCCTGGGGCTGGGCACCGCAGAAACCGGGATAATCGCCAAAACTGACGATGCGGTGGCGCAACTTGAAGCCGGGATAAAGAAAACACGATCTCGTTTAAACGGTAAGTATGTTGTCGATACCCTGCTGTTTGATATCTTCGGTTTCAGTCGCGGTGCAGCCGCTGCCCGCCACTTTGCCAACCGCGTCCAGTCAGCAGATCCCGCTATTGCCAATGCAATTTCGGCAGGCATGGGCAAAGTGAGCTATAGCGGTGCATCATCGGGCAAAACCCGCTTTCTCGGCATTATGGACACCGTGGCGGCAGTGGGTACGGTGGCAAACGGCCTTAATCCTCACAGCGCAAATACCGGTAACGTCAACATCCGCCTGCGCCCCGGCGTGGCGCAAAAGGTGTTTCACATTATCGCCCAACACGAGTGCCGCTATAACTTCGCTCTTAACAGCGTTGCCCCAGCCTGGCCGGAGCTGTCGCTTCCCGGCGCCCATTCCGATATCGGCGGCGGATATCTGCCGCAGCTGCGGGAAGACCTCTTTCTCACCCGTCCGCTGGTGGAAACCCTGCCTCATAATCAACCAAGCGCGCAATCTCACGTTTACCGGCAGACAATGGCGCAGCTGCGTATGCTGGAGCATTCGCCGGCCATCATGCCCGTCATTCGTACCAATGCGATCACCCCGGAAGCATGGCAGGACGATTTAGCACCAGCGGATCGCTACAGCCAGCAGCAAAAACGCACCTTTGCCGCGCTGACGTTGCGCCATCGCACGGTCAGCTATGACTGGTCGAAGGTTGCACTACGGGTAATGGTCGATGCCGCAGTCGAAGCTGGGGCGTTGTTTGCTGACGTAGACAAAACCAGAGGACACGCGCTGCCTGACGAACTGAAACCGTTCTGCGAACATGCCCGTGAGATGGGAAAAGCAGCTCGCCGGCATGCAGCCGTCAACGGTTTTTCACCAGAAGACATGGATTTGATTGCCCAAAACTATATCCACTGCTCAGCCCACTGGAACGCCGTAGATCTCAGACAGAACGGGGAATTACAGGGTGGCGCTTCAGCCTGCGAAACCATCAGTTTTGTGAACCGGCCGGACGAGAACTGGCTAAGAACGATTTACAACATGGACGGAAAAAAACGATGAAAAGGCATTACGTACTGACACTTACACTATTACTGTCAATCACTGGCTGCAGCCCACAGAAACCTGAACCTTTGCAGTCAAAACAGGCCGCCAGCGGCGACTGGACGCTGCCTTATGGCGAGTGGAGTTTTTCTTTTGTCACCCCTTCTGAACTACCCGCAGAAGTCCTTCATGCCCGGGTTATTG
>NZ_JAOWGM010000026.1:0-440014 GCF_030333125.1 Citrobacter sp. CK206
CTAAACCGAGGTTTGTGCGAGCGTCTTCAGCAGTGGTTGCGCCGGTGCCACCCTGATTAACAGGAACTGCACCGTTTCCCCCTTTCTGTACAAGTTTACCCAGGGCAGGAATAGAAACAGGTGTGCCATTTATGGTGACATTGATCGTCTGGTTAGCGCTCGTTAAAGCAAAAGCCTCCCATGCGCTGATATTCTCATCATATTCGTTAATCAACTGGGAAATACTCTGCGCCAGCCCGTCAACAGACAGATTGTCTGATACCAGAATACCGTATTTCTGCCCACTGAGTGCCGGTGACGCAGCTGGCGTAACCGTCAGGGAAGTGGCGCTATTAATTGTCGTAATCTGGAACATCTGGACAGGGTTAGACAGCACAATGATAGTCTGACCCACGCGAATCTGGCTGGCTGGCGCGGTCCAGTTCGTGCCTGTGCCGGTGGCGTTATTACCGCTAACATAAATGGTTCCTACGTTATAAATCATAATTCCCTCTTTATTCTGGTGTCAGAAAAAAAGACCACCATTTCTAGTGGTCTTTTTATTTGAGTATTGGGATTTCGATCGGTTACAATCCGACCACAACAACTAAAAGGAATTGACATGAAAAAACTGTTATCCGTAATCACCGCAGCATCAATTTTTCTCACGTCAGGATGCTCTAATTCCTCAACTCCACTATGCACTGCAAAAGCCAGTACGGGAGCTGGGAATTATGTTAATGTCATCGTTTATTCAATTAAGAAAGAGAACGGAAATACATACGTCAGAGCAGGCGAACCGTTTGGAGGAAAGTTCATTCCAGCCAGTAAATTAAGCCCTGGAGATTGTAAGTTTTAATCATAAAAAGAGGTGTCAATAACATAAGTCATAATTGATGGAGAAAAATAATAATTTATTGCTCCTGATGTGCCTTTAACATATGCAGGAGTAATAAGTGTGTCGTTACCCTTTTTCTGAGCACAATATGCACTCCATGCCTGAACTACTAACGGTGGTCCACTTCCTCCAGAATTAATTGTACCCGCAGTATAACCAGTGGAGCTGGGATAAACAGCCATGCTCTTGTTTTGGTATGTTTTGGTTTGTGCGGGTACATTAAGTGCGCCTTTTTGTAAAATCAGGCTTTCTGTTATGCGAAGTGGGTTTGTCTCATGCGTTAGTATACATTGCCCGGATGAGTTAAAAATCGCAATTCCCCAATCTGGAAGTGGTTGAGGAACAACTGTCCTAAATATATAAATCCTTGCAGTAAAAGTTGCTACCGGAGTCGTACCAGATCCCCGACCAAATTCTATTTGCCAGACCCCGTTTCTTACGACAGTTTCTATGGTTACATTCGAGTTAGCCCCCTCAACCTGTACGAATGGAATCATAACAACAGAAGATGCAATTCCAGTGCTAACCCATGCACCAATAGCCCCACTTTCCATCATTACAGTGGTTGTTATTTTCTTGTCAAAGTGCATCGGTGTCATATCTGGTGTTACCCATCCAAGCGATCCTGAGTAAAAATATGCACCATATGCCATTAACCCCCCCCTAACAATGTAATAAACAGTGTCCCTGCTCTGCTGGAGTAGTTCCCATAAGCTTCACCAGTTGAAGATACGGTAACTGTATTGCCACTTACTGTAATGCTTCTGTTCACCTCATTAGTATTAAGCTCTTTGCTTCCGGTAGGAATAAATATAAATCCAACCGGTGCGCCGTAAGGGTTTTGTATTGTCCATGACCCTGTCTGATTTGCAGAAAGCGCAATCTGCATTTGCGCATTAAATGGAGTAATCCCTTTATTATTGGATACCCCTTGTTCGTCCCATGTTTGAGCACCGTATATAGCCATTACCAGCCCCCCGTAATTCTACCAATTTGCACACGAAGAACGTTATTTGCATCCTTCACACTGATCGTCTGGTTTGTTTGCTTCATTGCCCCTTCACCGGAAGTAGAACCATAGTTTTCAAGTGTCCCGGTTCTGAAGTTTATTGACAGGCCAGCCTGCCCCTGAACGTAGTTAACCGAACTGATTGTTTCAGCCAGTTTTGCGCGGGTGATCGTGGCGTCCTGAATAAAGGTGTCCCGGATGAACGTCTGGCCGTTCTGGATAACGAACGGCAGCGATACTGTGCCACCGGCCTGCGCCATAACAGCAAACCGATCTGCAAGGAACAGTACCTGTGACTGCATGCCGGAAGGCGTGTTTTCAACCCCAATCCCCATTCCCGCTGCGTACTGGCGACCATTGGAATCAACAGCAACTTTAATGTTATACATCGCACTAAGATTGCCATTTACATCAGCTACCGCCTGAGCAGTCTGGTTAATTGCCGCAGTCTGCCCGTTAACTGTCACAGTCAGGGAGTTGATCTTCGTTGCTGACGCCTGCGAAAAATCCGCCAGCGTTTCGGCCAGATCTGTCACATTGGATACATTACCCCCGGCAGATGAATCCAGTGTCGTCAAAGCGCGGGCAACGGCCTGGCTGGCATCGGCAATTGTCGTGTCAACACGATCAATGCTGGCGCTGTTACCGACATTCGTCACTGTCTGTGAACGTCTGCTTGTTACCTGCGCAATGCTGTTCTGTATAACGGCAATGGATGAGTTTTTGACGCCGCCGGTAATACCGTCCATAGATACCGACATCTCATCGATTTTCACCGCAGCCTGCGCCAGCCCGTCGGCATTCTCCTGAATCTCTGTCGCCTGCCGCTCCAGTTCATCGGCCTGCTGTTGAATGTCATCAGCCATGCCAGCAATTTTTTCATTGCTGTCCACGGCACTCTCGATCAGGTCTTTGAACGTGTCTGATTCCTTCATGTCCTCAAGAATGTCATTGGCTATGTCGCTGACATCAATGGAGGATGTCCCCATGACCCATTCCGTCCAGTCACCAGTGTTACCGATTCGGTCGACAAGACGCGCACGATACCACTGGCGCACACCGGCAGGCATTGGCCCATGCTGATAGCGCGCAGCGGGATAAGGAACCAGCGTGAGCAACTCTGGATTTGCGAGATCGTCGGTCGTCGAACGCTGCAACTCAGTGTACGCCGTATCCCCGGCCCCGTCCGGGAAGGCCCAGGTCAGATCGATATTCCAGACAACATCATCGGATGCAATCAGGTTAGTCGGTGTTCCTGGCTTACCGGCTTTACCGGAAAGGTATGTTGTATCAGCATAACCCCATGGAGAGGACGTTTCCTGCGCGTTCAGCGCCCGCACACGCACATCATAACTGCCCGTATAAATGCCCTGAACGGAGAATCCCTGTGCGCTGGTGACCGGAACATTAATCCAGTCCCCATTATCCTTACGCCACTGCGCCATGTATCGAATGGCGCCATCCACTTTGCCCCATGAGACATCCAGGCTTGCAACAGACAGCCCCTGAGACACATGATCACTCTCGGTAATCACGATATTTTTCGGGGATTCCAGTACATTAATCGGGGTGACCGTAACCGGCGGCGATTCAATGCGCACACCATCGTCAATGTAACGGTATTTATTGGGGTCGTGCTGTACGGCAGTGATGGTGAAACCACCGTTGCTGTCGTCATTGGCCGCGATCGATGTGACCCGGAAATACTGGATAGCCAGGTTATCGCTGTCAATTGCCCAGACAGCACCAGCAGCAGGCGGCTGGCTGAATGCCGTGGCAACCGTTACTGTCTTTTTATCCGCGCTCACGGCACTGATTGTCCGGGTCTGTGCTTTACCGTCTGGCAGGTTAACAACCAGCCGATCGTTTACTGCATAGTCAATTGCGCGATCAAGTGTTACCTGGCGATCATTCACCGCACTGATGCGACCACCATTTTGCTTACCGGCGCGGAACGGGTCGGCCACACCAATGATTTCCGCAGGCAACGGAATGTACCCGTCGAGTCCTACGCCAAACGACACCGTGCCATCCTTCGCGTTTGAAAGCAGAACCCAGCGCCCGCGGCGGTGTGCTTCGCTCTGTGACGTGCAGCCAATTGCGGTCAGCGTTGTCTGCCGCACATCATACCGCTCAACAAGCTCTGAATCGTAGACACCTTCTACAGTATCGCTGTAGTGATTCTGCGGATCGGACCAGGAAACAAGACAGGAGCTGTAGCGGTTCTTATAAGACCCACCAGCATAAGTGAACAGGCCATCAATGACATTGGAGGCGTTATAAACCCAGTCAACATCAGTTTGCGGGACATCAGCCTGAACGTAAACTTTTTCATTACCCCAGAAGGTGATCCCGCGAAACACAGCGGCCAGATCGCGCAGGACCTGATAAGCATCCTGCTGGTTCTGGATGAACACGTTACAGGTAAACCGTGGCTCTGTTCCCCCTGCTCCGTCTGAAACTTTTTCATCGCAATACTGAGCAATAGAATACAGTTCCCACTTATCCACCATGGATGCGTCAACGCGCGTACCCATACCATAGATTTCATCCAGCACCAGATCATAGAAAACCCATGCGGGGTTATTTGAATAAGCCATTTTGAAACCGCCGGACCACGACCCGGAGTAGGTACGCGTTGCAGGATCATAATTATCCGGCACCTTAATCAGCTTACCCTTTGGCCTGCAGGTGACTTTCGGCGCGCTGCCGTTAAACTGGCTGCTGTCCACTTCAACATATAACAGCGCTGTATTGGGATAGCGAAGTTTACTGTCTATCACCTCTGCAAAAGAAAAGACTTTAAAGGCATTAACCAGTTTTGAGTTAGAGCCGCTGGCATCTGCCGTGATACGTCTTACCCGGACAGACCAGCCGGTTACAGCGCCCGGTAAGTCTATGCGGTGATCACGCTGGTATTCTGTTGTGGTTTTACCATCGAATTTGCCGTTCACGACCGTCTGCCAGGCCGCGCCGTCCGTTGATAAGTCGATAGCGTATTCCGTGACTGTTCCTACCATATCGCCATTATCTTTATACAGATACTGAACGGGCAGACTCAGTTTTATGCGGATCGCATCAAGGGACAGATTAGTGAATTGCCTCGTCCACGGCGCAGTGGTGGTGACCGTTACGCCCACGGCAAGCTCGTTATCCACTTCCGGCATGCCAGCGATGTAGGTCTGATCCTGAGTGCCTTTACGGTACTCCCATTTCACGCCTTTGAAATTGTATTCACCGCTGTCATTTGCCAGCGGTGTGTCATTGAGGAAAATCTGCTGGGCAGTCAGGTCACCCTGAATTTCACCTTCTGACAGTGCCACCAGCATTTTCAGTTTTGCCACCGACAGCAGATCGTCAGGTTGCTCTACTGGCGTATGCGCTTTACCGCCGCCGCCTTTAGCGCCGTGGATAATGGTTTCACCTTCAAGGAGTCGCATATTTCACTCACAAAAAAGGGCGCCAGAAGCGCCCGGAGGTTGATAGATGTCAACTTATTGTTGATCGCCTGAATACATACCGGCGCTGATAATGGCCCCGCCAATTTCGCGCTCCCCGTAGAGAACAGGAACGGGATAACCCATAGCCACCGTATTGACCGGCGCGCCAAACGCATAGTTGGGTTTATTATCCGTACTGGAAGAAGCACCAGTATTAAACGATGGCTGCGGGGTGAGTAACTGAACCACGCCACCCAGCATCATTGAAACGCCAATGCCGGTCAGTACCGTTGTGGCGGTTATTGCACCCGCACTCATTGCCGCCCCCCACGCAGCAAGACTGGCACCGGCGGTAAAAAAAGCAGCAACCAGCGCTACGGCACCGATGACTATCTGAAGCACCCCGGCATTTTTTGCCCCCTCAATGATGGGCATGATGCGGTAGGTATCGCCGCCCCGCGTCATATCGAACTCTTCCAGTCCGATATTGCTTTTCCCGTTGAAAAAGGCGAAACGAATCCCCTTCATATGCGCTTCTGACACGTATTTTTTAAATCCCGGCACCTGTGAACACATCGCCCTCAGCATTTCACGAAGATCAGCGACGTGATACTGATGCCGTTTGCCAAATTTCTTCGCCATCCTGCCGTCAAGAATCAGCGTTTTCAGCATCCGTAAGCTCCTTATGCCTTACCACCCGCACCGTTCTGTCGCGGTAATATTTGCCATATGGCGTACGCGATGACAGATGCCCGAACATATGATGGAGAATGATGTTGTCGCCAAGATATACCGCAGCGTGGTTAGTGACCGGCGCCTGAACGCGCATCATGATAATATCGCCGGGTCGCATATTACGGGGCTCAACCTCGACAAAACCCTCCTGCTGCCAGTTATCGTCGTACAGGTGTTCTTTTCCACCTTCCCACCACGCGTACGGCACCGAGTAGTCCCCCAGCGAGAGAGTAAACTCACGCTGATAATACTCCCGGATAAGCGACCAGCAGTCCGCATAGCCGAGCACCCACTGACGCCCGACGTAATCCCGCTCTTCCCGCGGAGAGATTGTGCAAAAATCACCGTCCGGCCACGACATGATCCCCCACTCAATACCGGACCAGTCACACTGAATTCGGTCCATTTCTGACGGCACCAGTTGCACCACGTCAGGATGTGAGTGAACAATCATAATGATGTCGCCCAGTTCCCCGGCAGCCATTCTGTCTTCAGGAGAAAGCGTAAACATTTCTTCCGGGTTGTCGGCAATATTGCGACAGGGGATAAACGTCTGCGCACGACCAGACTGAATAATCACCCCGCAGGCTTCTTTCGGATATTCCGCAGCGACATGCTGCCGGATGGCATCCATCAGTTTTTCACGCATCATTATTTCCCCTGCAGGTTAGCCGCCGGAAAGCCACCGAACGGCAAAGGGGCATCGGAACCATGCCGATCCTGACAATCCCGCCGCCGTCCGCCGCAGACATCTTTCGACGGATCGTCGGTTGGCGTACCATCTTTGGTAAAATACTTCGTCCCGTTGTAGTCACAACCAGTCCCGCTGCGATACCAGCCACGAAGACACCAGGTGCAGACCGGAGTGATCTGCCTGGTGGGTAGCTGAAGGCTCTGAATGTCGAAAGGTGAACACAGTTCAAAATCAACCTGAACGCGTGTTTCGGCCGTTTTCGCATTCACATAGAAAAGCTGTACCCGCTCGTCAGCCGGGCTCGCATTCGGGTTGCCGCTAACCCAGTTAGCCGCATCAAGGTATTTTGCCAGCGTGGTGTGGATCTTCACTTTCGCCTTAACCATGTCGTCATACTCAAGACACAGTGCTGTCACATAGTTGCCGACGTTGCCGACTGAAAGCGTGGGTGTCGGCTGCGATCCCGTACTCGAAAGCTCCATACCTTTAAGCTCATACGGATACGGGTCATATTGCTTACCCTGCCAGATGATGGCAGGAAGATTATCAGCAGCGAACGACGCCCAGCCCTCTTCCTGGATATTGTGAGCATGAAAACGAAGGATTTCATCCATACCAAAATCAGTACCGTCAATCTCAATAAGCTGTATGAGACTTCCGGGCTCAAGCTGTTGTATATCACTGGTAAAGCTCATAAATTCACCACAAAAAAAGCTGCCCTGAGGCAGCTGTTAACCGGAGACGGAGAAATTAAGGTGCAAACGCCTGCTCGAAAGTGAATGCCACTGTCGCTTTTTTCCCGGAAGGGAACGAAACACTGAATGAATCAGCTTTCACCCGGTAGAGCTTTTTCTCCCCCCAGGGATTTGTCCACCAGAAAGACGTTGTGACATGGGACATAAGAAACGCACGTAGCACCGCGGCATCACTTCGCGTACCCGTCCAGTCAAGATTCCATGTTTCGGACTTATCATTGATCCCCATTCCGGCGATCTGTTTATATCCGTCGCCGAACTGAGCCTGAAGCGTACGGACATTTTCAGTCCCCTGAGCCGTTTTGCGCGTACGCCAGTTAAACGTATCTGTCACCGTTACCCCCTGGAGTAAAGTAATCCACCCGGACTAATCTCCTTTTTCAGGCGATCAGTGATAGCCTGCTGGACAATCCCCTGAAGCTGGCGTGCCGTTCCGGCGGTACTGGCCTGGCTGACTTCTCCACCAGCGTTCTGCTGACTGATGCTGACCGGGGCATAAACGCTGATACCACCCGGTGCAGGAACCGGCACATTACCGGAACCAACGAGCCCGCCTGTGGCATACCCACGCATAAAACGATAAAGGTTGGCGACACCAATGCGACTGGTAGACTCTTTGGTGAAGACGAATTCCCCGCGATGCACAATGCCAGCGGGATCATATTTACCGCCATGCCCGGTAAAGCCGCCGCCATCAAAAGTCGCGGGACGATAGGAAGGTACGGCGAACGACTGCCCTGACGCGGGGGCTTTTGTTCCACCACCAACCCAGCCCATAGCACTCTGAATGACATAAGCCACCATCAGTTGATTAATGACTGATGCAATCATTTTCAGCGTCGATGACGTGAATTCTTTCATGCTTGCTTTCCCGGAGGTCTGCCATTGTGTCAGCTGATTCGCAAGCCCGCCAAAGGTGGACTGAGATATCTGCTGCACTGAAGAAAATACGTTCGTGGCCGCATCCTGATACTCAGCCCAGCCTTGCCTGGCCCCGGCAAGCCAGTCTGAACGCAGGGCATCTTCAGCATCATAAGTGACCTGTTGCGCCGTAAGCACCTGCTGCAGAGCCTGCGGATTTGTACCGTATGCCTCCCGCAGTTTTTGTAACGCCACCTCACGTTCAGCCTGACGTGCAGAGAGCCCCTGAGACTGAGCGGCGATCCCTGCCTGCCGTGCCGCCTGTTGCTGAGAAAATTTTTCAGCCTGATCTGCAAGAGTATTAAGGCGCTGCTGTGCAACAATCTGATCGCCAAGCCGTGCGTTAATTTCTGCACGGGCCAGCACTTCATCTTTGCTTGCGAGCAGGGATTTTTCCTCAGCAGTGAGGGCGCGTTGACGGGATGCTTCCTCAAGCACTGAAAAACGTGACTGTTGCTTCCAGAGATCCTGCCGCTGCTGGCTGATTGTGTCATTTATGCCTTTGTGATCCTGAAGGGTCTTCAGTTGCGACTGCAACTCAAGCGTCAGGGCATTGCCTGTATCAGTTGCCCTCACTCCGGACTGTGTTCTGACCGCCGGTGTTTTTGGCGGTTTTTTCAGGGAGTCTTCGTACTCCTTTTTCGCGGCTGACATATTGATGTTGTAGTCAGCCTGGAGGATACGCCCTTCTTTCAGCGCCTTATTAAGCTCGTTTTGCCTGGCCGTGTACTTCTCAAGCGCGGACTGCGTTCTGGCGTAATTTGACTGCGCCTGCGCGGCGTATTTCTGCCGATCAGATTCCGCGGCAGCTTCACGGGAAGCATTTTCCTCATTCGCTTTTGCAATGCCCGCCTGCTGTTGCGCCATGTCCAGCGCCAGCCGGGCTGTCTCCCTGTCAGTCCAGTACCGGGCGCGCGCCTCATCATTAACGTAGCCGTCATTTTTTCGCAGATTCCAGATCTCATCCGCGCGTTTAAACGCAGCCTCTGCCTTACGGACCATCTCCTGTGCGGTATCCGGGCGCCCGATATCCAGTGCCGCGTCCCACATCGATTTAAAAGCACGCTTAAGTGAATCGGCAGCCGACTCAATTGTCCCCATATTGTCGCGCAGGGATTTTGTCTGCTCATTGAACCCGTTTGTTGCTGCATCGTTTGCCGCCTGTAACGCAGCGGCTTCATCCCCGGCGCGCTGCAACTGCGCGACATACGCAATCTGCTCTGCTGTAACGTTGTGGAACTGCTGCGCCATCGCGATGAGGCCGGACGTCGGGTCACTTGTCAGCTTGCCGAATGCCGCCGCCACTTTATCAACAGGAACGCCAGACGCCTGGGTAAACCGGGCAACGGACTGACTCATATCATCGAAATTCGCCCCGGCGCGCACTCCTGCGTTGATCAGTTCCGTCAGCGCCTCGTTCGTCTGGTTAAACGTCAGCCCGGCGCTCTGTCCGTTCCTTGCCAGCACCAGCATCCGGTCAGCGGTAAGCCCTGCCGAATTACCGGAAAGAACAAGTGTTTTATTGAAATCTGAAAGTGTGGACGATCCCTGATACCACGCGTAAAAAAGTGCGCCGGTAGCAGCGGACAGCGCGCCGACACCAACCATCAAAGGCGATACGGACCCCAGCAACGCACGGAACGTGGGAATAATCCCGCCAAATGAGTCCTTAACCTGCCCGCCCTGTTGCAGAAGGATAAGCCACGGACTCTGCCCACCCGCCAGCTGCGTCGCGACATCCGTAAACTGTGCAGGCAGCATACGCATCGCATTCGAGTACTGCCCCACAGAAAGGCCAGCTTTTTTTGCCGCAATTTCCTGACGTGAGAACGCCTGCCGGATACGTAACTCCGTATCATTAGCCGCATCACCTGTTCGTTTAAACTACCGGTTAATATGAGTGATCTGCTCGTTAAATTTTGACGAGTTAACGTCAAGATTAACAACCAGATCCCCCACTGCCGTCTGGGCCATAGCGAACGCCTCCTGACATTCCTGACGCCTTCGCCATCAGCATGTCATCATCCGGCTCTTCCACCGGCAAATCGCCGGGAGCCGGTGTCAGTATGCTGAAGCTGTCAGGAGTCAAATCCGGATTAAGGGAAAATAATGATGAAATGGTGTAGAGCAACCCCGAGAAATGGGCGTCAAGCTGTACGTCATGAAAAAAATTGTCCCGGTAGAAAATATGCCAGTCGCCATATTCCGTTGAGGACATGCCAGCGAGCATGGTGCGCCAGTCGGGGCGACCGAACTCACGCGCCAGCTTCATGACAAATGTCAGCTCGCTGGCGAGGGCTTTTCCGCCGTGACCGGGCCGGGTTCTTCGCCTGCATCAGGATCGCCTGTTTCATCAGGAGGTGGCAGCATGCCGGACAGGAGCCTGATACGGAATTCCGCTTCTGCAACGGCTTCAAGCGGCCATGTGGCAAGCACCTCCTCCTGAATCTGTTCGACTTCCCGCACGGCCCCCTCCGGCAGCGTCCCTTTCAGGACGTGGCCATGCCACAGCGACATAGCCACAATGAACGCACCCTCACGAACAGTGGTGGTCATCGCGGCCTGAATATCTCCCTCTTCAATTGCTTCGATTTTTTTCAGGTGTTCGAGGTGTTCAATACGCTGTAGTGCGGACAATTCGAAGAGCGTGACGCTTTTACCGTTACGCTCGTACAACTCGGATTTTAAAAACATGATTTACTCCGGAAGGCGGGGCCTTAGCCCCGGTTATCACGAAACAGTGATTTCGCAGACAGCGACAAAAAGACCATCATTGGTCATGACGATAATCTGGCAGCTACCTGCGGCCACGCCAGTTACGGTAATCGTGTTGCCGCTGACGGTGACCGTTGCGACAGCAGGATCGGACGTGGAAACACGGAAGGATTTGTCCGAGGCGCTGGCAGGCACCACGGCGACAGTCAGTACTGTGGTATCGCTGACCGCAACGGTATCCGTTGTTTTATCTAGGGTGACACCCGTAACCGCAATCGGCGGCGTATTGTCCTCTTCCGCCAGATTCGGTTTCCCGGTATTCGTGATCTTCGCCGTTCTGGTGATCACTTCTTTCGCCGGAATGGCCTTGCCGAGGCTACTGCACCAGCCTTTAAACACATCCACTGTGCCATTCGGAAACTTGATCTTGTAGGCACGAACAGCGCCATTATTGAACCAGGAGACCAGGTCTTTCTGCCCTTCTTCACCCGGTTTCCACGCCAGTGTGAAAGAGGTATCACCCGCAGTCTTTTCGCCCTGCGCCGTCGCGCTCCAGTCGGCGTCTTCATCGTCGAGATAGGTATCATCGTACGACTCAGCCGTCATTTCGCCTGGCGTCAAATCCTTGATTTTTGCCAGGCGCGTCCAGTCCACATCTGACGCAGGGTTCCCGAACGGATCGCCTGTTCCGGTATAAAGCCAGAGCGTGGTTCCGGCACCTTTTACAGGTTCCAGAGGGTTTGGTGTTGGCATAATATCCTCACATTTCGTAAGTAATGGAATGTTTCAGGTCGGCGGAACTCCACAGCCCCAGATCGTCGTCCCGCTGGTAGCCATACCCTTCCGTTGCCATGACGGTAATCAAATCACCGAGTGCAGGTATGTCCGCCATTACCGGATAGATCCGGGACTCCATCCATTCATCAAGCTCTGAGTCAGGAACCTGAGCCGGAAGAAAGACTTCGATATGGAGCGTGGCCTGCCAGGTATCGGTATCCAGCTCTTCCCCGGTACATACGGCATCCGTGAGATAAACTGCAACAGAAGGGAAATCCTCTTCTTCAAACACCACCGGCCGACCATCAAAAAAGGTCGCATCCTCACCGAGGTTGTTTTCAAGAGCCTCAATAATCGCAAGGCGTATATCCTTGTGTTTCATCGTGTCAGTATTAACCTGAGTTGGTTTTTAAGTGATGCCCGTAACTCGTTGGGCATATCGGATTCCATAAGCTTCGGAAGCTCATTTTTAAACGTGGTTGTCAGGGGGGCCGCCAGCGGGATACTGACAACTTCAATCGGATAGCGCGGTTTCGCCGTCCTGCGCATAACATGCCAGCGCCCGTTTTTAAGCTGCTGAATGAATGCACCGGGAAAACGGAAAGGGCCGACCCGGAGCACACTGTTTGCCCCTTTTTTGTCCCGTTTACGCCGTGATAAACGAACGCTGGCAACACCAAGTTTGATGGCTGGAAGATTACCCCGGTTAACGCGAATAAGGGCTCGTGGCTTTTTCACCGTTGCCCTGCGCAGTCGGGCGCGCCCTTTAACCAGCTTGCGGGGAACCCGCGTTTCTTTCGACACGACCGAGACACTGCGGCTGATTGCCCGATTTGCCACTCTGTTTACCGCCTGTGACGATGCGCGCGGAACAGCGGTCTTACTGATGCTGTTCAGGTTGGCAATAGCCTGCTCAAGACCTTTTATGGACATTTGCGCCTCCTTTTAACGCCGCCGGTTAGCTGCCGGAGGTGAACCCCGCCCCAGCCAGACATAACAACTTCCGCAGTCATCTTGGCTGATGCGATCAACCCAGAACGCTTCGCTGTTGATGGTCAGCGTGTCCATACGACGCAACTGACGGATAGACGCTGATTTGACAAAGAGCGATGGTGAAGTCCCTTCCACGCGCACTCCCGCCCCGGCGTAACCAATATTTTCAGGATCGTCGAAAACGCCTGTAATCTTGCTCCCCGCCATGATGCCGGAAGTGATACTGGCTTCAGTTCCCATCACATCGAGGATGGTGTTATCGACGCCGGAGATCGCAGCATCAAAGATATTGTCGAAATCAGACATAGCGACTCCGCTAAGAGAAAGTCAGAGCAACCAGCTTCGATGCACTCAGTACCCGGGCTTCTTCTGCTGTCACTCGAATAACAACGCCGGGTTTAACAATTCCCACTGGCACATCTTTCACCGCGTCCAGCGCTTCAATGTGCAATGTCGCCAGCGTTTTCACCGCCACCAGCCCGCCCGTTTCGAATCCCTGGCTGCCGCTGGACTGTTCCGTTTCAGCCAACGGAGCCTCAGCCGTATCAGAACCGCCGTCTTCGTCCACGGTGATGCCGTCGTCATCCAGCTCTTCTTCCAGTTCCGCAACCCGTAATGCCAGATCTTCTTTCGACCCTGCCAGGCTGACCTCACGATTAAGCTGAGCGCCCAGCATTTTCAGGCGCGCAATCAGTTCGTCTTTCGTCATGGAGTTTTCCTTATAAATGGAAACGGCCCCGAAGGGCCGTTATTACGCCAGTTGTACCGACACGAATTCATCCGGGTCCGCCAGCAGCATCAGCGGGGCGGACTGGATCATGGTGAACTCACGCGCCGGGTCGCCCGTCTGTACCCAGTTTTTTGGATAACGGGCAGATGCGTTAATCCCCTCTCGCTGGGCATCGACATCCTGAATGCAGCCGTAAGTACGCAGACCGCGGGCCTGTGTATTGCCCAGCACCATCGTCAGATCTGGCAGGTAGTTCTTTTTGGCGTCGTCTTCAACGAACTGGCCGGAGTAAACAACGATCGCCACATCGCCATACATCCCTTTATACGAAACGGCTTTACCCAGATCTTTCAGAGCGGTTTCCAGTTCAGAGTTAGAACCGCGGCGGGTATCCAGTTTCTCTTTTACCGCCTTAAAGGAGCGGAAAAGAGCCCACCCTTTTGGATCGAACACGATGATATTTACCGCACCGCTGGCATTAAGTGCGTACGACTCAATATCGTCAGTCGGGTCATACGTCTCCTTGTCGCGGGAAGACCATGCTGCGGCCCCCGCCTGAATGATGTTGTTTCCGGCACTGCGTCCCATGTCCACCTCGACAGGCTCAAACGCCTCGCCGGTCATGGTGTACTTCCCGCCAAGCACCGCCGCAACGGCCTGCTTTTCTTCGACCTGCGCGATTGCCAGCTCTTCATCCTTCATGTTCTGCAGAATGATACGGCGGCGACGGTAGTCAGGATCTGCAAGATTCTGCGGATCTTCATCAGGCAGGCGGCGCAGGGTCATCTGCGGGTTAACTTCATGCTTCGGCTTCACGTAGCCCGGCGTAAATTCAGAGGTTGAACCGCCGCGGGTACGGATGACCTGTCCGGCCACGACGGGGGAGACATACAGCGCCATATTCACCAGGCCGGGGATCTGCGAGAGATACACCTTTTCAGTGGTGAACGGGTAACTTTCGCGGAAAAAGAGACGCAGGAACAGCGGGTCGAATTTGAATTTCTTCTCGTTGACCGCCAGCAACTGGGCAGTGGTATACATTGACATAGATTTTTCCCGTTAAAAAAGGCCGCATGTGCGACCTTTGTGATAGTGGTAACCGTCAGGTTAAGAGTTAAACAATGCTGATCGCCGTGCCTGCGAAAGCATTACGTTTTTTGCTTTCATCAGTGACATCTTCTGGCCAGAGCACATCTTCATAACGGAAGGTGCCGGTTTTATAGAAAGTCAATTCTGCACTGCTCTGATCGGCAGAAATTGCCAGAATGCCCGTTGCCTCTCCGGCGTTTGTTCCGTTCCAGACGGTCAGTTTGCCGGAAGTGGCATCGAGCATCAGCGGTGTCATTGCCGGAGTCGCTTCGGTCAGTTCACCAGGCCCGCTGGCCGTATGTGCCGGGTCGCTGTTTCCGAGTGGCTGGTAGTGTTTGAATTCTTCGGTATTAGCCATGAGAGCCTCTTATACAGGTGTGTTCATCAAGTCATTGACGGAATCAGATGCCGGGGTGCCTGCTGCCAGTGCGCCCGGGGAAGTCTCCATCAGGCGATCAAGTTCGGTTTCCGTGCGAACCTGTGCGTTCTGCGGTGCCGCGGCGAGAATACGGCGGGCGCTGTCAACGGTCATCCCCGGCGTTTCGGCCAGTGCGCGTGCCTGCGCTTCGCGCCCGGTTGCCTCTTCGCAGTTGAGAATGCCCATGATGCGCCCGTTTTCTGCGGCAATTGCGGCAGAAATCTGTTCGCTCACATCAGATGCCGGTGCGGCGGCTGCAACAGTCACCGGAGCCTTATCTGCCTTGATGGCTTCAGCAGATGCGCCTTCCGCGGGTTGAGTGGTTGCTGCGGATGCAGTAGTACCTTCCATATTTCCTCCGAGGGTAATTTTTTTGCGTTTATCAAGTGCATCGCGCATCACACTGAGCGCGTCGGTATTATTGACAAGTTCATCGGCCAGCCCGTGTTCAATAGACTCCTGGCCCGAGAATACGGCAGCTTCGGTATCCAGCACCGCCTGGACAGACATGCCCGTATACAGGGCAACCTTGTCGGCAAACATCTGCCGGGTCGCATCAATTCGGGCCTGAAAATCAGCGCGGACACCGGGCGGAAGTTTCCCGTAAGGGTTGCCATCAACCTTGTGATCGCCACTGTAAATAAGCGTGACTTCGACGCCCTGTGTCTTGAGCGCCGTCCCGTAGTTGCTGTGCGCCATCATCACACCAATGGAGCCGGTGCGGGCGGTCTGCGTAACCAGCCTGCGTGTTGCTGCGCTCGCAATCAGCTGACCGGCGCTACAGTTCATGTCGTTCGCCAGCGCCCAGACAGGCTTGATTTCGCGGGCGCGGGCAATAATATCTGCACAGTCAAATGCCCCTGCCACCATGCCGCCCGGCGTATCCATATCCAGCAGAATACCGTCCACACCCGGATCGCTGATGGCCTGCTGCAGGCGGGCCACAATACCGTTATACCCGGTCATGCCGGAATACGGCTGCAGGGAACGGGTTTTTCCGACCAGCGTGCCGGATACCGGAAGAACAGCGATACCGTTGGTTACCTGGTAACTTCGTGCCTGACGCGGCTCCTGTTCTTCATCACCAAACAGGGCCAGTGGTTCGGCCATCTGTGCAGCCCCCAGGCTGACGCCGGAAATGGTGTCTGTCAGCCGGGTGATACCCAGCTGGCCCGCCAGCGCACAAAAGAAAACCCGCGCATAGGCGGGCTCAAGCATCAGCGGTTCATTAAAAGCCATGCTGGCAATATGCGGGAGATTACGCAGCTCGGGCGTCATCTTTCTCCTCCTCTGTCGATTTCCTCAACCCTGATTCAAACGCTGCGGCAGCCCATGCAGGCGGTTTAAGTCCGGCGGCGCGGCGCTCCATTGTTTCACGTACCTGCTGCGCAAAGATTTCCTGGTAATCCTCACCACGTTTCGCACACTCTTTTTCGTATGTGCTCAGGCCAGCCTCAATCAGCATGACCGCTTCCTGCACTTCCTTCAGCCCGTCAATCGCCATCCGGCCGGAGCCGATCCAGTCACAGTTCCCCCATGCGCTTCTGGCTTCCTGGAAACTGAACCGCGCCCGGGACGGGAGCGTCACAACCCGCCGGACAATCGCTTCTTCCAGCCAGCAAATAAACATCTGGCAGGCCTGGCGGGAAGCCACAAATTTACGGCGGCCCATGAAAAAGGCCCACGATTCGTTGGCGCTGGCCCGCGCAGTGGAGTAACTCATCTGGGAATAGTTGCGCGAAAGCTGCTCATACGACACACCAAGCCCTGCTGCTATATAGCGCAACAACGACTGTTCGAACGTCGAGTAACCGTTATCTGTGTCCTGCGCTGACTGGAGGTTCAGCGAATCACCGGGCATCAGATGCGGAACCCTTGAGCCGCCGAGACGCACCGGCGCCGCAGAATAATACGAGGCTATTTCCCCAATCCAGCCGGTCAGCTTGTTCTGCTGATCCTGGTTGTCCGAACCGAGAATAAAGTCCATCGCAGTCTGCGTATCCAGCTCGCTCTCAATGGTAGCCGCATACATGGCTTTGACGATCGCACTCTGCAATTGTGTGTTCTGTAGCGTATCGAGCATTTTCATCTGCTCCATTACGCTGTAAAACACGTTGGCGCCGCGGGTCTGCCCGTCCTCCATCGGTTCAAAAACGTGAATAAACGAGGGGCGACCGCCGGGCAGTTCACGCGGTATATAGGTCCACTTTTGCGGCATCCAGCCAGGATAACCGTCCTCACTGACGTAGTATCCCAGTGCCGCACCACCGTTATCTGTCTTCACGCCAGCGCGGCAGTTACGGGAATCGCCAGCATTATTCGGGTTGCTGATGCGCTTCGGGCTGACCATCTTGAACTGGGTGCGGAAAAGCCGCGATGCGCTACTGTCCCATGTTGCCTGCGCGCACAACTCTCCGTTAAACGCATGCATCGCCACGCCTTCCCTGATCATCATGGTAAACGTGCGCTTACGCTCCACATCAATACAACAGCAGTCGTCTTCCGCGAACTCTTTCCATGCGGCTTCCACCTCACGGGAGAACGCGCGGGCCTCTGCTTCACCAATCCCCAGGAAACGCCAGCTCGGTCGGTGACTCAGACGGAAAAACGAGCCGACAATATGATCCTGGTGAAGCTGGATGGCGTTTGCCGCATAGCCATTGTTTCTCACCAGATCATCGGCGCGCGCATTTCCGCGGGAAAAGTTAGGCAGCAGAGCAGCATCTGCACTTTCGCTGGGGGGATTCCAGGCGCGCAACTGGCCGCCAAAGCCACCAGCACCGCCGTGATATCCGGCATATTCCCGCAGCGCGGTTTTGCCATCCGGCCCTAATAAAGCTGGTGTTTTCATACGTAAAACCCTGCCGGTCCCCGGCGCCGTTGAATGGTGCCGACCTGTGATTCAAGCTCGGCAATATATTTTTTCAGGTCGCTGACAGAGGTGGCCGTAAACTCCACCCTGCGACCGTCTTTCTGCACCGTCGCCACCCGCTTACCTGTCATAAGGTCATGCAACGCAGCGCGGGCGGCATCCAGTTCGGCCTGTGTCGCCATTATTCTTCTCCGGCTAGTGCCCGGGCGTAATCCGCCAGGGTTTTGTTATTTTTACGGGAGTCCTCTTCCTCCAGCAGGCTGGCAAGAAGAGAATCAAGATTGAGCTGCCAGCGCGAGATACTTATCCGCAGTGCCGCAAGTGCATAAACAAAGCAATCCAGCGCCTCATTACGGCGTTTTTTGCTGTCCCAGACAATTTTCCTGCGGCCATCCACCCATTTTTCGACCTGTTCTTCGGCGGTCAGCTGCTGCGCCTCACTCAGATCGTAAATCTCCGGGTTATTGGGAAAGTGGACTGCACCAGGTAACGGGTCATCGCCTTCTGCAACCAGTGTGAAACGGTTGTAAATCTGCTCTTTCGCGGTATCAGTACCCACTTCCGTCAGATACACACCGTTCTTGTTGCGCTTGCGCGGCATATTCGCCACCGGCTTGCCGTAAACCGAAGCACCTTTAATCGGGATCACACGGAACAGACCATGCTTTTTCGAGCGTTTATAGACAATCGTGGGATCAATGCCACCAATGTCCCAGCAGATACGGGAAATCGACATTTCAACGCCGTTCCGCCGGGTATAGGTCTTGTTGATTGCCTCATCCACCCTGAGAAGCGTCGCCTCATCATCATGGCGGCCCATGATGATTTGTCTGTCGATAAGCCAGCTCTCTTCACCCGGTCCCCATCCCCAGACGCGCATTTCGTAGCGGTCAAGCTGGGAGTCAATCCCGGCGGTCAGATAAGCAACCCGCTCCGGCACTGAAGCATCAAAGTGTTCCTTGCGCTCAGCCATCACATCGGCATCAGGCCGTTCACCGATTTTCGGCTCCCATGTTTCTCCCAGCGTAGTGTTCACGAAGGTTTTACGCTTTCCGGTATCCCCTTTCGTTTTGATCCAGTCCTTGACGATCTGCACCCATGTGGTGAACGGGCTGTAGGCGGTCCAGATATGAAACGTCACGCTGTCCGGCGGGTCGATTTCGGTGCCGGTTGATGAAAACCAGGACAAACCATCACGCGTCCAGATCCCCGTCGTATCGCAGATGTACCGGGCATCGGTGAAATCCAGTTCCTGTTGTCTGATAACGCAGCCGTTATGCTCGCAGAGATAAAATACGCTGGAAGGTTCACCCGGCGTCCACTTGAACCCGAAAGGTGTTTCCTTATCGCCAAATTTAAGATATTGCTCCTCACCACAATGCGGACAGGCAACATGAAAACGCATGAAATGCTCGGACTCTTTGGCCGCGCGCTCGATCTGGCAGGTCCCTTTTACTTTTGGCGTGGAGCCACGTATTGATTTGGGCCAGACGGAACCTTCGATACGTTTATCACCGAGGAATGTTGGTGACCCCTCTTTCTCAATATCCTCATCAAACGCCGCCAGCTCGTCATAACCGGCAACATCCACCGATTTTTCACGGTAGTTTTTAGCCGCTTTCCCCCCCAGGCACCAGAACCCGCGTCCGTTAGAAAAGCGCTTCATGCTGAGGGTGTTATCCCGATGCTTCTTGCCATACCACGGCGCCAGCGCCAGTAATGAAGGAATATCGCGAATCGTTGGCTCGACGTGAGACTTCATGAAGTTCTCAGCATCGCCGTCAGTTGGCAGCCAGATAAGGGAGTTTCGCTGCTTATGCTCAATGAAGTATGCATAGACACCGAGCAACATTTTCGAATAGCCGACACGGGCGGATTTAACGACGTTCACCTCGCGGATATAGTCGTTTCCCATCGCATTCATTATCGCGCGCTGGAAGGGCAACGTTTGCCAGCGTCCTTCCTGGTAGGCAGACTCTTTAGGAAGATAATAATGATTATCTGCCCACTCAACCGCTGTCTGCGGCTCCGGCCGGTACAGCGAGCGAAGCCCCGCGCGCGCAGAGTGCTGCAGCCCCTTAACCTGACTGTTCGATATATTCACTCAGCAACCCCGGTATTATTTCATCCAGCGCAGCTGCTTTGTTCATGGCTTTGATGACATCCTTCTTAAGGAAATCAATGTGTCGGTTTTCCAGCTCCGGGAAACGCCGCTGAACCGACAGAGGAATCCCATCGAGAATACTGGCTATTTCCCCGGCTATCCGCGACAGCACGAACGTGCAGAATGCGGTCTCCACCACTTCAGCGGACTCTTTAGCATTTTTCAGTTCTTGGGCGTCAGCCTGTGCCCGGGTAAGCCGGTGACGCTCGTATTCAATCGTGCCGGGCTGGAGATCGGATTCTGATGCAATGCGCAGCTCCTCCACCTCCTTCCGTAATTTTTCATTCTCAATGGCCGCGTCGCGCTCGGAATACCACTCGATAGCCGCGGCAGAATCGTACAAAACTTCATTACCCTTTCCGCCGCCACGCGCAACCGGCATCCCCTGATCCTGCCAGTTCTGGATGGTGCGCACGCTGACACCAAAAATCTCAGAAAGCTGCTTTTTGCTGACCTCCATAGCTCACTCCGTGCGCAAAAACAGAGAAAGGAAACACCCGCAGGCTGATCCCCCATTAACCGGGGCTACCGCTTCCTTTCTTTTAAGGGGGTGTTTTCAGTTAAAACAATGAATTAGCGAGAAGAAGAACGGAAACGGCAAAAACCCGAAAATTTTCATAAATAGCGAGAATCTGCGCGGACGCCGCCCCGTAACAGGCCGGATCGCCGGAAAGGACCCATCAAATGATAGTGATTATCAATTGTAAGACATAAAAAAGGCCGCCTGAGCGACCTGATGAGTAAGGGCGAATTTATATGAGTTTGATCTTAACTGCGTAACCTTCGAGACCAGTCATGGTTTCTCTGGGAGTAAACTCAATTTCAGAAACTTCTTTGCCCGTTTTTTTTCTCAATTCAGCAATCTTTTTAGAGATAAGGGCGGAAATTTCTGCTTCTGCTTTTAGCTTTTGTTCCTCTAAACTCATATTGACCTCTTCTGGTTTTTCAAAAGTATGAACATGCCAGTAAAGTGGTTGATAGCATAAGTTTTCAACACTAACTTATTATAAATTATAATCTATTTTCCAGCCATTCTCTCAAGTGTAAAGGAGCATGAGAGCTACATAAAAGCTTTTCAGTGAATACACTGAACCCTGTCAAAACAGTTAGAACATCATGTATGATGAATTCATTCCAGAACTATATTCAATTATTGTTTTTCAATAACCTGATTCAGTTTAAACGTCTCATTTTTATTGCACATCAACAACAATTCAGTGCACAACAACCGTCGGTCTGATAATTATCGAGAAGCAACAAACAGTGCCTTACAACGAGGACAGATTAATGTTCTACCTTGGTTAATCTTTACTACTGACTGTCGAGATTTATGTCCGCACTCCGGACAGATTACAGTGATATTTGATGAATTACTGAATAATTTTATTACTTTATTTAAGAATGACATAGGAAATACCTGCCCCAATGAATATGTTTCAGCATATCATCAATTGTCTAAAAAACACTCAAACAAAGAGCTATTGAACATCGGGAGGTGTATGGTTGTGATCCCCTCCCTAAAAAAGGAGTTACCACTCATGACATACTCCAGTGGGCTCAGGCAATTCAAAGAACGTCCAGTCGAAGTCAAATGTCCGGAATGTTCACGCATAACGAATCAGAAATCCAGACAGTTGCGCAGAGATAAGCCATTGAAATGCTCTTACTGCGGACACATCTTCCTGCCATCTGAATGTTCCTGCATAGGTGGATAACCGACTAATTAGAAAGAGAAAATTAACATTTAGAGTGCAAACGCTTTTTAAAATGAGTAACTGATTATGAGCCACAAAAATGAAAAAATTATAGAAGGATATGTGATTGAAACTTTACTCCGTGGAGAGATATCACATCCCGTATGCATCCATCGGGTGAAATTTACTAATGGTAAGTTTGCTTTGATTCGCAGTGTAGGAAATGTCTGTTTTGTTGCCGGTGCATCCATCAGACGAGAAAAGTCATACTGGTCTATTCATAATACAAAAATCAGGCTTCTTCCGTTTGAATACATTAGTGAAACTGAGTCTAAAAGACGCTTTCAGGAGGGATAGGACGAATCATTTTTCTCAACCCAGTTTCCTTTGCTGTCCTTCACAACCTCAATAAACTCTTCGGTCGGAGACGGTGAACCACCTTCGTCCTCCCACTCACTTAAGGATTGTTGCCACTCTTCCTGTGTCAGAACTTTTCCTGTTACAGAACTTCGTAGATAAATCGTCATAACCAATCTCAGCCCAATAAAATGTCTTTCTTAACTATCATTATAGGTGAAATACGGGGTTACCTCTTTTCCTTGTACCACGACACCACCTCTGTCCATAATCTTACAGAGGCGAATAAGCAGAACAATCAGTTACATCAATTTCCTTGCTGCTTCCAGTATCTCCTCAGAAGATAGTTCACGGTCAGTAGCCACATTTACAATTTGGTGATCGCCAGTCAGAGATGGGAACCCCGCAGACATAACAGTCAAATGCACTTTTTCACCATTAGGGTAATCCCGCAATATTGTTGTTATGGCCGGCATAACCTCTACGACAGCAGCAGGTTCTGCATTAAAAAATACTATTACCTTTTTCATAAGGTTATCCAGATTAGTGGCAAAAACCATGCTGATTACACAAGATAAAAAGGCCCCCGTAGCGGAGCCTTAATTTACTTCCGAAAATCCAGAGTAGCCTGTCCGGAATTGATGTATGAAACAATGTTATCAAATGTAATCATTGGTGATTTACAAAAAATACATTTCGCTCCAGACGGATTTCTATCAGTAACATCAAACATTGATGTTCTGTATTGTGACCCATGACAGCACGGACACCTGAAATGAATATAATTAGAGATATCTGCCGCCTTAAAGTGCCACAACATTTACAGCAGATGGACCTTTTGGTCCTTGCTCTACAGAAAATTCAACTTCCTGATTTTCATTAAGGGTACGGAAATCATTACTTTGAATCGCAGAAAAATGGACAAAAACATCCTTACTGCCATCTTTCGGTGTAATAAATCCGAAACCTTTTTCAGGATTAAACCATTTGACCAGACCAGTGATTTTATTTGACATAATTAATACCTTTTTGAGTAAGCCCTTAGGCATGATGGTCTGAATAAAATTTATCAGAGAGAAAAAAAACCTAAAGGAATCTCAAGAGGGACTAAGAATGAGAAGTATTACAATGACTGCTTCAGATAATTTTGTATCAAACCGCACATTCATTAACGCATGGTTAACCATACTTAGCAAGCATTAGTTTTGTAAAGAAACTCATAGCCTCTTTTCTGCATCATTTGAATGGTAAAAATAATATAACTGGATTTATAAATAAACTCTGTCATGCTGCTCCAAACCTTTATCTGTCACCCTAAGTTTTCAAGGGATTTAGGCTCATGGAAGAGTCAATTTTTTAAGCCGTGTAGATCACGACACTAATAGTGTTAGCATATCAATAGATAACGTCAATATCGACGTAAATCAGCACATTCGCCAACCGCTCCAGTCAGTGCAAACCATGATACATATAGTGATACTAAGATAAATGTCCGGAAATGAAGGCGAGCTATTTCTTATCGAAACGTGTATGGTTGCAGCCTTATAAAAACAGGAAGCAAACTATGTCCGGACGTAAAGATACAAAAAATCGTCGTAATCACCTTGTAAAATGTTCCTGTCCTGCCTGCTCAAAAGATTCAGAACATAGCTTTATGAGAGTTCAAAAAGGGACACAACTCATCTGCCCATACTGCAGCACGTTGTTCCAGTCAGCCTTAGTTCCTTCTTTATCACGGTAAAACCCTGCCTGGGTGATAACGCTTTTCTTACGTTAGTTAGCCCCACCGCCTGGGGGGCAGCGCCAGGACAACATACATTCTCGCCAACACCTGAGTCAAAAATATTAACAACTTGTTTATGTTATTTCCCCTGACAACTGTTTACTGGTGTAGCATGGAAGACCAGTATCGTTAACCACAAGGAAATAAAATGTACTTCCATGAGGTCATATCATCAAGAATAAAATCTATTGGTTACTATCCTTCAGAGAAAATCCTGGAGATAGCGTTTATAGGTTCAGGCACTTATCAGTACATTAGGGTGTCGAAAAAAACTTACAATTCCTTTGTAACGGCAAAATCCAAAGATCGATTCTTTGATGGCGTAATTAATAGCAAATATCTTTGCCGAAAAACAGGATAAGCCAGCACAAAGGATGCTTGCCGCATCACCGTCCCGATCTCTACTTACATGTTAAAATGGTAGAAACCGGTACATCGGGATGCTTCACACTTTCTCGCCCTCACTACATCGCGGAGGGAATATGACTGGATATAGACAATAGTCAAACAGCCAGAAATCAGCCGTCATCCAATTATGGTTGCTCTGCTTTAGTGCTTCATTTCTTTTGCTCCCTGTTTGCAGTTGAATTGTACTGCTTTGTTGTGCGCAAGGATGTATTTCTTCGTATCGCCGTCCAGTACATCCCAGTCATGCGATGTCGCGTAGATTGGCTTTACCCAGTCACAAGCCGTATCAACGACCACCACCGGGGCGGGTCCAGTTGTCGCGCAGCTCGCGATCAACATCGTCATCACCCATACGCTTAACAGCCTCTTGCACATCGCTGGCCTCTTTTGTCGTTTCAATGCGGCGTTCTGCCGCTGCCACAACCGCTGCGGCATTCTCTTCGGTGCGCTGCTTGTCTGCTTTGGCTTCCGCTTTACTGGTGCCGCGCAACTGGCCGAAACCAAAAGCACCAGCGATAGCGGCAATCACCGCTGCGGCCAGGCCGATAATCATTTCAAGTCCCATAGCAGCCTCACACCAGCACGGCTTTTGCCAGATTAAAACGGCGACGGCGGTCATCAAGACCGTTTTTACCGCCGTTGATGATGATCGTGATACGTTCCACATCGCCGGAATACACAAGGCATCCGCTGGTGGCAAAGAACCACGCTGCGGAACGCGCTGCATTTTCGTCCTGTTCCAGCAATTCCGGCTGTGTGACCAGATCCAGTTTTAGCGCCATGCCGCATTTGCGATAGTTGCTTAGCCCGGTGATTTGCTTCAGCCCGCGCCCGCGATATTTCCAGCCGTCACCAGCAATCTGGTTGCCCAGGTTCTTTTTGCCCCACTCGCCGCCGTAAACCAGATTGGCTATCGCTTTCTGATTAGCTGGTTGCGTTGCCGTTCTGCCGAGTGCGGCAGCCTGCTGTGCCGTGATACGGTGCTTGCCGAATACGGGAACAAGACGATCGGCTGCGTAGTTCAGACTTTCCACCAGCTTTTCATACCCGCCGGACTCATGCCCCATCTGCGCGATGAACATCGCCTGATCGAGCGGCGCAGTGATGCCGAATTCCTTCATTGCAGCATCGACATGCGGAAACCAGCGCACAGCTAACCCGGCGCTTATACCAGCCGCCTGCTGAAATTGTGATTGGTTCATTAGTGCCTCAGAGTATCTATGAGACGCGCCACGTTTCCCCGAGCCCATAGCACGGCGGCGCAGATGATCAAATTAACGATGACTACCATCCAGTGTGATTCCTGATAGAGTCCGAACAGATACCGGAATGGGACGCTGGCATATACCAGCACTGTGAAGTAGGCCACCAGCGATATCAGAGGGCGATGTCTCGCGCTGCCGCGCTGGTAGAACATCAGCGCAACCACGATCACCCCACAAATTAACGCATTAAAGAATGCAGAAGGATCACTTACCATTGCCCCCTCCTCCGCGAAGCCGCGAAAGCATACCGAACAAACTGTTCAGATCCTGGCCGTTGATGAACGTCAGCACTTTTATGGTGATGGCAGACATAATCACGGCGCCAAGCGCATCAAGTGGCCGGTCACTGTACCCCGTCCAGGCTGAAAGTTTCGAACCCAGTAACCCCGCACCGAGCACCCCAACGATAAAGGACGTCAAAAAATATGCGGTGAGGCGAATTCGGGTCAGGTTAGCCGCAGTTGCGACGTAAAATACGGCGCCACCAAAAGCGCCAAAAACGACGCCAAAATCGGTGTGAGTAAATACGCCATATGCAACGGAGCCTAGCAGGCCTCCGCTGAGCACAGCACCGGTGCCAGTTACAGGATCGGACATTTAGCCCCCTCTTAATTGCTGTGATTCCTCTCAGAAATGAGGGGATGTGGAATCAGGCAACCGGGCTCTTTTGTTCAAATAAAAGTAAGGATGATTCCCGGTGCCTGAAGGTGGTAATCACCACATCCACAGGGGCGTGATGATCATTATGTTTTTTTCAGTTTTTCCACCTCTTCGGTGGTCTGAATAAACCTGTCTGCTTCCAGTTCTACGCCGATCGCCCGACGGCCAAGTTCTATTGCAGCTTTCACAGTTGAACCAGAGCCCATAAAGAAATCGGCAACGATATCCCCCGGTCTGCTGCTGGCGCTAATGATCTGCTTCAGCATGTCGGCGGGTTTTTCGCATGGATGTTTACCTGGGTAAAACTGAACAGGCTTATGCGTCCATACGTCGGTATATGGAACAAGAGCGGAAACAGAGAAGCAGCGCCGGAGGTTTTTATATTCCTCCAGCAATTCTGAATACTTGCGGTTTAATGACTGATAGGTAGCCACCAGTTGGTGGTGAGGATGTCCAAGCTTCTGCTGAATGTGCTTATCGATAGCGATCCGCGTGAACAGTTCCTGCAATTTTCTATAGTCCACTTCATTTGGTAGTTGCCATTGGCTCGCGCCAAACCAGTGTGACGCCATGTTTTTCTTTCCGGTTGCCTCAGCTATTTCTTTCGAGCTGACACCCAGTGATTCACGGGCATTACGGAAGTAATCAATCAGCGGCGTCATAATGTGCTGCTTTAGCTCTGTGCTTTTCCTTTCGTAAACATCCTCTTTACCTGTGTACGGCCCAAGATAGTGCTCAGCAAACAGAATCCGTTCCGTTGATGGAAAGTACGCGCGCAGGCTTTCTTTGTTACAACCATTCCAGCGGCCCGATGGTTTTGCCCAAATTATGTGATTCAAAACGTTGAACCGGGCACGCATCATAATCTCTATGTCTGAGGCCAGTCGGTGACCGCAAAACAGGTAGATGCTGCCAGCAGGTTTAAGAACGCGAGCATACTCAGCCAGGCAGCTATCAAGCCAGCGTAAGTAGTCCTCGTCCCCCTTCCATTGGTTGTCCCAGCCGTTGGGCTTCACTTTGAAGTACGGAGGATCCGTAACTATCAGATCAATAGAGTTATCCGGGAGGGTGGCGACGTAATGCAGGCTATCAGCGTTGATTAACTCAACACTGTTTATTTTTACAGTATTTTTCATAGATCAGTAAGCGTAACTCTGATAGGCTCACGTTGCTTTTGCGCTAAAGCAGTGGGCCTTGGTTAGCTTGTGACCTGAAAGCATGAGCTGATGGCTGGCCGGGTGCGCTAACACCCACCAGCCGCCCATTTCCACAGCAGAAAGCCCCCATTACTGGAGGCGTTTATAACATCCGAACTGGTAATCAGATAACCCCGCAATCACCAGCTGCGTAAGTATGAGCTGGCAACGTTCGCGGCTGAGGTGGGTATTCTGTGCAATCTCCCCAGCCGTTGCTGGTTTATCGCTTAATTCATTGAAAACAGCCTTTGCCGTTTCTGTCATATCTTCCTGATTTAGCATGTCTTTTACCTAAAATTAGTTGCGTGACATACAGATAACTCTGGTTGGTGATACCAGCAAGAGAAGAATTCCATTCTGCGACCGCCAGCGCCTTTATGCGCCGTGCATGGCTGATTTGCCATAAAAAAACCCGCTCATCGGCGGGTTTATAAAACTTTGGCAACATATCAAATATGCTTTAAATATGGCTTATTTTGTTGCATTTTGCAAGCGCATTTGAAGGAGATAGTGAAATTTACTTCACATTTCTGCCACTTTGAGGGCTTCTTCATCCTCATAGTATTCAAGAGCCATGGCCAGCGCAGACTCATCAAGCTGGGTAAAAGCGGCCTTTAACCCAGCCCAGTGTCCTGAATAGACACGCAACCACGTCGAACGGTCAACGCTAACCATACGGGCCAGCGCCGCGCCAGCATAATCCTTACAGGTTTCATTGCTCCTTTCGGCGGCAACCTCCTGACCTGCCAGCCATACCAGTCCAACAAGCTTTTTTACCACGCGGGACTGCATCGGGTTTTTAACCAGGCAATCCTGATAGTTTTTCCAGACGTGCTCGCACATTATCACCTGGTGTTTATAGCTCAAATCAAAGCCATAACAGTAACGCAGCCAGGCCTGCTGGTAATCGTCGAGAGCATTAACAGCGCGGCGCCACGGTGCGTATGCAAACTCCATGTCCTTTATTGGCGGCATTGGCCTGCGGCGGCTGCGTGTCTCCATCACACACAGTGGGGCAGACAGTGAATTAACAAAGCGGCTCCCCTTTTCATCATCCAGTTCGACTGGATTCACGCAACGGCGCGGTGTGGCCTTTTTATCCGCTGGAGGGTGTTCGCTAAAAGCCTCAAGCTGTCCTTTCGTTCCCCCGGAAAGGTCCAGCAGCGCCCGGCGAAGTTCATTTCTGATGTAATTAAGTTCCTGAGGATTCATACTTCTTTGCGCTCCATACACTTAAGCTTTCGCAATTACGCCGATCGCCAGCGCCCGATCCATAAAACGCAGTAGCAGCTCAAGCTGCGTACCATGCTTCTGCTCGAATGCCGGTACATCGGCGTGTAACTCGTCGTGGCACTCTCTGCACAGAGGGATCACGAAGAGGTCATGGGCTTTTGTTGCTGTCCCCCCCATACCGTGCCCTACGATATGGTGCGGATCATCTGCTGGCCGTCGGCAACACTCACAGGGTTGTGTTTTAACCCAGCGGGTGTACGTCTCATTTACCCAGCGGCGACGTTTTGGCCTGAGCATGAAAGATTCTGGCGACTCTGGATCAACAGAGAGCGTGAGAATCTTCTTCGCCTTCTCCTGCACGAGGCTGGCTGCTGAAGCGGAAGGCACAATGTCGCTTTCCCTCATGACTGAGCGGATCTTCTCATCTGGAAGCCGTAACCCCTTGTGTGCGACGCTTTCCGGTATAACATCAGCCAGATCATTCCTGACCATCCACCAGCACAGTTCCGGTAGCGTCAGGATATGCGACTCGGGAAAACCAGAATCACGGCGAATGACTTCCAGAATCCAGGATACCAGGTTTCCTGACGCTATACCTGCAAGCTGTTCGGTATGCTGCCCGGACAAAGTGTGATCACAATGCCAGCACAGGCGAATGCTTCCTGGCTGGTGCCGCATTGTTGTGAAGTTCTTGTCGTGCCACGATGAATGTGGCCACTGGCATTCAAACCGTGAACTCAACCACTGCTCAAGGGAAGGAAGCCCGCCTGCTCGCTGAATAACCCGTTCATTCTCGAACACCTGCCGCATTACCGGATCATCAGCCAGCGGCTGAATGGCTGCGGGAACAGCCCCGGTACTCAATGACGCCATTTCTTCTGGTTCAGGCTCAAGCAGTACGCGACCACGCATGAAAAGATGCATCAGTTCCGCACCGGGACGGAACAACACAACCCCCATACGATGAGCGATTTCAGGAGTTAACAAAGCCCTCACGCAGCCTGTCCCCCTGCAATATGTTCAGCCCACAAACCACCAATCCAGCGTACCCCCTTGGCAGTGAAACGCGTCTGGCTGAATGCGTGATTAGATGCACTCGATGTTCCCGTCTTAACTTCAAATCTTCCCGCGGAAATGTGCTGCGCCATAGGGGTAAGTGTGCCGCCGAGGCGATACAGGATATTGCGTTCAATAAGGAACAGGCAGAACTCAGTTTCTTTTGCGTTGAGCAATTTGGCTACCTGCCGGAATGACATGGAACCTTTTGCAGAGCAATAACGATCAACAAATTCCACTTTTGGCGCCGCGGCTGCCAGCTGGATGGTCAGTTGCTCTTTCTGCTCGGCTAAATCAGCAGCCAGGCGAAGCGCTTCCGGCAATGAGCGGGGAACACTGACACTCTGCCCTTCTTCCAGTTCCTGCCAGCGATCGACAACCGCGGCGGTAAATTCAGGTGAAAGTCTGGCAACAATCACCAGAGAGTCGCGTTTGTTAAAACGATACTCCTGGTACACATTACCGTTATGCTCAAAATCGAACTGCGCCAACGGCGCGGTTAAAATTCCCGCAGCAACAAGACGCTCAGCCGAGCGTTTCACGTCACTGTGTTTACTCTGAACCAGATCCGCAATATCACGGCTGGACATTGTTACAACACCATTCACGATTAACTGGCTCATACTTTTCTCCATATCAGGCGGCTGCACCCGCCGGTTCATATCTGCTGATTGTTATCTCTACCCGACCTTTCGGCACAACGGGCCCCCATTCCACCAGCATGCGTTTAACCTGGCTGTCGTCTTCCCAGACCCCCGCATGCGTCAGCGCGTCAAACAGGGCTTTGTTGTAATTATCGATATCCCGGCGGCGCGCATCCGGCGGATACAATGTGATTTCTACCGCTGCATGTTCAGTCGATGGCTTCGGGAGACGTCGTAATTGCGCAATGATCGCCACACAGGCAGCGCTTTGGTATTTGCGGCCATCAGCGCTGATGAGGTGACGGCCGGCCAGCGGCCCCTTGTTAGGGGCGCGCCAGTAAGTGTTCACGCTCGGAGGGAACGGGAGCACAAGTTTCATGCCACCTCCTGCTGTTGCACTGCACACAGTTCTGGAAGGTTTGCCTCCACCAGCGCCCGGGCGAATGGTGGTGGTACTGCATTACCGCAGCGCGCTACCTGCTTATCTTTTGCATAGCGATTTCCACGGTAGTCCTGATCAATAACGTAGCCATCCGGGAAGCCCTGCGCTTTGTAGAGTTCATGCGGCTGCAACATACGCATTCCGATATCAACGATCTGGTATTTAACCCCGTCGATCATTACCAACCATTCATCGTCACTTTCCCCGCAATAAGTCTCGAGAAATGTGCGTACCTCACCAACGTGCTGGCCACCAGCGGTGATTGTCGGCATAGGTACATCAAGGCGTTGCCCGTCGCGGCACGTCCCACGCAATTTCACCAGATGGGAGGCAACTACTGCATGATGGTCGACAGTGGTCACTGAGTGCGCGGGTTCATCCATACTGACACCCGGCCCCGTATAGTTACCGCCGTAGTGTTTCGCCAGGAACGCGCTCACCGTCGCGAATTTATTCCCACCAGCTGTAACGGTCCCCAGCGGGTTATCCAGTCGCAGCACACGCGGCTCTTGTCCTGGACGTTCGCCATAACCCATCTGGATCAACGTAGGTGTTACCAGTTGAGATTTGCCGCCACCGCCAGCGGTGATAGTTGCGCTCGGTTCGTCTGCCCGGTGGCCGACGCTGGCCCCAAACTGGCGGGCTATCACTGGCGCAACAAGACAGGCGCGGGATTGCTTCAGAATGGTGTGAGCAGGTTTATCCAGCGGGCGCGGTTTAGCCTGGTATTCACTACCACCATTACCCGCCAAGAATGGTGTCAGTGCTGCCTCAACAATCCCGAGTGCATGCCCATTCCCACCTGGACGTTTTGATGTGCCAGCGGTTACCGTCGGGACAGGTTCGGTAACGGGCTGCCCAGTTGCGCCAGTGCGGAATTTTGTAAGGTGTGGAACAGCTAACGCGTAGCCAAGTTTTTTAGTAATGGTCTGTAATGGCTCATTCAACGACTGCCCGCGAAAAGCGTCATACGCATTTTTAGAGCTCGTGTGGTTGCACTTCACGATGAACGGCGACGCACTTTCGATAACAAAGCGCTGTATGCCGCGCGCGATCCGCTTCAGAGTGTTTTCCGCCAGCGGTTTTTTGCGGTCGAAGATGGACAGGGCCGGAACATTCCAGTCGATACATTCAGCAGCGGTACGCCATGGCATCAGCCTGCCGCTCTGCACCTCCAGAGACTTAGGATCCCCATGAGTAACAGCAGGCCACTGGATTGGACAACCATCACAGCGCATAACCATGAAGAAGCGTTTGCGGATCGTCGGCGCGCCATAGTCGCATGCACGCAATTCGCGATAATCAACATCATATCCGAGCCCATCCACCAGCTTTTGCGCCTGTTCGCTACCTTTTTCAATAGACAGAAACTCACAAACTTCAGCCAGTGCCGGGTGATCAGCAGGAATGCCAGTAGACAGCATGCCGACAAACGCATTGAATGTTTCACCAGCGCGGGATGGATCCGGGCGCATTTCGTCTGCCAGCAACGGCCCCCACGTTTTGAACTCCTCCACGTTCTCCAGCATCATGACGCGCGGGCGTTTCGCCAGCGCCCAACGCACCACTACCCACGCCAGACCGCGTATCTCTTTTTTCACTGGCTTTGCGCCTTTGGCCTTCGAGAAGTGTCGGCAGTCCGGGCTAAACCATGCCAGGCCGACAGGATTACCGCCGGTTGCGGCTAACGGATCAACGTCAAATACGGATTCACAGTAATGCAGTGTGTCCGGGTGGTTCGTCTTATGCATCGCAATGGCGTTTTCGTCGTGGTTGATCGCAATATCCACGCTGCGCCCGATCGCCAGTTCGATCCCGGTACTCGCGCCGCCGCCACCAGCAAAGTTATCAACGATAATTTCACGCATTGACGGCTCCCTGCATGCTGTTTACCAGACCACCAGCCACGGTGATGATTTCGCTGGTGGACATACGCTCAAGCCAAAGCTGATTGATGTTCGCTTTCAGCTTGTTCTGCTGGGCCAACGCCAGAGAATCCGCACCTTCAACCTGATTGAACACCAGACCAACTTCCAGCGGCCAGATACGCGACTCTACTTCTGGCAGATCCACAACAGCAGAAGTAACCTCTTCCGCCGTCGCTGGCGGCGCCACCTTTGTCGCGGCAAATTGAGCCAGCGCCATAAACGCCCGCCCTTTCGCTTCCAGTTCCGTACGACTGATATAGCTGAACCGCTCGCCACGCCATGACTTATCGAAAACAGCGATGGCACCCGCGAAGAAAGCACCTGTGGGCTTCTGCTTATCGTCGGCAGGGACAAACCACACAGGCAGATCGAACCCAATACGCCCGCGAATGAATACAATGTGATCAGCATCCTCCGGCCACCATGTTTCACTTGTCGCCGCTTTGATTAGGAACACATAGCGCCCACCCTTTTCACGCATAGCCATTGTATGGGCCATGATATGGGTCATGCCGGTGACCGCCTGTTTTTCGTGGTATTGCGAGCGGCTGTAAGGTGGATTGGCAAATGCGGCGCCACCGAGTTCTGCAAGACGATCTGACCAGTCCTGCGTCAGCGCGTTATCTTCGGCTGTGTACCATGCCGGGCACTTTGTATTGTCATCGTCTGCAAACAGATCCAGCACCAGCGGACCGAACATGGCATTGATACCCCAGACAAGTAAATCTGGAGATCGCCATTGATCACCAACATCTTTCAGATAATGCGCCCTGCAGTTGCGCAGTTCTGCCAGCACCTGGCAATATTTATTTGTCGTCATTGGCGAAACCCCGAATTTTCTGGCAGTGAGTAGTCAACATTCTGGAAGTTTGCGCGGCTGGCTGAGTTAGCCGCCCATTTACCGTTAACGCGTTCAGGTCGCCCAGCAGCAGACCATTTGGTCGCGCTTTGCAGGTAACCGGGGAAATTTTTTGGAATAAACAGGGTTGCCGGGCGGAGGTATTGCGCCTGCTCGCTATCACGCCAATCGGCGGTTTTGTAATCCACCACCAGACACAGGTCGTCAACAGTGAACCGTTCCCGCAGACGGGCGCGAATGTTCTCCAGCGATGTGCTGCATACCTGGTAACGTGAGCCTGTGACTTGGTTCAGGTATGACAAAACCGCTTTGGCCTGGTCAGTAATCACAACTTCAGGGTCTGGTTGCGCCGCAACCGGACAAGAGGGTTTTGAAGTTACTTGTGGATCTTGTTTTGATTTTACTGACGGATCCCCGCCAGATTCTGACGGGTCAAAACCGCCGTTTTTGACAGATTCCGACGGGTCAGTTTTTGAGGCGTCAAATTTTGATGCGTCAGATTTTGACGTGTCAGAATCTGACAGTTGAGAAAATGCGGCCGCCTGAAGTTTCGCCACATTCAGACGGTACACGTTAGAAGCATTACGGTTACCATTTCGGCGCTGTGTACGCGTGAGCCAGCCATCTTTTTCAAGCTTAGCGATTGCCGTTCTGATAGTGCTCGGCCCTGCGCCAAGCTGGCGAGCAATAGTTTCAATGGACGGCCAGCACACGCCCTCATCGCTGCTGAAATCAGCAAGACGAGCCATGATCGCGACACTAGACAACTTCATGCCCGACGCCGCGCAACCATCCCATACGTAGCCGGTTAATTTAGTGCTCATGATCGTCCGTTATCTCCCTGAACTTTTTCCTGAAATGCTCAAGTGGGCTAAAGCATTCGTGTGGATAGCCATCACGCAGGTAGATAACGCGCTGTGTTTCTGGCTCCCAGCGGATAACACGGACTGGCACTCCGCGGTGGTCTTTGAACCTTCGGTTAAGTTCGCGCACAGGCGTTTTGCCCTCCGGTTGTAGACCCCCACAATTGCGGTCGCACGACTGTGGTTACACGTAACCCAGCGGTTTGATACTCTGCGCTCATACCGAAACGACGGTGAACCCGGAACAGGGATCATCCTGAGTTGCGGTAAATGAGAATTTACGATTAAATTGCTCATGCGGATTATTTCTCCATACACGAAGAGTTGTTCGCCAGACGCCCGAGGCTGCACACCTGCGGGCGTCACTCTTTTTCAGAAACACAAAAAACGCGATACAGCAGCGTGATGTGTTCCTGCCACTTAGCCATGACCTTGTAACTGTTCTCCTCGATCTGAGCTCGTTCTGCCTCATCAATGATTCCGTCAGCAGTGGCTTTACGGACGTAGTGAGAATGTTTGCCAATCCATTCGATCGACTCCATAAGGCGCTGATTGATATCCCCGTTATCCACATCATCAACATCTGCCAGTGGAACAAAGACACCGTTTGAATGGCGGGCTACGGCGTCAGCTATATGGTTTGAGCCACCAGCGCGCTGTAACACTAACGCCCAGCCAAGCGGGAAGATTTGGTCTCCTTCAATGCGTAGCCGATTGAAAAGAGAGTTTTCTGTCACTCCCAGCCATTCCGCTGCTTCTGCATATCCGCCAGGAAGCTCGGTGATGGTCTTTTTAATTGCGGCCACCAGCCAGCCTGGCTGACGCTCCACTTTCCACTCAGGTTCGTTACCCACGGTTAACCCCTTGACTCTGTGGTTACTATTACGCAGCGGTTCCGCTAATTTTTGTGGTCTCTTCAGGAAGACCATCACCAGGGTTTGGATAAATATCAGGACGGAGTTCATGAGGGGTAACAGCCCACTTTCCTAACTCACAAAGTTGTAGAACCCTTTCAGATGGAACCTGATTGTTGATCACCCAATTAGCGACTGATTGTGTTGACCTGAAACCAAAGCGCCGGGCTACCTCAGACAGAGATTTCCCAGCAGCCTTTACAGCTTTCTCGGTGAAATTTTGAGATGACATATAGGACTCCTCTAATGTGTAGAGGAATAATGCTACTTAAAGTAGCAGAATGCAACTACTTAAAATAGAAATGACTACTTCGTGTTATATGCGTAATCTTCTACCTATGGTAGAAGAACAAAAACACCCAGATTTCGCTAAGAGACTGAATGAGCTAATGACAGACAGAGGTATATCTGTAACTGAGCTCACCGGGCTAACAGGCGTTACATACGAGATGGTGCGCCGGTACACGATCGGTGCAGCAAAGCCTCGCGTTGCAATTATGCAAAAGCTAGCCCGAGCCTTAGGATCGTCAGCGTCTTACCTTGAGTATGGGGTTGGTGAAAAAGACAAAGGCAAAAGAGTGGAGAGCGCGAGTTTGCCAACAAATTCCGATATCTACCGAGTAGAGGTCCTCGATCTTACGGTCAGTGCTGGTCCCGGAAACTACATGCTTTCGGACTATGTTGAAGTGCTGTATGCAATCGAGTTCACCACCGAGCATGCCCGCTCACTCTTCGGAAATCGCTCTCATGAAGACGTGAAAGTGATGACTGTTAATGGTGACAGCATGGCGCCTACTCTCGTTTCCGGGGATCGGCTGTTCGTCGATATATCAGTCCGGCATTTCCAGACTGATGGCGTTTACTCTTTCGTGTACGGCAGAACGTTCCACGTCAAGCGCCTTCAGATGCAGGGTGATCGCCTTGCCGTTCTCTCTGATAACCCAGCTTATGAGAAGTGGTACATTGATGAAAAATCGCAAGACCAGCTGTATGTAATGGGTAAAGCGTTGATACACGAGTCCATTAGATACAATCGCCTATAGGACGAAATACATGAACACGTTCAGCATAATCGCGATACCTTTCTTTGCCCTTTCAGTGGTTCTGTTGACTCTTGGCGCTACCAGGAAGAACCAGGCCAGCATCATCGTTGGCGGCGTGTTTATGGCGTCCAGTGTGGTTAATTCCGTGATTGGTTTTTCACTCTAAAGTTAGCTGTATACATGAACAGATTCCCTTTTTGGGAAACATCACTATAATTCCCAAAGAGGGAACTAATTGCGATTATGATAGTCAGAGGTAGAGAGAAGCTTCATGAGTTCTGCCTAAGGCACTCTCAGGCTAAAGGAGCTATTGATGCTTGGTACGACGAAGTCGTGCGAGCTGAGTGGAAAACGCCGCAAGACATTCGGAACAGGTATGCCAGTGCCGATTTTATTGCTGGTAATCGGGTTATTTTTAACATTAAAGGTAATCATTTTCGTCTCGTAGTACATGTTATCTATGTTGCAGGGACAGTTGTAATTGATCGAGTCGGAACTCATGCCGAATACGATAAATGGAGGCTATGATGGGTAAACAAGCTTGGCGAATTTTTAAGGCTCATGAAGAGTACGAACAAGGCATGGCTCGTTTATTACAATTAGCTGAGAGTGAGCTGGTTGAAGGAAGCCCTGACCTTGAAGAGTTTGAGCTTTTAAGTTTGTTGATAGGGCATTATGAAGATAAAAAATTCCCTATGGATAAGCCAGATCCAATCGAGGCAATCAAGTTCAGGATGGATCAGCAGGGTCTAACCCAAGCAGATATGAAGCAATACATCGGTTCTGCATCTAAAGTGTCTGAAGTCTTAAACTACAAAAGACCGCTAAGTTTGTCCATGATTAAGAGATTACATGCAGGATTAGGTATACCTGCTGACATACTTATCCAAGACACCAAAAACGTCGAATGGTCACCACTAGCATACAGCGCTGAAAACTTTGCGGTTGCTTTTGGTGATGCGTGTAAAAAATTAATACCGCAACCACAATTCACCGATAAAACAAACAATTATGAAGAGGTTGCAACAATTTTTACTCGTTTCCAATTTAAAACTGATATATATCAGATGGGTGATAATCTATCAAAATCAGTTAAGATTGGGGAAAGTTTTGTTTCCAATGACGATATTTTATCTCTTAACGAATTCCAGCGTGCGTAAATATGAAAATTACTCCAATATCAGGAAAAGTAGTTAACTTTAATCTCAAGGCCTTGCCTCCGCAAAGTCAGAAGAAGAAACAAAAAAAAACAGAAAACGAGGTCAATGCTACTATAAACTTCGACAATGAAGTTTATATTAACACTCACGATAGTAAGATTTTCAAAGTTCGGTATAAACTGCTTGTTACAATACCTCACCAAGTAGAAGTAAATCTTACTTATGACTTTGATTTCAGGTCTGACGAGGAGGTTGATAGCGGTATACCTAAATCTCTAACAATTCGTTCGGATGTTCCAGCTTATTGTTATCCGTACATGAAATCATATGTCGAAAATATCTTAAACATGTCAGGTTACGGTGGAGTTCCCCTTCCTTATCTCGACTTCATTGGAAGTCCCATAGGAAGCGAAAAAATCGATACAAATAAAGAATAAATTTACCCGGCCACAGCGCCGGGTTTTTTATTGCCCTTTCCTCACCATGGCAGCGGAATCGCGCAGTATCCCCTTGTGGATCACATTCCCTACCGCCCTGCGCTTGGCCTCCAGATAGTCAACGATGTTGTCCCGATTGATTTCAACGCCATCAATAATTAACTGAATAACCACGCCGCCAATCTCGCCGGCGATGAATGCTGCACGGTCTTCTTCCAGTTCGTCACGTTCCATTACCACTCCCCCATCGGTGTTTTTTTAATCATATCATCACCATACCTAAAAATAAATTCATATTAAAATCATTCAGTTAACAAAATAACAGGCTGTACAATAATGTTTTCTACTTTTTGTAGTTGATTTTCACTACTTTAAGTAGCAATATCATTTCATCAACAGCGAACAGGCAGGACGCCAACGAAGTAGCCGCCGGTGGCGTATGAATGACCGGATGATTCGCTGACAGGTATCTTCGGGAGGGGTTGCGGTTTGGAGTGACTACCAATCCAGCGCGCTCACCTGGTGGACACGGTCCCGTCGAACCCACGGGCACCAGCTATGGAACACCGTAGGGTTGCCAGCTAGTCACTGGCACCCCGCCCGAAGATACCTACCACAGCGCCTGAAGTGGTTAAAAGCAGGCTAAAGCAATAAGAATTACATCCCTGTTCTGGCGGCCCGGCGTTTTCCCGTGTATTTCCGGCTACCGCCAGCCTTTTCGGGGAATAACGGCCTGTCACGGTAAGCATCTCGCAGGGTTCTTACCGGGACTGGAAGATACCACTTGGAGACGGTCCTTATAAATGTCCTGGACAGTGGCGGCACCAGCACCGACAACAGCGGCAGACGTTCAACTGTGAAAACGGAGAGATGCCAGCTCCCTCGACGGCAGTGACGGCGGGAAGTAGACCGCTGACAGCTGGGAAAGACCAGCACACAACGATGAGAGCATTGACGAGCAAGGCATAACGGCAGGTTCAATCCCTGCCACCGCTATACAGATGGCGGTGATGGGCAACGAAAAGGTCCGTTCAATTCGGACACCGGCAGTGCTCTCTTCGTTGTGGTGAAGTTCCGGCAAAGCAGACATAAACGTGCACCGCCGGGCGCTGGACTTAGCGCCAGCCTCCACAACCAAATCACGCTTAGGACCGTGATAACCGTAGTTCCAGTATTGCTGTGTGTAGTCTTGGCGGTACCAGGGTCTTCAACCTTAAGGGGGACGAAGATAATGTTCTACCTCGGTACCGCCCTTTTTACACAACAGACAAGGGCATCACCGGGCGACGGGCTCATAACCCAACCCACCCGGGCAGGAGGAAGGCGATTGCAGTCGCCGACAAATGCAGGTGCCCTTCTCTGTTGTGTATGGAGAAAGTTCGGCGGTTGCAGCCGCCTTAACGAGGGTAAAACCATGAGTAATGACCGCATGACCGTAGTGCCAGATTTCCTTGGCGAGCTGGATGCCGGCGTGTTCATGAACAAAATCGCGGCAGCACTTAACACCACCGCGCTTGGCGTTCTGAACAACGGCAATAAAGGCAAAGTAGTCCTCACCTTTGATTTTGAGCGTATGGGTAATTCCGTTGAAGAGAAGCGCGTCAAGATCAAGCACAAGCTGAACTACAGCACCCCGACACCGCGCGGTAAAGCCTCAGAAGAGGACACAACCGAAACCCCTATGTGGTAAATCGTGAAAACTATCCAGTTATCAGAGCGTGAGCTTTTCATGATTTTCAACATGCTGACGCCACCCTACGCAGTCAGCGACACCCACACAGAAGAGTTCAACGAATTGCGTAAAAAAGTCTTTTACGCTCTGCGTGATGCTCAGAACGATGAACCTGTAAGTAATCGTGATGAGTTGCCTGATATTGTTGGATGGATTCGATCTGACTACCACAGCGATCGCAGAATGGGCGATGCGCCAATTTTCATTTTGGGCTGCATAGACCCATCTGATGTGTGGGGTGTGAAATACATCCCGCTGTCTGGCAACTCTCCGGTAACTCCGGATGGTTACGTGCTGGTCCCGAAGAAACTAACCGCTGAGAACGGCGCAAAGAGTGTGCTGTCCGGTGAGTTTTCAGAAACGAAATTCATAAACTGCCCTGAGTGTTTTGGTGATGATGAGTGCGAAACCTGCGACGGCAGCGGGAGAATTGAAATCACAGTACCTGTCACCTGGACAACTATCAAAGAAATCTGGGCTAAAGGCGTTGAGCATTTCGCAGCCGCCCAGCAGAAGCTCATCCCTACCACCAGCAACGATATTTAACTTTATCGCCCGGGTGCAGCCGGGCTTTATGGAGAAATAGCCATGGCAAAGCTGATGAAAGCAAGTCAATGGGGCAATCGTGAATTTACCAAAGACTCTGTTCCTGACAACCGAACTATTAAGCGTTGGGTCGAAAATGGTTTGCTCATGGGAAGGATCGTGGATGGATCTGTGTTTGTCTGCGAGACAGAAAAATGGGGCGTCGACTCAATGGTTAGTCACACGGTTCGCCAGTTAATTAATGAGGGCTAACCATGGCGGCAAGGCCAAGAAAAAGAGAATACCGTCATCTGCCAGACTATCTGGTTTTTGATAAAGATCGCGGTGTTTATAAATTTACGCTGATTACGGGAAAGAAAAAGAATATAGGTAAAGACAGGGCTATTGCGATTGCTATAGCCCGAGAATATAACCTGAGAATGCGCCCAGCAACCTCACCTTCCATTGAAAATTTAATTAGAGAGTCTGGTGGAATTGCAGGTGAAGCAAAACCATTTGCCGAACATGTAGATCATATAATGGCGCGGACTATTGAAGATGAATGTCCATCACAGAGCACTCTTGATGACTGGAATAATGATGTCCTGCGTGTGAAAGAATTTTTTATTAATGTCCCTGCTTGTGATATCGAACTGGAGCACGTAAACGCATACATCAATCAATATCATGCTGATGCGTCGGCAAACGTACAAAACAGAAAAGTTAGCTTTCTGAAAAAGTTATTTTCTTATGCTGTCGATGAATCACTGATGTTTGAAAACCCGGCGACACGCAAAAAAATGCGCAGGATAGAAGAGAAAAAAAGACAGCGTTTATCTCTGGATCAGTTTACGGCAATCAGGCGAGCAGCTGAACCGTGGCTCAGAACTGCAATGGATCTGGCATTACAGACGACGCACGCAAGGCTGGAAGTTTCCAGAATACGCTACTCTATCTCGGAACCAAAAAACGGTGTTTGCGGCTGCGTCTGGCTGCCACAGCCAGAAAATGGCATTTATGGAACGCTATACATTCACAGGCAGAAGGTGCAGAAAAAAGAAGCGTCACACGTTGCGATCCCAATTGGTGAAGAGCTAAAGCGGATAATAGACGACAGCAGGGATAATGTAGCCAGCCCTTACGTTGTCCACAGAATACCAGACCGCCAGGTTAAACGGAGTAAAGAGGTATCTCATCCGACGCAAGTGGCCCCGGACTATTTAAGCCGGTCGTTTTCATCTTTGCGTGACAGGCTCGGGCTATGTGATCACCTCAAGATGGATGAAAGGCCAACGTTTCACGAAATCAGAGCACTGGCCGCTCACCTTTTTGATAAACAGGGAATCGATCCGCAAGGCCGAATGGCCCACAGCGATGCGAAGTCGACGAAGATTTACACCCAGAACCATATCGACTGGGTTGTGGTTCCACACGGAGAAATTAAGGCGGGGTAGCGGGGAGAAACACATACTTAACCCTTTGATGTATATAGGGCGAATTTTGCTAAAAATGCACTGTTTGTTTATACATACGAACGACATACAACACCAGGCGCGGTACGGCTTTCAGGTATTTTGAGGCGGTGTCATGGGGTGTCGGGGGTCGGAGGTTCAAATCCTCTCGTGCCGACCAAAATCCCTTAGAAAAACCAACCTCTTACGGTTGGTTTTTTTATGCCTGCCGTTCTCTTCCAGTACTGTGCTAACACCGCATAATCAAAAGGTTTTACTACTTACCCATGCCCAAAATAGGGTAAAATTTATTCTCTCATCAACGCGATGAATCTGGACGATTTTCGCGCTAAAAACAATAATGATACGAGTATGTACTCAGGAGAATAGTATGCCTGAAGCAACGCCTTTTCAGGTGCTTATTGTGGACGATCATCCACTTATGCGACGAGGTATTCGTCAATTACTGGAACTGGATACCGCATTTAATGTCGTTGCCGAAGCTGGCGATGGGGCGAGTGCTATCGATCTGGCAAGCCGTCTCGATCTTGATCTGATCCTGCTTGACCTGAATATGAAAGGCCTGAGCGGGCTTGATACGCTGAATGCGCTGCGTCGGGATGGCGTCACCGCACAGATCATTATCCTGACGGTTTCCGACTCTGCCAGTGACGTGTACGCGCTGATTGATGCCGGAGCGGACGGCTATTTACTGAAAGACAGCGACCCGGAAGTGCTGCTGGAAGCGATTCGTGCTGGCGCCAACGGCGGCAAGGTATTCAGCGATCGCGTCAGCGAATACCTGCGCGAACGGGAACTGTTTGGCGCAGAGGAAGATCCCTTTAGCGTGCTCACTGAACGCGAACTGGACGTGCTGCACGAACTGGCTCAGGGGCTGTCGAACAAACAGATTGCCTCCGTGCTGAATATTTCTGAGCAGACGGTTAAGGTGCATATTCGTAATTTACTGCGAAAGCTGAACGTGCGCTCGCGCGTCGCGGCGACCATTCTCTTTTTACAAACACGCGGAATGCAGTAACAAGATATGCCCGATGGCGCTACGCTTATCGGGCCTACAAGCCGCGTGGCAAGTACCGTCCGGCCTTGCCACACTCATTTATTCCGCCTGCGGCGAAAGCTGCGCTAATGCCTGCTTAATACTGCGTTCAATCACTGCCCGGCGGGAATCATTGGCGGGCAGCAATTTCAGCATCATCTCCCAGGCTGCGACCGCCTCGCCGAAACGCTGCTGCTCGAAGGCATTAAACGCATACATACTCAACGTCCGAATATTGGCATGATCGCTTCTCACCAGCTGGCGCAACAGCTCCCCTCCCCGACGATTATCATCAGGATCGGAAGAACGGGTCAGCGCTTCCGCATACCCTAATGCGGCATCGCTATTTTTGGGGTCCAGTCTGTACGCATTGGCATACGCTTCCGTCGCCGTGCTGGCATTCCCCAGCACCATGCCGATACGCCCAAGCATAATCCAGCCTTCCACATTGCCAGCATCGCTTTGCAGTCGGGTACGCAAACCAAGCGCCAGGCGTGTCATCTCTTCTTCATTCAGCGGCTGCGCATCAGGGTCCAGCGCGCGCTCCAGCAGCGCTGGCGTCTGCGCCGTAGCCTGTTGCCAGATTTTTACCTGCTGATAGTTACCGGTCTGGTAGTAACTTACCGCCCCGACAATCAGCGCGATCACAACCCCGGGAGCAAACAGCCATAATCCTGCCTGGCGTCCCTTCGGCGTCACCTCATCAGAAAAGGTTTCCTGTTTTACACGTACGCGCCGCCGCGAACGGGCGAAGATAATCCAGCCGCCAGCACCAATAGCGGCAATCGGCAAGATCCACAACAGCACGGTAAGCGGCGTCAGCGGCGGATCGTAGGTGACGAAGTTACCGTAGCGCGCCACCATGTAATCAACGATCTCCTGCTTGCTTTTACCTTCCTGCATCAGTTCATAAACCTTCTGACGCAGGTCGGTGGCAATCATCGAGTTAGAGTCCGCGATGCTGTTGTTCTGGCATTTCGGGCAGCGCAGCTGCTCGGTGAGCTGGCGGAACTGCTGCTCCTGCGCTTCATCTTTGAACTGCATAACATCAATGTCAGCCAGCGACGAGCCGGAGATCACCAGCATCAGCACGCCCAGTAAGAATCTCATTGCGCGGCCTCCTTGCTGTACTGCTCCCAGAGCGGTTTTATTTCACTTTCCCATACCCTGGCGTTCAGATCGCCTGCATGGCGATAACGAATGATCCCTTTACCGTCGATCAGGAAGGTTTCCGGCGCGCCGTAAACACCCAGATCCAGCCCAAGCATACCGTCGCCATCAAACAGGCTTAACGCATAAGGATTCCCTAACTCTTTCAGCCAGGTAATCGCTTTCTGGCGATCGTCTTTATAATTCAGGCCAACCACGCGAATTCCCTGCGCAGACAGCTGATTCAGATACTGATGTTCAGCGCGGCAGGTCGGGCACCAGGTCGCCCACACGTTAAGCAGCACCGGTTTCCCCTGCGTTAGCACGTCTGCCTGATAATGCTGACCAGGATTTTCCAGCGATTCGAGACGGAAGGTCGGCACCGGTTTGCCAATCAGCGCCGATTCCAGATTCGTCGGATCGTCCCCTTCTGCATTACGCGCCAGCTGCCACAGCAACGCCGCCGCAATAACCAGAAAAATGACGAAAGGTATTAACAGTACGTTGCGCTTCATACAGCCTCCGGCGCGGTTTTTTGCGGGCATGAACGCTGGCGATAGCGCGGATCAAACAGGCAGAACAACCCGCCAAGCGCCATCAACAGCCCTCCCGCCCAGATCCAACGGATAAACGGTTTGTAATACAGGCGCACCGCCCATGCGCCATTGTCCAGCTCTTCGCCGAGAGCGGCATACAGATCGCGGGTGATCCCGCCATCGATCGCCGCTTCCGTCATCATTGAGCTGGTGCTGTTATAAAAACGTTTTTCCGCATGCAGCGTCGCTTCTGCTTTACCTTCCCGCGTCACGCCGATAATCGCCACCCCGCCGCGATAATTCGGGCCGGTAATCTCCTTCACTTCACGGAAGGTGAATTGATAGTCGTGGATGCTGACGCTGTCGCCCGCTTTCATGCGGACATCACGTTCCACGCTGTAGTTTTGGCTAAACGCGATGCCGACAATCGTCACCGCCAGCCCAACGTGCCCGGCGACCATTCCCCAGTAGCTGAGCGTCATTTTTGTACCGCGCGAAACGCGCTGCGCGACTTCCGCTACCGCCAGCACAAATACCCAGCACGCCATCGCCAGCCCGACCACCGTCATGGAGACAATCTTGTCTTCAAACAGCCACGGCAGCAGCATCGACAGCACTAACGTGCTCACCAGCGCGATAACCAACAACCGCTGCAACTTGCGCGGTCTGTCACGTCCCCAGCGAACCAGCGGCCCAATGCCCAGCAGCAGCGCGAACGGCGCCATCAGCCAGGTGAACATGGTATTAAAGAACGGTTCGCCGATTGAAATACTGCCCAGACCGAGCTGTTTATGCACCAGCGGCAGCAATGTTCCCAGCAACACCACCAGCATGGCGGCGATAAGCAGGACGTTATTGGCTAACAGCAGTGACTCACGCGACCAGAGCGCATTATTCACCCGCGAGCGAACCTTGTGTCCGCGCGTCGCGAACAGCAGCAGCGAACCGCCGATCACCAGTACCATAAAGGCGAGAATAAACATCCCGCGCGATGGATCGGAGGCAAAAGCATGCACCGACACCAGCACGCCAGAACGCACCAGGAAAGTACCGAGCAGGCAGAGTGAGAAGGCGCATATTGAAAGCAGAAGCGTCCAGGCTTTGAAGCTGGCGCGCTGTTCAGTCACCGCCAGGGAGTGCATCAACGCGGTGCCCACCAGCCACGGCATAAATGAGGCGTTTTCCACCGGGTCCCAGAACCACCAGCCGCCCCAGCCCAGCTCGTAATAGGCCCAGGCAGAGCCAAGCACGATACCCAGCGTTAAGAATACCCATGCGGCCAGCGTCCAGGGACGGGAAAAGCGGGCAAAGGTGCTGTCCAGACGCCCACTCATCAGCGCGGCGATCGCGAACGCGAACGCCACCGAGAAACCGACATAGCCCATATAGAGCAGCGGCGGGTGGAAGATCAGCCCCGGGTCCTGCAACAGCGGATTCAGGTCGCGCCCTTCAATCGGAAAGTTGGGCAACGTACGGGAAAACGGGTTGGAGGTGAACAGAATAAACAGCAGAAAACCGACGCTGACCATCCCCATCACCGCCAGTACGCGGGCGACGATATCCAGCGGCATCCGCTGACTGAACACGGCCACGGCAAACGTCCAGCCGCTCATCAGCAATACCCATAGCAGAAGCGACCCTTCGTGCGCTCCCCAGGTCGCGGCGACGCGATACCAGACCGGCAGTTGCGTGTTGGAGTTGCTGGCGACATAGGTAACGGTAAAATCATTCACCACGAAGGCATTGATCAGCACCAGAAACGCGCCCATCACCAGGATAAACAGCAGCCAGGAGAATGGCCTCGCCGAGGCCATCATGCGCACATCGCCGCGCCCCACGCCCCACAGCGGATAAACGGACAGCAACAGCGCCACGCCGAGTGCGAGACACAGCAGCGCGTTGCCAATTTCAGGCATCATGATGCTTTATCCTTATAAACGCTTTCCGGGCGACGATGGTTTTCCTGCATCGCTTTTTCAACTTCCGGCGGGGTATAGTTTTCATCATGTTTGGCGAGCACCTCTTTCGCCTGCACATGGTTTTTCTCGCCCAGCTCCCCCTGCACCACCACGCCCTGCCCTTCGCGGAACAGATCCGGCAGAATGCCTTCGTACGTCACATCCACCACGCCTTCGGCGTCGTAGATGCTGAAATTCACTTTCAGCGAATCCGGGTCGCGCTTCACGCTTCCGGGCATGACCATGCCGCCGACGCGCAGGCGTTGCCCCACTTCAGGCAGTTGGTGCGTTTCGCGTTTACCGTAGAGAATTTCGCCTGGCGTATAGAACAGGTCGATATTGGAACGCAGCGCATAAAGTACCAGCGTGATAGTCAGAGCCAAACCGGCCAGCACCGCGCAGGCTATCCACAAACGATTTTTACGACGGATATTCATGCCGCCTCCCGCTGCGCCTGCGCCGCACGCATCCGCGCTTCACGCGCTCGCTGCTGCGCCACACCGCGCAAAATCACGCGGTGCTGCATGGCGGTATGCACCACCAGCGCCGCCAGTGGGATCACGGTCATCACAACCGCCAGCCAGACATAAAAGGCGTAACCGCCCATAGCAAAGAAATCACTCCAGGATGCAAATGCGCTGGTCATTGGCGGCCTCTTTTTAAAATCAGTTCACTCACCCACGGGCGACGTTTTTCCATTAACAAAATCAGGTTACGCATCCGCATCAGCGCCAGCGTGATAAACAGCAGCAGATAACCGATAATCGCCAGGCGCAGCGGCGCTCGCATCGCCGGGTCAATGCTCTGCTGCATACGAGTTGATCCCTGATGTAGCGTATTCCACCACTCCACCGAGTAGTGGATGATCGGCAAATTAACGACGCCAATCAGCACCAGAATGCCCGCCGCGCGCCCCGCCAGGCGGCGATCGTCAAAGGCGTGCCACAACGCTATCGCCCCGACGTACAGGAACAGCAGCACCAGTTCAGAGGTCAATCGCGCATCCCATACCCACCAGGTTCCCCACATCGGTTTGCCCCAGGCGGAACCAGTAACCAGTGCGATAAAGGTAAACACCGCGCCAACAGGCGCCATCGCCGCCACCGCCAGGTTAGCCATTTTCATTTGCCAGACCAGACCGATGAATGCGGCGACCGCCATCGAGGCGTAAATCCCCATCGACCAGATCGCCGCCGGGACATGCAGGTAGATGATGCGGTAGCTTTGCCCCTGCTGATAATCCGCAGGCGCGAAGCCAAACCCCCAGACCCAGCCCACCGCCAGCACCACCACGCTGGCTATCGCCAGCCACGGGATGAACCAGCCACAGATCTGATAAAGCCGTGGGGGAATCGCCAGTTGATGAAGTGTTTTCCACATAGTTCAGTCACCAGATTCAATCAAAACGAATGAAACTTCAGTTATGCCGGATGATGGCAAAGACGCCTTATCAGACCTACAGACTTTCCTGATAAGCGTAACGTCATCCGGCATCCTACAGTTTGTCGCCAGTCAAAGACCGCGCTACTGCATGCTGATACGTAACGCTGCCGCCGTAGCAAAAGGGCTTAACGTTGCGCTGCCCGCCAGCAACGCGCCCAAAATCGCCATGTATCCCTCAACGGGCAAATGCATGGAGGCCGCATCCATCGCCGCAGTGGCGAAAATCAGTAACGGAATGGTCAGCGGCAGCACCAGCACGCTCAGCAATACGCCGCCGCGTTTCAGGCCCACCGTTAACCCCACGCCCGGCGCGCCAAGAAAACTCAGGGTCGGCGTGCCAAGCAGCAGAGTCAGCGCCATGATTTGCCAGCCGTACATATCCATTCCCAGCAATAACGCCACCAGCGGAGAGAGGATCAGCAACGGCAGACCGGTCACCACCCAGTGCGCCATCACTTTCGCCAGCACCACCGCCGGTAACGGCAGCGGCAGGAGCATCAGTTGCTCCAGGCTGCCGTCCTGTAAGTCATCGCGAAACAGACGTTCCAGCGCCAGCAGCGAAGAGAGCAACGCCGCCACCCAGATAATGCCGGGAACAATACGCGCCAGCAGCTGCGGCTCCGGGCCAATGCTCAGCGGGAAAAGCGTGATAACAATCAGAAAGAACCACAGCGGGTTAGCGATTTCCGCGCTATGACGAAACGCCACGCGCAGCTCAAGACGAAAGATTTGCCACATCATTGCGCTGCCCTCTCGCCGGTCAGCGCGATGCGCCGTATTTTGTCAGTCGCGACATTCAGCGGCTGGTGCGTGGTGAGGATGACGATCCCGCCCTGCTGTGTATGTTCAGCCATGCGCTGTGTCAGGCGCTCAACGCCATTGACATCAATGGCGGTAAACGGCTCGTCGAGGATCCAGAGCGTCGCGCGGGTCAGCCACAGACGCGCCAGTGCCACGCGCCGTTGCTGTCCAGCGGAAAGCTGGTTGACGGGGATGTCTTCGTATCCGGCCAGCCCCGCCTGCGCCAGCGCGGCCAGACACTGCGCCGTATCGCCGTCATGGTGGAAAAAGCGCAGGTTCTCCAACGCCGAAAGCCGGGTTTTAATCCCCGGCTGATGTCCAATCCACAACAGATTTTGATGGTAGCTGTCGCGCACGCGGTGCAACGCCTGCTCTTGCCAGCACACTTCCCCTGCGTCGGGGCGCGCCAGCCCGGTGAGCAACCGCAAAAGGGTGGTTTTCCCCGCGCCGTTGCCCCCGGTAATTTGTACCCATTCCCCTGCGTTCACGCGAAACGACAGCCCACTGAACAGTATTCTGTCATCCCGCTCGCAGAGCAGTTCTCTGGCTTCAAGCATACCCACTCATTATTAAAAGCCCGGTTTCACTTCGCGCATATCCGGGAGTTTATGCGCAATCCCTTTGTGGCAGTCGATACAGGTTTGCCCCTCTTTCACTGCCTGGTCGTGCATTTTGGCGGCAACGCCTTTCTGAGCGGTGAGATCCATAAATTCGAAGTTGTGGCAGTTACGGCACTCCCGCGAATTGGTGTCTTTCATCCGTCGCCACTCGCTCTGCGCCATTGTCAGGCGGTGATCTTCAAACTTCTGCGGAGTATCGATAATGCCGAACACCTTCCCGTACAGCTCTTTACTGGCCTTGATCTTACGGATCATTTTCGGGCCCCACTCGTGCGGAACGTGACAGTCAGGACAGGTGGCGCGAACGCCGCTGCGGTTGTTGTAGTGCACGGTTTCCATGTATTCCTGATAGACGGTGTTGCGCATTTCGTGGCAGCTGATACAGAACTCTTCGGTGTTGGCCTTTTCCATCCCGGTGTTGAAACCGCCCCAGAAAATAATGCCGCCAACAAAACCGATTAACAGCAACGTGCCGATCGCCAGGCGGCTGGGGCGACGCCACCATTGCCAGACCCGCTTAATCACGCCAGGTTTACGGTTAGAATTTTCCATAGTGACCTCTTATTTCCCGTAACCTTTCGACGGGGTAAAGGTATTACCCACGATCGGCGCGGCATCCGCCTGCGGCACATGGCACTGCAAACAGAAGTAACGACGCGGCGCGACTTCGCCTAAAACTTTGCCGTCGCTGTCCATAAAGTGCGTTGGGCTAATACGCGGCGCGCCGGTCGTACGGTAGCTTTCCACACCATGACATTGCAGGCAGCGGTTGGTATTGGTCGTTACCTGATAACCTTCAACGCTATGCGGGATCATCGGCGGCTGATTAACATAGTTCAGCGGCATACGTTCCTGCTCTTTCGGCATGCGAATCGCCCCTTCCTGCGTCCCCGAAACTTCCGGCGACTGGCTCAGATCCACTCCGTTTGCTGCCCAAACCGCACCACTCACCGCCAGGGCAAGCAGGGCCGTCCATTGACACAGCGCTTTCTTCAGGTCATGGCTTTTCATGATTTCGCTCCCGAACTCCATCGTGTTGTTATTGTAAATACGTCCTCAGAACAGACATCCACGCAGCGACCGCACGTCATGCAATCGCGGCTGGTGACCTGCACCGGGCTTTGCTCATCCAGCACCGGCGCACGCAGGACGTGCGGTTCCGGGCAAACATGAAAACAATCCATACAGCGGTTACATTTCTCGCGATCTTTCGCCGCCACCGTTAGCGCGCCTTTACTTCCCAGCACGCCATACAACGCGCCCAAAGGGCAGATATGTCCGCACCAGCCGTGTTCAACGACCAGTAAATCAAATAAAAACAGAGCGATAATCAGCAGTGCGCCGCTACCGAATCCCATCACCAGGCTACGCCCCAGCAGGGAAACCGGGTTTATCCATTCCCACAGTAGCGTTCCGGTTAGCGCCGATCCCACCAGCACGACAACCAGAAGGACGTACCGTATATGACGCGGAATCGTTGCGGACTGATTCAGGTCAAACCTTCTGCGTAGCCAGTTCGCAAAATCGGTAATTGGGTTCAGCGGACAGACCCAACTGCAAAATAATCGCTTTCCTGCCAGGGCATACAGCACCGTAATAATGGCGGCGCCGGTCAGCGCAACGGCGGCAGGTAAATGCCCGCTGGCAAGGCTTTGCAACGTTATCAGCGGGTCGGTTAAAGGAATGGTATCCAGCAACAAGCTACTGCTGTAGTTACCGTGCAGAATCCAGACGCCCGCCCACGGGCCACTGAGAAACATTCCCAGCACCAGAAACTGACTTATCCGCCGCAAAACCAGCCAGCGATGGCTGCGCCACCAGCCTTTTTTCGCTCGCGCTTCGCGCCCGGCATCGCGTTTACGATTTGCCATCTTTCCCCTCCAGCCAGCCGAAGCGGTAGTGGTGCCCCAACTCTCCTTTCGCCAGCGACAGCGGCAACACTTTTATCGCCGGTTGTTCCAGCACACAGACTTTTTCGCATTTACCGCAGCCGGTGCAGGCGTCGCTGTGAACGGTGGGAAGAAAGCGCGCATGTTTGCCGGTACGCATATTGCGATCCAGCTCCAGCGTGATCGCCTCATCGATTTTTGGGCACTCGCGATAACAAACGTCGCAGCGCAGTCCCTGAAAGTTAAGGCAGTTCTCCTGGTCCAGCAGAACCGCCAGCCCCATGCGCGCATCGTCAATAGATTCGATCTCTCGATCCAACGCCCCGCTGGGGCAAACTTTGGCGCATGGAATGTCTTCACACATTTCGCAGGGAATATCGCGGGCGACAAAGTAAGGCGTACCGGCAGACAAACCCGAAGCCAGCGTCGCCAGCTTCAGGGTGTCATACGGACATGCCTGAACGCACTGCCCGCAGCGCACGCAGGCGCTGGCGAACGCGTCTTCACCCAATGCCCCCGGCGGGCGCAACCGCACGCCCGTTGCGCGAGCGGTTTGCTGCTGTAACCCCAGCGCTACGCCAACGGCAGCCAGCCCGCCTGCCGTGCGAACCATATCGCGCAAAAAGCGGCGGCGGCCATTTTGGGGTTTCGCTGACCGGGACATGGTGTGTTACACCTTCGCCAGTTTGACGGCGCACTTCTTGAAATCCGTCTCTTTAGAGAGCGGGTCCGTCGCATCCAGCGTCAGGTTGTTCACCAGCTGTGCGGCGTCGAAGAACGGCATGTACACCAGTCCCTGCGGCGGACGGTTACGCCCGCGCGTTTCAACAACCGAAATCACTTCCCCACGGCGGGAGATGACTTTGACCTTATCGCCACGGCGCAGGTCACGCGTTTTCGCGTCCAGCGGATGAATAAAGAGCACCGCTTCCGGGAAGGCGCGATGCAGCTCAGGCACGCGGCGCGTCATGCTGCCGGTGTGCCAGTGCTCCAGTACGCGACCGGTAGAGAGCCACAGGTCATACTCTTTATCCGGCGCTTCCGCGGCAGGTTCAAACGGCAGGGCGAAAATCACCGCTTTGCCGTCCGGCTTACCGTAAAACTTGTAGCCTTCTCCCGCTTTGACATACGGGTCATGGCCTTCGCTGTAACGCCACTGGGTCTCTTTACCATCAACCACCGGCCAGCGCAGACCGCGCGCTTTGTGATAATCATCGAACGGCGCGAGATCGTGGCCGTGTCCGCGACCAAACCAGGCGTACTCTTCAAACAGCCCTTTTTGCAGGTAGAAACCCAGCTCACGGGATTCATCGTTCAGCTGGTCTTCCGCCAGATCGGTCAGAGGGAATTTGCTGACCGCAGGCGTGGCAAACAGAACGTCGTAGAGGGTTTTGCCGCGCAGTTCTGGTTTTTGCGCCAGCAGATCTTCCGGCCAGACCTCTTCCGTTTTGAAACGACGAGCGAACTGCACCAGCTGCCACAGGTCTGATTTCGCTTCACCCGGCGCTTTAATTTGTTGACGCCAGAACTGGGTACGACGCTCAGCGTTACCGTAGGCCCCTTCTTTCTCCACCCACATCGCCGTTGGCAGAATCAGGTCAGCGGCCAGCGCGCTGACGGTCGGGTACGGATCGGAGACGATGACGAAGTTACGCGGATCGCGCCAGCCCGGCATACGCTCTTCATTGATGTTCGGCCCGGCCTGCATGTTGTTGTTGCACATCACCCAGTAGACGTTCAGCTTGCCGTCTTTCAGCGCACGATCCTGCGCTACGGCGTGCAGACCGATTTTCGCCGGGATGGTGCCCGTTGGGATCTGCCAGTGTTTTTCGCAGATATCACGGTGTTTTTCATTAGTGACCACCATGTCCGCAGGCAGGCGGTGGGAGAATGTCCCAACTTCACGCGCCGTACCACAGGCGGAAGGCTGACCGGTCAGGGAGAACGGACCACAGCCTGGCTGGGAGATCTTGCCGGTCAACAGGTGCAGGTTATACACCAGGTTGTTGGCCCATACGCCACGCGTATGCTGGTTAAAGCCCATCGTCCAGTAGGAGATCACTTTTTTCTTCGGATCGGCATACAGCTGCGCCAGCTGCTCCAGCTGATCTTTCGGCACGCCGGTCATTTCTGCGGTTTTCTCCAGCGTGTACTCCGCGACAAACGCTTTGTACTCGTCGAAGCTCATCGGCTCAGAGGCGTCAGAGCCCGGATTCTTCGCCGCTTTTTCCAGCGGATGCGTTGGACGCAGGCCATAACCGATGTCGGTCGTCCCTTTACGCAGGTTGACGTATTTGCTGAAGAAATCCTGATTTATCGCATTATTTTGAATGATGTAATTGGCGATATAGTTGAGGATCACCAGATCGCTTTGCGGCGTAAAGACAATGCCGTTATCCGCCAGCTCAAAGCTACGATGCTGGAAGGTTGAGAGAACCGCGACATTAACGTTCGGATCGGACAGGCGACGGTTGGTGATGCGCGACCACAGGATCGGGTGCATCTCCGCCATGTTAGAGCCCCATAGCACAAAGGCGTCGGCTTGTTCGATATCGTCGTAGCACCCCATCGGCTCATCCATACCAAAGGTACGCATGAAGCCCACCACCGCCGACGCCATGCAGTGGCGCGCGTTCGGGTCGATATTGTTGGAACGGAAACCGGCTTTGAACAGCTTCGCGGCGGCATAACCTTCCCAGACCGTCCACTGCCCGGAACCAAACATACCAATCGCTTCCGGCCCTTTTTCTTTCAGGGAGGCCTTAAATTTCTCTTCCATCACATCGAAGGCCTGATCCCAACTGATTGGGGTAAATTCACCTTCTTTGTTGTACTGGCCGTCTTTCATGCGCAGCATCGGCTGCGTTAAGCGGTCTTTGCCATACATGATCTTGGGCAGGAAATAGCCCTTAATGCAGTTAAGGCCACGGTTGACCGGCGCATCAGGATCGCCCTGACAGGCCACAATACGGCCCTGCTGAGTACCGACCAGCACGCCGCAACCCGTTCCGCAAAAACGGCACGGGGCTTTGTCCCATTTGATGGCTTCCTGCTGACCAACCACTGCGCGGGCGACGCCCGGCACGCTTAGCCCGGCAGCCGCCGCAGCGGCCGCAACGGCGTTAGCTTTCATAAAGCTACGACGACTGAGTTTCATGGTGTTTCCTCACCTTGCTCATCCTGCTGGTGATAAACCAGCGACACCGCCAGCACGCCCGCAACGTTGCGTACCGACTCAATTGTTTGCATCAGCGTTCCGCTGTGTTCTGCTTCCACCACCACGATCAACTGACCGCTGTCGACATCACTCAGCGCGACTTCACAGCCCGGAAACTGGTGCAATTGCGTGCTGATGTCGGTGATGTGCTGACTTTTGGCCTGGACGACCAGGCTACAGACCTGCCAGTTACTGTGCTGCATGGTTGTACTCCGCATTGATCGCTGATGTCGGGCAAATAGCGACACACGCCCCGCATCCGCTGCATGCCTGATTGTCGAGTTGCGGCTGATAAATGCCTGACAGCGTGGGGCGAAACGTTATCGCCAGTGGTTCGCAGCTATCCTGGCAGCGATGACACTCAACGGACTGATACGCCAGACAATTCTGCCCAATCGTAAAGTTCAGATCCCAGGCCCTGGTGTGGCGCGGAAGGAAGAGTGATTCAGGACAGGCTTGCGCGCAGGCATAACAAAAGCTGCATTCACCCTGCTTAAAATTAACGCCCGGATAGCCGCCCTGCCCCCGCTGTAAAATGTCGGTTTCACATGCCTGAATGCAGGCGTCACAACGGATGCAGTGCGTCAGGAAGTGTGATTCGTCCCCAGACCAGGGCGGACGGAGCCCGCTGTTGGCTTTGCGCCAACTGCCTGTCAGTATTCCTCGACGGGATAGATCAACCATGACATCGCCCTTCCATCACGACGCTCACACCGGAAGGTGAACGACTAAATAAACCGCACTACCACTAAGTCATTATTATGATCGGTAAGATATTTCAGGATGTGTTAGAGGTGCATACCCCGATTGGGGTAAATGCTGTCGCCGGATCAAAAGAGTGTGGGGTTAGCGTATCTGAATGTGCTTTTGTTCACATTTCAAAGGGTTATATCAATAAGTATATAACGAAAGGCTTAATTGGAGAATAATCCTATTTAACGCGTAATAAATGGAATATATCGCTATCAAACAAGTAAACATTCAATTAACCATCTTAAAATATAAGTAAATTTAGATTAATAGCCAATATGAATGTGTTAACCTGCCGGGAATCGTTCAGAAGACAGAAGAAAGGAAACGCTGTGAACTCGAAAATGAAGACAATTGTACCTGCCGTACTGTTAGCGGCTTTCGCCAGTACCTCCGCATGGGCGGCGACCAGCGATGCCAGTACGCAACCTCTGGAAAAAATCGCGCCGTATCCGAAAGCGGAAAAAGGGATGAAGCGCCAGGTTATCCAGCTTACTCCCCAGGAAGATGAGTCTACCCTGAAAGTGGAACTGCTGATCGGCCAGACGCTGGAAGTGGATTGCAACCATCACCGTCTTGGCGGCGAACTGGCGAGCAAAACGCTGGAAGGCTGGGGTTACGACTACTACGTTTTTGATAAAGTGACTTCCCCGGTTTCTACCATGATGGCCTGCCCGGATGGCAAGAAAGAGCAGAAGTTTGTGACGGCCTATCTGGGCGATGCCGGAATGGTGCGTTATAACAGCAAGCTGCCGATCGTGGTGTACACCCCGGCTAACGTGGAGGTGAAATACCGTATCTGGAAAGCGGAAGATAAAGTACAGGACGCAGTGACGCGTTAAAGAACGTTTTGCCGGATGGCGGCGTACCGCCTATCTGGCCTACATATTGCTCGTTGTAGGCCGGATAAGTGCAGCGCCATCCGGCATGCCGCAATACGTTTTTACAGCGCGATATCCGCGACAGCTTTATGCGCCGGCTGCGGTTGAACCTGCGGCTTAAGCTGCGGTTTTGGCGCTTCGTCCACCACCTGCGGCTTGTCATATTTCAGCCCCAGAACGTCGCTGGTGTATTGCAGCTCTTGTTCCGTGGCCTCAATATTGCCGTTCAGCTTAGTCCCGTAAGACGGAACAATCGTTTTCAGCTTCGCCTGCCATTCCGGGCTGGCCACTTTCTCTTTAAACACTTTTTCCATCAGATGCAGCATGATCGGCGCAGCAGTGGATGCCCCCGGAGACGCGCCCAGCAGCGCGGCAATCGTACCGTCTTTGTCGCTGACCACTTCAGTGCCCAGACGCAGTACGCCGCCCTTGTCTTCATCACGCTTGATGATCTGCACGCGCTGGCCCGCCTGCCACAAACGCCAGTCTTCTTTCTTCGCCTGCGGATAGTACTCTTTCAGCGCTTCAAAGCGTTCATCATCGCTCAGCATCACCTGGCTAATCAGGTATTTCACCAGATCGAAGTTATCCATCCCTACGTTAACCATCGGCATAAAGTTAGAGGTCGTGGTCGAACTCAGCAGATCCCACAGCGAACCGTTTTTCAGGAACTTCGTGGAGAACGTCGCGAACGGCCCAAACAGCACGACGCGTTTGCCATCCAGAATACGGGTATCGATGTGCGGTACGGACATCGGCGGCGCGCCGACCGACGCCTGGCCGTATACCTTCGCCAGGTGGTTGTTAACCACGTCCGGGTTCTCTGAAACCAGGAACTGGCCGCCAACCGGGAATCCCGCGTAATCTTTCGCTTCAGGAATGCCCGTCTCCTGCAACAGCTTCAGCGCCGCGCCGCCCGCGCCGATAAAGACAAATTTCGCCTTAATCGCATGTTCTGCTTCACCGTTTTTCAGATCGGCGACGGTCACAGTCCAGGAGTTATCCGCGTTACGTTTAAATCCACGGACTTCGGTATTCAGTTGCAGCGCAAAGTTCGGTTTTTTCTGCAACGATGCCACCAGCTGACGCGTGATTTCCCCGTAGTTCACGTCAGTACCGATTTCAGTGCGGGTCGCGGCAACCTTCTGTTTCGGGTCGCGACCTTCCATGACCAGCGGCGCCCACTCTTTAATTTGCGCATGATCTTCGGAGTAACGCATACCGCGGAACAGCGTGCTCTGCTGCAACGCGGTATAGCGGGCGCGCAGGAAATTGACGTTATCATCGCCCCAGACAAAGCTCATGTGCGGAACGGTATTGATAAACGAGTGTGGTTCGTGCAGAACGCCGCTCTGTACCTGATGCGCCCAGAACTGGCGGGAAACCTGGAAGGCTTCGTTAATGTCGACTGCCTTTTCGATGCTGACGGAACCGTCGGCTTTTTTCGGCGTGTAGTTCAGTTCCATCAGCGCGGAGTGGCCTGTTCCGGCGTTGTTCCAGCCGTTAGAACTCTCCTGTGCAACCCCATCCAGTCGCTCAACCATGGTCATTGACCACTCCGGTTCCAGCTCCTGCAAATAGGTTCCCAACGTGGCGCTCATGATGCCGCCGCCAATCAACAGTACATCCGTTTCCTGCTCTTCAGTCGCTTTCGCTTTTGCCGCCATCGAGACAGCATTCAGCCCCACAGCCATGGTGAAGAGCATGGCAGTCACTTTTTTCATAATGTTAATGCCTTACTTTTAGTATCGTTTTTTTTGCTTTTTGCAGGTGAAAATCGAGCGGCATCAACGTTAACACTTCAGGTAAAAGATTTAAATATTGTTTATAAATTATATTAAGATTTTAAAAACGTTAGCAATACGTTGAATATTTATAAGGTTATTGACAATTAACGGGACAACAGCATTCCCGCATCGCTCATCGCCATGCTTTTGCTGCTACGGATGATCAGGCGTAATCAGGCGGTTAAAGCAGAAATACCGTCGCCAGCCCCAGAAAAATAAAGAAACCGCCGGTATCGGTAATGGCGGTAATCATCACGCTTGAGCCGACCGCCGGGTCACGCCCGAGCGTTACCATCGTCATCGGGATGATCACGCCCATCAGCGCCGCCACCAGTAAATTCAGCACCATCGCCAGCGTCATAACGCCGCCAAGGGCGATATCGTCGTAGAGCCACCAGGTCACGCCGCCCATGATGCCGCCCCAGACAAGGCCGTTGACCAGCGCCACGCCCATTTCACGCAAAATGAGAAAGGTCAGGTTGCCGGGCTGAATATTTTGCAGCGCCAGCGCGCGAACAATCATAGTAATGGTTTGATTCCCGGTATTGCCGCCAATCCCGGCGACAATCGGCATGAGAGAAGCCAGCGCCACCAGTTGCGAGATCGTGTGTTCAAAGCCGTCGATCACCCGGGAGGCGATAAACGCCGTGCACAGGTTTATCGCCAGCCATGCCCAACGGGTTTTTACCGCTTTGGCGACGGGCGCAAAGACATCTTCTTCGGCGCTCAGGCCCCCCATGCGACGCAGATCGGTGTCGGTTTCTTCGTAGACCACATCAACGATCTCATCGATGGTCAGGCGTCCCATCAGTTTGCCGGAAGGATCGATCACGGCGGCGCTAACCAGGTTGTCACGTTCAAAGGTGCGCGCCGCATTCTCAGAGATATCTTCCGGGGCAAAGGTCAGCGGATCATCATCCATCACGTCGCTGACTTTACGCTGCGCGTCACTGAGCAGAATACGCGTCAGAGACAGCTCGCCGACCAGTATTTTATTCCGGTTCGTTACAAAGAGTTTGTCGGTGTTTTCCGGCATTTTTCCCAGACGGCGTAAATAGCGCTGCACCACCTCCAGCGTCACGTCCGGGCGCACGGTGATGACCTCGAACTCCATGATCGCCCCGACGCGATTCTTCTCGTAGTGCATAACCTGACGGACGCGGGCGCGCTCCTCCGGCGGCAGCGTCGCCAGCAGTCGCCCGGTGAGGTTACGCGGCAGGTGCTGAACGAGATAAATCTGTTCGTCAATGTCGAGATATTGCAGCGCGTCCAACAGCGCGCGGTCGGTCATTTCATCAATCAGGTCATCCCAGACGTTTTCGGACGCTTCCAGCAGCACTTTGCCGCGTTTTTCATTCTCGACCAGCCGCCATAAGGCATGACGTTCTTCGGAAGGCAGCGCTTCAAGGGTATCCGCCAGGTCCGGCGGCGGCAGGTGAGCCACCAGCGCCCCTACCTCAGCAATATCGTCGGCCAGCGTACCGACATCATATTGCTCAGCCAAGGTGAGCTTGCCAGACAGGGCGGAAATAATCGCTTTATCGGTGGTGAGCAGCCAGATAAGACGCGCACGCTCTTCATCGCGCAGTCTGGCGCTGTTTTTGGTCATTGCGGACATTAATCATAAATCCATGAAATGAGATGCCATTAAGCATGGCGTGAGGTTATATAAATAACAATAAACGGCGCCGCGAATGGACAAAAAATCAGCATCATGCAGGGAATGGCAGGCCCGATAAGCGTCGCGCCATCGGGCAACCAGGCCGGATGCGGCTACGCCTTATCCGGCCTACAGGATCAGGCGGTACGCGCAACCGCATCGCGGGAGGCAGCGTCGCGTTCATCGCCGACCAGCTCACTCAACTGCCCGTTACGCATCTCCAGCAGGCGATCGGCGTGAATAAAGTAATGATCGTCATGACTGATCGCAAAGATGGTTTTGCCCATCTCCTGCATCAGCGGCAGCAGCACCTGATAAAATTCACGGCGGAAATGCGGGTCCTGATCGGCGGCCCATTCATCCAGCAGAATGATGTCACGCTCCTCCGCCAGCGCCAGCAGCAACGCCACGCGCTTTTTCTGCCCTTTCGACAGCTTCAGGTTCAGAATCCGGCCATCGCGCAGCTCCAGCTTGTGCGCCATTTTCAGTTGCTCAAGCCACTTTTCCACCAGTTCCGCTTTGGCCGGTTTGCCTTCCGGCCCCAGCAGTTGATCAAACAGCCAGACATCGGTAAACACAGCGGAAAAGAGTTTCCGGTAGTCCTCAGGACGCTCTGCGGAAAGCGTTTTGCCATCCAGTAAAATTTCGCCTGACTGAGGCTGGTACAGCCCCGTCAGCAGCATCGCCAGCGTCGATTTCCCGCTGCCATTGCCGCCAATCAGAAACAGCAGTTCCCCGCGCTGGATGGTCAGGTTGATCGGCCCTACTGAAAACGCATTATCCTGATAATGGAAAACGACATTGCGTAACTCCAGCGTTTTCCAGTCAGGAAAGGCGTCAGGACGAGGAAATTCCGCTTTAAACGGCGCCAGTGAAAATTTATTCAGCTTGTTGAAAGCCACCTGCGCGGTGAGCAGCGTCGGCAACGCGCCAACCGCAGAGAGCAGCGGCGTGCGCAGGAACAGCAGCGTCAGCGAATAGGTCGCCGCCACGTTGGTATCCGCCCAGCCCAGGCTGTTCGCCATCCAGAACACCAGACCAATCGCGCCCAGCATCATAATGTTTGACCAGTTAACGGCGCTCAGGTGGAACGTATCGGCGCGAATAATATGGTGGCGATACTCTTTCGCATCCGGGATATACGAATGGTTAAAGATATGTTCCGCGCGCTCACGATTCAGGGTCAGCTCTTTGCGCCCTTCCAGCACCGTCTGAAAATCCTGATACAGCTTATCTTCCGTTTCGCGCAGCGTCGCCATGTGCTTATACACGCGCGCCACCAGCACAAACCCGCCCCAGATGGTGATTGCCATCCAGATTGCCGTCACCAGCAGCATTTTGGTGGATAACATCGCCAGATACGCGGCGGAACCCACCGTCAGGATGATCCCCTGAACCAGCTCCGGCAGGCGCACGAACGCGATCGTGATATTGCGGATATCACTGGTTAACCCTGCCAGCAGCGAGGCGCTGCCCAGTTGTTCGATGCGCTCAACCTGCGTGTCCAGAATACGTTTGATAAATTCGCTGCGCAGGCGATAGACAAAATGGTGCCCTAACGCGGTTAAGGCCAGTTGGGAGCCCAGCGTCACCGCCATCAGTAAAAGCAGCAGCGCGAGAAATTCCGGCAGCACCATCAGCGTGGTATCTACCGTTTCGATGAGGCGCTGATTGATAAAGGCAATCAGACCAATCCCCAGCGCAGCGCTGGCGAGGCTGAGCGCCATCACGCTGATAAATGGCCAGCGATACTGCCGCCAGACAAGAAGAAGTAGTTCCATTCATACAACCCGGGCAAGGAATAACAGCCCGCAGTTTAAACATCTCAACGCCGACAGCAATAATAATTCTTATTTTTATTCTTTTTTACCCGCCTGGCGAAACGTCAGGTTGTAACGACAGTCCGCCGTCAGCGGATGAAAGCCCGCTTTAAGCGGTTGTATGCTGTGGTAAAACAGCCGCGATTCACCGCCCCAGACCACCACATCGCCGTGCTCCAGCAAAAGGCGTTTTAACGGATCGTTACGACGCAGGCCGCCAAACTGAAAAATGGCCGGAAGGCCCAAAGAAACCGACACAATCGGCGCGCGCAGATCCGGTTCGTCTTTATCCTGATGCAACGACAACTTTGAGCCGGGCGCATAGCGATTGATAAGACAGGCATCCGGCTGAAAATCAGCATAGCCCGCCGCGATCGCCGCGCGATGGCACAGGCTGGTAAAGACCTCAGGCAGCGGCTGCCAACGCCGCCCGGTTAACGGATCGACGGGAGAATAGAGATATCCGTGTTGATCCGTCGTCCAGCCGAGCTGACCGCAATTTGTCATCGCCACCGACATGGTATAGCCGCCGGGCGTCACCATCTGGCGAAATGGCGACTGCGCGGCGACCGCCGCGATGGCCTCAATCAGCGATGGCGCCTCGCGAAAGGCGAAACGGCGCAAGATAACCGCGCCGGACGCCAGCGGCTCTTGCCAGGGTTCAGCATCCGCAAATAAGTCCAGCATCATTTATCCTCATGTCGCGCCTCTCGTTGCAGAAGCTGCGCCTTGCGCGCCACGCCCCAACGATAACCCGATAGCGCGCCGTCGCCGCGCACCACTCGATGGCACGGGATCACAATCGCCAGTTTATTTGCCCCGCAGGCGCTGGCAACGGCACGAACCGCCTTCGGCTTGCCGATTGCGCTGGCGATCTGCTGATAGCTGACGGTTTCCCCACAGGGAATCGCGCGCAGCGCCTGCCAGACCTGCTGCTGGAACGCGGTGCCCTGAATATCTAACGGCAGTGACAGCGGTATATCGCGTGCATTAATACTGGCAATAACCTGGCGCACGCGCTGCTGGAAAGGGCGATCAGCGGGTTCATCCTGCGCGGCGGGAAACAGTTCATGCAGGCTGGCGATAAGCCAGGCATCATCATCGCCCAGCAAAATCGCGCAGATTCCCCGCTCGCTCTCCGCAACCAGGCAGCGTCCCAGCGCACAATCCGCGAGGGCATAGCGAACGGGGAGATTATCGCCGCCCTTACGAAACTGCTTCGCCGTCATGCCGAGCGTCTCATCCGCTTTGCGATAGTAACTGCCGCTGTCGGGAAAACCGGCGTTCAGGATCGCCTGCGTTACCGTCTCTCCTTTCGCCAGCGCATCGCGCAGACGGCGGGCGCGCCAGGATTGCTGCCAGGCTTTTGGCGTCATTCCCGTCGTGGCTTTGAACAACCGGTGCAGATGAAATGGGCTCATTGCCACCTGCTGCGCCAGGGCGTCCAGTGTGATGGGGGCATCCTGTTCCAGTAAACGACAGGCGTGCGTGATTTTATCCAGCTGATGCTGTCGGGCGTTGTCTTTGTCTGGCTGGCAGCGTTTGCAGGGGCGGAATCCTGCGGCCAGCGCCTGCTCCGCACTGGCAAAGAAACGAACGTTTTGCCGCAACGCGTGTTTTGCCCGACAGGACGGTCGGCAAAAGATGCCGGTGGTCTGTACCGCAAAAACAAACTGACCATCGGCGTCAGGATCGCGATCCAGCACCGATTGCCAGCGGGCATCGTCATTTATGCGTGAGAGATTTTTCATCATGGACTCCTTCATTAAGCATAGTGCTTAGTCTCAGTGTGTCCGTAAGTCAGCGCACGAAAACCCGAAATCTTGCTTTTTAATTTTTATCACTCACGAGGAAGCTTTTGAACTGCGGCGACATCCAGGTTTTAAACCCCTCGCCCTCTTTCATGATCATGTACACCGCCAGCCCTTCCCGGCGCACCACCTCTTTGGCCTTTTCCGTGCCGAGCACCATCAACCCGGTATCCCAGCCGTCCGCTTCCAGCGCCGTCGGGGCGATAACCGTCACGGAGACCAGATTGTGTTCTATGGGACGCCCGGTCTGCGGATCAATGACGTGAGACAGGCGCTTCCCGTCCAGTTCGTAATAGTTACGGTAGCTGCCGGAGGTGCTGATGCCATGCCCGTTAATATCGACAATTGCCTGCACCGCGTTTTCTTGATCGGTCGGTTTTTGGATCGCCACACGCCAGGGTTGCCCCTGCGCACTCATGCCGCGACTGTTCAGGGCGCCGCCGACGGAGACCAGATAGCGGGCAATGCCTTCCTGTTCCATCAAGCGCGCCAGATGATCGGCCGCATACCCTTCCCCCACGGTTGAGAGATCGACGAACAGATCCGGCAGATCTTTTTGCAGATATTGCTGTCGCGCCTGATTGATGACCCGCAGATGTTGCAGCCCGGTCTTTGCTTTTGCGCTGTCAATCTGCGGCTGTGTGGGAACATGTAGCGGCTGTTGCTCCGGGCCGAACCCCCACAGATTCACCAGCGGCCCCACGGTAATATCCATCGCGCCATCGGTTTTCGCGCCAATGCGCAGCGCCGAGGTAATGATATCGGCCATTGCTTCGCTAACTGGCCAGGGAGAAAGACTTTGCGAATGGTTGAAGCGCATCAGCGCCGAGTCATTTTTGTACGTGGACAACAGCTGATCGTCGGCATCAAGCTGCGTCTGAATTCTGTTACGTAATTCCTCAGCACGGCTGGCGTCCACATCCACCACGCTGACCCGCCAGAAGGTGCCCATCGTTTTCCCTTCCAGTACGGTTGCAGCAGGTGACGCTGTATCAGCCGGTTTTGGGGCATCATCGCACCCCACAAAAAAGATCGTCGTGGCCAGCAGCGCTGCCCGACAAAAGGTCATTTCCATACGTGATTATCCTCATGCGAACGCGCGCAAGAGTACACCAAAAATCGCTATTTGTACGCCGTAAAAAACGCATTAAAAAAGGGCCCGCAGGCCCTTTAGTTGACATTGTCCGCAATCAGAACTGGTAAACCAGGCCCAGAGCAACGATGTCGTCAGTGCTGATACCCGCATTACGGGTAAAGGTGTTGTCATCCAGCAGGTTGATTTTGTAATCAACGTAGGTAGACATGTTTTTGTTGAAGTAGTAGGTCGCGCCAACATCAACGTATTTCAGGATATCCTGATCGCCGTAGTTGGTGGTGCCGTTGGAGATATCCTTACCTTTAGATTGCAGGTAAGCCACGGACGGACGCAGACCGAAGTCGAACTGGTACTGTGCAACCACTTCGAAGTTTTGCGCTTTATCAGCGAAGCCATAAGAGTCGCTACGGCTGTTCTGGGAAGAACCAAAGCGGGTTGCGTTGTAAGTCTGAGAGTACTGCGCTGCCAGGTAAACGTTGTTAGCGTCGTATTTCAGACCACCGGTATAAACGGTCGCACGATCGCCGCTGCCGTATACGCCAGCCGAATTCTGGTCAGCAGTACGTTTGGAAGAGGTGATTGCACCACCAACGCTGAAGCCTTCGCCGATATCATAGGTCAGAGATCCGCCGAAGCCGTCGCCGTTCTGTTTCAGCAGGCTACGACCATCCGCAACGTCGTTTTCACCGCTGGCGCTGCCGTTTTTACCCTGATACTGCAACGCAAAATTCAGACCTTCAACCAGACCGAAGAAGTCAGTATTACGGTAGGTTGCCAGGCCGTTAGCACGCTGCTGCATGAAGTTATCCGCGCCGTAGGTGTCGCCGCCGAATTCCGGCAGAACGTCGGTCCAGGCCGTTACATCGTAGATTACGCCGTAGTTACGACCGTAGTCGAAGGAACCTGCATCGCCAAATTTCACACCAGCAAACGCCACACGGGTCCAGGAGTTGTTAGTGGTTTCAGCGTCGTTACCCTGAATCTGATATTCCCACTGACCGTAGCCGGTGATCTGATCGTTAACCTGGGTTTCGCCTTTGAAGCCGAGACGCATATAGGTCTGATCGCCGTCGTTGCCATCGTCATCAGAGAAATAGTGCAGACCGTCGACTTTACCGAACAGGTCCAATTTGTTGCCGTCTTTGTTATAAACTTCAGCCGCATTTGCTGCGCCTGCTACCAGCAGAGCCGGTACCAGGAGGGACAGTACTTTAACTTTCATGTTATTAACCCTCTGTTATATGCCTTTATTTGCTTTTTTATTGCCACTGCATACTGATTAACCCTCTTAACCAGTCGGCAATTTCATTCTCCGCAAAAATGCAGAATAATCCAACACGGATATGATACTAAAATCTTTAAAATGTTTCATTTATCGCCATAGGTGTTTCAAATTATTAATGGCATGGAACTTTTTTAAAAGCAAAAAATGGGGCAAATAAGCACGAATCATCAAAACATATTTATTTTTCATTATAATTCAATGCATTATATTCATGAAAATCATAGCACTGAATGATAAAACAAAATCTTCACTCGCAACTAAAATAGTCAGCGCTATCATCATTAACTTTATTTATTACCGTCATTCATTTCTGAATGTCTGTTTACCCCTATTTCAACCGGATGCCTCGCATTCGGTTTTTTTTTACCCTTCTTTACACAACTTTTATCTTCTTGTGCTACCGAATTTAAATAATCACAACGGTTTACTACCCCCATCGTGATAATCACCAGTCATGCCAACAAATAATTTCTTGTTATTTAGTGCTAAATTTTATTTCATTGTGTTTATATTTATACATCTGCGCCAACGCTGTACACGTTTTGCTTAGGGAAACGCCTTCGCGGCGCGGGAGGAAAAATGCAGCGTGTCTGATGAGCGAGAGTATGGAAATTCACACAGTACCCTTTATACTGCCCTTTCCTCTTTAGAGTTGTTTTAACAGGTCATAAACACGAATGAGTCAGTCTGATACAACGGTTTCTACCCGATTCTCCCTTCTGCCGGGAAGCATTACCCGTTTCTTCTTATTACTGATCATTGTGTTACTTGTAACGATGGGCGTGATGGTGCAAAGCGCGGTCAACGCCTGGCTGAAAGACAAGAGCTATCAGATTGTCGATATCACCCATGCTATTCATAAGCGCGTAGACACCTGGCGCTACGTGACCTGGCAAATCTATGACAACATTGCCGCAACGGCTAGCCCATCCACGAGCGAGGGCTTGCAGGAAACGCGTCTGAAACAAGACGTCTACTACCTTGAAAAACCGCGCCGTAAGACCGAAGCGCTTATTTTTGGCTCGCATGACAGCTCAACGCTGGAAATGACCCAGCGGATTTCCACCTATCTTGATACGCTGTGGGGCGCGGAGAACGTGCCCTGGTCGATGTATTATCTGAACGGGCAGGACAACAGCCTGATTCTCATCTCCACCCTGCCGCTCAAGGATCTCTCCTCCGGCTTTAAAGAGTCTGCGATTGGCAATATTGTCGATTCCCGTCGGGCGGAGATGCTGCAACAGGCGAATGCGCTGGATGAACGCGAAAGCTTCTCTTCGTTACGTCGTCTGGCGTGGCAAAACGGCCATTACTTTACGCTGCGCACCACTTTTAATCAGCCGGGGCATCTGGCAACGGTTGTGGCGTTCGATTTGCCGATCAACGACCTGATCCCGCCGGGAATGCCGCTGGACAGCTTCCGCCTGGAACCCGACTCCTCAACCACGACGGTACGTAATACGGAGAAAGAGTCTCCAGACAGCGTCAGCATCAGCTTCAACAGCGCCAAAATTGAGATTTCTTCCGCGCTGAACTCAACCGATATGCGGCTGGTCTGGCAGGTTCCTTTCGGCACGCTATTGCTTGATACGCTGCAAAATATCCTGCTGCCGTTACTGTTGAATATCGGCCTGCTTGCGCTGGCGCTGTTTGGCTACACCACCTTCCGCCACCAGCCTGGCCGTTCAACGGAAGTGGCGACAAGCAATACCGCAAATAATGAACTGCGTATTCTGCGCGCGATTAATGAAGAGATCGTCTCCCTGCTGCCGCTGGGGCTGCTGGTGCATGACCAGGAGGCCAATCGCACCGTCATCAGCAATAAAATCGCCGACCATTTGCTGCCGCATTTAAATCTGCAAAACATCACCAGCATGGCGGAGCAGCATCAGGGCATCATTCAGGCGACGATCAATAACGAGCTGTATGAAATTCGCCTGTTCCGCAGCCAGGTCGCCCCTCGCACGCAGATCTTTATTATTCGCGATCAGGACCGGGAAGTGCTGGTGAACAAGAAGCTCAGGCAGGCGCAGCGTCTGTATGAGAAAAACCAGCAGGGCCGCGCCGCGTTTATGCAAAATATTGGCAATGCCCTGAAAGAACCCGTGCGGATACTGGCGATCAACGCCGCTGCCGCAGACACGCCGGAAAGCCAGAAGCTGGCGAACCAGGCGGATGTTCTGGTGCGTATGATAGATGAAATTCAGCTGGCGAATATTCTGGAGAATGATACCTGGAAAAGTGAGCCGACGCTGTTCTCCATTCAGGATCTGATTGACGAAGTGGTGCCGGACGTTCTGCCTGCGATTAAGCGCAAGGGTCTGCAACTGCTGATCAAAAACCACCTTAGCGCCAACGATGAACGCCGTGGCGACCGTGACGCCCTGCGCCGCATTCTGCTGTTGCTGATCCAGTACGCGGTCACAACCACGCAGATTGGGAAAATCACGCTGGAAGTCGATCAGGATGAGTCGGCTGAAGAACGCCTGACCTTCCGCATTCTGGATACTGGCGAAGGCGTGACGCTCAATGAGATCGACAATCTCCATTTCCCGTATATCAATGAAACGCAAAGCGACCGCTACGGGAAAGCGAATCCGTTAACCTTCTGGTTGTGCGATCAGCTGGCGCGTAAGCTCGGCGGGCATCTGAATATTAAAGCACGCGATGCGCTGGGGACGCGCTATACCGTACATGTTAAAATGACCCCGCATGACCAACATGTAAATGATGAAGAGCGCTTGCTGGATGACGTTTGCGTAATGGTTGACGTCACCTCTAATGACGTGCGCAATATTGTGTTGCGTCAACTGGAAAACTGGGGAGCCACCTGCATCACGCCGGATGATCGGCAAATAAGTCAAGAATATGATCTCTTTTTAACTGATAATCCGTCTAATCTTACTGCCTCCGGCTTGCTTTTAAGCGATGATGAGTCAGGCGTGCGGAAAATGGGTCCTGGCCAACTGCGCGTCAACTTTAATATGAGCAACGCTATGCAGGAAGCTGTACTACAACTGATAGAAGAGCAACTGGCGCAGGAAGAGATTCCAGAGTCGCCCCTCGGCGGAGATGAAAACGCCGAACTTCATGCCAGCGGTTATTACGCGCTCTTTGTAGACACAGTACCGGATGATGTTAAGAGGTTGTATACTGAGGCAGCGACCAGTGACTTCGCTGCGCTGGCGCAGACAGCCCACCGCCTGAAAGGCGTGTTTGCTATGCTTAATCTGGTACCCGGCAAGCAGTTATGTGAAACGCTGGAACATCTTATTCGTGAGAAAGATGCTCCAGGTATAGAAAAATACATCAGCGACATTGACAGCTACGTCAAGAGCTTGCTGTAGCAAGGTAGCCCAATACATGAACAATATGAACGTAATTATTGCCGATGACCATCCGATTGTACTGTTCGGTATTCGCAAATCACTTGAACAAATCGAGTGGGTGAATGTTGTCGGCGAGTTTGAAGATTCCACAGCACTGATCAACAACCTGCCTAAATTAGATGCGCATGTGTTGATTACCGACCTCTCCATGCCGGGAGATAAATACGGTGACGGGATTACCCTCATCAAATACATTAAACGTCATTTCCCGAGCCTGTCGATCATCGTTCTGACGATGAACAACAACCCGGCAATTCTGAGCGCGGTGCTGGATCTCGACATTGAGGGGATTGTGCTGAAACAAGGCGCGCCGACTGACTTGCCTAAAGCGCTGGCCGCGCTGCAAAAGGGCAAGAAGTTTACCCCGGAAAGCGTCTCCCGCCTGCTGGAGAAAATCAGCGCGGGCGGTTATGGCGACAAACGTCTGTCCCCGAAAGAGAGTGAAGTCCTGCGTCTGTTCGCAGAAGGTTTCCTGGTGACGGAAATCGCCAAGAAACTGAACCGCAGCATTAAGACCATCAGTAGCCAGAAAAAATCGGCGATGATGAAGCTGGGCGTCGAAAACGATATCGCGCTGCTGAATTACCTCTCTTCCGTCACGCTGAGCCCGGCGGACAAAGACTGATCAAACGTCAGGTGCCTGATGGCGTTGCGCTTATCAGGCCGACGTTGATGACCGCAGTAGGCCGGAGAAGGCGAAACCGCCATCCGGCCTTTTTTATGCCCGCGTCTTTCTCACCCGCTCCGCATACACCGCCAGCGTCTGCTTAAGCACATCTAACGTCACCGGCTTGGACAGGCAGCTATCCATACCGGACTCCAGACAACGCTGTTTCTCTTCCGCCAGCGCGTTAGCCGTGACGCCGACCACCGGCAGCGTCAACCCTAGCTGGCGAATGCGCTGCGTCAGGCGGTAGCCGTCCATATTCGGCATGTTGACGTCGCTCAGCACGATATCAATATGGTTTTTACTCAGCACGTTCAACGCATCGACGCCGTCATTCGCGGTCTTGCATTGATACCCCAGCGATCCCAACTGATCGGCCAGCAAACGACGGTTGATCGGATGATCGTCCACCACGAGGATCATCATGTCGTCATTCGTCGCGTCGGTTTTATCCAGCGCAGGCAGTGCCGTTGCAAGCGCGTCGTTATCAAGCTCAATACTGTAAATCCGCGCCAGCAGCGCAGGCAATTCATGCGGCGACGCCACGCTGTGTACCCACTCGCCCGGCGCTCTTTCCTGCGGAATACCAATATGGCGGCGACTGAAAACAACCGCCGCACGCCCCTGCCATGCCAGCTCCAGCACATCGTCCGTAATCAGAATATCTTCCGGCGCCGGTTTTTGCCCTTCGTAACGAAGCACATCGACACCGCTTCGCGCCAGGCTGGACTCAATAAAATGACACAGCGACGCGTTGCGTACCGCCAGCCAGCAACGCGTTTGAGCCAGCCCTTCGACGCCTTTTTTCTGCGGGTACTGCGCGCCATAAAGTGGAATGCGTAACGTAAACTGGCTGCCCATCCCGGGCTCTGAATCGACGGAGATATCCCCATCCATCATGCTGATCAGTTTTTCACAAATCGCCAGCCCCAGGCCGGTTCCCTGGAAATTACGCTGCACGCCGGTTCCCACCTGGAAGAAAGGATCGAACAAACGCACAACCTCTTTCGCCGGAATCCCCACGCCGGTATCGCGTACCTGAATACTGAGATAATCGCCATCACACTGCACATGCAGCACAATACAACCGGTATCGGTAAATTTGATGGCGTTACTCAGCAGGTTAGAAATCACCTGTTGCAGACGCATCGGGTCGCCGTTCAGCGCAACCGGTACATCCGGTTCAATAAAGCAGTACAGGCCAAGCTGTTTTCTCACCACCAGCGGTAAATAGTTGGCCGTAATATGGTTCATCACCTCACGCGGCGAGAACTCACGCGGTTCAATCTTCAACTGCTCGGATTCGATTTTTGAGAAGTCGAGAATATCGCTGATGATTTTCAGCAGCAGGCTGGAGGAGTTGTTCATCGCCGTAACCAGCCTGTCGACCCCCTTCGGCAGCGCTTTGGTTTGCAGCAGATCGAGGTTACCGATAATCCCGTACAGCGGCGTGCGCAGCTCGTGGCTCACGGTCGCGAGGAACATTGATTTGGACTGGCTCGCCTGCTCCGCCGCCTGCGCCATCTCCTGCAACGACTCTTCCATTTTGACGCGCGCGCTCACATCCACCAGCACGCAAATCGCCACGTTTTCATTACGATAGCGCGAATGGACAAAGCTGATTTGCAGATTGGTATTGTTGCTGGTCAACACATCGACGAAGTTAACCTGCTGACCACAGATAATTTGCGTCAGCCTTTGCCGGTCCTCATGGGTGAGCATATTGAGGTAGGTATGCGCCAGTTCATTACTGAGAATATTGACCCCGTCAATGGTGCGCAGGATGCAGATCCCCACCGGCGCGGAAGCGACGATTTTCCGGTTAAACTGCTCATGCTCTTCCAGCCGCTGAGCATCGCTTTCCGCCGGAATAAAGATACGCCGTTCATACATGCGCGCCAGCGTGAACAAGGCGGCGCCCACCAGCACATTCAGCAGAATGGCATTCAGAATCAGCATTCGAATATGCTCCAGCACCAGGTCGACCGGTACGGAGTAGACAATGCTGAGCGACGATGGCGGCAGACTTTTCTTCAGAACCAGCTCACGGAACCCTGGCGTGTAGCCAAACCAGGAGCGCTCCTGCATCCAGCGGGGTTCCGGCCTGATGTTGCTTTCCGGCCCGGTCAGCGAAATCAGCGGATGACCATTTTCATCGAGGATCGTCACCCCCATAGGCAAACTTCCCGGCGTGAAAAAGTTCTCCATCCGAATGGACTGCTCGACGCCCAGCAGCGCCTGCAAGCGGTTGGCCAGATAAACCGGCGTCAGGGCATAAAAATAGCCGATGCCGGGGCGCGGCCCCTGGCTAATCCAGAAAAGGTTATTCCCGCTCTCTTCCTGCGGGGCATTGCGGTACTTAACAATGCGCTCATGCAGCGTTTTCAGCGCATTATCACGTTCGACCGGCATATCGCGCAGGCCGAAATTCGCCATACAGAGATTGTCGCTGCCAATCAGGAAAACACGATTCAGATCGTAGGCCGCAGAAAAATTGTCGCGCCAGTAGCGCATAAACCAGGCCAGCGACTCCAGCGACCCGCGCCAGGCATTCCCCATCGCCGCACAGTCGGAGTCGGCAAACAGCGGCTCAAAATTGGGCACCACGGTTTTATCGTCGCGCGCCCGGCTGGACATCACGCCGTTTTCCGCCGTTAAGCGATTCTCGGCAATGTATTTAAGTTCTTTCATTACGTCAGACGTGCGCTGAATATAGCGCTGCGCCTGGTCGGAACTGAGATTGAATTCCTGACGGATTTCAGACTCTCTCTGATGCAGCGCATTGACGATGTAAAACACCGAAGCAAAAGCGATCAGCAGCCAGATCAGTAACGCCAACGCTCTGAACAGGTAGCGCGAAACTTTCAGGGTTGTACGAAAGGAAGCAAGGTATTTCAAAGGGGCGAAGCTCCGCCTCAGGCGATAAATAGAGTGTGGTTAAGGTAGCGGTAAATGCCCGGCGTCGCAATGCCCTCTCTTTGCGGGAATATGATATACCGCTGAGAAACCTGCGCCTCAACCCCCGATAATTGGCGTTTGCCTGATAAAGACCACACGGATGTCAGCATGCGCTACCTGAGACGGCTTTACCCGCGACGCTTACGCAATCAAATGATACTGATGGCTATCCTGATGGTCATCGTGCCGACGCTCTCTATTGGTTATATCGTAGAAACCGAAGGCCGATCAGCGGTCTTATCTGAAAAAGAGAAAAAATTATCGGCTGTCGTGCATCTGCTCGATGAAGCGCTGGGCGACAGTTTCAACCAGCAGGAAAATCTGCCGCGCGATGAGCGTATCCGCGCGCTGAATGCGCAGTTATCACCGGTCACTGAGCGTATCACCCGCGCGTTCCCGGGAATTGGCGCGGGCTATTACAATAAGGCGCTGGACGCCATTATCACCTACGCTCCTTCGGCACTGTATCAAAACAACGTCGGGGTCACTATCGCTCCCGACCATCCTGGCCGGGAGGTCATGAGTACCAACGCCCCGGTGGTATTTTCAGGCCGGCAGGTGCGCGGCGATATCCTCAACTCAATGATTCCGATAGCGCGGCATGGCGAGGTCATTGGTTATATCTGGGCGAATGAGTTGACCGAAGATATTCGCCGACAGGCCTGGAAAATGGATGTTCGTATTATTGCCGTTCTGGCGGCGGGGCTTATCAGCAGCCTGTTACTGATCATTCTCTTCTCACGCCGCCTGAGCGCCAATATCGATATCATTACTGAAGGCTTGCCTACTCTTGCGCAGAAAACGCCGGCCCAGTTACCCGATCTCCCAGGTGAACTGGGGCAAATCAGCCGCAGCGTCAACGCTCTGGCGCAGACACTGCGGGAAACTAAGACGCTGAACGATCTGATTATTGAGAACGCCGCCGATGGGGTTATCGCAATCGACAGACAAGGTAATGTCACCACGATGAATCCTGCCGCAGAGACCATCACGGGTTATACGCTGCATGAGCTGGCCGGGCGCCCATACTCAACGCTGTTCGCCGATCCTCATTTCTCCAGCCCTGTGCTTGACACTCTGGAGAACGGCACTGAACATCTGGCTCAGGAAGTCAGCTTCCCCGCGCGTGACCGGACAATTGAACTCAGCGTCACCACCAGTCGTATTCATAACGCTGACGGTGAGTTGATTGGCGCGCTGGTGATGTTTTCCGATTTAACCGCCCGTAAAGAGGCGCAGCGCCGTCTGGCGCAAACGGAGAGACTCGCCACGCTGGGTGAACTGATGGCAGGCGTGGCGCATGAAGTGCGCAACCCGCTCACCGCCATCCGGGGTTATGTGCAGATTATTCGCCAGCAAATCAATCTGCCTGTCCATCAGGAGTACCTGTCCGTCGTACTGAAAGAAATTGATTCTATTAATAAAGTCATCCAGCAACTATTGGACTTCTCCCGACCGCGACAAAGTCAGTGGCAGCAGGTATCCATTAATACGCTGATCGAGGAGGCGTTGATCCTGGTGCAGACTTCCGGGGTGCAGGCGCGAATCAACTTCAACACGGAATTCAACGCCGCATTGCCCACGATCGTCGCCGATCGCGAACTGCTCAAACAGGTGCTCCTGAACATGCTTATCAACGCGGTGCAGGCGATAGGCGCGCGCGGCGAAATTCGTATCCGAACCTGGCGCTACACGACCACGCATCTGGCGATCGCCATTGAAGATAATGGCTGCGGTATTGACGTCGCTTTGCAGAAAAAAATCTTTGATCCGTTCTTCACCACCAAAGCGTCAGGAACCGGCCTCGGGCTGGCGTTAAGTCAGCGCATCATCAATGCGCATCAGGGCGACATATACGTTACCAGTATGCCCGGATGCGGCGCGACCTTTACCCTTATTTTACCGATTAACCCGCAGGAAACCTCGTCAGAATGAAAACTCGCTACCGTATTCTCATCGTTGATGACGAAGATAATGTTCGCCGTATGCTCGCCACCGCGTTTTCGCTGCAAGGGCATGAAACCCAGTGCGCCAGTAACGGTCAGACAGCGCTGCAACATTTTGCCGACGCGCCGCCCGACGTGGTGCTGATGGACATCCGCATGCCGGAGATGAACGGCATTGAAGCGCTGAAAGTGATGCGCGCACAGCATCCACGGGTTCCCATTATTCTGATGACAGCCTACGCTGAAGTGGAAACCGCCGTAGAAGCACTGCGCAGCGGCGCATTTGATTATGTGATTAAACCGTTCGACCTCGATGAACTGAACTTATTGATTCAGCGGGCCTTGCAGCTCCAGGCCATGAAGCAGGAGATCCGCAGCCTGCATCAGGCGCTGAGTACCAGCTGGCAATGGGGACATATTCTGACCAACAGTCCGGGGATGATGGATATCTGCAAAGATACCGCGAAAATCGCGCTTTCCCAGGCCAACGTGCTCATTAGCGGCGAAAGCGGCACTGGAAAAGAGTTGATCGCCCGCGCCATTCACTATAACTCACGCCGGGCAAACGGCCCCTTCATCAAGATTAACTGTGCGGCGCTGCCGGAATCACTGCTGGAAAGCGAACTGTTCGGCCACGAAAAAGGGGCGTTTACCGGCGCACAAACGCGACGTCAGGGGCTGTTTGAGCGCGCTCATCAGGGAACGCTGCTGCTGGACGAAATAGGCGAAATGCCACTGGTGTTACAGGCTAAGCTGCTGCGAATCCTCCAGGAGAGGGAGTTTGAACGCATTGGCGGGCATCAAACCATTCAGGTTGATATCCGCATTGTCGCCGCCACCAACCGGAATTTGCAGGAAATGGTGAAAGAAGGCACCTTCCGTGAAGATCTGTTTTATCGGCTGAATGTGATTCATCTGACGCTTCCTCCTTTGCGTGAGCGGCGGGAAGATATCCCCCTGTTGGCCAACCACTTTTTGCAGAAATTCAGCTCAGAAAACCAGCGGGATATTATTGAAATCGACCCTTCCGCTATGTCACTTCTCACCGCCTGGCCGTGGCCTGGTAATATCCGCGAATTATCCAATGTGATTGAGCGCGCGGTAGTGATGAACACCGGGGCGGTGATTTTTGCCGAAGACCTCCCTACCCAGTTCCGCCAGTCGGTGAGTCACGCCAGCGGAATAAAGCCAGCCCAACCCGGTGAACGGAACCTGAAAGAAGAGATTAAACGCGAAGAACGCCGAATCATTATGGAGGTTCTGGAGCAGCAGGAGGGAAACCGCACGCGCACCGCGTTAATGCTGGGCATCAGCCGACGCGCGTTGATGTACAAATTGCAGGAGTACGGCATCGATCCGGCAGGCCTCTGACACCAGAAGTTGCTATGCAGAATTTTGCGCACTGTGCAAAATTCTGCATAGCGCCTCACACCCTCTCATCTCCCTTCCGTGAAAATTAATTTTTATATTCATCAGGTTAACCCTTCTCTTTTCGGTTTATTAATCCTGGCATCCCGCTTGCTATTCCCTTTGCGTACCCAAAATGGAGTATGCAAAAGGGAAACATAATGAAAACAAAACTGATTACCTTACAGAACGCCTCAGGCTTCTTTCGTGACGGCATGACCATCATGGTTGGCGGTTTTATGGGGGTAGGCACCCCGCCCCGCCTTGTTGAAGCCTTACTTGAATCCGGTGTCAGGGACCTGACGTTGATCGCCAACGATACCGCATTTGTCGATACCGGCATCGGCCCGCTCATCGTGAATGGCCGGGTGCGCAAGGTCATCGCCTCCCATATCGGCACCAACCCGGAAACGGGTCGGCGGATGATTGCCAAAGAGATGGAGGTTCAACTGGTTCCGCAAGGCACCCTGATTGAACAAATCCGCTGCGGCGGCGCCGGGCTGGGCGGTTTTCTGACCCCGACTGGCGTCGGCACCGTGGTTGAAGAGGGAAAGCAAACGCTTCAGCTCGATGGCAAAACCTGGCTGCTGGAGCGTCCACTGCGTGCAGATCTGGCGCTTATTCGCGCCCACTGCGCCGACCCGCTCGGCAACCTGACCTACCAGCTCAGTGCCCGTAATTTTAACCCCCTCATTGCTCTCGCCGCAGACATCACCCTGGTTGAGCCTGACGAACTGGTTGAAACAGGCGATCTACTGCCTGACCAGATTGTCACCCCTGGCGCCGTTATCGACCACATCGTTATTCCACAGGAGAGCAAATAATGGATGCTAAACAACGTATTGCGCGCCGCGTGGCGCAAGAGCTGCATGATGGCGACGTGGTTAACCTGGGAATTGGTTTGCCGACGATGGTCGCAAACTACCTGCCGGATGACATTCACATCACCCTGCAATCTGAGAACGGCTTTCTGGGACTGGGGCCGGTCACGACGGCCCACCCGGATCTGGTGAACGCTGGCGGTCAACCCTGCGGCATTTTGCCCGGCGCGGCGATGTTCGACAGCGCCATGTCGTTCGCATTGATTCGCGGGGGCCATGTTGACGCCTGCGTACTCGGCGGGCTACAGGTGGATGAGCAGGCAAACCTCGCCAACTGGGTGGTTCCCGGCAAAATGGTCCCCGGCATGGGAGGCGCAATGGATCTGGTCACCGGCGCGCGTAAAGTGATCATTGCAATGGAACATTGCGCGAAAGACGGCTCGGCGAAAATTCTGCGCCAGTGCACCATGCCGCTCACCGCCCAGCACGCGGTGCATATGCTGGTTACCGAACTGGCTGTATTCCGCTTTATCGACGGCAAGATGTGGCTGACAGAAATCGCCGAAGGGTGTGATTTGGAAACCCTGCGGGCAAAAACTGAAGCGCACTTTGAGGTTGCGGCCGATCTGGTCATTCAGAGAGGTGACGCATGATTGGGCGTATTTCACGCTTTATGACGCGGGTCGTCAGCCGCTGGCTTCCTGATCCGCTGATCTTCGCAATGCTGTTAACCCTGCTGACGTTCGGGATCGCTCTCTGGCTGACGCCGCAAACGCCGGTCAGTATGGTGAGGTTCTGGGGCGACGGCTTCTGGAACCTGCTGGCTTTCGGTATGCAAATGGCGCTGATTATCGTGACGGGCCACGCCCTGGCCAGTTCCGGTCCGGTTAAAAGCCTGCTGCGTACCGCCGCTTCAGCCGCTAAGACGCCCGCCCAGGGCGTCATGCTGGTGACCTTCTTTGGCTCGGTCGCCTGCGTGATCAACTGGGGCTTTGGTCTGGTGGTCGGCGCAATGTTTGCCCGTGAAGTGGCCCGTCGCGTGCCGGGTTCCGATTATCCGCTGCTTATCGCCTGCGCCTATATCGGTTTTCTCACCTGGGGCGGCGGCTTCTCTGGTTCTATGCCCCTGCTGGCCGCAACGCCAGGCAACCCGGTAGAACACGTCGCGGGGTTGATTCCGGTTAGCGATACCCTGTTCACCGGGTTCAATATTTTCATCACGCTCGGCCTCATCGTGGTAATGCCGTTTATTACCCGAATGATGACGCCAAAACCCTCCGACGTGGTCAGCATCGATCCGAAGCTGCTGCTGGAAGAAGCCGATTTTCAGAAGAAATTGCCGGCTGACGCGCCACCGTCGGAAAAACTGGAAGAGAGCCGCATTCTCGCACTGATCATTGGCGCATTAGGGATTGCTTATCTGGGGCTCTACTTCGCCGAGAAGGGATTCAACATCACCATCAATACCGTCAATCTGATGTTTATGATCGCCGGTCTGCTGCTGCACAAAACGCCAATGGCCTACATGCGCGCCATCAGCGCCGCAGCGCGCAGTACCGCCGGTATTCTGGTGCAGTTCCCCTTCTACGCCGGGATCCAACTGATGATGGAACACTCCGGCCTCGGTGGCCTTATCACTGAATTCTTCATCAACGTCGCCAACAAAGACACCTTCCCGGTGATGACCTTTTTCAGCTCTGCGCTGATTAACTTTGCCGTGCCATCAGGCGGCGGCCACTGGGTTATCCAGGGACCATTCGTCATGCCTGCGGCTCAGGCGCTGGGGGCGGACCTCGGCAAGTCAGTCATGGCAATCGCCTACGGTGAGCAGTGGATGAATATGGCGCAGCCATTCTGGGCGCTGCCCGCCCTGGCAATCGCCGGACTCGGGGTACGCGACATTATGGGCTACTGCATCACCGCCCTGCTCTTCTCCGGGATCATTTTTGTCATCGGTTTGACCTTTTTCTGACGGCAACCACGCACTTTTAAGGAACAGAAGATGAAAAACTGTGTCATCGTCAGCGCGGCGCGTACCGCAATCGGCAGTTTTAACGGCGCACTGGCAACTACCAGCGCCATCGACCTTGGCGCCACCGTGATTAAAGCGGCGCTTGAACGCGCGCAGCTCGACCCGCAACGGGTGGATGAAGTGATTATGGGCAATGTGCTACAGGCTGGTCTTGGGCAAAACCCGGCGCGTCAGGCACTGCTCAAAAGCGGCCTCGCAGAGACGGTCTGCGGCTTTACCGTTAACAAAGTATGCGGCTCCGGCCTCAAAAGCGTGGCGCTTGCCGCGCAGGCGATTCAGGCCGGACAGGCACAGGCGATTGTCGCAGGCGGTATGGAAAATATGAGCCAGGCACCGTATCTGCTGGATGCCAAAGCCCGCTGGGGCTATCGTCTTGGCGACGGACAGCTCTCCGATGTGATCCTGCGCGACGGTCTGATCTGCGCCACTCACGGCTACCATATGGGGATCACGGCAGAAAACGTCGCCCGGGAATACGGCATCAGCCGGGAGATGCAGGATGAGCTGGCGCTACTCTCACAGCGCAAAGCCGTTGCCGCTATTGATTCCGGCGCATTCCAGGCCGAAATTGTGCCGGTTAGCGTCACATCCCGTAAGAAAACCGTGGTGTTTGAGCGCGACGAGTTTCCGAAAGCCGATTCAACGGCGGAAGGTCTTGCTGCATTACGCCCGGCCTTCGACAAGGCGGGTACGGTAACGGCAGGAAACGCCTCTGGGATCAATGACGGCGCGGCAGCGCTGGTAGTGATGGAAGAATCCGCAGCGCTGGCGGCGGGCCTGACCCCACTGGCTCGTATCAAAGCCTATGCCAGCGGCGGCGTCGCCCCGGCGTTAATGGGGATGGGGCCGGTTCCTGCCACGCAGAAGGCGCTGCAACTGAGCGGTTTAACGCTTTCGGATATCGATCTGATCGAAGCCAACGAGGCGTTTGCCGCACAGTTCCTTGCCGTAGGTAAGACGCTCGGTTTTGATCCGCAGAAGGTGAACGTCAACGGTGGGGCTATCGCCCTGGGACACCCCATCGGCGCCAGCGGCGCGCGTATTCTGGTGACGCTGCTGCACGCCCTCTCTGCGCACGATAAAACGCTCGGGCTGGCCACGCTCTGCATCGGCGGCGGTCAGGGTATTGCGATGATAGTGGAAAGGATGAATTAAGGACTTACGCCTTTGCCGGGTGGCGGCCTGATAAGGTGTTTACGCCGCCATCCGGCAAAAAAAAGGAGGCGCAATGGCCTCCTTTCACACACGATTCACAACGCCGAATTACTCGTCAGCGTCATCCGCTGCGTCGTCATCGGTTTCCGCTTCCGGGGCGATATCCTCGTCCCCTTCCGCTACGCTGCCGTCGATGGAGTCAAGTTCCTCATCATCCACCGGCTCAGCAACACGTTGCAGACCCACCACGTTTTCATCTTCCGCCGTGCGGATGAGGATTACGCCCTGGGTGTTACGGCCAACGACGCTGATTTCCGATACGCGGGTACGAACCAGCGTACCGGCATCGGTGATCATCATGATCTGGTCGGCATCATCCACCTGTACCGCGCCAACAACGGAACCGTTACGCTCGGTGACTTTAATGGAGATAACGCCCTGCGTGCCACGAGACTTGGTTGGGTATTCGCCTTCCGCCGTACGTTTACCGTAACCATTCTGCGTCACGGTCAGGATAGCGCCTTCACCACGCGGAATAATCAGGGAAACGACGCTGTCTTCGCCCGCCAGCTTGATGCCACGTACGCCGGTCGCGGTACGACCCATCGCACGAACGGCATCTTCTTTAAAGCGCACCACTTTACCGGCAGCGGAGAACAGCATGACTTCGTCGGAACCGGAGGTCAGATCCACGCCGATCAGCTCGTCGCCTTCGTTCAGGTTCACCGCGATGATACCGGCGGAACGCGGACGGCTGAACTCGGTCAGCGCCGTTTTCTTCACCGTACCGCTGGCGGTTGCCATAAAGACGTTAACGCCCTCTTCGTACTCGCGTACAGGCAGAATGGCGGTGATACGTTCGTCGGCTTCCAGCGGCAGCAGGTTGACAATCGGACGGCCACGCGCGCCACGGCTCGCTTCCGGCAGCTGATAGACCTTCATCCAGTACAGACGGCCACGGCTGGAGAAGCAGAGGATCGTGTCGTGGGTGTTAGCCACCAGCAGACGGTCGATAAAGTCTTCTTCTTTTATACGCGCGGCAGATTTACCTTTCCCGCCACGACGTTGCGCTTCGTAATCGGTCAGCGGCTGATATTTGACGTAACCCTGGTGAGACAGCGTTACAACCACATCTTCCTGGCTGATCAGATCTTCGATATTAATATCGGCGCTGTTAGCGGTAATTTCAGTGCGACGCTCATCGCCAAACTGATCGCGGATCAGTTCCATCTCTTCGCGAATCACTTCCATCAGACGATCGGCGCTGCCCAGAATGTGCAGCAGTTCTGCGATCTGTTCCAGCAGCTCTTTGTACTCGTCGAGCAGTTTTTCATGCTCCAGGCCGGTCAGTTTCTGCAAGCGCAGATCCAGAATCGCCTGTGCCTGTTGTTCAGTCAGGTAATACTGACCATCACGCACGCCAAACTCCGGCTCCAGCCACTCAGGACGGGCAGCATCATCACCGGCGCGTTCCAGCATAGACGCCACGTTGCCCAGATCCCATGAACGGGAGATTAACGCCGCTTTTGCCTCTGCCGGCGTTGGCGCACGGCGGATCATCTCGATGATCGGATCGATGTTCGCCAGCGCAATCGCCAGCGCTTCAAGGATATGCGCGCGATCGCGGGCTTTACGCAGTTCGAAAATAGTACGGCGCGTCACCACTTCGCGGCGGTGACGCACGAACGCGGAAATGATCTCTTTCAGGTTCATGATCTTCGGCTGGCCGTGGTGCAGCGCAACCATGTTGATACCGAAAGAAACCTGCAACTGGGTCTGGGAATAAAGGTTGTTAAGCACCACTTCCCCGACGGCATCGCGTTTCACTTCAATCACGATGCGCATTCCGTCTTTATCAGACTCGTCGCGCAGCGCGCTGATGCCTTCAACGCGTTTGTCTTTCACCAGTTCAGCGATTTTCTCGATCAGGCGCGCTTTGTTCACCTGGTACGGAATTTCATGAACGATGATGGTTTCGCGGCCAGTTTTCGCGTCAGCTTCCACTTCCGCGCGAGCGCGAATGTACACTTTCCCGCGACCGGTACGATAGGCTTCTTCAATACCGCGACGACCGTTGATGATCGCGGCGGTCGGGAAGTCCGGGCCAGGAATGTATTCCATCAGCCCTTCAATGCTGATGTCTTCATCATCGATATACGCCAGGCAACCGTTGATCACTTCCTTCAGGTTGTGCGGCGGGATGTTGGTGGCCATACCTACCGCGATACCGGACGAGCCGTTTACCAGCAGGTTAGGAATTTTGGTCGGCATGACGTCAGGAATTTTTTCCGTGCCGTCATAGTTGTCAACGAAATCCACCGTCTCTTTTTCGAGATCGGCCATCAGTTCATGGGCAATCTTCGCCAGACGGATTTCCGTATAACGCATTGCCGCGGCAGAGTCGCCGTCGATAGAACCAAAGTTGCCCTGACCATCCACCAGCATGTAACGCAGCGAGAAAGGCTGCGCCATACGGACGATAGTGTCGTACACCGCGGAATCACCATGAGGATGGTATTTACCGATTACGTCACCAACAACACGGGCAGATTTTTTATAGGCTTTATTCCAGTCATTGCCCAATACGTTCATGGCGTATAGTACGCGACGGTGTACCGGCTTCAGGCCATCTCGGACATCCGGCAGCGCACGGCCAACAATGACCGACATCGCATAATCCAGATAAGAGCTCTTCAGCTCTTCCTCAATGTTGACCGGTGTAATTTCTCTCGCAAGGTCGCTCATCTAACCGCTATCCCTCTACTGTATCCCGGATTCAAAGGTCGCAAATTATAACACAATCGCAATGAGACAGGTAAATGGAATGGTCTTCTACGGAGGCTTTATTCATCCCGTCGTGCTGATATACTCAGGCGACTTGCCAAATAAGGAGTAAAAGCGCCAATGAATGCCGAAAAACCCCCGGTGACGCATAACGTTGATCACGAAGAAATCGCCAAATTTGAAGCTGTCGCGTCACGCTGGTGGGATCTTGAGGGTGAATTTAAGCCTCTGCACCGCATTAACCCGCTACGCCTGGGCTACATTGCCGAGCGTTCCGGCGGTCTGTTCGGCAAAAAGGTGCTCGACGTTGGCTGCGGCGGCGGCATTCTGGCTGAGAGCATGGCGCGTGAAGGTGCGACGGTAACGGGGCTGGATATGGGCTTTGAGCCTTTGCAGGTCGCGAAACTGCACGCGCTGGAAAGCGGTATTCAGGTTGATTACGTGCAGGAGACGGTTGAAGAGCACGCGGCGAAACATGCGCACCAGTACGACGTCGTGACCTGTATGGAGATGCTGGAGCACGTACCGGACCCGCAATCGGTCGTCAGGGCCTGTGCGCAATTAGTTAAACCGGGCGGTGAAGTCTTTTTCTCGACTCTTAATCGCAACGGCAAGTCGTGGCTGATGGCGGTGGTAGGAGCGGAGTATATTTTACGCATGGTGCCGAAAGGCACGCACGATGTGAAAAAATTTATTAAACCTGCGGAGTTGCTGAACTGGGTCGATCAGACCGTGTTGAAAGAGCGTCACATGACCGGGCTGCACTACAACCCGATTACCAACACCTTCAAGCTCGGGCCGGGCGTTGATGTTAACTATATGGTTCACACTACCGCACAAGTTGACTAACTGCGTCTGTAGGCCGGATAAGGCGTTTATGCCGCCATCCGGCAATTTGCCCGGGGCGCTGCGCTTGCCGGGCCTACAAACCATCACAGGCCGGGTAAGGCGTTTATGCCGCTATCCGGCAATTTGCCCGGGGCGCTGCGCTTGCCGGGCCTACAAACCATCACAGGCCGGGTAAGATGTTTACGCCGCCATCCGGCAATTTTTGCCCGGGGCGCTGCGCTTGCCGGGCCTACAAACCATCGTAGGCCGGATAAGGCGTTTACGCCGCCATCCGGCAATTTTGCCCGGGGCGCTACGCTTGCCGGGCCTACGCATCGCCTACCAATCCTGAGTAGGATCGTCAGGGCAATTTTTGCGCCAGATCATAGGAACTTTTCCTGCCTTAGATGAAGAAATCAGCACTCGATCAAATTTTCATTTTTTTTTATGAATTATTGACATGCCCTCCAGGCCTTATAAGACGCGCACTTAGCGATTATCACCCTTTTGCAACCTCAATTTAACCTCAAAATCAACTCTTGTACTGAAAAGAATCCCTACTAGAATACTCACCATATAGCGTTTCATTTATCAGTTACCCCCTATATATAGTATTTATCCACAGACTTAGTCACAACGTGGCATTGTGGATAAACGGGGGATATTTTTTCTTTCACGGACAGGTAAAACCCACATGAATCAGAGTCTGCTGGTGACAAAGCGTGATGGTCGTACTGAACGCATCAATCTCGACAAAATCCATCGAGTTCTGGATTGGGCGGCAGAAGGACTGAATAACGTATCCATCTCCCAGGTTGAACTGCGTTCTCATATCCAGTTCTACGACGGTATCAAGACGTCCGATATCCATGAGACCATCATTAAGGCCGCTGCCGACCTGATCTCCCGCGATGCGCCGGATTATCAGTACCTGGCCGCGCGCCTGGCGATTTTCCACCTGCGTAAAAAGGCTTACGGCGAGTTCGAACCGCCAGCGCTTTACGATCATGTGGTGAAAATGGTTGAGCTGGGTAAATACGACAATCATCTGCTGGAAGACTACACGGAAGAAGAGTTCAAGCAGATGGATTCGTTCATCGTACACGACCGTGATATGACCTTCTCCTACGCTGCCGTTAAGCAGCTGGAAGGTAAATACCTGGTACAGAACCGTGTAACCGGCGAGATTTATGAAAGCGCGCAGTTCCTTTATATTCTGGTTGCCGCTTGCCTGTTCTCTAACTATCCGCGTGAAACCCGTCTCGACTACGTGAAACGTTTCTACGATGCGGTTTCTACATTCAAAATTTCTCTGCCGACGCCAATCATGTCCGGCGTGCGCACCCCGACTCGTCAGTTCAGCTCCTGCGTGCTGATCGAGTGCGGCGACAGCCTGGACTCCATTAACGCCACCTCCAGCGCGATCGTGAAATATGTTTCTCAGCGTGCCGGTATCGGCATCAACGCCGGTCGTATTCGCGCGCTGGGCAGCCCGATTCGCGGCGGCGAAGCATTCCACACCGGCTGTATTCCGTTCTACAAACACTTCCAGACGGCGGTGAAATCCTGCTCTCAGGGCGGCGTGCGCGGCGGTGCGGCGACGCTGTTCTACCCGATGTGGCATCTGGAAGTGGAAAGCCTGCTGGTACTGAAGAACAACCGAGGCGTGGAAGGCAACCGCGTGCGTCACATGGACTACGGCGTACAGATCAACAAGCTGATGTACACCCGCCTGCTGAAAGGTGAAGACATCACCCTGTTCAGCCCGTCCGACGTTCCGGGTCTGTACGACGCTTTCTTCGCCGATCAGGACGAGTTCGAGCGTCTGTACACCAAATACGAAAAAGACGACAGCATTCGTAAGCAGCGCGTGAAAGCCGTGGATCTGTTCTCGCTGATGATGCAGGAACGCGCATCAACTGGCCGTATCTACATTCAGAACGTGGATCACTGCAACACCCACAGCCCGTTTGATGCGCAGGTTGCGCCGGTGCGCCAGTCCAACCTGTGCCTGGAAATCGCCCTGCCGACCAAGCCGCTGATGGACGTTAACGACGAAAACGGTGAAATCGCGCTGTGTACGCTTTCCGCCTTCAACCTGGGCGCAATTAACAGCCTGGATGAGCTGGAAGAGCTGGCGGTGCTGGCGGTACGCGCGCTGGATGCGCTGCTGGATTACCAGGATTACCCTATTCCGGCGGCTAAACGCGGCGCAATGGGTCGCCGTACGCTGGGTATCGGCGTGATTAACTACGCTTACTATCTGGCGAAACACGGCGTGCGTTACTCTGACGGCAGCGCGAACAACCTGACGCACAAAACGTTTGAAGCCATTCAGTTCTATCTGCTGAAGGCCTCTAACGAGCTGGCGAAAGAGCAAGGCGCATGCCCGTGGTTTAATGAAACCACTTACGCTCAGGGCATTCTGCCGATCGACACCTACAAAAAAGATCTGGATGCGATCGCCAACGAACCGCTGCACTACAACTGGGAAGCGCTTCGTGAGTCCATCAAAACGCACGGTCTGCGTAACTCCACGCTTTCCGCCCTGATGCCGTCTGAGACCTCTTCGCAGATCTCCAACGCCACTAACGGTATTGAACCGCCGCGCGGCCATGTCAGCATCAAAGCGTCGAAAGATGGCGTACTGCGCCAAGTGGTGCCGGATTACGAAGGGCTGAAAGACCGCTATGAGCTGCTGTGGGAAATGCCGAGCAACGACGGCTACCTGCAACTGGTCGGTATCATGCAGAAATTCATCGACCAGGCGATTTCAGCCAACACCAACTACGATCCGACGCGCTTCCCGTCGGGTAAAGTACCGATGCAGCAATTGCTGAAAGATCTGCTCACCGCCTATAAATTTGGCGTGAAAACCCTGTACTATCACAACACCCGTGACGGTGCGGAAGATGCGCAGGACGATCTGGTGCCGTCTATTCAGGACGATGGCTGCGAAAGCGGCGCATGTAAGATCTAAGTTATTTTTGCCGGGTAGCGCTACGCTTACCCGGCCTACGGTTTTGTAGGCCCGGCAAACGAAGTGCCGCCGGGCGATACAATCTCAACAGGACTCACTTCAATGGCATACACCACTTTTTCACAGACGAAAAACGACCAACTCAAAGAGCCGATGTTCTTTGGCCAGCCGGTCAACGTGGCACGCTACGACCAGCAAAAATATGACATCTTCGAAAAACTGATCGAAAAACAGCTCTCCTTCTTCTGGCGCCCGGAAGAAGTTGACGTTTCACGCGATCGTATCGATTTCCAGTCATTGCCGGAACACGAAAAACATATTTTCATCAGCAACCTGAAGTACCAGACGCTGCTGGACTCCATTCAGGGGCGTAGCCCGAACGTGGCATTACTGCCGCTGATTTCCATCCCGGAGCTGGAAACCTGGGTAGAAACCTGGGCGTTTTCTGAGACGATCCACTCGCGCTCGTATACCCATATCATCCGCAACATCGTTAACGATCCGGCGGTGGTATTTGACGACATCGTCACCAACGAACAAATTCAGAAGCGCGCGGAAGGCATTTCTCACTACTACGATGAGCTGATTGAAATGACCAGCTACTGGCATCTGCTGGGGGAAGGTACGCACAGCGTGAACGGCAAAACCGTCACCGTGAACCTGCGTGCGCTGAAAAAACAGCTCTACCTGTGCCTGATGAGCGTTAACGCGCTGGAAGCGATTCGTTTCTACGTCAGCTTCGCCTGCTCCTTCGCTTTCGCGGAACGTAAGCTGATGGAAGGTAACGCCAAAATCATCCGTCTGATTGCCCGCGACGAAGCGCTGCACCTGACCGGCACGCAGCATATGCTGAACCTGCTGCGTAGCGGCATAGACGATCCAGAAATGGCGGAAATCGCCGAAGAGAGCAAGCAGGCGTGCTATGACCTGTTTGTACAGGCCGCGCAGCAAGAAAAAGAGTGGGCGGATTACCTGTTCCGCGACGGTTCTATGATCGGCCTGAACAAAGATATTCTGTGCCAGTACGTCGAGTACATCACCAATATCCGTATGCAGGCGGTCGGCCTGGAGCTGCCGTTCCAGACGCGCTCCAACCCGATCCCGTGGATCAACACCTGGCTGGTTTCCGATAACGTCCAGGTGGCGCCGCAGGAAGTGGAAGTCAGTTCTTACCTGGTCGGCCAGATTGACTCGGAAGTTGATACCGACGATCTGAGTAACTTCCAGCTCTGATGGGACGCGTGACGCTACGTCTTTCCGGCACCGAAGTGCTGTGTCGGGAAGAACACCCTTCTCTGCTGGTGGCGCTTGAGGCGCATCAGGTTGAAGTGGAGTATCAGTGTCGTGCGGGCTATTGCGGCTCCTGCCGCTGCCGTCTGGTCGCAGGCCAGGTTGACTGGCTGACCGAACCGCTGGCTTTTATCAGCGAAGGGGAAATTTTGCCCTGCTGTTGCAGGGCAAAAGGCGATATTGAGATAGAGATGTAGCCTTGTCGGATGGCGCTACGCTTACCCGACCTACAAAACCGCAGTTCACAGGCCGGGTAAGGCGAAGCCGCCACCCGGCTTTTTAGTGCTTATCCTTCAAAAACACCACCGCTTTATCCGGGAAATCGGTGAACAATCCATCCACACCCGCCTTGTTGTACAGGATGTCATAAAGCTGATTAACATCCGTGGCGTAGTCAGGAAGCTGATCGGCGCGTACGGTGTAAGGGTGTACCACCATCTTGTTCTGCTGCGCCTCTTTCACCATGCCGGTCAGCGTGATATGCCCGACCTTCGATTTTTCATCAATCAGCATATGGTAGTCCGGGCCGATCCCGTCAGCATAGCTGGCGATTTCTTTCATCGCGCCAGGCTTGAACATCCAGTCGTAGTTATAGTTAACCCAACTGCCGTCCGGCTGTTTTTGCTGAGTTTCATTCCAGTCGGTATACGCAATCAACTGCACCAGATTGAGATCCATCCCCCTCTTCGGTTCCAGCTCATTCTTAATGCGCTTCAGCTCCGCGGCATCGAAACACTGCAAATAAACGTTATCTTTTTTACCGGTATAACCATACTTTTTCAGCACATCCAGCGTCTTAGCCGCAATATCCTTCCCTTCCTGATGATGGAACCACGGCGCTTTGATTTCTGGATAAATACCGATATTTTTTCCGGTCGAATGATTCAGCCCCTGAACAAACTCAATCTCTTCCTCAAAGGTATGCACGCGGAAATCTGATTTTCCCATCGGGAAACGGCCAGGGTAAGTCTGTACTTTCTTGCCGTTCTCAATATCAAAACCTTCGGTGAACTTCAGGGATTTAATTTCATCCAGTGTGAAATCAATGGCGTAGTAACGCCCGTCCTTGCGGGCGCGATTCGGAAAACGTTCGGCAACGTCGGTAACCCGATCAAGGTAGTGGTCATGCAGGACGACCAGATGGTCGTCCTTCGTCATCACTAAATCCTGCTCCAGATAATCGGCGCCCTGCGCATACGCCATCGCTTTCGCTGGCAGTGTGTGCTCCGGCAGATAGCCGCTGGCGCCACGGTGCGCAATCACGATTTTATCCGCAGCGATTGCCGCGCTGCTCACGACCATACCCGCCAGCATCAATGCCACGCTGAGATTTTTCAGTGTCGTCTTCATTCACTTAAGCTCCGTTGCGTTTCAACATCAGCTCTTCATGGTGGCGTTTTTCACCAATCATCACGATAATCAGCAGGATAACCGCCAGAACGCTGCCGCCGATCATCACCATGAAGCCGCCGTCCCAGCCGAAGAAGTCAACGGTATAGCCAACAATGGCGCTCGCCGCGACGGAACCGCCGAGATAACCAAACAGGCCGGTGAAGCCCGCCGCCGTACCTGCCGCTTTTTTCGGCGCCAGTTCCAGCGCGTGCAGGCCAATCAGCATGACCGGGCCATAAATCAGGAAGCCGATAACGATCATACAGGCCATATCCACGGTCGGATTTCCTGGAGGGTTCAGCCAGTAAACAACTGTGGCAATGGTCACCAGCGTCATAAAGAACACGCCCGTTGCGCCACGGTTGCCACGGAACACTTTATCCGACATCCAGCCGCACAGCAGCGTACCCGGGATACCGGCATATTCGTACAAGAAATACGCCCAGGACGATTTATCCAGCGCAAAGTGTTTCACTTCTCTCAGGTAGGTCGGCGACCAGTCGAGGATGCCGTAACGCAGCAGGTAAACGAACACGTTAGCAATCGCGATGTACCACAACAGTTTGTTCGGCAGCACGTACTGCATAAAGATCTGTTTTGCAGTCAGCTCTTCTTCCGCTTTTTCGTTGTAATCATCCGGGTAGTCGTTTTTGTACTCTTCAATCGGCGGCAGACCGCAGGACTGCGGCGTATCGCGCATCAGCGCGAAAGCGAAAATCGCCACCAGGATCGCACCAAACGCCGGCATGTAGAGCGCGGCTTTCCAGTCATTAAACCAGGCCATCCCCAGCAGGAACAGCAGCGGAGGAATACCGCCGCCAACGTTATGCGCGCAGTTCCAGACGGAGACGATACCGCCACGTTCTTTCTGTGACCACCAGTGCACCATTGTACGACCGCACGGCGGCCACCCCATTCCCTGGAACCAGCCGCAGAGGAACAGCAGCACGAACATCACGGCAATGCTGGACGTGGCCCACGGCACAAAGCCCATAAACAACATCACGGCCGCCGCCAGAATCAACCCTGCGGGCAGGAAAACGCGCGGATTCGAGCGGTCGGAGACCGACCCCATGATAAATTTCGAAAAACCATAGGCGATGGAGATCCCGGACAGCGCAAAACCCAGATCGCCGCGCGAGAATCCCTGCTCTACCAGGTAAGGCATCGCCAGCGCAAAGTTCTTACGCACCAGATAGTAAGCGGCATAACCAAAGAAAATCCCCAGGAAAATCTGCCAGCGCAGCCGACGATATGTCGGATCAATCTCCGCTGCTGGCAAGCGCGTTTTATGTTGCGCAGGTTTAAAAATACTTAACATATGTAGCCTCCGTGGCCGTGTCTTATTAGAGGTAAACACCGCAGTTCGTTTAACTAACCAACCTCGCTGCTCCCAGTGTGGGCGCGATGTTAAGTAAAGATACCTGTCGTTAATGTGAATTACAGCACAGATTGTTACACATTTATGACAAATGTTCAGAAAAGCGCACGAAATCACGTTTCATTTTCGAATCATGAGCGATTATGCGCGAAATCAAACAAACCATGCTTTTTATGTGGCTAAATGATAAAAAACGAACTGTGAGGGATAACCATGAAAACTCGCGACTCGCAAACAAGTGACGTGATTATCATTGGTGGGGGAGCCACAGGCGCAGGGATCGCCCGAGACTGTGCGCTACGCGGATTGCGCGTTATCTTAGTTGAGCGCCACGATATCGCGACCGGCGCAACCGGCCGTAACCACGGCCTGCTGCATAGCGGCGCACGCTATGCCGTTACCGACGCGGAATCTGCCCGCGAATGCATCAGCGAAAACCAGATTCTGAAACGGATCGCCCGCCACTGCGTTGAGCCAACGGACGGTCTGTTCATTACCTTGCCGGAAGACGAATTATCCTTCCAGGCCACCTTTATTCGCGCCTGCGAAGAGGCGGGTATTCGCGCCGAAGCAATTGATCCGCAACAGGCGCGGCTGATCGAACCGGCCGTCAATCCGCAGCTGATTGGCGCGGTGAAAGTGCCTGACGGCACTGTCGATCCCTTCCGGCTGACCGCCGCGAATATGCTGGATGCCAGAGAACATGGCGCAATCATTTTAACGGCGCATGAAGTCACCGGACTTATTCGCGAAGGCGCGACCATTTGCGGTGTGAACGTGCATAACCATCTCACAGGGGAAAGCCAATCGCTGCATGCGCCGGTCGTGGTGAATGCCGCAGGCATCTGGGGTCAGCGCATTGCGGAATACGCCGATCTGAGCATCCGCATGTTCCCGGCAAAAGGGTCGCTGCTGATTATGGATCATCGCATTAACCAGCATGTGATTAACCGCTGCCGCAAGCCGTCCGACGCCGATATTCTGGTGCCCGGCGATACCATCTCGCTCATCGGCACCACATCGACCCACATTGACTACAACGAGATCGACAGCAACCGCGTCACTGCGGAAGAGGTTGATATTCTGCTGCGTGAAGGGGAAAAACTGGCGCCGGTGATGGCGAAAACGCGCATTTTGCGCGCCTACTCGGGCGTGCGTCCGCTGGTCGCCAGCGATGACGATCCGAGCGGTCGTAATGTCAGCCGCGGCATTGTGCTGTTTGACCATGCTGCACGCGACGGGCTGGACGGGTTTATCACCATTACGGGCGGTAAGCTGATGACCTACCGCCTGATGGCGGAATGGGCAACCGACGCGGTATGCCGAAAACTGGGCAACACTCGCCCCTGCGTCACCGCGCAAACCGCCCTTCCCGGCTCGCAGGAACCCACGGAAAACACGCTTAAACGCGTGATCTCGCTGCCCGCCCCGCTACGCGGTTCCGCCGTCTATCGTCACGGCGATCGTACTCCGGCCTGGCTCAGCGAAGGTCGCCAGCACCGCAGCCTGGTCTGTGAATGCGAAGCGGTCACCGCAGGCGAAGTGCAGTACGCCGTCGAAAATTTAACCGTCAACAGCCTGCTGGATCTGCGCCGCCGTACCCGCGTAGGCATGGGCACATGTCAGGGAGAACTGTGCGCCTGCCGCGCCGCCGGGCTGCTGCAACGTTTTAATGTCACTACCGCCGCTCAGTCCATCACTCAGCTTTCTGCGTTCCTCAATGAACGCTGGAAAGGCGTACAGCCTGTCGCCTGGGGAGACGCGCTGCGCGAAAGCGAGTTCACGCGCTGGGTTTATCAGGGATTGTGCGGTCTGGAGAAGGAGCACCAGGATGAAATTTGATACGGTCATTATGGGTGGCGGTCTCGCCGGATTACTGTGTGGCCTGGAATTGCAAAAACACGGTTTGCGCTGTGCGATCGTCACTCGCGGCCAAAGCGCGCTGCACTTCTCCTCCGGCTCGCTGGATCTACTCAGCACCCTGCCGGACGGTCAGCCCGTCACAAATATCACTGAAGGTCTGAATGCGTTACGCGAACAAGCGCCGACGCACCCTTACACCACAATTGGCGCGTCAACCGTTCTGGAACTGGCGCAGCAGGCGCAAGCGTTGCTGGAAGCGTCTGGCGCGCATTTACAGGGCGATGTACAACAGTCGCATCTGCGCGTCACGCCGTTGGGAACATTGCGCGCCACCTGGCTAAGCTCGCCGGAAGTGCCCGTCTGGCCGCTAGCCGCGCAACGCATTTGCGTCGTCGGCATCAGCGGTTTACTGGACTTTCAGGCGCACCTCGCGGCGGCGTCGCTGCGTCAGCACCATCTCACGGTAGAGACGGCAGAGATCGACCTGCCTGAGCTGGACGTATTACGCGATAACCCGACGGAGTTTCGTGCGGTGAATATTGCGCGTTTGCTCGATAACGAAGAAAAATGGCCGTTGCTCCACGACGCGCTCTTACCGATAGCAAAAACCTGCGACATGATCATCATGCCCGCCTGTTTCGGCCTGGCGGATGACAGCCTCTGGCGCTGGCTCAATGAACGCCTGCCCTGCTCGCTGAATTTGCTGCCGACGCTGCCGCCTTCTGTGCCGGGCATTCGCCTGCACAATCGCTTGCAGCGCCAGTTTGTTCGTCAGGGCGGGATCTGGATGCCGGGCGACGAGGTGAAAAAAGTGACCTGCCGTAACGGCGTCGTGAGCGAAGTCTGGACCCGCAACCATGCCGACATTCCTCTGCGCCCGCGCTTTGCGGTACTCGCCAGCGGCAGCTTCTTCAGCAGCGGCCTGGTCGCCGAACGCGACGGCATTCGCGAACCCATTATGGGACTGGACGTTCAGCAAACGGCCACCCGCGCCGAATGGTATCAGCGTGATTTCTTTGATGCGCAACCCTGGCAGCAGTTTGGCGTCACGACCGATGATGCGCTGCGCCCCTCACTGGCGGGGCAGACCGTAGAAAATCTGTTTGCCATCGGCTCGGTGCTCGGCGGATTCGATCCGATAGCCCAGGGATGCGGAGGCGGCGTATGCGCAGTCAGCGCCTTACACGCCGCACGTCACATTGCAGAACGTGCAGGAGGTCAGCAATGAGCGATACGAGTTTCGAGAGTTGTATCAAATGCACGGTGTGCACCACCGCCTGCCCGGTCAGCCGGGTGAATCCTGGCTACCCAGGCCCCAAACAGGCAGGGCCGGACGGCGAGCGCCTGCGCCTGAAAGACGGCGCGCTGTACGACGATGCGCTGAAATACTGCATTAACTGCAAACGCTGCGAAGTGGCCTGCCCGTCAGACGTTAAAATTGGCGATATCATCCAGCGCGCGCGCGCCAGATATGACACTTCGCGCCCGTCGCTGCGCAACTTTATCTTAAGCCACACCGATTTAATGGGCAGCGTCTCTACGCCGTTCGCCCCGGTCGTCAATACCGCGACGTCGCTGAAACCGGTTCGTCAGTTGCTCGACTATGCGTTGAAGATCGACCATCGCCGTACGCTGCCGAAATACTCCTTCGGCACCTTCCGCCGCTGGTATCGCAGCGTTGCGGCACAGCAGGCGCAATACAAAGATCAGGTCGCTTTCTTCCACGGCTGCTTCGTCAATTACAACCATCCGCAGCTCGGTAAGGATTTAATTAACGTCCTGAACGCAATGGGCACCGGCGTGCAGTTGTTAAGTAAAGAGAAGTGTTGCGGCGTGCCGCTGATCGCCAACGGTTTTACCGATAAAGCGCGCAAGCAGGCGGTGAGCAATGTGGCGTCGCTCAGAGAAGCGATTGGCGTAAAAGGCATTCCGGTTATCGCAACCTCATCAACCTGCACCTTTGCCCTGCGTGATGAATACCCGGAAGTGCTGGACGTGGATAACAGCGGGCTGCGTGAGCATATCGAACTCGCGACCCGTTGGCTGTGGCGTAAGATCGATGCAGGCCAGACGCTGCCGCTGAAAAAATTACCGTTGAAGGTGGTTTACCATACGCCGTGTCATATGGAAAAGATGGGCTGGACGCTCTATACGCTGGAGTTGCTGCGCCAGATCCCAGGTCTGGAACTGACCGTGCTGGACTCCCAGTGCTGTGGGATTGCCGGAACCTACGGTTTTAAAAAGGAAAACTACCCCACCTCGCAATCCATCGGCGCCCCGCTGTTCCGCCAGATTGAAGAGAGCGGCGCGGATATTGTGGTGACCGACTGTGAAACCTGTAAGTGGCAAATTGAGATGTCGACAAGCAAACGCTGCGAACATCCGATTACCCTGCTTGCCCAGGCATTAGGTTAAGCGCGTTAACGTCTTATCGGGTCTGCAAACCACGGCAGGCCCGATAAGCACAGCGCCATCAGGCTACAGGGTTAACGACTCCACCACCTCAATCCAGCCATGTTCACTGGCAATATCCTGACCGTTTAACCACCGACGCACCATATTCAGCGCCATCATGGCGCAAACTTCCTGCCGCACCGCCAGACTGTAGCGGCTGGCGCTGAAATGCACGCGCAGGGCAAATGTCCCATCCGGCGTCGCCAGCGCGAAATTAAGGTGATCGTTTTCCAGCCCGGATACCGCCAGCGCCAGTCCGGCGTAGTGGTTGCTCCGTCGCTCTGTCGTCCAGTGCGCGGTCTGAGCCAGCGTCTCTTCCTGGGAAGGCACCACTTCGCTGGCAAGAATCGGCGCATTCGCACGGGAAAGCTGCAAAGCCAGCAGCCCGCTGGTGAACTGTTCGCTGAGCGTCAGGCTGAGCTGGCGCGTCTGCAAACAACGGGCGATTTGCGCAGGCAGTCCTTCCGTCCCTTCAAAAATCAGGTTCTGCCCTGCCACCCGCTTCACCTCCGGCCATAGCGCCAGCATCGCGTCCCGCTGCGCATCCGGGCCAGTGAGTTTCAGTTCAATAATCGGCATTGAAGAGCGATATCCCATCGTCACGCCCGCCGGTAGCGGCAGCGAATCGAGGCTCTGCGCCAGATCGCTTTCCGAACGTCCAAACGTGGTGAGTCGCAGACAAACCGGCGGTTCAGGAAGCGCAAAACGCGCACGCAGACGCGGCATAATTTCATGCTCGACCATCACCTTAAATTCAGACGGGACGCCAGGGGTAAAGAACATCAGGCAGCGATTTAGCTTCACCGCAAACCCACAGGCGGTGCCAACCGGGTTATTAATAAACTCGGCGCTGGCGGGCAGTTCTGCCTGCTTGCGGTTACTCGGTGCCATAACCCGCCCGCGCTCATGGAAAAAACGCTCCATCTCAGCCAGCCACGCGTCATGAAGCACCAGACCTTCACCTTTCGCCGTGGCGGCGGCCAGCGCGCTTAAATCATCGCTGGTCGGCCCCAGGCCGCCATTCACAATCAGCACGTCAGCATGTTCGCTACGTTCGCGTAAAATGGCGACCAGCGCATCCAGATTATCTCCCACCGTATTTCGGCGTGATAACGGCAACCCCTGATTAAAGAAAAAATCGGCCAGCCAGGCGGCATTCGTGTCGACGATTTGCCCGTGCAACACTTCATCCCCGGTGGATAACATCTCCACGTTTAACATCGTGTTCTCCTGCTTCTATGATGAAAACACTATAACGCAAAGCCCGCTGGGGCGGAGTAAGAAACTCAGAGGAAACAAACCGGGAAAGAAGGCTATAGCATACAGGAAACGGCGCGACGGATGCCGCGCCCGAAAATCAGAAGCTGGCGTTAACGCCGACGTACGGGCCATCGGCAATCGCGTTGTCACGGTTGCCGTCTTTACCCGCCAGGTTCAGATAGCGATAGCCCGCCTCAATGCTCAGCGGACGCATAATGGTAAAGCGCGCTCCGGCATTGGCTTCTTCATAGCTGTCGATGCCGCTGGACAGTGAATCTGGAGAGTAGTAATACTCGCCAAACAGACGGAAGCTGTCGCCGATTTTCCACTGTAACCCGCCGCCTACCGCCGCCGCATAGCCTTCATCGCCGTCGTTCGGATTGGTATAAACGCCTTTCCCACCAACCGTTGCCAGCAGCGGCCCAAGCGGAATATTCAGGCCGAGCCCCACGCCGGCAGCGTCGCCGTCGTCGTCGTTATGCATCCAGTTGCCGCTCAACGCCAGCCCGGTGGATTCAGTACCGAAACCTACGCCAACGTTGGTGTAATCTTTACCCGCCTGGCCGCTAATGCTCATCGCATTCGCCGATGCAGAAGCGAACAACAGTCCGGCAACGCCTAATAAAATGCTTTTTTTCATTTTTACCCTTTCCAGCAAAGAAATAAACAAAAGACCCCCAAAACCGCAGGATTGTACTGCCAGGCGCAACAGAATCAATGAGCTAAAAAAGCGATCTAATAACATATTGTAACTAAACACTACCTTTCAGGTTTATTAAACGTTACAAGAAGAGGCGTTTAGCGCAGCAGTCATTGCCCGAGATCAATATTTCATTCACAAATATTTTCTACATTAGTTTCCGAAATTAAACGGAAATTAAACATTTTTTCTAACGATCGTCGGGAGATAAAGATGAGCAAAAAAGGACTCACCACCGCAGCAGGCGTGCCTGTCGCCCATAATAACAACGTTGCAACCGCTGGCCCACGCGGCCCCATGCTGCTACAGGACATCTGGTTCCTGGAAAAACTGGCCCACTTCGATCGTGAAGTGATCCCTGAGCGCCGTATGCATGCCAAAGGCTCAGGCGCGTACGGCACCTTCACCGTCACGCACGATATTTCACGTTACACTCGCGCAAAAATCTTTTCGGAGCCCGGTAAAAAAACGGATCTGTTCCTGCGTTTTTCCACCGTGGCGGGAGAGCGCGGCGCGGCGGATGCCGAGCGCGATATTCGCGGGTTTGCGATCAAGTTTTACACTGAAGAGGGCAACTGGGATCTGGTGGGTAACAACACGCCCGTTTTCTATCTGCGCGATCCGCTGAAATTCCCGGATCTGAACCATGTCGTGAAGCGCGACCCACGCACCAACCTGCGCAATCCGACCTACAAATGGGACTTTTTCTCCCATCTGCCGGAATCGCTGCACCAGTTAACTATCGACTTTAGCGACCGGGGTTTGCCTTTCTCTTACCGTACGATGCACGGTTTCGGTAGCCACACATTCAGCTTTATCAACAGCGACAACGAACGTTTCTGGGTGAAATTCCACCTGAAATCGCAGCAGGGCATCGCCAACCTGATGGATGACGAAGCGAAACGCCTGGTGGCGGACGATCGCGAAAGCTCTCAGCGCGACCTGTACAACGCCATTGAACAGGGCAACTTCCCCCGCTGGAAATTCTACGTGCAGATCATGCCGGAAGCCGAAGCCTCGCAGGTGCCGTACAACCCGTTTGATCTGACCAAAGTATGGCCGCACGGCGATTACCCGCTGATTGAAGTCGGCGTGCTGGAACTGAACCGCAACCCGGAAAACTATTTCTCCGAAGTGGAACAGGTGGCGATGAACCCGGCGAACGTCGTGCCGGGGATTAGCTTCTCCCCTGACCGTATGTTGCAGGGGCGTCTCTTCTCCTATGGCGATGCGCACCGCTATCGTCTGGGCGTTAACCATCAGCAGATCCCGGTCAACGCCCCCCGCTGCCCGTTCCATAACTACCATCGTGACGGCGCGATGCGGGTGGACGGCAACAGCGGCAACGGCCCAACCTATGAGCCAAACAGCTTTGGCGTCTTCCAGGAACAGCCTGATTTCAGCGAACCGCCGCTCTCTGTCGAAGGCGCTGCCGCGCACTGGGATCATCGGGAAGATACGGACTACTTCAGCCAGCCGCGTAAGCTGTATGAGTTGCTGAGTGATGAAGAACATCAGCGTATGTTCGCGCGCATCGCCGGCGACATGAAAGATGTGCCGGAATTTATTCAGCAGCGTCAGATTGGCTTGTTTAGCGAAGTTCATCCTGACTATGGCGTGGGCGTCGCCGCTGCCCTGCGGGCGTTAAAAGAAGCGAAATAACCGTTTCCACGGGAGCTGCGGCTCCCGTGTTGCTTACATTACGGACGGTTAGCGCGCACCCACTCCTGCAATGCCCGGCGCGAAACTTTGATCCCGCCGTTTTTCAGCGCTGATGGCAACGTCAACCAGCGTACCGGCTGCTGAAAACGCGCCAGCTTGTCTTTCACCCATTCCGCGAGATCGACGTTCCCGGCCTGCGCATCATATTCCACCACCGCCACCGGACGATGGCCGAACTCCCTGTCCTCTACCGGCACCACGAACGCCTGTAGAACATGTGGATGCGCCGAGATAACGCGTTCCACCTCTTCCGGCTGAATGCCTTCTCCGCCGCTGAAGAACAGATTATCCAGCCGACCGGCAATCGTCAGCTTACCGTCGTTCAGTTCGCCGCGATCGCGGGTAGCAAACCAGCCTTCGCCGTTCACCAGCGGGATCAGCTTACCGTCGCGCCAGTAGCCTTCCGCCATGCTGGCAGCGCGCAGCCAGACTTCGCCATTCACGATTCGGACTTCCCGCCCCGGTAACGCCGCGCCGACATCGCCCAGGCCGTCGGCCTCTTTCGCGCACACCGTCGAGGCAAATTCCGTCAGGCCATAACCGCACCAGCAGCGAATACCCTGTGCGCGAGCCTGCTCCGTCAGTTCAACCGGGATAGCCGCGCCGCCCAGCAGTACCGCTTTCAACGTTACCGATGCCGGATTCTCCAGCAGCCGCCACAGCTGAGTGGGAACCAGAGACGCATGCGTACACCCTTGCAGCATCGCTTCCAGCGGCTGCTTCTCACGCACGGTCATTCGGGCGCCCGCAAACAACCAGCGCCACATAATGCCCTGGCCGGAAACATGAAACAGCGGCAGCGATAACAGCCAGTCATCCCCATTGGCAAACGGCATCAGGGACAGCACCCCTTCCGCGCTGGCCAGATGCGCCTGGCAGGTATGCACTGCGGCTTTGGGTAATCCGGTTGAGCCAGAGGTCAGCGTCATTGAACTCAGCCGCGTTGGCTGCCAGCCTGCGGCATGTTCGCCTGACTCTTGCTGCATTTGCAGCGGTTGCAACGCCGGGAAGGTATTCTCCCCCTCCAGCAGCAAAACAAACCGGAGCGTTAAGTCCGGCAGCAGCGCGTCGAGCAGCGGTTGCGGAAGCTGCGGGTTAACCGGCAGGACTCTTGCCCCGCATTGCAGTAAAGCCAGCCAGGCCAGCAGCGTTTGCGGATGATTCCAGGCGCGCAGCATCACACCGCAGCCTTCAGAGACACCCTGAGCGGCAAAACCGCTCGCCAGCGCGTCAATACGGGTACAGAGTGTGCGCCAGCTTAGCACTTCATCATTAAGGCGTAAGGCGGGCGCATCTCCCCGCACCTGCCGCCAGTGACGCCACGGCCAGTCATTAAGAGATGACGGCTGGAGGCCCGATACGCTTGCGCTATCGGGCATTTCCCGGAGGCTCATAGCAGCCGTTCCAGCGCATCGTCGCTAACACACGGCAAAGCGCTGCCCGGCCAGCGGCGCACCTGCTGGGTTTGCATCAGGCTTAGCGTATCCAGGCCCGGAATTGTCTGCGGCGTCAGCCACGCAGCAATACGCGCCAGCTGCGTTAAGCCGAGGCTCGACTCGATGGAAGAGCTGATCACCGCCGTCAGTCCCAGCGTATGCGCGGCCTGTACCTGCTCGCGAACCTTTTCCAGGCTTCCGGTGAGCGTCGGTTTGATGACCACCGCGCTGACGCCCGCTTCCGCCGCAAAGACAAAATCGTCTTCACGCAGACTTTCATCCCAGGCAATAGCAATCCCGGTTTCACGCGCAAAAGCGCGGGAGTCGTCGCGGGTTTTACACGGTTCTTCGAGGAAGGCGATGCGGGCACGGTAGTCCGGGTTGACGTATTTCGCGAACTGCTGCGCTTTCAGCGGCGTCCAGGCGCGATTGGCATCCAGACGCAGATGCAGATCGGGAACCGCCTCCAGCAGCAGGTTGACCACCATTCCGTCGCGTACCGCTTCGTACAGACCGACTTTGATCTTGGCGACTTTCTCACCAGGCATATCAGCCAGTTGCAGCACCAGATCGTCTGGATCGCCCGTACACAGCGGCGCGGCGCGGTAATCCGCCGCCTCTGGCAACGTCCCCGCCGCCTCCGCCAGCGCGCAGCTAACGCCAAACGTCACGGAGGGCACTTCAGGCAACGTTGACTGGCCTTGCAGCCAGCCGTTAACCCAGTCCAGTAGCGCGGCCTGCGCCTCCTCCAGGGTTTCCTGGCTGAAACCCGGAAGCGGGGAGATCTCCCCCCACCCTTCGCGCTCGCCGTCGCACAGACGGACATACAGCCCGTCGCGAGTTTTTAACCGCCTGTCGCGCAGAACCACCCCCGCGTCCATGGGGATCTGCCAGCGGTACACCTGCGCGCTACGCATTACGGATTCCGTTTGAATTTGCTGAAATCAGGCTGACGTTTCTGGTTGAAAGCGTTGCGGCCCTCCTGACCTTCTTCCGTCATGTAGAACAGCATCGTGGCGTTGCCCGCCAGCTCCTGTAGACCCGCCTGACCGTCGCAGTCGGCGTTCAGCGCCGCTTTCAGGCAGCGCAGCGCCATCGGGCTGTTCTGCAACATTTCGCGGCACCAGCGCACGGTCTCTTTTTCGAGGGAGCCCAGCGGTACGACGGTGTTGACCAGCCCCATATCCAGCGCCTGTTTAGCGTCGTACTGACGGCACAGGAACCAGATTTCACGCGCTTTTTTCTGCCCTACGATACGCGCCATATAGGAAGCGCCCCAGCCGCCGTCGAAGGAGCCGACTTTCGGGCCCGTCTGGCCGAAGATGGCGTTTTCCGCCGCGATGGTCAGGTCACACATCATGTGCAGTACGTGACCGCCGCCGATAGAGTACCCTGCGACCATCGCCACAACCGGTTTCGGGCAGGTACGGATTTGGCGCTGGAAATCCAGTACGTTCAGGTGATGCACGCCGGAATCATCCTGGTATCCGCCGTAGTCGCCGCGCACTTTCTGGTCGCCGCCCGCACAGAAAGCTTTCTCGCCTTCGCCGGTCAGAATAATGACGCCCACGTTGTCGTCATACCGGGCATCCGCCAGCGCCTGGATCATCTCTTTGACGGTCAAAGGACGGAATGCGTTGCGCACCTGTGGACGGTTAATGGTGATTTTTGCAATACCATCGGTGGATTTTTCATAACGAATGTCCGTGTAACCTTCGGAGCAGTCGTGCCATTCAACCGGTGCGTAAAGCATTGTTTCATCAGGATAGATCATAGTGTGTCCTTTAGTCAGAGACGCAGAATCTGAGCCAGACTGTCCACCACGCCTGCGGGATTTTCCCGATGCGCGTTGTGTCCGGCGTTACGAATCATATGGCAAGGTACAGACAACTCCGCCGCCAGCGCGCGGAATTTGCTGTCGCGTTCACCACATAAATAATAAAACGGAAATGTGCGCGCATTTAGCCGCGCGCGTAAATCAGGCTGTACGGCAAGCGAGGTTGCCTCCAGCATCGCCGCCAGCGTTTCGCCATTGTTCTGGCTGCGCAGCGCGACTAACGCCTCTCTTTGCGAAGCATCCAGCGAAGCGAAAACCGGCTGCTGATACCAGTCAGTAAACACGTCGCGCAGCGGTTCACGGCGAAAGCGCGCCGCCCAACGACCGTCAGACAGTCGGCGCGCGTCACGCTCGGCCTCGCGTTGCAGTCCCGGGTGGCCGCCTTCAACCACCAGCCCGCAAAGACCCGGCAGAGTCTGGCACGCCGCCATCATCGCCACTCTGCCGCCGAGCGAGTAGCCGACCAGCCAGTATTTAAGTATGTTGTAACTAAATAATGTGTTACGCAATAAGTCGCACACATCAGCAAAGCCGCTGACACGAATATCGGCAGAATCGCCGTGACCAGGCAAGTCGATATACAGGCGCGAAAAGTCGGGAAACTGCTCACCGATCTGCTGCCATTCCCGGCAATCACCGGAAAATCCATGCAAGAAAACCAGCCAGGGAGACCCCGGCTGACCACCGTTCGCCTGCGCGCGCAGGATCATAGATGGCTCACCTGTGCCAGCAGCTGTTGCAGGGTTTGCGCCCCGTCCGTATCGTTCACGACCAGCTCAATCACCGTGGTTGTCGGCGTTCGCCAGGCGCCAGCCAGCGCCGCATCCAGCTCATCCCAGCTTTGCGGGCGGTGATATTTGAGGTTAAACATGGCCGCCGCGTGTTCAAAATGGACGTTTTGCGGCATCAGGTAAAACCGCTCGCGCTCGCTCTGCGGCGTCGGCAGCAGAGAGAAAATTTGCCCGCCGTTGTTATTCACCACAATCAGCACAAACGGCGCGGACACCTGGCGCAATAGCGCCAGCGCGTTGAGGTCGTAGAGCGCAGACAGATCGCCGACGATAGCCAGCGTCGATTTCGCGCTGGCGCGCTGAACGCCCGCCGCCGTCGAGATCAAACCATCAATACCGCTGGCTCCCCGGTTGCTGTACACCGGATAGCCCGCCGGTAGCTGCGACAGCGCGTCAATCAGGCGTACCACCAGGCTGTTGCCGACAAACAGTTGCCCTTGTTCCGGCAGATAGTCGCGAATGCGGTGCGCCAGTTGCGCTTCGCCGAACATATCGCGACGCGCGACAACCGCCTGCCACACCTGCTCTGCCAGGCGCGGGATATCGACGCACCAGGGATGGCGTTTCTCCGCCGGATGCAGCTCCAGCCAGTCGGCGATTTTCGCCACCAGCCTGCGTCCGCGATGATGCGCCGGGTCCAGGCGACCTTCGATATTATCAATAATCCAGTACTCTTCCGGCTCGCAGGCGGCCTGCCATTGCAGCAGGCGCTTTCCGGTCAGGCTGCTGCCGAGTTGCACCACAATTTGCGCCTGCTGAAGCTCAGTGACGGCTTTCGCATTGCCCAGCCAGAGATCGGCGCACGGCAGCGGCTGCCCGGTTTGCGACAGCACGTCGCCAATCAGCGGCCAGCCCAGCGTCTGCGCCCAAAGCGCGACTTTCTTGCCCTCTTCCGCGCTCATGCGCCCGGCCACCACTACGCCGCGTTTTTGCCGCCAGAAGAACCAGTCGCGCTGTTTGTCGCTTTCCAGCCGACGCGCTTCGCGCAGCCAGGGTTTGTCATCCTGCCACCAGTCGCCAAGGCTCTGCTGCCAGGCAAGCCCCGTGTCGTCCATATCACCATACAGCGGTTCCGCAAACGGGCAGTTGATGTGTACCGCGCCGGCATGCAACGTCGCCAGGACGTTATCAAGGGTGGAGACCAGCCAGCGCGCGGAAATATCCTGCGTCGGGCGCGGCAAAGAGAGCGTTTGAGAAGGATGAGAAGCGAACATCCCGGCCTGACGAATCGCCTGATTCGCGCCGCAGTCAATCAGTTCCGGCGGACGGTCCGCAGTCAATAAAATCAGTTTTTCACCGGTAAGCCCCGCTTCAATCAGCGCCGGATAGAGATTTGCCACCGCCGTACCGGAAGTAACGATAACGGCAACGGGCTGCTTACTGACTTTCGCCAGCCCTAACGCCAGATGACCAAGACCACGCTCATCAAAGTGCGTGTGATGAATAAAGGCTGAATTTTCCGCTGCCGCCAGGGTTAAAGGCGTGGAGCGGGAGCCAGGGGCAATGCAAACATGCCTGACGCCGTGGCGAGTGAGTGCTTCCAGAATGACCGCCGCCCAGCGTCGGTTAAATGCGCTTACTGACATGAGATTGTCCGGTATCAATATTGCGACTCAGTATAAGGATCAGAAAAAATGGATTATTGATATGAGTCGGGAATATACACAAAATCATTCAGCAGACCGCCTGAAGGATGAGGTGTATGTGCGACTCATTAGCTTTCCATCTGTAATAACGTGCGTAGCCCGGCTGCTTTGTTGTCGATCTCTTGCCATTCCTGTTCCGGGTCAGACCCGCGCACAATGCCTGCCCCGGCATACAGACGAACAACGTTCGCCGCGACTTTCGCCGAGCGCAGCGTCACGCAGAATTCGCTTTGCTGTAAAGACAGATAACCCGCCGACCCGGCATACCACTCACGTTCAAACGGTTCATGTTGCTGAATAAACGCGCGCGCCCGTTCACGCGGGATCCCCGCGACGGCTGCCGTGGGCTGTAGCTGTAGCAAACAGAGCGTGTCGTCAGCCTGATTGAGCGCCGTCCAGATACAGCGGCGCAGATGCTGTACTTTGCGTAATCTGAGCACCTGCGGCGGCAAAACATCGAGCGAGTGGGTGCAGCTTTGCAGGCGTTGACAAATATCTTCCACCACCAGCATGTTTTCACGCTGGTTTTTATCATCCTTCATCAACCATTCGCCCAGTTGCCAGGCCTGATGATCGTCGGGATGATTCGCCACCGTGCCGGCCAGCGCCTCGGTGCGCAATGCTGTTTCACGTCGCCGCCAAAGGCGTTCCGGCGACGAGCCAAGAAAGGCGCTTCCGGCGGAGAACGCCATAAAAAAATGGTAGCAGTTAAGGTTTAAACGGCGACTGGACGCCATCACGGCGGCGGCATTCACCGGATGGGAAAACTGCAAATCCGTCGCCCGCGCCAGCACCACTTTGTCGAGATCGTCTTCAGCGATAGTCTGCGTGGCAAGCTGAATCAGGCTGGTCCAGCCCGCTTTATCCGGCCAGTGCTGCTCGCCCGTCAGGTGCAGGCGCAGCGCCGGGATCGGCTTTACGCCCCTTAATGAAGAGAGAAACGCGATCGCCCGCCCGGCGTCTTCACGCAGTGAAACCGGGCTGTAGAGATACAGCCGCAGCGTTGCCACTGCGCCAGCGCGTCGCCATTCAAGACGCGGCAGCAGCAAATGCCCCTGCTGCGGTTCAAACGCATTCAGTCCCCAGATACGCAAATCGGATTGTGATTCATGCTGGCGGAGAAAGTGTTGCGCCTGTTCGAGAGAAGGGAACGTTTCAACGGCGCCAAGCACCGCGGCTTCTTCATCGCCGTTACGCTGTTGCCAGTAAAATTGCGGCCAGATGGCCTGACTGGCCAGCCAGCTTAATGCGTCAAACGCATCATTCAGAGGGAAAGGCACATCAACAATACGCATTCCTGGCGCCGCCGGTATCTCCTGCGATAACTGGCGCCGCAGATTTTCCAGCGCAGTAGTGATTGAATGCACGCGGACCTCTCCCTGTTAAAAACCTCACATTATACGGGGTACAGCGGAGAAAAAGCAGTACCCCCGTTTAGGGAGGAAATGCGATCCCGGTTACATTACCGCCGCGCCAGCAGTAATCCCAGCACCAGGCCGACCGCCGCGCCTGCGCCAATCCCTTGCCAGGGTTTTTCATGCACGTAATCATCCGCTTTATAAACCGCCTGTTTTGCGCGGTAATAGTAGCTGTCAGACGCATGGCTGACGCGATTTTTTACCTCTTCAAGCGCCCGTTCTGCGCGTGCTTTTAACTCAACATATTTTTGATCGGCAGGATCGCCGGAGGAACGCAGCACCTCTTCCAGCGTTTCGCTCAGAAGTTCCAGGTCGTCATCAATACGTGAACCATAAGAATGAAAAGACATTATATTCTCCCTTTCGATTAACGTTCCCACTAACTATAGACAAAACCGGAACATCACACCTGGCTAACCTCACGCGCCATACCCATGTGCGGGATACCGTCTTCGTCATAAACGTCCGTCACCGGAACAAAGCCGAATCGCGCATAGAAGGATTGCAGATGCGCCTGTGCGCCGAGATAAAGCGCCTTCTCCGGCCAGTGTTGCTCGCAGGATGCCAGGGTCTGCGCCATAAGCTGTTGCCCCAGTTTTTCGCCGCGCAGCGCTTCGCTGACGATCACGCGCCCAATCACCACCGGCTCCAGTTCGTCGTCGCTTTTCAGAATCCTCGCATACGCTACCAGCTCATCGTTATGCCAGCCCAGGATATGACGGTTCTCCCCCACCAGGTCATCGCCGTCCACATCCAGATACGGACACTGTTGTTCAACCACAAATACCGCGCAGCGCAATTTCAGTAACGCATAGAGTTGCGGGACGGATAATTCAGAATGATGCAGGTCTTGCCAGTGAATCATGGTGCGCTCCTTTTACGTATTCGCTTTATACTAGCCAGAATATTTTTTAAACGTGTAATGAAATAATGGAATTAATTTTTTTAGGTACTTCTGCCGGCGTTCCTACCCGCACGCGTAATGTCACGGCCATATTACTGAATTTACAGCACCCGACGCAGGCGGGGCTATGGTTATTCGACTGCGGTGAAGGCACCCAGCACCAGATGCTCAACACCGCGTTTAACCCAGGTAAGCTCGATCGCATTTTCATCAGCCATCTGCATGGCGATCACCTTTTCGGTTTGCCCGGTCTGCTGTGCAGCCGTTCGATGGCGGGAAACGCACAGCCGCTGACGATTTACGGCCCCAAAGGCACTCGCGAGTTCACCGAAACCGCATTGCGCCTTAGCGGCTCCTGGACTGATTATCCGCTGGAGATCGTTGAAATTACCGCCGGCGAAATTCTGGACGACGGTCTGCGCAAAGTGACCGCCTTTGCGCTTGAGCATCCGCTTGAATGCTATGGCTATCGGATTGAAGAGCATGACAAGCCCGGCGCGCTGGATGCCAGTGCGCTAAAAGCGGCAGGCGTGAAGCCCGGCCCGCTGTTTCAGGATCTGAAAGCGGGTAAAACCGTCACCCTGAACGATGGTCGCGTTATTAACGGCGCCGATTTTCTCGCACCAGCCACGCCCGGGAAATCGGTGGCGATATTTGGCGACACCGCGCCATGCGCGTCGGCCATCACACTGGCAAAAGGCGTGGACGTAATGGTACACGAAGCAACGCTGGATACCTCAATGGAAGAAAAAGCCAACAGCCGTGGGCACAGCTCCACCAGGCAGGCCGCGCAGCTGGCGCACGATGCTGACGTGGGCCAGCTCATCATTACTCACGTCAGCTCGCGTTACGATGACAGAGGCAGCCAACGCCTGCTGGCAGAATGCCAGGCGATCTTCCCCGCAACTGCGCTGGCTCACGATTTCGCCGTTTTCACGGTTTAACGCTCCATTTTTCTTCCTCAGTGCCGATAACAGAGAAAAGGCTGGCTTTCATATTGAGGATGCGATGGATAATTTCCAGAAAGATATTGATGACAGGGCTAACTTAACCCTGTCTAACCGCTTTGAACTGCTGTTATTCCGTCTCGGCACATCGCTGCATGAGCAGAAGTCGGAGCTATTTGGCATCAACGTATTCAAACTGCGCGAAATTGTGCCAATGCCCACATTTACGCGCCCTGCCGGAATGAAAGCCCCACTTTTAGGTATGGTCAACATCCGCGATCAGGTGATCCCGGTCATCGACCTGCCCGCCGTGGCCGGGTGTAAACCGGAGAACGGGCTTAACATCCTGCTGATCACCGAATATGCGCGCAGCGTACAGGCATTTGCGGTGGAGTCCGTCGAGAATATTATGCGTCTGGACTGGCAGCAGGTGCATACCGCCGAGAAAGCGGTTAACGGCCGCTATATCACCAGCATTGCCTGTCTGGATGAAGACAAAGAGACCAACAACCTGGCGCTGGTGCTCGACGTAGAGCAAATTCTCTATGATATCGTGCCGTCAAATCACGACTTGCGCGCCACCAATTTGAAAACCAGCAAGTTCAACATCACGCCGGGTGCGGTGGCGATTGTGGCAGAAGATTCTAAAGTTGCCCGCGCCATGCTGGAGAAAGGGCTGAATGCGATGGAGATCCCGCATCAGATGCACGTTACCGGTCAGGATGCCTGGGAGAAAATCCAGCAACTGGCGAAAGAAGCGGAGGCGGAAGGCAAACCAATTAGCGAGAAAATCGCCCTGGTGCTAACCGACCTCGAAATGCCGGAGATGGACGGTTTCACCCTGACGCGTAAGATCAAAACCGACGAGCGCCTGAAGAAGATTCCGGTGGTGATCCACTCTTCCCTTTCCGGCAGCGCCAACGAAGATCATGTGCGTAAAGTTAAAGCGGATGGTTATGTCGCGAAGTTTGAAGTCAACGAACTGTCGTCGGTGATTCAGGAAGTAATGGAACGCGCCGCGCAAAACGTCAGCGGGCCGCTGGTCAGCCGTCAGTTGCTGAGTTAACGTCCTGACGTTCAGAGCATAAAAAAACCCGCCGCGGCGGGTTTTTTCGTTTCTGCTTTCGCTTACATCAGCGGCGTAGCTAACTGCACGATGCTAATCAGTGGTTGCGGGTAGATACCCAGCACCAGAACCAGCAGCGCGGAGATCAGAACCACAATACCGCCCGCGCTGTACTGCCAGTTAGACGGCGCATCGCGGTTAAGCTGCTGCGGCGCGCTCAGATAGAGGCTTACCGCAACACGCAGGTAGTAGTAGAGACCAATCGCGGAACCGACCACCACCGCGGCAACCAGCCACCACAGGCTGGCCTGTACACCGACCGCCAGTACGTAGAACTTGCCGATAAAGCCCAGCGTCATCGGGATACCCGCCAGAGAGAGCATCATCACGGTCATCACCGCCGCGAGGATCGGGCGATGCCAGAACAGACCACGGTAGGAGAACAGTGAATCGGCATCCGGGCCACGGAACGGGCTGGACATCAGGCTGACCACGCCGAACGCGCCGAGGCTGCTGAACAGATAACCGGCCAGATAAACGCCAACGGCTTCCATCGACATCTCGCCGCTTTGCAGGGCGATCAACGCCACCAGCAGATAGCCGAGGTGAGAAATAGAGGAGTAACCGAGCAGACGCTTAATGTTGGTCTGGCTCAGCGCCATCAGGTTACCGAAGATGATGGAGGCAAAGGCAATCACGCCCAGCACGATACGTACCGCTTCACTGTCACCTACCGGCGCGTACAGGAACAGACGCATCACCACGCCGAAGATAGCGATTTTGCTCGCCGTCGCCAGGAAAGTGGAAACCGGCGCAGGCGCGCCCTGGTATACGTCTGGCGTCCACAGGTGGAACGGCACCAGCGAGAGTTTAAAGCCGAGACCAACAATCATCAGACCGAAGCCCGCCAGCAGCAGCGGTTCGTGCAGCATGCCGTCGCCGAGGCTCTTACCGAGCGCGACAAACGACAGGTTGCCAGACTGCGCGTACACCAGCGCCATACCGAACAGCAGGAAGGAAGACGCTGCGGCAGACAGAATGGTGTATTTGATACTGGCTTCCAGCGAGCGTTTCTGACGGAAGGCGTAACCAATCAGGCCAAACAGCGGCAGAGAGATCAGCTCAATACCGAGGAACAGCGCCGCCAGGTGGTTGGCGTTCGCCAGCAGAATACCGCCCAATGCGGCAATCAGCACCAGCAGGTAGAACTCTTCCTGGTTGTCGTTATAGCCTTCAAGCCACGGATAGGCAAAGGTACAGGTGGCAAGACTCGCCAGCAGAACCAGCCCGGTGTAAAGCATGGCGAAACCGTCAACGCGCATCAGCGGAGTGACGTCCATCGCGCCCGCCTGGCCAACAAACCAGAGCGAAACCAGCGCAGCGTTAAGCCCAATGACCGACAGCGTGGCATTGAGGAAGTGATTGCGTCGCCACGCAATGGAGAGCATCACAACCACCACCGTCAAGCCGACGATCAGCAGCGGTAGCAGCGCAATCAGGTGTTGTGGAGTTATTGTCATGGCGATTTACGGCCTTGTAGTAGTAACGGAATTAACAAACCACTGCTGGATGTTGCTCATCGCAGAATGCGAGGTATCCAGAATCGGCTGCGGATAGAAGCCAAGCAGTACCAGAAGCACGACCAGCAACAGGATGATAAACAGCTCTCGCAGCGACATCCCTGGCATGTCCTGGCTGGCAATCTGGCTCTTCGCTTTACCGAAGTAAGCGCGATGCAGCATCGCCAGCGAGTAAACGGAAGCAAACACCAGACCAAAGGTTGAGATCACGGTAATGACCGGAACCACCTGGTAGCTACCGAACAGAATCATAAATTCGCCAACGAAGTTACCGGTGCCCGGCATACCGAGCGTCGCCACCGCGAAGAACATCGACAGCGCAGGCAACCATTTAATTTTGCTCCACAGACCGCCCATCATACGCATATCACGCGTATGCAGACGTTCGTACAGCTGACCACACAGGATGAACAGACCCGCTGCCGACAGACCGTGCGCAATCATCTGGATTACAGCGCCCTGGTACGCCAGCTGGCTGCCGGTGTAGATAGCAATCAGTACGAAGCCCATGTGCGAAACGGAAGTGTACGCAATCAGACGTTTAATGTCGTACTGGGTGAAAGCCATCCACGCGCCGTAGAAGATGCCAATCACACCCAGCCACATCGCAATCGGCGCAAACTCGGCAGAGGCGTTCGGGAACAGCGGCAGCGAGAAGCGCAGCAGACCGTAAGCCGCCGTTTTCAGCAAAATACCGGCGAGGTCAACGGAACCTGCGGTCGGCGCCTGGGAGTGCGCGTCCGGCAGCCAGCCGTGCAGCGGAACCACCGGCATTTTCACCGCAAACGCGATGAAGAAGCCCAGCATCAGCAGGTATTCCACCCCGTGCGACATCGGCGTTTTCAGCAGGTCTTCGTAGTTGAAGGTCCAGACGCCGGTCGCATTGTGGTGTACAAACACCAGCGCCAGGATGGCAATCAGCATCACCAGACCGCTCGCCTGGGTATAGATGAAGAACTTGGTAGCCGCCGTGATACGCGTTTTACCGTCAGAGGCTTTGTGCCCCCACAGCGCGATCAGGAAGTACATCGGCACCAGCATCATTTCCCAGAAGAAGAAGAACAGGAACATGTCGATGGCAAGGAACACGCCGATAACGCCGCCCAGAATCCACATCAGGTTCAGGTGGAAGAAGCCCTGATATTTTTCGATTTCATTCCAGGAGCAGAGTACCGCCAGAACGCCCAGCAGACCGGTCAGCACCACCATCAGCAGCGACAAACCGTCGATAGCCAGATGGATAGAGATGCCGAAGCGCGGGATCCACGGCAGAATGAACTCAGACTGCCACTGCGGAATGCCAGCGGCTTGCGTCAGTGAATAGCCGCCCTGCAACCACAGTTGCAGGCCAAGCGCCAGCGTCAGTCCCATGGTGATCAGCGCAATCCAGCGCGGCACCTTCACGCCGAAGCGTTCGGTCTGCCAGCACAGAAAGCCACCGATAAAGGGAATTAATATTAGCCAGGGTAGTAACATGGCGATCTTTATTCCTTGTTAAAGTCCCATCAGGACCTGATTTTCAACGAATTCTCACAACAGAAAATTCACTTCGGATTGCGGCCTTTTTTGCCCGGTGGCGCTAACGCTTACCGGGCCTACAGATTCCCGTGGGTCGGATAAGCGCCAGCGCCATCCGACATCAACCCACAATCCTCAAACTCAACGCAGTACCATCAACAGCGCCAGCACAACGACCGCACCGATGCTCATGGATGCCACATACCAGCGCAGATATCCGTTCTCGCTGAGCAGCAGGCCTTTACCTGCAAAGCGGGAAAGGATAGCCGGAACGTTCATCAGCGCATTGAGCGGGTCGCGTTTCAGCAGCCAGGCGACGCCGAGGAATGGTTTCACGAACACTTTGTCGTACAGCCAGTCGAAGCCCCAGGCGTTATACCACCAGGTGCCCAGCAGACGGCCCGGCGCACTGTTGGCGACAGAAGTCACCAGAGTACGTTTACCCAGCCACAGCCATGCGGCAATCAGGATGCCGACAATCGCAACCACGCCGGAGGCAATTTCCAGGGTCATCACACGACTATGCTCAAGCTCGGTCGTCTGCGGCAGCACACCCTGCAACGGCGGCACAATCAGCGCGCCAACAAAGGTGGACAGTACCATCAGCACAATCAGCGGCAGGTGATGCGTAATCCCCTTCCCTGCATGAGCGTGAATTTGTTCTTTACCGTGGAACACGATGAAAATCATACGGAAGGTGTACAAGGAGGTCATGAACGCACCGACCAGACCTGCAACCATCAGATTGATATGACCATTCGCCATCGCGCCAGCCAGAATCTCATCCTTACTGAAGAAGCCGGCGGTAATCAGCGGCAGAGCCGACAGCGCCGCGCCACCCACCAGGAAGCAGAGATAAACCAGCGGAATAGACTTACGCAGGCCGCCCATCTTGAAGATGTTCTGTTCGTGGTGGCAGGCCAGAATCACCGAGCCGGACGCCAGGAACAGCAGCGCTTTAAAGAAGGCGTGCGTCATCAGGTGGAAAATCGCCGCATCCCACGCCTGGACGCCCAGCGCCAGGAACATGTAGCCAATCTGGCTCATGGTGGAGTAAGCGAGAACACGTTTGATGTCGGTCTGCACCAGCGCGGCGAAACCGGCCAGCACCAGCGTAATCGCCCCAACGATCCCCACCAGATGCAGCACTTCCGGCGTCATCAGGAACAGGCCGTGGGTACGGGCAATCAGGTAAACACCGGCGGTAACCATCGTCGCAGCGTGGATCAGCGCGGAGACAGGCGTCGGGCCCGCCATCGCGTCTGCAAGCCAGGTCTGCAACGGCAGCTGCGCAGATTTACCTACCGCACCGCCCAGCAGCATCAGCGTCGCCCACATCAGCATGTTGTTGCCGTCGGCGAAGTGCGCTGGCGCCAGTTCCACCATTTCGCGGAAGTTCAGGGTGCCCAGTTCGTTGTACAGAATGAACAGCGCAAACGCGAGGAACACGTCGCCCACACGGGTCACAACAAACGCTTTCATTGCCGCAGCGCCATTCTTCGGATCGGTGTAGTAGAAACCGATCAGCAGATAGGAGCACAGACCCACGCCTTCCCAGCCGAGGTACATCAACAGCAGGTTATCGGACAGCACCAGAATAACCATGCTGGCGATAAACAGGTTGGTGTAGGCGAAGAAGCGGGAGTATCCCTCTTCACCGCGCATATACCAGGAGGCGAACATGTGGATCAGGAAACCCACGCCGGTCACTACCGAGAGCATGGTCAGCGACAGGCCGTCCAGCACCAGGTTGAAACCGATGTTGAAATCACCCACCGACATCCACGTCCACAGCGGCTGGCTGAACGCCTGCTTGCCGTTAGCGAAGAAGTCAACGCCGACAAACGCCGTCACCAGCGCCGCCAGGCCAATGGAGCCGACGCCCACAGTCGCGGAGAGGTTTTCCGACCAGCGACCGCGAGAGAACGCCAGTAATACAAAGCCAATCAATGGCAGAATAATGGTTAAGGCAAGCATGTTCATCCACGCATCTCACTTACTGAATCGATGTTCAGGTTCTGGCGACGGCGATGAAGTTGCAGTAACAGCGCCAGGCCAATACTCGCCTCCGCAGCCGCAAGGCTGATGGCGAGAATGTACATCACCTGACCATCCGTCTGGCCCCAGTAGCTCCCGGCGACCACGAAGGCCAGCGCGGAGGCGTTAATCATGATTTCCAGCCCAATCAGCATAAACAGCAGATTGCGGCGGATAACCAGACCGGTTAAGCCCAGCACGAATAAAATCGCCGCGAGGATCAGTCCATGTTGTAAGGGGATCATGCGTGCTCCTCCGTTTTTCTTTTCGCGCTGTCACCAGGACGGTTGCTCAGCACTTCGCCCACACGCTCTTCGCGACCGACGTGGAAGGCGACAACCAGACCGGCCAGCAGCAGCATAGAGGCCAGTTCGACCGCCAGAACGTAAGGCCCAAACAGCGAGATACCGACCGCTTTGGCGCTAATTGGCGTACCGTCGATACCCTGGTCGTTGACGCCCAGAATGGCGTACACGATCACCACCAGCATGATGGCCGACAAAATCGCCGGGCCAATCCACACCTGCGGTTTCAGCCACTGGCGTTCCTGTTCGATTTCCGAACCGCCGAGGTTGAGCATCATGACCACGAACACGAACAGCACCATGATGGCGCCCGCATAAACGATAATTTCCAGCGCACCGGCAAAGTAAGCGCCCAGCGAGAAAAACACCCCGGAAATCGCCAGCAGCGAAATAATCAGATACAGCAGCGCGTGTACCGGATTGGTATGGGTGATGACTCGCAAGGTTGCGAGAATGGCGATCAGGCCACAGATATAAAAAGCGAACTCCATTGCCCCTCTCCTTACGGTAACAGGCTCTTGACGTCGATAGGCTTGGCTTCGTTCTCTGCTTCGCCCTTATCTTTGCCGTCGATTGCCATACCTGCCATCCGGTAGAAGTTATATTCCGGGTATTTGCCCGGACCGGAGATCAGCAGATCCTCTTTCTCATAAACCAGGTCCTGGCGCTTGTACTCACCCATTTCAAAATCGGGGGTGAGCTGAATGGCCGTCGTCGGACAGGCTTCTTCGCACAGGCCGCAGAAAATGCAGCGTGAGAAGTTGATACGGAAAAACTCAGGATACCAGCGACCATCTTTCATCTCTGCTTTTTGCAGCGAGATACAGCCTACCGGGCAGGCTACCGCACATAGGTTACAGGCAACGCAACGCTCCTCGCCGTCCGGGTCGCGCGTCAGCACGATACGACCACGGTAACGAGGCGGTAGATAGACCGGCTCTTCCGGGTACATCTGCGTTTCGCGTTTCGCGAACGCATGCAGGCCGATCATCCAGATACTGCGTACCTGGGTGCCGAAGCCTACTAACAATTCTTTTAAGGTCATGGTCTTTGTGCCCCTTATTGCGCCTGCCAGAGAATGACAGCCGCCGTTACCAGCAAGTTGATGAGCGTCAACGGCAGGCAGACTTTCCAGCCGAAGGACATTACCTGGTCATAACGAGGACGCGGTAACGACGCACGAATCAAAATGAACATCATCATAAAGAACGCGGTTTTCAGCGCGAACCAGATGAATGGCGGTAAGAACGGGCCATGCCAGCCACCGAAGAACAGCGTCACCATCAGCGCGGAGATAGTAACGATACCGATGTATTCCCCCACGAAGAACAGACCGAATTTCATACCGGAGTATTCAATGTGATAACCATCGGCCAGTTCCTGCTCGGCTTCCGGCTGATCAAACGGATGACGGTGACACACCGCCACGCCCGCGATGGCAAAGGTGACAAAACCAAAGAACTGCGGAATAACGTTCCAGATATCAGCCTGGTTGTTGACGATGTCGGTCATATTAAATGAACCGGCCTGCGCCACCACGCCCATCAGGGAAAGCCCGAGGAACACTTCGTAGCTGAGCGTTTGTGCTGATGCACGCATCGCCCCCAGCAGCGAGTATTTGTTGTTGCTCGACCAACCGGCGAACAGCACCGCATACACCGCCAGGCCCGCCATCATCAGGAAGAACAGAATCCCGATGTTCAGGTCAGCGACAACCCAGGTCGGGCTAACCGGAACGATAGCGAACGCCAGCAGCAGCGAGGTAAAAGCGATCATCGGTGCCAGGGTAAAGATGACGCGATCCGAGAATTTCGGGATCCAGTCCTCTTTAAAGAACATTTTGATCATGTCCGCGACCAGCTGGAGCGAACCGCCCCAGCCAACGCGGTTTGGCCCATAACGGTTCTGGAACAGACCCAGCAGACGACGTTCGCCAAAGCTCATGAATGCCCCGCAGGTGACCACCACCAGCAGGATCACCACCGCTTTGAGAATGCTCAGCAGGATCTCGATCAGATCCGGTGTAATCCAACTCATTGTTGCGCCTCCTGCAGATTCTCAAGACGACCGCCCGCCAGAACCGGCGCGATGCCAGGCATACCCATCGGCAATCCGACCTGCCCTGCCGTTAAGCCTTCAGCGATTTCAACCGGCAGCGTTACCGTATTGCCGTCGTAGCTGAAGGAAACGCGCGTTCCCGCATTCACGCCCAACTTCGCGGCATCAGCCGGGTTGAGTTTGATGTACGGTTGCGGCATACGGCTCTGGAAGACCGGAGAGCGCTGCGACATTTCGTCACTGCCAAACAGGTGATAGTACGGCGCGATACGCCACTGACCATCCTGCGCCTGGAAGCTGGCCGGAACGGTAGTGAAGTAATCAAGACCGTTTTCAGATGCTTCAATCAAACGCACGCCCGGATCGCCATGACGCAGTTTGCCGCCCACTTCATCCTGGAACTTGTTCCACGCCTGTGGGGAGTTCCAGCCTGGCGCCCAGGCAAACGGAATCTGCGAACGCGGCGCGCCCGGCTGGTTGTTCCCTTCCATTGAGAAGGCGAACATGGTGTCTTTATCCTGCGGCTGACGCGGCTCGTGAACGCTGATGTTAGCGCGCATCGCGGTACGACCGCTGTAACGGTGCGGCTCACGCGCCAATTTCTGCCCGCGAATGCGGAAGGTCGCGTCCGGCGCGGCATCTTTAATGCCCGCCAGTTGCGGCATTGCGGCGATCGCGGCGTCAATAACGTGGTCCAGTTGCGTCCAGTCCACCTCGCGGTTCTGCACGGTGCTGTGCAGCGAGTGCAGCCAGCGCCAGCTTTCCAGCATCACGGTGTTGCTGTCGTAATAGGCCGGGTCATAAACCTGGAAGAAACGCTGCGCGCGGCCTTCGTTGTTGATGACCGTACCGTCGCTTTCCGCAAAACTTGCGGCGGAGAGCACCAGATGCGCATTCTCCATAATCGCCGTGCGCTGATGGTCAATCACCATCACCAGCGGCGCTTTTGCCAGCGCGGCATTTACGCGAACGGCGCTTGCATGGCGGTGCAGATCGTTTTCCAGCACCACGACAGCGTCGGCACGACCGGTTTCCAGTTCGGTCAACGCGTCGTCCAGCGAACCGCCGCCCATCATGCCCAGCCCCATGCTGTTGACCGAACGGGCAATCATGGTGATGCCGACATCCGAACCACGGCCTTTCAGCGCTTTCGCCACGTTGGCGGCCGCCTGAATCACTTCCGCGCTACCGGCGTTGGTGCCGGAGATAATCAGTGGTTTCTTCGCACCCGCCAGCGCCTGAACGATGACGTCGATTTTGTTCTGCAAATCGCTGCTGATGCCGTCGACCACCGGTGCGCTGTCGTCCAGCGCATGAGCGATGGCAAAGCCTAAACGCGCCTGATCTTCCACCGGCGCACGGTAAGTCCATGCCGCGATGTCGTCCAGACGGGTGTTGTCAACGTTGGTCACAAACAGCGGATGCTTAGCGCGCTGGCCGATATTGAGGATGGCCGCAATCTGCCAGTCGGCCACTTTCTGGGCCGCCGCCATTTCACGCGCTTTGCCTTTCACCGCCTGGCGAACCGCCAGCGCAACGCGCGCGCCGGTCTGGGTAATATCTTCGCCCAGCACCAGTACCGCATCGTAAGATTCGATGTCACGCAGCGCCGGAGTATGAATGCCGCCTTCGCGCAGCACTTTCAGCGCCAGTTGCAGACGTTCCTGCTCGCCCTGAGCGATACCGGTATAGAAGTTATCCGCGCCCACCAGTTCACGCAGCGCGAAGTTGCTCTCAACGCTGGCGCGCGGAGAACCGATGCCGATCACCTTCTTCGACTGACGCAGAATATCCGCCGCGCCCTGCATCGCCTGTTCGGCGTTGAGGGTGATCAGGTCATCGCCACGACGCTGAATCGGCTGACGAGGCCTGTCTTTCAGGTTCACATAACCATAACCGAAACGACCACGGTCGCAGAGGAAGTAGTGGTTAACGGTCCCGTTGTAACGGTTCTCGATACGACGCAGTTCGCCGTAGCGCTCGCCCGGGCTGGTGTTACAACCGATGGAGCACTGCTGGCAGATGCTTGGCGCAAACTGCATGTCCCACTTACGGTTATAACGCTCGGAGTGCGTTTTGTCGGTGAATACGCCGGTCGGGCAGATTTCTACCAGGTTGCCGGAGAATTCGCTTTCAAGCGTACCGTCTTCAGGACGACCGAAGTAGACGTTGTCATGCGCGCCATATACGCCCAGATCCGCGCCGTCTGCGTAGTCTTTGTAGTAACGCACGCAGCGGTAGCAGGCGATACAGCGGTTCATTTCGTGAGAGATGAACGGCCCCAAATCCTGGTTGCGGTGAGTACGCTTAGTGAAACGGTAACGACGGAAGTTGTGGCCCGTCATCACGGTCATATCCTGAAGGTGGCAGTTACCGCCCTCTTCACAGACCGGACAATCGTGCGGGTGGTTGGTCATTAACCATTCCACCACGCTTTCGCGGAACTGTTTCGCTTCTTCGTCATCAATAGAAATAAAGGTGCCGTCGGTGGCAGGCGTCATACAAGACATCACCAGGCGACCACGCGTATCTTCCGCGTTTTGATATTGCTTCACCGCACACTGGCGGCAAGCACCGACGCTACCCAGCGCCGGGTGCCAGCAAAAGTACGGAATATCAAGGCCGAGGGACAGACATGCCTGTAGCAGGTTGTCTGCGCCGTTGACCTCATATTCTTTGCCGTCTACATGAATCGTAGCCATAGTCAGCATGCTTCCAGTTGGCTTAGTCAGGGACTAAGCGTTAATCGAATGACTTATCGCGATGCAGGGGTAAGCCCGCAATTACCAGCGCTCTTTCAGCAGGTTCGGCTGTATACCACCAATCACATGGGTATTGCTGAACGGCTGCTTGATGCCAGCTTCGAATTCTTCGCGGAAATATTTAATGGCGCTCTGCAACGGTTCGACCGCGCCTGGCGCATGCGCACAGAAGGTTTTACCCGGCCCGAGGAAACGACACAGTTGCTCAAGTGTCTCGATATCCCCAGGCTGGCCTTCGCCGCGTTCCAGCGCACGCAGAATTTTTACACTCCACGGCAGACCGTCGCGGCACGGCGTACACCAGCCGCACGATTCACGCGCAAAAAACTCTTCCAGGTTACGCACCAGCGACACCATGCCGATTTCGTGGTCAACGGCCATCGCCAGCGCCGTACCCAGACGGCTGCCCGCTTTACCGATGCTTTCAAATTCCATCGGCAGGTCGAGGTGCGCTTCAGTCAGGAAGTCAGTGCCCGCGCCGCCTGGCTGCCAGGCTTTGAATTTCAGGCCATCGCGCATGCCACCGGCGTAATCTTCGAGGATCTCACGCGCGGTAGTGCCGAACGGCAGTTCCCACAGTCCCGGATTTTTCACGCGACCGGAGAAACCCATCAGCTTGGTGCCCGCATCTTTGCTCTTCGAAATGTTCTGATACCACTCCACGCCGTTCGCGAGGATCGCCGGGACGTTACACAGCGTTTCCACGTTGTTGACGCAGGTCGGCTTGCCCCATACGCCGGAGCTTGCCGGGAACGGCGGCTTAGAGCGCGGGTTGGCGCGACGACCTTCGAGGGAGTTAATCAGCGCGGTTTCTTCACCGCAGATGTAACGCCCTGCCCCGGTGTGGACAAACAGTTCGAAGTCGAAACCGGTGCCCATGATGTTTTTGCCGAGCAGACCGGCTTCGGTCGCTTCCGCGATTGCGCGGCGCAGATGCACAGCCGCTTCGATGTATTCGCCACGCAGGAAGATGTAGCCACGGTACGCTTTCAGGGCAAAGGCGGAGATCAACATACCTTCCACCAGCAGGTGCGGCAGTTGCTCCATCAGCAGACGGTCTTTATAGGTGCCCGGCTCCATTTCATCGGCGTTACACAGCAGGTAACGGATATTCATGGATTCATCTTTCGGCATCAGGCTCCACTTCAGACCGGTGGAGAAGCCCGCGCCGCCGCGCCCTTTCAGGCCAGCGTCTTTCACCTGATTGACGATCTCGTCAGGAGACAGCCCGGTCAGCGCTTTACGCGCGCCTTCGTAGCCGTTTTTACTACGGTATTCGTCCAGCCATACCGGCTGCTTGTCATCACGCAGACGCCAGGTCAGCGGATGCGTTTCGGGAGTACGGATAACGTTTTTCATTTATACCGCTCCAGTAGTTCGGGAATGGCTTCCGGGGTCAGATGGCTGTGAGTATCCTCATCAATCATCATGTTCGGCCCTTTGTCGCAGTTCCCCAGGCAACAGGTCGGCAGCAGCGTAAAGCGACCGTCAAAGGTCGTCTGCCCCGGCTTGATATTGAGTTTTTTCTCCAGCGCGGCCTGGATCCCCTGATAACCGGTGATATGGCACACCACGCTGTCACAGTAACGGATCACATGGCGACCGACCGGCTGGCGGAAGATCTGGCTGTAGAATGTGGCGACGCCTTCGACATCGCTCGCCGGAATACCCAGCACGTCGGCGATCGCGTAGATCGCGCCATCCGGCACCCAGCCACGCTGCTTCTGTACGATTTTCAGCGCTTCAATGGACGCCGCACGCGGGTCTTCGTAGTGGTGCTTCTCGTGCTCAATGGCTTCACGCTCTGCCGCACTCAGCTCAAAAGCCTCGGTTTGTGGTTGTTGATTCTCGTGCATAATTAGCGGTCCACATCTGACATAACAAAATCGATACTACCTAAATGAACGATCAGGTCAGACACCAGGCTGCCGCGCACCGCCACCGGAATCTGCTGCAAATGCGCATAGCTCGGGGTACGGATACGAGTACGGTAACTCATAGTGCTGCCATCGCTGGTCAGGTAGTAACTGTTAATACCCTTGGTCGCCTCTACCATCTGGAAGGATTCATTCGCAGGCATGACCGGGCCCCACGACACTTGCAGGAAGTGGGTGATCAGGGTTTCGATATGTTGCAGCGTGCGCTCTTTCGGCGGCGGCGTCGTCAGCGGGTGATCCGCTTTGAACGGGCCTTCCGGCATGTTATTGAGGCACTGCTCAAGGATGCGCAAACTCTGACGCAGCTCTTCGACTTTCAGCATCACGCGGGTATAGCAGTCGGACACGCCGCCGCCAACCGGGATTTCAAAGTCAAAGTTTTCGTAGCCAGAGTACGGACGTGATTTACGCACGTCGAAATCAATACCGGTCGCACGCAGCGCGGCGCCTGTACAGCCCCAGTCCAGCGCTTCTTTCTTGCCGTAAGCGGCAACGCCCTGAGAACGCCCTTTCAGGATGGTGTTGCGCAGCGCCGCTTTCTCGTAGGAGTCCAGACGCTTCGGCATCCAGTCCAGGAAATCGCGCAGCAGGCGATCCCAGCCGCGCGGCAGGTCGTGCGCGACGCCGCCGATACGGAACCAGGCCGGGTGCATACGGAAACCGGTGATCGCTTCCACCACATCGTAAATTTTCTGACGGTCGGTAAAGGCGAAGAAGACCGGGGTCATCGCGCCGACGTCCTGAATAAACGTCGAGATGTACAGCAGGTGGCTGTTAATGCGGAACAGTTCGGAGAGCATAACGCGAATCACGTTTACGCGATCCGGTACGGTAATACCCGCCAGTTTTTCTACCGCCAGTACGTACGGCATTTCGTTGACGCAGCCGCCGAGGTATTCGATACGGTCGGTATACGGAATGTAGCTGTGCCAGGACTGGCGTTCGCCCATTTTCTCAGCGCCACGGTGGTGGTAGCCGATGTCAGGCACGCAGTCGACAATTTCTTCGCCATCAAGCTGAAGAACGATACGGAATGCGCCGTGTGAGGACGGGTGGTTCGGACCGAGGTTGAGGAACATAAAGTCCTCGTTTTCGGTGCCGCGTTGCATCCCCCAGTCTTCCGGTTTGAAGGTCAGCGCTTCCATCTCCAGATCCTGCTTGGCTTTGGTCAGCTCAAACGGATCGAATTCGGTAGCGCGCGCCGGGTAGTCTTTACGCAGCGGATGCCCTTCCCAGGTCGGCGGCATCAGCAGACGCGTCAGGTGCGGGTGGCCGTCAAACGTGATGCCAAACATCTCCCAGGTTTCACGCTCGTACCAGTTGGCGTTCGGGAAGAGTTTGGTAAACGTCGGCACATGCAGGTCGTTTTCAGACAATGCCACCTTGAGCATGATGTCGCGATTGCGGTCTATTGAGATCAGGTGGTAGAAAACGGAAAAATCCGCAGCGGGTAACCCGTCGCGGTGCGTGCGCAGACGCTCGTCCATGCCGTGTAAGTCAAACAGCATGACGTAAGGTTTCGGCAGTTTCTTTAAGAAATCGCCAACTTCCAGTAATTGTTCACGCTTGACCCAAACAACGGGTACCCCGGTGCGGGTCGCCTGAACGGTAAAGGCATCCGGCCCAAAACGGTTGCGCAGTTCGCCAATGACCGGGTCATCCAGATGATCCCGGGTTTGCCATACAGCGTCTTGCGCGGTTAAGTCGGTCATATTGTTCACCATTGCAAATGGTCCGTGGTAGTCGGCAGTGCTTCGCGTTATTTATGTAGTGATAAGCGAAGTGAAGTCTGCTGCCGACAGGCGCAAATTAAATCTCGTCTGGTGTACGTAGATTCGTTACTGCAATGCGTTCGCCGCGTTTACGTTCGCGCTCTGACTGCATATTGGCGCGATAAACGCCCTGATCGCCAACCACCCAGGAGAGCGGACGACGTTCTTTGCCAATTGATTCCTGCAACAACATCAGCGCCTGCATGTACGCTTCGGGGCGCGGCGGGCAGCCCGGGATATACACATCTACCGGGATAAATTTATCAACGCCCTGCACAACCGAATAAATATCGTACATACCGCCAGAGTTAGCGCATGCCCCCATGGAAATCACCCACTTCGGCTCCAGCATCTGGTCATACAAACGCTGAATAACAGGCGCCATCTTGGTAAAGCATGTTCCCGCTACCACCATCAGGTCGGCCTGACGCGGCGAAGCACGCAGTACTTCCGCGCCGAAGCGCGCCACGTCATGCACGGCGGTAAAAGAGGTCACCATCTCGACATAGCAGCAGGAAAGGCCGAAGTTATACGGCCAAATTGAATTCTTACGACCCCAGTTAACCATGTCATGCAGCGCGTGTTCGAGCTTGCCCATGTACACGCTTTTGTTGATTTCTTGCTCCAGGGGGTCGGTTACGATCTCCTGTTTTTGCAGGGGGTAACGGTCATTCTCACCGTTGGGATCTATGCGGGTGAGCGTATAATCCATCTTAATGCCTCGCGGTTAGCGTTGACGATTAGCGATACTGTTCGTTTCCGGGTTCATACGCTCGCGGCGTGAACGCGCGGGCGTCCAGTCCAGCGCGCCAATACGCACCAGATAAACCAGACCAGCCAGTAACACAAAAATAAAAATTGCAGCTTCCACAAAGCCTACCCAACCGCTTTCACGGATAGAGGTCGACCATGCGAACAGATACAGCGCTTCAACGTCGAAGATAACGAAGAACATGGCTACCAGGTAAAACTTGGCAGACAGGCGTAAGCGGGCGGAGCCGACCGAGTCGATACCCGATTCAAACGGGGTGTTTTTCGACCTCGCGCGTGCGCGACCGCCTAAAAACCAACCGCCGACGAGCATCAGGCAGCACAGGCCAATGGCAATAATAAGAAAGATAGCGAATGCCCAGTGATGAGCGATGATTTCAGTGGATGTTGACATACTCATTGCTTACTCATCAAAAGTAGCGCCAAATTCTCTGCTCTTTTCGGCAGATGAACGCCACATCGATTCATGGGGAGGAATAAAAAAAACCTTACAATCACTGTAGAAAATGATTAAACAGCTAATTGATGTGGTTTTTTACTCCTTTCTATAACCTTTTGTCAACTTTAACAAAAGTTTCCTCACATTAATTTACATCGACCCAACACCATTAACATTTAATGCCATTTTGACTGATTTCGATCGCATCACCAGCCCGAATTTAATGTTGTTGAATCGTGTCCGTTGTGAAGTAAATGAGATAATACACTCCTATTTTGACAGGATTTTACGCAGATGCCTCCCCCTAAATGGGAGTATTTTCTTGATCTGTGACACGCTTTTGTTAATCCGCCATAAAAAACAGCAACAATTTCTCTAGTTTTTTAACATGGAAACAAAACCAGACCGTCAGTGCCTATTTTTCATCCAAATTAACAGGTTAATGACTACTTACTGATTTTTTAGGCTTTTTCCCGCATTTACGTTCGAAACGCCGGTAAATTGTATAAAAAAAGAACCGCTGGATGTTTTTTCAGCATCAGCGGCCCTTTTTTACACTTACATTTTATAACGTTTTTTTTTGTGACTGGCTACTCAAAGTCACCTTCAACCATCAGCGAATCGTCTCCTCCTTCGGGAGTAAACTGACTGTATTGCCAGGGGTTTTGGTAACTGTCCATCGCCTGATAGATAACCTGCGCCAGTTCGTTCTGGCCTGATGGATCGCGACACAGTAAGTATTCCGTGTCTGGCAACGGCGGTAATCCATCCGCAGCGCCGAGCACGCGTAAATCCGGGCTCATCATCTCGACCGGTCGCGCGGTGATCCCCAGCCCGGCTTTTACGGCCGCGCGTACCGCCGCTAACGTTGAGGCCACATAGGCAAGGCGCCAGGGAATATTCGCCGCATTCAACGTCGCTAATACGATATCGCGGAACGGGCTGGGATCGTCTAACAACACCAGCGGGATCGGTTCCCCCTTCTGTAGCACATATTCCGCCGCGCAGTACCAGTGTGTCGGCGATGTGCGCAGGTTCAGGAACTCGAAAGATCCCGGACGGTGCGTAGTGACAATCAAATCCACTTCCTGCGATTTCAGCATATCCACCATAAAGGCGTTACGTTTCACCCTCACATCCAGAGCAAGCTTCGGGTAAACCGAACTGATCCGATTGAGCAGGAAAGGCAATATCGTATCGGCGGATTCATCAGAAGCGCCAATTGTTAATACGCCCTGAAGATTGCTAAACATCAATGATGAGCACGCCTCATCATTAAAGCGCAGGATTTTTCTGGCGTAACCCAGAAGCTGAATACCGTGTTCAGTCAACAGCTTGTTACGACCATGACGGGCGAACAACTCCTTGCCCACAAGCTGCTCAAGACGCTGCATTTGCTGGCTCACCGCAGACTGAGTACGACATACCGCCGCCGCCGCAGCGGCGAACGTGTTCAGATCGGCAACAGCAACAAACGTTCTCAGCAGATCGAGGTCGAGGTTAATTATCGGACGATTTGCATTTATCATAATTTTTCACTTACTGGCGGGTCATACCATGCTGACCTGGTTAATGCTGTGTGTTCATAAACAAACAATTCCATTTGTAATGTGCTTCCCTCGCCGTTTCACTTGCGTAACCAAGTGAAAGTAAAAATGTATTTGGTGCTGCTAACAACCTCTTCTCCTTTCTTTTCGAATAATCCCAGAGGTCATTACCAGGGATATATCGAGGAGAAGACGCATACCTTTTTAGGTAACAACGGAATTCTGCTAAGGATAAACGTGTAATTTTGTAAATGTAAAAGAAGTTAACGGACATTTACCGACACAAAAAAAGCCTACTGAGCAACAAGTTAGTTATAGATGCTCGTCATAAAAATTAGCAGACAACGCAGACTGCGCACCATTTCCTGGGGCTTATCTTAACCCAAAACCACTATATTTATAAGCCTTAATACGAATAATCTGAAGCGTGATTATGTTATCTTAACTAAGAAAATTATGTATTATTAATCTCACCAGCAGGTGCTTTTTAAATATTAAATAATAATTAATTAAGATCGCCACTACTCATTAATTCTACTTAACAATAGATTTACACCCTAACGTTTACAGATCATGGCGATAACAGTAGTTTCGTAAAAGCATTCAGTATTTTCCTGATAATTGAGTTATGCTGACGCCGCTAACACTTTCCTCCCTGAGTTTAGACTATTTTTTAACAAAACATACAACCACACAAAAGCCCAATACTAAAAACAAAAAACCAATAAAATAAATAAAAGCAGTAATAAAAACTGCAAGAATGACATTAAAGCAGGACTTAACAGCACAATCCCACACTAAGCCTGAGCAAAATCTTCTACTGCTGACCCTTCAAAACTCACCGCTGTGGGAGTACATTGTTCCGTGCTGACTTCCACGGCAGGGAGTGGCGATAACAGCTAAAAAGGTCAAGATTCATGTCCCCCATTGAAAAATCCAGCAAACTAGAAAATGTCTGTTATGACATCCGCGGCCCTGTTCTGAAAGAAGCGAAACGCCTGGAAGAAGAAGGCAATAAAGTTCTGAAACTGAACATCGGCAACCCCGCCCCTTTTGGGTTTGAAGCGCCTGATGAGATCCTGGTCGATGTCATCCGCAATTTGCCAACGGCGCAGGGGTATTGCGATTCAAAGGGTCTGTATTCCGCACGCAAAGCGATCATGCAGCATTACCAGGCGCGCGGTATGCGCGACGTCACCGTAGAAGATATCTATATTGGTAACGGCGTATCCGAATTGATCGTGCAGGCAATGCAGGCGTTGCTGAACAGCGGGGACGAAATGCTGGTTCCCGCGCCGGATTACCCGCTGTGGACAGCGGCAGTCTCGCTCTCCAGCGGCAAAGCGGTACACTATCTTTGCGATGAATCTTCTGACTGGTTCCCGGATCTCGACGACATCCGCGCCAAAATCACGCCGCGTACCCGTGGCATTGTGATAATCAACCCGAATAACCCAACCGGCGCGGTTTACTCCAAAGAGCTGCTGATGGAGATCGTTGAGATTGCCCGTCAACATAATCTGATCATTTTCGCCGATGAGATTTACGACAAGATCCTCTACGACGACGCTGAGCATCATTCTATCGCCGCGCTGGCGCCGGATCTGCTGACCATTACGTTCAACGGGCTGTCCAAAACCTATCGCGTCGCCGGATTCCGCCAGGGCTGGATGGTGCTGAATGGGCCGAAAAAACACGCCAAAGGCTACATTGAAGGGCTGGAGATGCTGGCGTCAATGCGTCTGTGCGCCAACGTTCCGGCGCAGCACGCGATCCAGACGGCTCTGGGCGGCTACCAGAGTATTAGCGAATTCATCATGCCGGGCGGGCGTTTGTATGAACAACGTAACCGTGCGTGGGAGCTGATTAACGATATTCCGGGCGTTTCCTGCGTGAAACCGCGCGGCGCACTGTATATGTTCCCAAAAATAGATGCGAAGCGCTTTAACATCCACGATGACCAGAAGATGGTGCTCGACTTCCTGTTGCAGGAAAAAGTGCTGCTGGTGCAGGGAACCGCGTTCAACTGGCCCTGGCCGGATCACTTCCGCATTGTAACGCTGCCTCGTATTGACGACATTGAAATGTCGCTGAGTAAATTCGGGCGCTTCCTGTCAGGGTATCATCAGCTGTAACCGTAAACTGGCCGTCGGATGCAACGTGAGAAAGACGAGTATTTGCATCCGATGGCCTTCTCTGCGCACAATGACCCTCAGGTTGTCATCATGAAAAGGTCACTATGAAGCAGAGCCATTTTTTTGCCCACCTCTCCCGCCTGAAACTGATTAACCGCTGGCCATTGATGCGCAACGTGCGCACCGAAAACGTCTCCGAACACAGTTTGCAGGTGGCAATGGTCGCCCATGCGCTTGCCGCTATCAAAAATCGCAAATTCGGCGGCCAGGTCAATGCCGAGCGTATTGCGCTACTGGCGATGTACCACGATGCCTCTGAAGTGTTGACCGGCGATCTCCCGACCCCGGTGAAATACTTCAATTCGCAAATCGCGCAGGAATACAAAGCGATTGAGAAAATTGCCCAACAAAAACTGGTGGATATGGTTCCTGACGAACTGCGCGATATTTTTGCACCGCTGATCGACGAACATGCTTACAGCGAAGAAGAGAAATCGGTTGTGAAGCAAGCCGACGCGCTTTGCGCCTATCTGAAGTGTCTGGAAGAGTTATCGGCGGGCAATAATGAATTCCTGCTGGCAAAAACGCGACTGGAAAAAACCCTGGCGTCGCGCCGCAGCGAAGAGATGGACTATTTTATGGCGGTGTTTGTGCCCAGTTTTCACCTCTCGCTGGATGAAATCAGCCAGGATTCGCCGCTATAAATCGTTTTGCCGGATGGCGCTATTCGCTTATCCGGCCTACAAATGTAGCGGTAGGCCGGATAAGGCGTTCACGCCGCCATCCGGCTCCCGTCAGAACGGAAACAGCACCGGGATCATCACCACGCATACCGCCATAACGATTATCGTAAACGGCACCCCGATCTTAACAAAGTCGCTAAAACTGTAGTTCCCCGGCCCCAAAACCAGCGTGTTTACCGGCGAGGAGACCGGCGTCATGAACGCCGCCGACGCCGCCATTGCCACCACCATCGCGAAAGGATACGGTGACACCCCCATCGACTTCGCTGCCGCAAGGGCTATCGGCGCCATCAGCACGGCGGTCGCGGTATTGGAAATAAACAGCCCGATGGTGGCGCACAGCACAAACAGACATGCCAGCATCATATAGGGGCCATAACCGCCGCCGACATCCATCAATCCTTTAACGACCAGATCAACGCCGCCGGTCTTTTGCAACGCCAGCGCAAAAGGCATCATCCCGACAATCAGGATAATGCTCGGCCAGTGAATCGCTTTGTAGGAGCTTTCTGCATCAATACAGCGGAATTTCCCCATCAGCAGGCAAGCAATGATTGCCGCGATCGGGTTAGGGATCTCATCGGTCAGCATCAGCGCAACCATCAGCACCAGACAGAAGATCGCATGCGGCGCCTGGCTGTGCGCCGGGGAGGCGTCGCTCACTTCCACAGGCATATTCAGCACCACGAAGTCACGGCCCTGCTTCGCCAGTTGACCAATCAGCTTCCAGTTTCCTACTACCAGAATAATGTCGCCCATTAACAGCGCTTCATCAGCAAGCGACCCTTCGATTGCCACACCGTCACGCTTCAGACCGACGACATTCAGGCCATAGCGCGTACGAAAACCGATCTCGCGCACCGATTTGCCAATCAGTTCCGATTCGGGAATCAGGGAGATTTCCGCCATCCCCACGTCCAGCGCCTGATCGGAAAAATACTCGCCGCGTAAAACCATCGGCTCCAGCAGTTGCTCGCTGCAAAATTCCCGGAGATCCACCTCGGCGGCAGACATATCGATCAGTAACACATCGCGGGCGCGAAATTCCGACACCCCATTGACGTTAACAATAACGCGCCGAAAGCGCCGCCAGCGTTCAACGCCGATCACGTTCGCGCCATAGCGCTCACGCAGCTTAAGGTCATCCAGACGCTGGCCGACCATCGGCGAACCCGGGCGAATGGCAAGCCGACGAGCGCGACCGGTCAGACGGTACTCTTTGATTAAATCGCGAAAGGCGCGACGCTTCCAGCCATCACGCTGCTGCGACGCATCATCCCCTTTCAACATAAAGCGCATCACCAGCATGTAGATAATACCGAGGAACAGCACCACCAGCCCAATCGGCGTGACGCTAAAGAAGCTAAAACCGTGCAGCCCTTCACGCAGCAGTTCACTGTTCACCACCAGGTTGGGCGGCGTCGCCACCAGCGTCATCATGCCGCTGATAAGACCGGCAAAACTGAGCGGCATCATCAGGCGTGAAGGCGAGGTCTGCATACGCATAGAAACGCTTAACACCACCGGGATGAAAATCGCGACCACGCCGGTTGAACTCATAAACGCGCCAAGCCCGGCAACGGTGATCATCAGCAGCACCAGCATTTTGACTTCGCTGCTACCGGCCATTTTCACCAGCCAGGCGCCCATGACCGTCGCGACGCCGGTACGCACCAGACCGTCGCCGATAATGAACAAGGCGGCAATCAGAACAACGTTAGGATCGCTGAAGCCGGAAAAGGCCTCTGAGATGCTCAATGTTCCACTCAGAACAAAGGCGACAATGACCAGCAAAGCAATCGCGTCCATGCGCACTTTGCCCGTCGCAAACAAGATAACGGCAATCGCCAGTAAGGAGAGAACCCATATCAATTCACCGTTCACAACATATCCTTGTTAAATGAGAGGGATGGACTGATTCTGCCATAAAAAAGCCCCAACAATGCGGGGCTAAATCATGTTCAGGTATTTCTAAGAACGACCACGTTTCCGTTGGGCTGTTTGGTCACGGAAATGTGCTCAAGGCTGCTCAGGGCAAAATCGACGTCCGCAATGCGGGGCGTGTCCTCAGGCGCATTGACCGCAATGACATGACACCCGGCGGCCAGCCCGGAGAGAATCCCGGCAGGCGCGTCTTCCACCACCGCGCATTCCTGCGGCGAGAGGCCGAGCAGTTGGGCGCCCAGCAGATAGGCATCCGGTTCCGGTTTGCCGCGCTTCACGCGCTCAGCGGTAACAAACACCTCTGGCGCAGGAAGGCCGGCCGCCTGATGGCGCGCCCGCGCAACCGGCATCGAGCCTGAAGTAACGATAGCCCAGGGGATACCGGCTTTATTGAGATGGTTCAGCAATTCGACCGCGCCCGGCAACGCCACAATCCCTGCCGTATCCGTCGCTTCTATCTGTTCCAGACGGGTAAACTCTGCGGCGATCTCCTCTTCCGGCTTTCCCGCCATGAAGTGTCGCAGAGAAGTGATAGCCTGCTTGCCATGAATAAAGCTCAGCACTTCATCATGCGTGAGGCCAAAACGATCGGCCCAGTTGCACCATGTCCGCTCTACAACGGGTAAGGAGTCAACCAACGTTCCATCCAGATCAAACAGAAAGCCTTTGCACTGCACGCTCACCCCCTCAGGCATTGATAATCTGATTAATTTCGTTCGAGCTCAGGTGATACTGGCGCGGGCAGGAGTGCCAGACATTCAGCATACGCTGGTATTTTTCCCACATCGGCGTCTGGGCATTAAAGCCATGCGTACCGGCATCAAAGTGGGTATAGCGCCCTTCCACGTTCACCATAAAGCGAACGTAGCCCAGATAACGCGCTTCGGTTGCGGCATCAAACCCGAGGAACGTCACGCGACGCTCGTCAATGGTCTGCGCGTCTTTCAGGTTAGTCCAGGACACATGTAAGGCGTGATACATCTCCATGATATCGATAATCGTGCGGCAGGTTTCTTCCTTCAGTTCGCCAAACTCACGATCCAGCTCACGCATCTGCAAGCCGTAGCCGCGTTCAATGATCGTTTGCAGACGGCGATAACGCTCGGCGTTGGTCGGGTCGAGCATGGTCATCATTTTGTACTGGTTAGACAAAATCAGACGTTGAGCGTTGGTCATTTCCATTTTGGGACTCCTGTATCACTCTACTGCGGTCAAAAAAAGAAGGCATTGGTATGCCTTCTTTTATATGCGTAATCAGGGGTCAATTACAAATCATCAAGGAAAGTTTTATCCAGTTGTTTGAAGGCGCGCTTAAGCGTGTCAGCTAATGCCTGGTAATCCGGCTTGCCTTCTACCGGCGACAACGCCTGCCCGGCTTCCTGCAATTTTCCCCGAACCTCATAGAACCAGTTCAGGATGGAAGGCGGGAGTGGCGTAACGGAGCGTTTTCCCAGCCACCACATGCCTTGCATCGGTAAACTGAGCGCAAACAGGGCTGTGGCAACCGCCGGGCCTAACTGACCGCCCAGCGCGATTTGCCAGCACAGCGTAAACACCGCGATCGGCGGCATAAAGCGAATGGCGTAACGCGTCATACGAATCACGCGGTTCTCAACAAAGACCGGCGCAAGGCGCTTTTCCATCGGCCACGTCTTTGCGTAGTGCTGCCCCCGGCGAAACAAACTAAAAAAATTCACGGAGCGATTATCCGGTGTCGACATGGCTTTACCTCAACTTCACATATAAAAATTCAAAAATTTGTGCAAAACAACAACTGCAAGGGACATCGTTCAAAACATTTTGTCATTGATACCCACTATCAGGTATCCTGTGTCGGCCTCTAAGGCCAGTAGTCCAAAATCATTGAGTCGTCAAATTTACATATAGTATGCCATTGGCTGAAAAATACGCAAAATGGCATAGACTCAAAGGTATTTCTTCCATCATGCCGAAAAAGATTATTGCGCATGATGTTAATCATAAACGTCAGCGTCATCATGCGTTACGCTCTATGGCTCACTGACGTTTTTTTAGCCACGTATCATAAATAGGTACTTCCATGTCGAGTAAGTTAGTACTGGTTCTGAACTGCGGTAGCTCCTCACTGAAATTTGCAATCATCGATGCAGCGAACGGTGAAGAATACCTTTCTGGTTTAGCCGAATGTTTCCATCTTCCTGAAGCACGTATCAAATGGAAAATGGACGGCAATAAACAAGAAGCGGCTTTAGGTGCAGGCGCCGCTCACAGTGAAGCGCTGAACTTTATTGTTAATACTATTCTGGCACAAAAACCAGAACTGTCTGCGCAGTTGACCGCAATTGGTCACCGTATCGTACACGGCGGCGAGAAGTATACCAGCTCCGTGGTCATTGATGACTCCGTTATCCAGGGCATCAAAGACGCTGCGCCGTTCGCTCCGCTGCACAACCCGGCTCACCTGATCGGGATTACTGAAGCGCTGAAATCCTTCCCGGAACTGAAAGAAAAGAACGTTGCAGTGTTCGACACCGCGTTCCATCAGACTATGCCGGAAGAGTCTTACCTGTATGCCCTGCCGTACAGCCTGTACAAAGAACACGGCGTACGTCGTTACGGTTTCCACGGCACCAGCCACTACTATGTGACTCAGGAAGCCGCAAAAATGCTGAACAAGCCGGTTGAAGAACTGAACATCATCACCTGCCATCTGGGCAACGGTGGTTCTGTTTCTGCAATCCGCAACGGCCAGTGCGTTGACACCTCTATGGGTCTGACCCCGCTGGAAGGTCTGGTGATGGGCACCCGTACCGGTGACATCGACCCGGCAATCATCTTCTTCCTGCATGACAACCTGGGCATGAACATCGATCAGATCAACAAAATGCTGACCAAAGAATCAGGTCTGTTGGGTCTGACCGAAGTCACCAGCGACTGCCGTTATGTTGAAGACAACTACACCGCTAAAGAAGATGCGAAACGTGCGATGGACGTATACTGCCACCGTCTGGCGAAATACATCGGCTCTTACACCGCGCTGATGGAAGGTCGTCTGGACGCAGTGGTCTTCACTGGCGGTATCGGTGAAAACGCGGCGATGGTGCGTGAGCTGTCTCTGGGTAAACTGGGCGTGCTGGGCTTTGAAGTCGATCACGAACGTAACCTGGCTGCCCGTTTCGGCAAATCTGGTTTCATCAACAAAGAAGGTACCCGTCCTGCGGTGGTTATCCCAACCAACGAAGAACTGGTTATCGCGCAAGACGCGAGCCGTCTGACTGCCTGATTTTACACCGCCAGCCTAGCTGGCGGTGCTGTTTTGTAACCCGCCTGAAACCGGCGGTAACGAAAGAGGATAAACCGTGTCCCGTATTATTATGCTGATCCCTACCGGAACCAGCGTCGGCCTGACCAGCGTCAGCCTTGGCGTCATCCGTGCTATGGAACGCAAAGGCGTTCGTCTGAGCGTCTTTAAGCCAATCGCCCAACCGCGCGCGGGTGGCAATGCGCCAGACCAGACTACCGCTATCGTTCGTGCAAACTCGTCTGTCCCGGCGGCTGAACCGCTGAAGATGAGCCACGTTGAATCTCTGCTGTCCAGCAATCAGAAAGATGTGCTGATGGAAGAGATCATCGCGAACTATCACGCGAACACCAAAGATGCGGAAGTGGTGCTGGTTGAAGGCCTGGTTCCGACGCGTAAACACCAGTTCGCTCAGTCTCTGAACTACGAAATCGCGAAAACGCTGAATGCGGAAATCGTCTTCGTGATGTCTCAGGGCACCGACACCCCGGAACAGCTGAATGAGCGTATCGAACTGACTCGCAGCAGCTTCGGCGGCGCGAAAAACACCAACATCACCGGCGTTATTGTTAACAAACTGAACGCACCGGTTGATGAGCAGGGCCGTACCCGCCCGGATCTGTCTGAGATTTTCGACGACTCTTCCAAAGCGAAAGTGGTGAAAGTCGATCCGGCTAAACTCCAGGAATCCAGCCCGTTGCCGGTTCTGGGCGCGGTGCCGTGGAGCTTCGATCTGATTGCAACCCGTGCAATCGACATGGCGCGTCACCTGAACGCAACCGTTGTGAACGAAGGCGATATCAACACCCGTCGCGTGAAGTCTGTCACGTTCTGCGCGCGCAGCATTCCGCACATGCTGGAGCACTTCCGTGCGGGTTCTCTGCTGGTGACTTCTGCTGACCGTCCTGACGTACTGGTTGCGGCTTGCCTGGCGGCAATGAACGGCGTGGAAATCGGCGCTCTGCTGCTGACCGGCGGCTACGAAATGGACGCGCGCATCTCTAAACTGTGCGAACGTGCTTTCGCAACCGGCCTGCCGGTATTCATGGTGAATACCAACACCTGGCAGACCTCTCTGAGCCTACAGAGCTTCAACCTGGAAGTTCCGGTTGATGACCATGAGCGTATCGAAAAAGTTCAGGAATACGTTGCCAACTACATCAACGCTGACTGGATTGAATCCCTGACCGCGACCTCTGAGCGCAGCCGTCGTCTGTCTCCGCCTGCATTCCGCTACCAGTTGACCGAGCTGGCGCGTAAAGCCGGTAAACGCGTCGTTCTGCCGGAAGGCGACGAACCGCGTACCGTTAAAGCGGCAGCCATCTGTGCTGAACGTGGCATCGCGACTTGCGTCCTGCTGGGTAACCCGGAAGAGATCAACCGCGTTGCCGCCTCTCAGGGCGTAGAACTGGGCGCAGGCATTGAAATCGTCGACCCGGAAGTGGTTCGCGAAAGCTATGTCGCTCGTCTGGTTGAGCTGCGTAAGAGCAAAGGCATGACCGAAACCGTCGCCCGCGAACAACTGGAAGACAACGTGGTTCTCGGTACGCTGATGCTGGAACAGGATGAAGTTGACGGTCTGGTTTCCGGTGCGGTTCACACCACGGCAAACACCATTCGTCCGCCGCTACAGCTGATCAAAACAGCGCCGGGCAGCTCTCTGGTCTCTTCCGTGTTCTTCATGCTGCTGCCGGAACAGGTTTACGTTTACGGCGACTGCGCGATCAACCCGGACCCGACGGCAGAACAGCTGGCTGAAATCGCCATCCAGTCTGCGGAATCCGCAATTGCCTTCGGCATCGAACCGCGCGTTGCGATGCTCTCCTACTCCACCGGCACCTCTGGCGCAGGCAGCGACGTAGAGAAAGTGCGTGAAGCGACCCGTCTGGCGCAGGAAAAACGTCCTGACCTGATGATCGACGGCCCGTTGCAATACGACGCCGCAGTCATGGCTGATGTTGCGAAATCCAAAGCGCCGAACTCTCCGGTTGCAGGTCGCGCGACCGTGTTCATCTTCCCGGATCTGAACACCGGTAACACCACCTACAAAGCGGTACAGCGTTCTGCCGACCTGATCTCCATCGGGCCGATGCTACAGGGTATGCGCAAGCCGGTGAACGACCTGTCCCGTGGCGCGCTGGTAGATGATATCGTCTACACCATCGCCCTGACCGCGATTCAGTCTTCACAGCAACAGCAGTAATCTGCTTTGTGTGCCGGATAGCGACGCTAAGGCGTCCTTATCCGGCCAGCACTTCATATCTAAGGTCTGGAAATAGCGATTATTTCCAGATTTTTTATGCCCGCCGAACCGGCATGAACGAAATCCGATTTTCCCGCTTAGCTGCGCTGTATCAATGAATAACTATTCCTCTGTTCGCATAATTATCTCTTTGCCTTGCAACAGGGATAGTGTGTTATGTCCGCAGTAACAGAATCGCAATCGCGGCCTGCCAAAAAATGGGCGATGCCCGATACGCTGGTGATTATTTTTTTCGTCGCCATTCTGACCAGTCTTGCCACCTGGGTTGTTCCCGTCGGAATGTTCGACAGCCAGGAGGTGCAGTATCAGGTTGACGGGCAGACGAAAACCCGCAAAGTGGTCGATCCCCACTCTTTTCGTATTCTCACCAACGAAGCCGGTGAAGCGCAGTATCACCGCGTCCAGCTCTTTACAACCGGCGATGAAAGACCCGGCTTAATGAATTTCCCGTTCGAAGGATTAACCTCCGGTTCTAAATTCGGCACGGCTGTCGGCATCATCATGTTTATGCTGGTGATCGGCGGCGCGTTCGGCATCGTCATGCGCACAGGCACCATTGATAACGGTATTCTGGCGCTGATACGCCATACGCGCGGTAATGAGGTGCTGTTTATCCCGGTGCTGTTCATCCTCTTCTCACTGGGCGGCGCGGTTTTTGGTATGGGGGAAGAGGCCGTCGCCTTTGCGATTATTATCGCGCCGCTGATGGTGCGCCTGGGCTATGACAGCATTACCACCGTACTGGTTACCTATATCGCCACCCAGATTGGTTTTGCCAGTTCATGGATGAACCCGTTTTGCGTCGTGGTCGCGCAGGGGATTGCGGGCGTACCGGTCCTTTCCGGCTCAGGCTTGCGCATTGTTGTGTGGTTCGTTTCCACGCTGATTGGTCTTCTTTTTACCCTGACCTATGCCGCGCGGGTGAAAAAGAATCCCCATCTGTCGCGCGTCCATGAATCCGATCGCTATTTTCGTGAGAAGCAGGACGAAATCGCCCAACGTCCTTTCACCACAGGCGACTGGCTGGTGCTGATTGTGCTGACCGGAGTGATGATTTGGGTTATCTGGGGAGTGATTGTTCACGCGTGGTTTATTCCTGAGATTGCCAGCCAGTTCTTCACGATGGGCGTGGTCATCGGCATCATTGGGGTTATTTTCCGCCTCAACGGTATGACGGTGAACATCATGGCCTCCTCGTTCACCGAAGGCGCCAGAATGATGATTGCCCCGGCCCTGCTGGTCGGCTTCGCCAAAGGTATTTTATTGCTCGTGGGCAACGGCGAGGCGGGCGACGCCAGCGTGTTAAATACCCTGTTGAACAGTATTGCTCACGGTATTAGCGGTCTGAACAACGCTGTCGCCGCATGGTTTATGCTGCTGTTTCAGGCCGTATTCAATTTCTTTGTTACCTCAGGTTCCGGTCAGGCAGCGTTAACGATGCCGCTTCTGGCTCCGTTAGGCGATCTGGTAGGCGTAAACCGTCAGGTTACGGTACTGGCCTTCCAGTTTGGCGATGGCTTCAGTCACATCATCTATCCAACGTCCGCATCGTTAATGGCGACATTAGGCGTGTGCCGGGTCGATTTTCGCAACTGGCTGAAGGTTGGCGCGACGCTGCTGGGGTTGCTGTTTATCATGTCCAGCGTGGTGGTTATCGGCGCGCAGTTGATGGGATACCATTGATCAAAAATGCCGGATGGCGACGCTGGCGCGTCTTATCCGGCCTACGAGTCAGGTTATTGTAGGCCGGATAAGCGGTAGCGCCATCCGGCAACAACACATCATTATTACAGCAGCGTTTTCGCCGCTTCCACAATGGCTTCTGCGGTCAAACCATACTCCTTCTGCAAGAAATCCTGCGTCCCGACCTGACCATAACGTTAACTAGTGCGTCTTATCCGGCCTACGAGTCAGGTTATTGTAGGCCGGATAAGCAGTAGCGCCATCCGGCAACAATACATCGTTATTACAGCAGCGTTTTCGCCGCTTCCACAATGGCCTCTGCGGTCAAACCATACTCCTTCTGCAAGAAATCCTGCGTCCCGACCTGACCATAACGCTCTTTAACGCCGACGCGGCGCATGGGCACCGGGCACGTTTCAACCAGCACTTCAGCCACGGCCGACCCAAGTCCATTATGAATGCTGTGGTTCTCACAGGTGACGATTCGCCCGGTTTTCTCCGCGTAATTTTTTACCAGCATGCGGTCGATGGGCTTGAGGGTAAACATATCGATAACCGCCGCGCTCACGCCATCCTGCTCCAACTGGCGCGCCGCCTCCAGCGCCTCGGCAACCATAATGCCGTTGGCAATCAGCGTGATATCGCTGCCTTCACGCAGAACATTCCCTTTACCGATGGTGAACGTCGATCCCGGCGCATAAATGCTCGGGGCCTGTTTGCGGATGGTTCGAACCCAGTAAAAACCCTCAAGCTCGATAAGCTGGCGCAAAATATCCTTAAACATGACGGCATCAGTCACTTCCAGCACGACCGAATGCGCCAGCCCGCGCACAATGCCCATATCTTCAAAAGACATATGGGTGCCGCCGTTATGGCAGGCAGTCACGCCGGCATCCGACGCGATCACCTTGACGTTGTTGCGCTGGTAATCGAGCGACATAAACAGCTGATCAAAACAGCGACGGCTGGCAAAGGCGGTGAAGGTATGGACAAACGGTTTGCGTCCGGTGAGCGATAGCCCTGCCGCAGTGCCGATCACATTGGCTTCCATAATGCCGCAGTTGATCACATGCTGAGGATAATCCCTCGCAACGCCGTCCATCGCCATAGAACTCATGAGATCCGCTTCAAGTGCGATAATCTGGCTTCCGGCCTCTATCTGCTCCGCCACAAATCCGGCGTACACTTTACGCATTTCCATGCTCTCTTTTTGTCCCGCGGGTGCAACCTTAATCATGCGCGGCCTCCAGTTGGCGAATCGTCTCGTTAAGCGCCTTCTTCATCTCATCGGTCAGACGCAGGTGGTGGGAGTTGCTTAATTGCTCCAGGTAGGGCACGCCCTGTCCTTTAATACTGTCGAGGATCACCACGCGCGGACGGGCATCCGCCGCCGGAACCGGCTGAACGACCTCCAGCAGCCGGGCAATGTCATCGCCTTTCACGGTGACAACATCAAAACCGAAAGCGCGGAATTTCCCTTCCAGATCGAACGGGCAAATAATCTCATCCAGTTCGCCGTCCAGCTGCTGCTTGTTCCAGTCGATAAACACCGTCAGGTTGTTCAGGCGATGATGGGCGATAAACTGAAACGCTTCCCAGCACTGCCCTTCGTTCAGCTCGCCGTCGCCGACGATACAAAATACCCGATTCGGGCGCCCGGCAAGTTTGTGCGACAGCGCCACCCCCCCGGCAATCGAGATCCCCTGCCCCAGTGAACCGGTCGTCGCATCCACGCCGCGCGTTTTTAACCTGTCTGGATGGCTCGGCAGACGGGTGCCGTTCTGGTTAAGCGTGTTCAGTTCTTCTGTCGGAAAGTAACCTTTAATCGCCAGCGTGCTGTAGAGCGCCGGGCCAGCATGACCTTTAGACAGCACAAAGTAATCGCGCTCCGGCCAGTCAGGGTCGGCCGGGTCAATCTTCATCACCGCGCCGTACAGCACCGCCAGCGTCTCCACTACCGACATGCTGCCGCCGTAGTGGCCAAAGCCAAGCTGCGTCAATGACTTAAGAGTGGCAACGCGAATATCGCGCGCCAGTTGAGTAACTTCATTCACATTCATAATTTGGCTCCGGTATTCTCCTGCGTGTTACCCCCCGCAGATTTGTTTTTCGCAAACACGTTGTACGCCACCAGCAGCACGAACAACGCCACAACAAGCCCTGTGATGGCAAGCGGCGACAGGTAGCGCGCCAGATTGCCCAGCACAATCCCCACTGCGCCGAAATCAGCGTCTGAGAAGGTCGTATTCGCAAAGCCGATCGCCCCCAGCACGGGCAGCAGCAGAACGGGCAGGAAAGTGATCAACAGACCGTTGGCAAATGCGCCGATCATCGCGCCGCGCCGCCCGCCAGTGGCATTACCAAATACGCCAGCCGTCGCACCGGTAAAGAAGTGCGGCACCACGCCCGGCAGGATCAGCACCAGCTTCATCTGTCCGAGCAGGAACAGACCGACCAGACCGCCGAGGAAGCTAAACAGGAAGCCAATCAGCACCGCGTTAGGCGCATACGGATAGACGACCGGGCAGTCCAGCGCCGGGCGGGCGTTCGGCACCAGTTTTTCTGAGAATCCGGTAAAGGCCGGTACAATTTCCGCCAGAATCAGACGTACGCCCTGTAGGATGATGAACACGCCCGCCGCAAAGGTGATCGCCATAATGATGGCGTAGACCAGGTAGTTCTGACCGCCGCTGAAGGTGCTCTCGACATATTCACGCCCCGCGCTCACCGCCATGATCAGATAGATAATCATCATGGTCAGAGAGATAGAGATCGAACTGTCGCGCAGGAAGCTTAAGTTTTTAGGCAGGTTCATCTCTTCGGTAGAGCGGGAACCTTTACCACAAAGGCTGCCGATCCAGCCGGACAGCACATAACCCAGCGTGCCGAAGTGACCAAACGCGATATCATCAGTGCCGGTGATACGCTTCATATAGCGCTGCGCCAGCGCCGGGAAAAAGGCCATCACCAGCCCCAGAATCAGCGATCCGGTAAAGACGAGACCAACGCCGTCAAAACCGGCAACCGTCAGGATTACGCCGATCATACAGGCCATATAAAACGTATGGTGTCCTGTCAGAAAGATGTATTTCAGACGGGTAAAACGGGCGACCACAATATTTGCCACCATGCCAAAGGCCATGATCAGCGCCGTAGACGCCCCATATTTTTCCAGCGCGATGGAAACAATCGCTTCGTTATTTGGAATAATCCCCTGGATATTAAACGCATGTTCAAACATTCCGCCGAGTGGATTTAAAGACCCGACCAGTACCGTTGCGCCGCCGCCCAGTACAATAAAACCTAAAATAGTTTTAATCGTGCCTTTCACCACATCGGAAAACGCTTTTTTCTGCGCGACAAGGCCAATTAAGGCAATTAACCCCACCAGCACCGAGGGCACTTTTAAGATATCAACAACAAAATTCAGCGTTTCAAGGATAAACATATCCGCCTCGCTTGCAATAAGGTTATTGTTTGGCGAACCAGGCGCGCAGCTGCGCTTCAAGTTCATTAATATCGATAATGTTATTAATCACCACCAGCTGGCTTTCCGGCACGCTGGCGCTGGCGGCAATATCTTTCGCCATGACAAACAGATCCGCAGCGCCAGGCGTCGCCGAGGAGAGATCGGAATGCTCAACATCGGCATCAATTTCAAGCTTCCTGAGCACTTTTTTAATATTCATTTCGACCATAAAACTACTGCCCAGGCCAGAACCGCAAATAGCCATAATTTTCATTATCATCACCTTCTTTTAAGTAGAGTACGCCCGCATCACGCAGGCGCGTAATGTGTCAGGTAATTCGGAATGCGTAATTAAATTAGAAACGTGCGATTATTGTTTTTATTTCCTCCAGCGACTTCGCCTGATGTAATTTATCCATATCGTCATCGCTGGAAAATAACTCTGCCAGCGTCGAAATCATTTCAATATGGCTGTGTTTGTCGGGTGCCGCGAGCATCACGATGATATCCACCGGATCGAACTCGCCCGCCCCAAATGAGACCCCCTGCTCCAGCTTTAACAACGACAAGCCTAATCCCTTTGCTCCCTCTTCCGGTCGCGCATGCGGCATCGCCAGACCCGGCGCCAGAACGTAATACGCGCCCAGCTTATGATGCTGCTCAACAATCGCCGTCACATATTCAGGTGTGATAACGCCAGCATCCAGCAGCGGTCTGGCGCATATTTCCAGCGCCTGCGGCCAGTTTTCCACCCTCGCCTGCCGCATGATGGTTGCATCAGTTAGCCAGTGATTGAGCACATATCCTCCTCGCGTGATTGCCAGATATGAGCAAACTTTATTCAAGCGCTGAAACCTTATCTGTGATCATATTCACAAAGATAGCGCTATCAAAAGTTATCAGTCAGATATGTGATAGCGCTATCAAAATACAATCAACGCGTGAAATCACAGCCTTAAACCGGATTTAAGGCGTATACTGCTATTCCCGTGAAGCGATGAATGACAATAAAAAAACATCTCAATACGTTGTAATTGCGCAGGAATCTGTATGTCTATAACTCGAAAACGGCGTAGTACTGGTAAGGTGACCATCGCCGATGTTGCTCAGCTTGCCGGTGTCGGCACCATGACCGTGTCCCGTGCGTTACGCACGCCTGAGCAAGTTTCCGATAAACTCCGGGAAAAAATCGAAGCCGCAGTGAATGAACTCGGTTACATGCCTAATCTTGCCGCAAGCGCGCTGGCTTCCGCCTCGTCACGAACCATCGCGATGGTCGTCCCGAACCTCACGGAAGCCGGTTGTTCAGAAATGTTTGCCGGACTTCAGCAAGTTTTACAGCCTGCGGGATACCAGATTATGCTGGCGGAGTCCCTTCACCATCTCGAACAGGAAGAGAAACTGCTGGAGACGCTGCTGGCCTCCAACATCGCCGCCGCCATCTTACTCAGCGTCGAGCACAGCGACACGGTGCGTCACTGGTTAAAAAACGCGTCGATTCCGGTGATGGAAATTGGCGCCATTCGTACCGATCCGATCGATATGAATATCGGTATTGATAACGTCGCGGCAATGTACGAACTGACCGAAATGCTCATTCAGCGCGGTTATCAGAATATTGGCCTGCTTTGCGCCAATCAGGAGCAGTGGATCTTTCAACAGCATTTGCAGGGCTGGTACAAGGCGATGTTGCGCCACCATATGTCGCCCAATCGCGTGATTAACGCCGCCCTGCCGCCAAACTTTTCCACCGGCGCCTCACAGCTTCCCGAATTTATTCTGGCGTGGCCCGAGCTGGACGCGCTGGTGTGCGTATCCGATGAGCTGGCTTGCGGTGCGTTATATGAGTGTCAGCGCAGACGGATCAAAGTCCCTGACGATCTGGCGGTGGTAGGATTCGGCGACAGCGATGTGAGCCGGGTTTGTCAGCCGCCGTTAACGACAATGGCCGTACCGCATCGTAAGATAGGCCTTGAAGCCGGACGCGCGCTGCTGGAACGTCTGAAGGATGGTAACTGGAGCGATCGGAAACAGATCGCCTCCAGTTTATGCCTGCGGGATAGCTGTTAGAGACCTTATTCCGTCTCTTCTTGCTTCTCTTGCTTTGCCGATTCATTGTTGGCATTGCGGGTCATCCACAACGCCAGCGCTTTCAATGAGTCCGGGGTGAACTCATCGCAACGCGCCGTAATTTCTTCCGGCGTCAGCCAGCAGACTTCGCTGACCTCTTCTTCCTGAAGCGCGAATGGCCCATGAGAAACGCAGCTAAATAACCCGCCCCAGACACGGCAATTATCATCTTCAAAATAGAACTGACCGTGCTCAGCAAACGGCACGCCTGCGATACCCAGTTCTTCTTCCGCTTCACGTCGTGCAGACTCCAGCAGTTGCTCATCGGCCTGCACCACTCCACCTGCGGTGGCATCTAACATGCCGGGCAAAAAGTCTTTTGTCTCAGTACGGCGTTGAACCAGAATTTTGCCCATACCATCATGCACGACGATATACGTTGCACGATGACGTAAGCGCTGCGCTCGCATTTGCTCCCGGCTGGATTGCGCAATGACTTCGTTCTCTTCATTCACAATATCCACCCATTCAGTACTTGCCAAACGACGCTGTTCCACCATCAGGAAACCTTCTTTTTCTGGCGCTCTTACGGCGCATTTACAATTGTGGGGTAAATTACGGATTAATCGCGACCTGCGCAATGATACTTTGATCATTGAGTGCGATTACGCTCAAAACATTATCATCCAGAATGCCGTAGCTTGCTGCAAACCCACCTTTCGGGATGCTGACTGAGCCTGGATTAAAGTGATACAGCTCGCCGCGTTTTTCAGCGACCGGCAGATGAGTATGCCCATAAGCAAGAACGTCGCCCGCATTTAACGCGGGTACATTATCCGCCCCGAACAGGTGTCCGTGGGTCAGGAAGATGCGCCGGTTTTCCAGCAGCACTTGCTGCCACGGCGCGGTTATCGGGAAGTGGAGCAGCATCTGATCCACTTCGCTGTCACAGTTTCCCCGTACCGCAATAATACGCGCCGCCTGCTCGTTCAGGCGTTCTGCCACCTGCGCCGGTGCGTAGCCTTCCGGCAGCGCGTTACGCGGCCCGTGATAAAGCACATCACCCAGTATCACCAGCCATTGCGCGCCACTTTGCGCAAACCGTTCAAGTACGCGCTCTGTCGCAGGTAACGAACCATGAATGTCCGATGCAAACATCAGTTTCATCACTCACTCCTCGTCATAAAAAACCGTTCTATGATACTGGATTATACGCGGATTATCAGCCGGAACGCTTTGCGGAAAGCGCAATAAAACGTTGAACGGAGGCGCGCTGCCACTGGAATGCTGCATATTCCGCCAGTGCCTCAGGAATCTCGTCGCCGTTGAGTACGAGGCGGTTAAGCATGAGCGCCAAATCGGTATCCGCAATACACCATTCGCCAAATAAATTCGGCTTACCGTGAGCGAGCAAACCACTGGCCGTCGCCACCAGTTTTGCCGCGCTCTCTTTCCCTGCTTCGCTTAACGGGCCTTTCCTGGCCGCCGCAAAGACCACATCCGTCGAACGTTCCTCGCGAATGGGCATTAAATCACTGCGTAACCACGCCTGAATCTGGCGCGCGCGGGCGCGTTTTTGCAGATCGTGCGGGTAGATGCGCTCCCACTGCGGCGGCGCAAAGCGATCTTCCAGATACTCGGTAATCGCCGACGACTCGCTAAGTTCGAAGCCATCGATTTCCAGCACCGGGACGCGGCGCGTTAACGCGTAGCCCTGCCATGAGGGCTGCAAATGCTCGCCGCTGCTCAGGTCAACGGTTTTGAGGCTAAAAGGCAGTCCTTTCTCCTGCAAGGCAACATAAACGGATAAGACGTAAGGAGAGAAAAAGTTAGCGTCTGACCAAAGCGTAATCTCGGGTTTGCTCATAATGTCCTCTTCGTTCTTTGGGCTTTCTCTCAAAATATAGAGTCTTTCGCATACTGTCACCTGATGAAAACTCATACTGAGCACGGCAACAGAACGCGCAAGACTGCGGCCTTAGCAGAAGCCTGAGAGTCAGAGCGAATAACGCGGCCGGGTTCTCGTGTATCATGCAAAGGTTCAACCATGGAGGACGCCTGCAATGTCACAACCTGACGCTATTATTCGTATAAAAAACCTTCGTCTGCGCACGTTTATCGGTATCAAAGAGGAAGAGATCCTCAACCGCCAGGATATCGTTATTAACGTTACCATTCACTATCCGGCGGAAAAAGCCCGCGTAAGCGAGGACATCAACGACGCGCTGAATTACCGCACCATCACAAAAAACATTATTCAGCATGTGGAGAGCAACCGATTCTCGCTGTTAGAAAAATTAACTCAGGATGTGCTCGACATCGCACGTGAACATCACTGGGTCACTTATGCTGAAGTAGAGATCGACAAACTTCATGCGCTGCGTTATGCCGATTCCGTCTCCATGACGCTCAGCTGGCGACGTTAAGCGCTATCCGGGAGGAAACATGCAGATTCTGATTACCGGCGGTACTGGCCTGATAGGACGCCACCTGATTCCCCGTCTGCTGGAGCTGGGGCATCAGGTGACGGTCGTCACACGGAGTCCCGATAAGGCGCGTCAGCTTCTCGACTCCCGGGTTGCGCTGTGGAAAGGGCTGGAGGACAGGCAAAACCTCAACGACATAGACGCCGTGGTCAACCTTGCTGGCGAGCCTATCGCCGACAAACGCTGGACCGCGCAGCAAAAAGAGCGTTTGTGTCAAAGCCGCTGGTCCATCACGCAAAAGCTGGCAGATTTGATCAACGCCAGCGAGACGCCCCCGGCCGCGTTAATTTCCGGGTCTGCCGCAGGCTATTACGGCGATCTGGGCGAAGTTGTCGTAACGGAAGAAGAGCCGCCGCATAACGAATTTACCCATAAGTTATGCGCGCGTTGGGAGCAGATTGCCTGTAGCGCGCAAAGTGATAAAACGCGCGTTTGTCTGCTACGCACCGGCGTCGTCCTGGCGCCGGAAGGCGGCATTCTGGCCAAAATGATCCCGCCGTTTCGCCTGGGGCTGGGAGGGCCAATTGGCAATGGGCGTCAGTATCTGGCCTGGATCCATATCGATGATATGGTAAACGGTATTCTCTGGCTGCTGGATAACGACCTGCGCGGCCCGTTCAATATGGTCTCGCCTTATCCGGTTCGTAATGAACAGTTCGCCCATGCGCTGGGCCATGCGCTGAACCGCCCCGCAATCCTGCGCGTTCCCGCGACCGTCATCCGCCTGTTAATGGGGGAATCATCGGTACTGGTGCTGGGCGGACAGCGCGCATTGCCAAAAAGACTGGAGGCGGCGGGGTTTTCATTTCGCTGGTACGATTTAGAAGAAGCGCTGGCCGATGTGATCCGTTAAACCATTCACCTGGTCACTGTAGCCATTCCAGTGGTAAGGTAGTATGCCTGACTTCTGGAATGGCGATTTTATGGCGATAATAACCACCTCCCGATTGACCCTCTCCCTTTTTCAACCTACTGACTGGTCCTTTTTTCTCGCACTGCGTGAAAACCCTGAAATCATGCGTTATATGGCTGATATCACGCCGGAAAAAGACACTCGCCTACTGTTCGCCCGTCGCCTCGTCTCAAAGCATACCTTCGTCATCCGCCTGCATAACAGCGATAAGCCTTTGGGCGACATTGGCTTACAAATTAGCCACCATTATCCGCAGGAAGCCGATATCGGCTATACGGTGCTCCCGGAAGCGCAAGGGAGAGGGATCGCCACAGAAGCCTTATATGCCGTCTGCGATTACGCCTTTACGCATACCAGCGTGAAAGCGATAAACGCCTATGTGCTGGCAGAGAATCACGCGTCTGTGCGCGTGCTGGAAAAGCGTGGTTTTACGCGGACTCAGGTGCTGGAAAACGCCTATGAGGTGAACGGCATCCGGTATGACGAATGGGTATACCGTCTGGAAAGCGAAATGGGGCGATAATCGCCGGATGGCGGCGATGCCTTATCCGGCCTACGTGTCGGCCCGGTAAGCACAGCGCCACCGGGCAAAATTGTTTCTCTGAGCGACGGATAAACCGCTACTTCAGCGAGCCTTTCAGGAACTGTTGCAAACGCGGGCTTTGCGGGTTGCCAAATACCTGCTCTGGATCGCCTTCTTCTTCGATTTTCCCCTGATGCAGGAAAATCACATGGGTGGAAACATGGCGGGCAAACCCCATTTCATGCGTCACCACCACCATCGTTTTCCCCTCTTCCGCTAACTGCTGCATGATACGCAAGACTTCGCCTACCAGTTCGGGGTCAAGCGCCGATGTCGGCTCATCAAACAGCAGCACCTCAGGTTCCATCGCCAACGCGCGGGCAATTGAGACACGCTGCTGCTGACCACCTGAGAGGTGTACCGGGTATTTTCCCTGCGCACGTTCATCAATACCGACTTTCGCCAGGTATTTCACCGCACGCTCGCGCGCTTCATGTTTGCTTAATCCCAGCACCTGAATCGGCGCTTCCATAACGTTCTCCAGCACCGTCATGTGGCTCCAGAGATTGAAGTGCTGAAATACCATCGTCAGGCGCGTACGCAGCAGCCGCAGCTGGTTTTTATCGGCGACCTTGAGCTGGCCGTCTTTATCACGCACCAGGGAAATATTCTGGCCGCTCACCACAATCGACCCTTCGCTCGGTTTTTCGAGGAAGTTAATACAGCGCAGAAAGGTACTCTTACCGGAGCCAGACGATCCGATAATACTGATCACATCTCCGGCGTTAGCCTGTAGCGATACCCCTTTCAGCACCTCATGTTCGCCGTAGCGCTTGTGCAAATCGATAACGTTTAATTTATTCTCAGACATCGTATTCTCAGTGCGTTGAAGAAGGTTTCACGTGCTGGAGCCAGCGCTTTTCCGCTTTACGGAACAGGCTAATCAGGACATACGAAATAATCAAATACAGCACAGCGGCAATGCCGAATGCGGTAAACGGTTGATAGGTTGCCGAGTTAATATCACGGGCGATTTTCAGCAAATCCGGCACCGTCGCGGTAAACGCCAGCGCGGTTGAGTGCAGCATCAGGATCACTTCGTTACTGTATGCTGGCAGCGCGATACGCAGCGCGGAAGGTAAAATAATACAGCGATACATTTTGAACGATGAGAAGCCATACGCCCGCGCCGCTTCAATTTCCCCGTGCGGTACTGAACGGATGGCGCCAGCGAAAATCTCCGTGGTATAGGCGCAGGTATTCAGCGTCAACGCCAGAACGGTACAGTTAAGACCGCTACGGAAAAACGCGTTGAGGAGATCGGTTCCTTTCACGATCTCCAGCGTGTACATCCCGGAATAGAACACCAGCAGTTGCACATACAGCGGCGTACCGCGAAAAACATAGGTAAACAACCAGATGGGGAACTGGATAAATTTGTTGCTGGAAACGCGGCCAATCGCCAAAAACAGCGCCAGAATGCCGCCCATCACCACCGAGGAGATCAGCAACCACAGCGTAATGGCCACGCCAGTAAAGCGATAGCCATCGCTCCAGAGCAGGGATTTCCAGTACTCCTGAATAATCTCGATCACAGGTCAGCCCTCTTCACACCCACGGAGTAGCGGCGCTCGAGGAACAGCAGCACACCATTGGAAACCGTTGTAAATACCAGATAAATCAGCCCGCACACTACGGCGAAATAGAATGGCTCCCAGGTGCTCTTGCCGGCCAGCTGCGTGGCTTTGACCACATCTTCCAGCCCGAGCAGCGAAACCAGCGCCGTCGCTTTGAGGATAACCTGCCAGTTATTACCAATCCCCGGTAAGGCGTAGCGCATCATCGCCGGGAACATAATCCGCCGGAATATTTGCGAACCGGTGAAACCGAATGCCGTCGCCGCTTCAATATGCCCTTTGGGCACCGCCATAAACGCGCCACGGAAAGTTTCCGTAAAGTACGCGCCATAGATAAAACCCAGGGTGATAATACCGGCGACCATCGGATCAATATCAATCTGCCCTATTCCCATCGCGTCGGTCACCGCATTGAGCGCGATTTGCAACCCGTAGAAAATCAGCAGCATTAAAACCAGATCCGGCACCCCGCGAATCAGGGTGGTATAGCCTTCGAAAATAAGTCCCGTCACCCGGTTTTGCGAAAGTTTCGCGCCCGCGCCGACAAGACCGATCAGCACGGCCAGCACAACTGAGCTGAGGGCCAGCTCAAGCGTGACAAGCGCGCCCTGAAAAATAACACCTGAAAACCCGTACAACATGCTGCCTGTCCTGTCGTGTGTGGTGAGTAAGACGCCTCTTTTGATCTCAGTCGAGCCGTTAAATGCCGGATGGCGGCTTTGCCTTATCCGACCTACAAAATCTCTGTAGGCCTGATAAGCGCTGCGCCATCAGGCATAAAATCAGCGCGTCAAAAATCTGCGGGCGTTATCTGCACCAGCGGCGATTAACCGCCGTAAACATCAAAATCAAAGTACTTTTTCGCCAGCTTCTCGTAAGTACCGTCAGCACGCATTTCCGCAAATGCTTTGTTCAGGGCTTCGCGCAGTTCGTTATCCTCTTTGCGCAGCCCCATACCCGTACCCACACCGAACAGTTTCTCGTCTTTCACCGACGGGCCGCCGAATTTGTAATCTTTGCCTACAGGCTGCTTCAGGAAGCCTTCGCTGGCTGCGACTTCATCCTGGAAAGCGGCATCGATACGCCCTGCCGTCAGGTCGGAATAGATATTGTCCTGACCCTGGTAAGAGACGATTTCAATGCCTTTCGGCGCCCAATGCTCATTACCAAACGTTTCCTGTGTGGTGCCCTGCAATACGCCAACACGCTTGCCTTTCAGGGACTCAACGGTCGGCTGGATATCAGAATCTTTGGCGACGACCAGGCGAGAGTCTGCTGCATAGAACTTGTCGGTAAACGCGATTTCCTGCTGACGCTTTTCGGTGATGGAAAGCGAGGACATGATGGCATCGATTTTCTTCGCTTTTAACGAGGGGATCAGCGCATCCAGCGGGTTTTCCACGAAGGTACATTGTGTATTAATGCGTTTGCACAGCTCTTTGGCCAGATCGATATCAAAACCGACCAATTCACCCTGTGCATTTTTCGATTCAAAAGGGGCATAAGTCGGATCGGTACCGATACGAACTTTTTGCGGAATGGCTGCAAATGCTGCGGTAGCACTGGAGAAAGCCAGGACCAGAGAAAGAGACAACACCAGTTTTTTCATAACTATCCTCAACAGACTGTCTTTTATAGGGGATCTTTACAGGACCAGGTGCAGTTATCGTGCCATTAATCGGGCCGACAAGGCAAAGCATTCTACCCTGTCAGCCGGTTTATTTTGCATGAAAAGCGCTTAAGTATGCATTCATGCTCATTTTGACAGCGACAAACGCACCATGATGGTGCAAATCTCTCATCACGCACCGTGATGGTTAACCAAAACGGTGCGCAACACTCCCCGCAGCAACCTGTCAGTCGCCGTAGACGTTAAAGTCAAAGTACTTTTTCGCCATCTTGTCGTAGGTGCCGTCAGCACGCAGATCGCTCAGCGCTTTATCAAACGCCGCTTTCAGCTCGGTATCGTCTTTACGCAAGCCAACCCCGGTGCCGTCGCCAAAGTACTTTTTATCTTTCACGGAAGGACCGGCAAACGCATAGTCCTTGCCCGCAGGCTGTTTGAGGAACCCTTCGCTGGCCGCAACTTCATCCTGCAATGCAGCATCAAGACGGCCCGCCGTCAGGTCGGAATAGATGAGATCCTGGTTCGCGTAGGCCACAACATCCACGCCTTTGCTGCGCCAGTTATCATTCGCATAGGCTTCCTGAGTGGAGCCTTGCAGTACGCCAACGTGCTTGCCCTTCAGCGAGTCAATCGTCGGCTGGACAGATGAGCCTTTCGCGGCAATCAGGCGCGAGTCGGCGGCATACAGTTTGTCGGAGAAGGCAATCTCCTGCTGGCGTTTCTCGGTAATGGAGAGCGATGAAATGATGGCATCGATTTTCTTCGCTTTCAGGGAAGGAATCAGCGCATCAAAATCGCTACCGACCCAGGTGCATTTGATCTGCATACGTTTGCACATCTCATTGCCCAGATCGATATCAAAACCGACAAAATCCCCTTTGGCATCTTTCGATGAGAAAGGCGCATATGTCGCGTCTGTACCAATACGAACCGTCTGCGGTAGCGCTGCGTGGCTGGCCGCCGTTGCGGAAAGTCCTACCAGCAAAGACAAAGCGAGAACTGTCTTCTTCATACATAACCCTCAAGTGGCGTAATTTTATTATGTTTTGCATTGTGTTGTGTGTTTGCAGACTTTTTCATGCAGGTCTTATGCCATTTTCACATCGGCGTCCCTATTTGACGTTAAATATGTTAATAAAACGTTGCAATATTGTCCTGATGTTGAAGATAGCAGGTATGACGGTTGAACCGCAGCGTTTCGGTCGCTTTTAGCGAATTAAATGTTGAGGATATGATCGCGGTTACAAAATTGCCCTGAAACAGGGCAATTTGTGCAAAAACGCACTGTGAGCGGGCAGCGTTATGCGCCCTGCCAACGGGTGAAAAGATCGTGCGGCAACGTGATATCAAACTGATCCAGAACACGATTAACCGTCTGATTAATCACATCATCCAGCGTTTGCGGGCAATGATAAAACGCGGGAACCGGTGGCATAATAACGGCGCCAATTTCAGCCGCCTGAGTCATGAGGCGCAGGTGTCCTAAATGCAGCGGCGTTTCCCGCACGCACAACACCAGCGGGCGGCGTTCTTTCAGGACAACATCCGCCGCACGGGTGAGAAGTCCGTCAGTATAGCTGTGTACAATACCGGAGAGCGTTTTGATCGAGCACGGTAAAATCACCATCCCCGCCGTCTGAAAGGAACCAGAAGAGATACTGGCGGCAATATCGCGCGCATCATGGGTGACATCGGCCAGAGCCTGCACCTCCCGCAAGGAAAATTCGGTTTCCAGCGCAAGCGTCTGACGCGCAGCCGGACTCATCACCAGGTGGGTCTCCACATCCGCCACGTCACGCAGAACCTGCAACAAGCGCACGCCATAAATCGCGCCGCTGGCGCCGCTAATCCCTACAATGAGTCGTTTCATGATTTTTGCCCTTTCTTGCGTCTGGGCTGACTTTGCAGGATTTTACGGGACGTTGCAAGCAAGGGCGCGGATTGCGCGCCCTTGCCAGGAGGAGAGATTAACCTTCGTTATGCATTTCCAGGTTTTCCACTTCGTTCTGACGCTGCATCGCTTTGACGTCGTCGTTACGCAGGGAATCCAGATAATCGAGATACTGCTGGTCAACGTCTTTCGTGACATACACGCCGTTAAAGACCGAACATTCAAACTGCTGAATATCCGGGTTCTCAGCGCGAACAGCTTCAATCAGATCGTCCAGATCCTGGAAGATAAGCCCATCAGCGCCGATGATCTGGCGAATTTCATCCACTTCACGACCGTGAGCAATCAGCTCATTTGCCGTTGGCATATCGATACCGTAAACGTTCGGGAAGCGAATTTCCGGCGCCGCAGAAGCCAGATAGACCTTCTTCGCGCCTGCTTCACGGGCCATCTCAATAATCTGTTCAGAGGTGGTGCCGCGCACGATGGAGTCATCCACCAGCAGGACGTTCTTATCGCGGAATTCAGCGCGGTTGGCGTTCAGCTTGCGACGCACGGACTTACGGCGCAACTGCTGGCCCGGCATGATAAACGTCCGGCCAACGTAGCGGTTTTTCACAAAGCCCTGGCGGTACGGTTTACCCAGAATTCGGGCGATTTCCAGCGCGATATCGCAGGAGGTTTCTGGAATCGGGATCACCACGTCGATATCCAGATCTTCCCATTCACGGGCAATTTTTTCGCCCAGCTTCGTCCCCATATTCACGCGGGCGCTGTAGACGGAAATTTTATCGATGAACGAGTCCGGGCGCGCAAAGTAGACGTATTCGAACAGGCACGGATTGCTGACCGGGTTATCCGCGCACTGGCGGGTAAACAACTGGCCTTTTTCGGTGATGTACACCGCTTCGCCCGGCGCCACATCGCGCAGGAATTCGAAGCCCAGCGTATCAAGCGCCACGCTTTCGGACGCAACCATATATTCAGTGCGGCCATCGCCAATGTCGCGCTTGCCCAGCACCAGCGGGCGGATGCCGTTCGGATCGCGGAAAGCCACCATACCGTGCCCGATAATCATCGCCACACAGGCATACGCGCCGCGAATCTGGCGGTTGGTCGCGGCAATGGCGGCAAAGATATTATCGGCTTCCAGCGGATAATGACGGAAGTTATCCAGCTCGCTGGCAAAAATATTGAGCAGGATTTCAGAATCTGACGTGGTGTTGATGTGACGACGTTTTTCTTCAAACAGCTTTTTACGCAGCTCATGCGCATTGGTCAGGTTGCCGTTATGAGCAAGCGTGATGCCATACGGCGAGTTGACGTAAAAAGGTTGAGCTTCGGAGGCGCTGGAGCTGCCAGCCGTTGGGTAACGCACATGCCCGATGCCCATATTGCCCTGCATACGCTGCATATGGCGAGCTTCAAAAACATCGCTCACCAGCCCGTTTGCCTTACGCAAGCGGAAGCAGTTGTTGGCATCAATGGTGATGATGCCAGCGGCATCCTGACCACGATGCTGGAGCACCGTTAACGCGTCATAAATCGACTGGTTTACCGGCATAACACCGGCGATACCGACAATACCGCACATACGTCTTTTCCTCGTTAAGCCACATCTCAGAACCGTTACGTTCTGGGCAAGAAACTTGACGAGCTTTGCAGATAGTCAAAGAACCATCTGATGATAAAACTGAACTGCGGGATAAGCTGCGACTTGCTCCAGTCTTCGCTTTTCGACAGGCCGGTAAACGTATCGAGAAAGAACAGAATGGCGGCGACGATTAACGCTCCTCGCAGCGCGCCAAAACAGATCCCCAACACCCTGTCAGTACCCGACAGGCCGGTTTTCTCCACCAGCTGACCTATCACAAAGTTCACGATAGCGCCGACGATAAGCGTCGCGATAAACAGTATCGCGATAGCAATCCCATTTCGAACCAGTTCGTCTTCAAAGCCCGTAAACCAGACAGACAGGTAAGTGTAGTAATGGCTGGCGACAAAGAAAGCACAACCCCATGTCACCAACGATAACGCTTCACGAACAAAGCCACGGATCAGGCTAACCAGACAGGAAAAACCAATCACCGCGATAATGGCGTAATCAATCCAGACCATATGTGTCCCACGATTTTACGCCCTGTCGTCCTGTTCGGGGCGCATTCTAACAGAAAAAGAAAACGTTTGCGTAGGGATTTCCTTCCCGTGCGTAAATAAAAATGGCGCTGAAAAAATATTCAACGCCATCAAACTTTTTGCCTCTTCGGGCATTGCCGGATGGCGGTGCAAGCACCTTATCCGGCCTGGAAAACAGTACATCGTAGGCCTGATAAGACGCGCAGCGTCGCCATCAGGCAGCGGTGGCTTAGTTCGGGCTGTAACCCATCACCACGCCACTCAAACCGGAGATCTGCTGTAACTCGCCAAGAGAATTTTTCAGCTTGTCTCTTGAGGCGTCAGGCCCGACGAGGATACGGGTTATTTTACCCTGTACCGGCGTTGACGGAGAAGTATATACCCGGAAGCCCGCGCCACGAAGTTTACCCACTATCTCATTGACCTTATCGGCATTTTTCAACGCCCCCAACTGCACAACGTACGCTTTACCCGTTGGCGCGGGTTTTTCTTCAGCAGCAGGTTTCGGCTCAGGTGCCGGTGTCGGCGTTGCCGCTACCGGTTGCTGCGGCTTCGGCTGTGGTTTCGGCTTTTCAACCGGTTTCGGCTTCGGCGGCTCAACAGGTGCGGTGACAGGATCGAAACTGGCGTTGTTTTCCGCAGCAAAACGGGAAGGGTCCAGAGACGGCGCTGCCGCATCTCCGGCACGCACCTCCTCAGCAGCGCCTTCAGGCGGCTGGGTCGGCAACGCCTGTGTTGCGGCTGGCATCATATCAGGCTCATCGCGATCGCCAGGCTTTGGCACCAGCGGGATCGCCGCAAACTCATCCTGATAGTGTTTTTTCTGCCCGTCGAGCAACCCGGGAAGCACAATCACCCCGAGAGCGACCAGCACGATTGTGCCAACTAAACGATTCTGAAACTTACTCGCCACCGCTTCTCCCCGCGTCCATCACTTCCATGACATGTGCAACCGTGTGAAATGATCCACACACCAGCACGGTATCTTCTGGTTTCGCCTCTGCCAGCGCGGCATGCCACGCCAGCGCGACACTGTCATAGACAGTGCCTTTGCCCAGATGTTCCAGCAATTGCTCCGCCGTCGCGCCGCGCGGCCCTTCCAGCGGCGCGCAATACCAGTCGTCGACCACGCTTTTCAGCCAGGCTAACGTCCCTGCGATATCTTTATCATGTAGCATACCGATAACGGCAAGTATACGCCCGTTTTTCGGCAACATTTTCAGGCGCTCTGTCAGATATTCCGCAGCATGGGGATTATGTGCGACATCCAGAATCACCCGTGGCGATTCGCTCACTATCTGGAAACGACCGGGCAAAATCGCCCGGGCAATGCCGTCACGAATCGCCTGCTCGCTGATGTTCAGCCCGCTGGCGCGCAGTGCCGCCAGCGCGGTGGCGGCGTTAGGCTGAGGCACCTGCGGCAGCGGAAGATTCGCCAGCGTACCTTCGCCGTCCGTAAACGACCAGCCGTCGCCCGTCACATCATAATGCCAGTCCACGCCGCGACGCTGTAACTGCGCCCCGGTTTCCTGCGCCACATCGGCGATGGTATACGGCATTTCCGGTTCGCCGACGATAGCCGGTTTTTCCGCCCGGAAGATCCCCGCCTTCTCACGCCCGATACTTTCGCGGTCCGGCCCCAGCCAGTCGGTATGATCCAGCGCAATGCTGGTCACTACCGCAACATCCGCATCAACAATATTGGTCGCGTCCAGACGTCCGCCCAGCCCGACTTCCAGAATCACCACGTCAAGCTGAGCCTGCTTAAACAGCCACAGCGCCGACAGCGTGCCGTATTCAAAGTAGGTCAGAGAAATGTCTTCGCGCGCGGCCTCAATCTCGGCGAACGAGGCGGTATGAGCAGACTCCGGCAACTCGTTCCCCTGCACGCGAACGCGTTCGGTATAGCGTACCAGATGCGGAGAACTGTAGACGCCCACTTTATAGCCCGCCGCCGTCAGCACAGACTCCAGCGTGCGGCAGGTCGTTCCTTTACCGTTAGTGCCCGCCACCGTAAAGACAAATGGCGCGGGTTTCAGCACGCCCAGACGCGCCGCAACCCGGCTTACGCGTTCCAGACCCAAATCGATAGTTTTACTGTGCAGGTTTTCCAGATAAGAAAGCCACGCTGCCAGGGGCGACGCGGCTTGGGGAATGTGTTTATTGTCCATGATGCCTGTAAATTTATTACGTTGAGAAAAGCAAAAGGGCAGCGCCAGCTGGCCCTGCCCTTTTGTACTCGTCGTCTTTCAAGCTGCAGGTGTGTTGGCTGCTCTCGCTCACCCGAATCACTTGCCTGTGCAAGCTCATCGGGATTCGCTCTCTTGCCGCCTTCCTGCAACTCGAAATCCATAGAGTAAATTATCAGGCCTCGGGTTCCTGATCGGGTACCGGCGGCACCACCTCGCCTTCGCGCGGCGCATCCGGGTTCGGCGCCGGAAGATTCATCAGCTTCGCCAGAACGCTTGCCAGTTTCAGGCGCATTTCCGGGCGGCGGACGATCATATCGATAGCGCCTTTTTCAATCAGAAACTCACTGCGCTGGAATCCCGGCGGCAGTTTCTCACGTACGGTTTGTTCAATAACACGCGGGCCCGCAAAACCGATTAACGCTTTCGGTTCTGCAATGTTGAGATCGCCGAGCATCGCAAAACTTGCGGAAACGCCGCCCATTGTCGGATCGGTCAACACGGAGATATACGGCAGACCACGCTCCTGCATTTTCGCCAGTGCAGCGGAGGTTTTTGCCATCTGCATCAGCGACATCAGCGCTTCCTGCATACGCGCGCCGCCGGAAGCGGAGAAGCAGATCAGCGGGCAGTTATCTTCCAGCGCCTGCTCAACGGCACGGACAAAACGCGCGCCGACCACAGACCCCATAGAACCGCCCATAAAGGAGAACTCAAACGCCGCCGCGACAACCGGCATGTCGTGGAGCGTACCTTTCATCACCACCAGCGCGTCTTTCTCACCGGTTTCCTTCTGCGCGGAAGCCAGACGATCTTTATACTTCTTGGAGTCGCGGAACTTCAGCACATCTTTCGGCTCAAGTTCGCTGCCCAGTTCCACAAGGCTTCCTTCATCTAACAGGCTATGCAGGCGATTGCGCGCCGACATGCGCATATGATGGTCACACTTCGGACAGACCTCAAGATTACGTTCCAGCTCAGCACGGTATAAAACCTGACCGCAGCTATCACACTTGGTCCACACCCCTTCAGGAATGCTTGCCTTGCGGGTGGGAGTAATGTTGCTTTTAATTCGTTCAATCCAGCTCATTAGTGACCTTTCTGCCTGAACCTTAGTCGTCAGCTTTGTTATCAGGAGCGCATAATGCCATTTTTGCCCCCAACAGACTATGAATGTTGCACATTAAAACATAACAGCCCGAAACTTTGGATAAAAAAGTGGTCGAACCGCTGAGTTACTTTCTATTTTGCGGCACGCGACGCAGCGCGCTTATGGCGAATGATTTCAACCACGCCTGGCAATATCGACACCACAATAATCCCTACGATCAGTAACTTAAGGTTATCCTGAATCATAGGGATCGTACCGAAGAAATACCCCGCATATGTGAAGAGCAGCACCCATAAAAGCGCGCCAATGACGTTATACGCGGCAAAATGGCGATAAGACATATGTCCCATACCCGCAACAAACGGCGCAAAGGTTCTGACAATCGGGACAAAACGGGCCAGAATAATGGTTTTCCCGCCATGCTTCTCATAAAACTGGTGCGTCTTATCAAGGTAACTGCGACGGAAAATTTTTGAATTCGGGTTACTGAATAACCGTTCGCCAAACAATCTGCCGATCGTGTAGTTCACCGCATCGCCGACAATCGCGGCGATCAGCATTAACATCACCATAATATGTACGTTGAGATCGTTGGTTTCCAGCGACGCCAACGCGCCCGCCACAAACAGCAACGAATCCCCCGGCAGAAACGGCGTCACCACCAGTCCGGTTTCACAAAACAGGATCAGGAACAGAATGGCATATACCCAGACGCCGTATTCCGCGACCAGCTCCGCCAGGTGCACGTCAATGTGCAGGATAAAATCAATCAGAAAATAAATCAGGTCCATATTGATGCCTTATACGACTCAAATTAGTCCGCCAGAAACAGCGGGCCCAGTGGCGTTTTGGGAAGGCCAAACCGTTCCGGGTAATCAACCGCAACCAGATACAACCCTTCCGCTTTCGCCGTTGCTGCTGAAAGCCGCCTGTCCTTCGCCGCCAGCAACTCTGCTATCCAGCTCTCCGGCTGGTTGTGGGCGCCTACTTCCATCAGGCTACCGACAATATTCCTGACCATATGATGTACAAAGGCATTGGCTTTGATATCGACCACCACATACGCACCGTGACGCGTCACGTTAATGTGCATCACATTTCGCCACGGCGTACGCGACTGGCACTGTACCGCGCGAAACGAGGTAAAATCATTTTCACCAATCAGACACTGCGCCGCCCGGTGCATACGTTCTGCGTCCAGCGGCTCATAAAAGTGCGTAACCCCATGACCTAAAATCGCCGGGCGCAACCGATGATTGTAGATGATGTAGCGATAACGGCGAGCCGTTGCGCTAAACCGGGCGTGAAAATCCTCAGGTACAGCTTTAACCCAACGAACCGCGATGTCACCAGGTAAATTCGCATTTACACCCAGCGTCCACGCCGCGTCTTTACGCAACGCGGTGGTTTCAAAATGCACCACCTGCCCCGTTCCGTGTACGCCAGCGTCTGTCCGCCCGGCGCAAAACACGTTAACAGGTTCGTTGGCAACCTGAGAAAGCGCTTTTTCCAGCTTTTCCTGAACGCTGCGCACTTCGTTCTGGCGTTGCCAGCCATAATATTTGCTGCCGTCGTACTCAATGCCCAGCGCAATTTTATAAACTGGCGGTTGTTCCACTGCTGACATCAGTACAGGTACTCCTGCACCAGTTTTTCCGCGGTCTTAACCGCCATCAGCGCGCCGCCAAAGCGAACGTTATCGGCCACCGACCAGAACTGAACCTGCTCCGGCATGCCATAGTCGTTACGCACACAGCCGACAGAAAGCTGCGGATTGCCTGATGCATCGCCCACCTGAGTCGGGAAGTCAGTCTCTTCAGACAGCACAATATCTTCGCCGCGAGAAAAGGCATCGCGCGCCTCTTCCGCCGCCAGCGGGCGCAGCGCTTCAAAACTGACCATTTGCGCATGGCCATAAAATACCGGCGACTGAATGCAGCTGGCGGAAATCATCAGCCCGTCGTCCTGCAAAATCTTACGCACTTCATCAACGATACGGCGCTCTTCGCGCACGCTGCCTTCACTGTCCGGCAGGAGCGGCAGCATGTTAAACGCCAGTTGGCGACCAAAGAAATCATCTTCGTCGATAGGAATACCGTTGAGCAGTTTCGCGCTCTGACCGGCCAGCGCATCCACCGCTTTTTTCCCGTGTGCCGAGGCAGAAAGCAGGCTGGTGACGCTAATGCGCGACAGACCGCCTTCATCAATCAGCGGCTTCAGCGAGGCCAGCAACTGGCTGGTCAGGCTGTTGGCTACGGCGATCACATTGCGGTTGCGGTAATCGGCCAGCACAGACGGGTTCACTTCCGGCACCACTAATGGCACATCCGGTTCCAGGGCAAACAGGCCGCTGCTGTCGATCACCAGACAGCCCGCATTGGTGGCTTCCTCAACCCATGCGGCAGAGGCTTCAGCGCCAGCGACAAAAAACGCCAGCTGCGCCTGCGTCCAGTCAAAATCAGCGACATCCTGCACAATGACAGACTTGCCGCTATAGCGCAGATGTTCGCCCGCACTTTCATTACGCGCCAGCGCATAAATCTCACCGACCGGGAACTGACGTTCAGCCAGCGTTTCGAGCAGGGCTTCGCCTACGGCGCCTGTTGCGCCCAGGATGGCAATGTTCCAGCCTTCAGACATGGTGGTTTACTCCAGAAATAGCAAAGCTCCCCGCGCTATGCAGGGAGCGACAAAAAGAATGTTAATGGGCCGGATGATGAACGGCGTTGAAACCGAGCTTATGCAGCAGCGTGGCGGCACTGGCATCGTCGCACATCACGTACAAGGAAGACCATTCACGGCGCTCAAGGTAATTCTTACGCAGCTTATCAAACTCGCCCGGAATTCCGGCGACTTTACGCAGTGGCGCATCATCGCGGCGCACATCATACACCAAATGCGCCAGCCTTTTCAGCGTCGGCTGATCCAGCGGGCCATGCAGCGTAATACGCCCAAACTCCGGCGCGGGTAGCAGCGTATCCAGCGCCACTTTTTGCGCCCGTCCGATAAACGTACTATAGGCTTCAAAGACCTGCGTGGTGCCGCGCGCCTTCCCTTCCAGGGTATAACCGGCAATGTGCGATGTGCCGATATCAATTTTTTCCAGCAGCGCCACGTTGAGATCGGGCTCCCCTTCCCAGACATCAAGCACCACGCTCAGCGACTGCCCGGCATTCAGGCGCGCCAGCAGCGCGGTGTTATCCACCACCGGGCCGCGACAGGCGTTAATCAGAATCGTCCCCGGCTTCAGCCGCCCGATCAGCGCCTCATCCGCCAGGTGCAGCGTCTTGTAAGGCCCCTCTTTATACAATGGCGTGTGGAACGTCAGAATATCCGCTTCCTGGACCAGCTCATCCAGCGAGCGGAAATCACCTTCATCGCCCCGGTCCGCACGCGGCGGATCGCACAGCAAAGTGCGAATGCCCAACGCTTCCAGCCTCGCCTGCAAGCGAGCGCCAACATTACCTACGCCGACAATCCCCACGGTGCGGTCGCTTAAAGCAAAACCGTCACGCTCCGCCAGCATCAGTAAAGCGGAAAAAACATATTCAACAACAGCGATAGCATTGCAGCCAGGCGCCGCTGAAAACCCCACGCCAGCCTGCTTAAGCCACGCCTCATCCACATGATCGGTTCCGGCGGTTGCGGTGCCGACAAATTTGATGGATTTTCCCCCAAGCAGCGCTTCATTCACTTTGGTGACTGAACGCACCATTAACGCATCCGCATCATCAAGTTCTGCAACGGGAATGGGGCGACCGGGAACCGCTTTGACCTCGCCCAGACGGCTAAACAATTCGCGGGCATAAGGCATATTTTCATCAACGAGGATTTTCACGTCTGCGTACCTGTTTGAGAACGAGAGTTAACCGGGCAAGTGTGCCATAATCTGGCCGCCAGGCATACTTTGCTAAGATTTATGGTTTAAGGATAAGTGATGATGCAACCCATTTCCGGTACTCCCGCACGCCCTCCCGGTGAAGGTCAGACTGCGCCTTCCGTTGCCGGAGAACAGCCGCTATCCACCCAGCAGCGCACGGTGCTGGAACGCCTGATTACGCGTCTGATTTCGCTGACGCAACAGCAAAGTGCGGAAGTCTGGGCCGGAATGAAACACGATCTGGGCGTAAAAAGCGACACGCCGTTGCTATCGCGTCACTTCCCCGCCGCAGAACAAAATCTCACGCAACGCCTGAGCGTCGCTCAGCAGAACCACGCGAATCGTCAGGTGCTCTCGCAGTTGACGGAATTATTAAGCCAGGGGAACAACCGCCAGGCCGTCAGCGATTTTATTCGCCAACAGTACGGTCAGACGGCGCTCAGCCAGTTAACGCCCGAGCAGTTAAAGAATGTGCTGACGCTACTGCAACAGGGGCAACTTTCCATTCCTCAGCCTCAACAACGTCCGCCAACCGACAGACCGTTATTGCCTGCCGAGCATAATACGCTCAACCAACTGGTGACGAAGCTGGCCGCCGCGACGGGCGAATCGGGCAAACTTATCTGGCAGTCCATGCTGGAACTTTCCGGTGTGAAAAGCGGCGAGCTAATCCCTGCAAAACAGTTCACGCACCTGGTCACCTGGCTGCAAGCGCGCCAGACCCTCAGCAACCAGAGCGCGCCCACCCTACAGACGCTACAGGCGGCGCTAAAACTGCCGCTGGAGCCGAATGAATTCACGGCGTTAAGAGATTACGCCCAGCAGACATATCAGGCGTTGCCGCATACAATTCTGACAACCGCTCAGGTTCAGGATCTGCTGAACCAGGTCTTTCTGCGCCGCGTTGCGCGCGAAAGAGAGTTAACCGAGCCGCATCACATTCAGCCGATATACAGCCCATTCGCCCCGATGATTGAAACCATCAAATCCGTAACGGCGCGACCGGGGCTGATCTTTATCGCACTGGCGGTTGCCTTCATTCTGTTCTGGCTGGTGTCTTAACCCCGGCGAAACGACAGCAGCGTTACCACAATCCCCACGACGGCAGAAATCGCCCCGGCGAGAAACACGGAAGAGTAGCCGCACGAGGTGGCTAACAGCCCGGCCAGAGGGCCGGTAATGCCGTAGGAGATGTCCTGAAACGCGGCATAGCCGCCAAGTGCCGTACCGCGTACCTGAGAAGGTACGCGCTTCACCACTTCAACACCCAGCGCCGGGAAGATGAGCGAGCACCCAGCCCCGGTTAATGCCGCGCCCAATAGCGCAATCCAGGCCACAGGCGCCAACCAAAGCAGCACCAGCCCTGCCGTTTCGACCAACAGGGACGCAACCGCCACCTTCACGCCGCCAAAGCGATCCGGCATCCAGCCAAACAGCACGCGCATCAGCACGAAAGCGCCGCCAAACGCGGTCAACGTAAAACCGGCCATCGCCCAGCCTTTACTGGCGAAATAGAGTGAAATAAAGGTGCCGATAACGGCGAAACCAACCCCCTGTAGCGCCAGCCCCAGGCCCGGCTTCCAGATGAGGCCGACGACGCTCCACAGCGACGGACGTTCGCCCGCGTGCGCAGGTACTTTACGCACGGTGCCATTAAATGCCCAGGCCAGCAGCGGCAGCGCCATTGTCGTTCCTGCCAGCGCCGCAAAACCGTAATGGCTGTGAATCAGTAAACCAAGCGGCGCACCGGCAGCCAGCGCGCCGTAAATCGCCATGCCATTCCACGACATCACTTTACCGGAGCGCGAAGGCCCAACCAGCCCCATCCCCCAGGTCAGGGTTCCGGTCAGTAGCTGGCTTTCGCCAAAACCCAGGATCAGTCGCCCGACAATCAGCAACGCGAATTTTACAGGTACAGAAACAGGTAACAACGCCGCCAACAGCCACGCGCCCCCCGCCAGCGCGCAGGCCAACATCCCCTGTAGCGCGGAACGTTTGGCGCCATATTGATCGGCCAGTCGCCCGGCGTAACCACGGGTTAATACCGTTGCAAGGAATTGAATGCCCACCGCGATGCCGACCATCGTGTTGCCATAGCCCAGCTCATGGTGAACAAAAAGAGGGATTACAGGTAACGGTAAACCGACCGTCATATAGGTCAGAAAAACCGCAAAAGCGATACGAAAAAGCGAAAAATTCGCAGAAGGTGTTTTTTCTTTTTGGGATACAGCTGTCATGCGTTACTCCAGAATGCAGAGTAAGGCGAGGAAATGCCACGCCCCCTCCACCTGACCATCAGGATTAAGGTGCGTTGGATAACGTTAAACGCTTACGCATTATCATGGGGATAATGTTGAGCGTGAAGTCTGCCTGTGAGCCGCTAAACTTGTCAACCTTGAAGTCTCAGGAAGTTGTATCAAAACGAAGACTTGTCATCGAACAGAAAGGGAAAGACGGCATCGATTCCCTTTGTCCTGAACAGCCCGGTCACCTGTATACGTTGCCCCGGCGTCAGTAGCCTGAATATCATATCCCAGATCTCTTTGGGTTCCACTTCCTGGTCGAAGGCATTCTCCAGCGTTAGCACTGCCTCATTTTCGTTCAAATAAGGACGGAGGTAGAGAGGAAAAACAGAAATATGGTACTCCTCAGCTTTCGATTTAGCACGCTTACGTTTGACACTCTCTTTCCCCTCACTGTACTTATTCAAACGTTCACGAACCGCAGGCACACTTCCTGGAAACCCCGGTAATGCAAGACACTCCTTAACCGTGAACCACTCTTTTGCCATCAGTCTCTTTCCTTTTCCCTGATGAAATAAAAATATTTTTTCTTTTGCGCGAAATTTCAGGTTTATTCTGGCAATATTCTTATAATGAAAAAGAAAGTAACGTTCTTTTTGTCGCGCTAATTTATAACCTGAAAAATATCGGCGCCGATAACACATCTTCTTAGGATTACAGAATGGAACACAAAAGCCAAGACTGGCATCGTGCAGATATTAAAAGTGCACTGGAAAAAAGAGGAATTACGCTCAGAGATCTTTCACGAGCAGCTGGATTATCTCCCGACTCGTTACGCAATGTATTTACCCGCCATTGGCCCAGAGCAGAGCTGATCATTGCAGTGGCGCTGGAGACCACACCAGATGTGATTTGGCCTTCGCGCTACATTTCTGGTCATGAGGAACCACATCAGCGTTCAGAAGAATAAAACACTATAAATCCCGAAATATTTTTCAGGTCAATATTATTTGGCATATTAAATACAATCACATTATTTATAATTCTTTTTTATAGCACATATTACCTATATAGCCCATTATTACAGTGATAATTAATTAACGGATCACGTAATAACACCCAAAGGATATAATATGGTCTGGGATATAAGAACAGCAACAAACTATGCAAAGCATCACGCTCATACACACTCAATCAAAAAATGTGCTGAATATACACGAAAGGCAATCCGTGCCGGAGGCATAGATATAGGGAACACTGGGCACGCCAAAGATTATGGTTCTCTTTTAATGCACGCGGGTTTCAGACCCGTCTCTCCTTATGAGTCCCCGCGAGCAGGTGATGTTGTCATTTTGCAACCGTATGAGGGAGGAAACCCAAGCGGTCATATGGCTATATTTGATGGACAAGACTGGTATTCCGATTTCAAACAACGTGATATGTGGGCAGGTCCTGGTTACAGAGCAGCAAAACCACAATATACGATATATAGGAGGAACTAATGCGATTTATTCTCCCATTAATCCTTTTACTGTTATCCGCATGTAATGTTCACAATGATACAAGTAGTCGTAACATGGTGAGTCAATTCTACCCCCTGTACATGGCAATATACGCCAGCGATAACGATAAGAGCCTTATCAATTACACCAATCCTATTTATGAAAAATATGTTTCAACTGAAATTATTCGCAGATTAAAGAAAATTGACGATTATTATGAGCAGGAAATCGTGGCGTCAGACTACTTTATGTACGTGCAGGACTACGCGCCGGAATGGATCGCTAAATTCCACGCAGGAACAGCCAGTGCTTTTTTGGGAGGTGAAAAAGTGGATGTATGGCTTGGCGATTCCGATACCCGCCTTATCCATTTAATGGTGTACACTCGCCGGGAAAATGGTCAATGGAAAATTTATCGGGTACGCGATCTTACCCACCAGTTTGAACACCCGATCTACGATGCAGGCGCTATTGCCCGCGCCAGGGCGTGGTCTGCAAAAATCGAGCAGGAATACGAAAACAAGCAATAAAAAGGGAGCCATTATCGGCTCCCCTGTAGGCCTGATAAGCGAAGCGCCATCAGGCAAACGTTGATGTCGGATAGCGGCGCAAACGCCTTATCCGCCCAACGTCTTCAGATTTACGCTTTCAGCTTACGCATAACCAGCGTCGCGTTAGTGCCGCCAAAGCCGAAGCTGTTGGACATGACGGTCGTCAGTTCGCGATCGGTGGCTTCGGTTACGATGTTCAGACCTGCCGCTTGCTCGTCCATCTCTTCAATGTTGATGCTCGGCGCGATAAAGCCGTGTTCCAGCATCAGCAGCGAATAGATAGCTTCCTGCACGCCAGCCGCACCCAGAGAGTGACCGGTCATCGCTTTGGTCGCGGAGATAGCCGGGCTCTTATCGCCAAAGACTTCACGAATTGCGCCCAGTTCTTTCACGTCGCCTACCGGCGTAGACGTACCGTGGGAGTTCAGGTAGTCAATCGGAGAGTCAACGCCGTGCATCGCCATCTGCATGCAGCGCACTGCGCCTTCGCCTGACGGTGCAACCATGTCAGCGCCATCAGACGTTGCGCCGTAACCGACGATTTCCGCATAGATGTGCGCGCCGCGCGCCAGAGCATGTTCCAGTTCTTCAACCACAACCATACCGCCGCCGCCCGCGATAACGAAACCATCACGGTTCGCATCATAGGTACGGGAAGCTTTAGACGGATCGTCGTTGTATTTGGTGGACAGTGCGCCCATCGCGTCGAATTCACACGCCATTTCCCAGCACAGCTCTTCGCCGCCGCCGGCAAAGACGATGTCCTGTTTGCCCAGTTGAATCTGTTCAACCGCGTTGCCGATGCAGTGTGCAGAGGTCGCGCAAGCAGAGCTGATGGAGTAGTTCACGCCGTGGATTTTAAACGGCGTAGCGAGGCAGGCAGAAACGCCGGAGGCCATCGCTTTGGTCACTACATACGGGCCAACGGCTTTCAGACCACGCGGGCTACGCATGGCATCTGCGCCAAAGACCTGGAATTTCGGGGAGCCGCCGCCGGAACCTGCAATCAGGCCAACGCGCGGGTTATTCTGGTAAGTTTCTACAGAGAGACCCGCATCAGCAATCGCCTGCTCCATAGAAAGGTAAGCATAGATGGATGCGTCGCTCATAAAGCGCACTACTTTGCGGTCAATGAGGCCAGTGGTATCCAGTTTGACGTTACCCCAAACATGGCTACGCATGCCGGAGTCCTTCAGCTCCTGAGAGAAAGTGATCCCTGAACGTCCTTCACGCAGAGATGCCAGGACTTCCTGCTGGTTATTACCGATGCTGGAAACGATGCCCAGGCCAGTAATCACTGCACGTTTCATTCAATACCTCTGTAAGTCGCACTATTTTAAGATTCGACTCGCACAATAGCGTACACTTGTACGCCGAACAAGTCCGATCAGCCAATTAATATGGAAATTTGCGCCTCCGGGCGCACATCGCTAAGATCGTGACACTGCCTGTCAGACGAGTAACTTACGTGAAACAATACGCTATACAACCTGCCAACCTTGAATTCAACGCTGAGGGTACACCTGTTTCCCGAGATTTCGATGACGTCTACTTTTCCAATGATAATGGGCTGGAAGAGACGCGTTATGTTTTTCTCGGCGGCAATCAGCTTGAGGAGCGTTTTCCGCTGCACCCTCGCCCATTATTCGTGGTGGCGGAGAGCGGTTTCGGCACTGGCCTTAACTTCCTGACGCTCTGGCAGGCGTTCTCGCAGTTTCGCGACGCTCACCCTGAGGCTACGCTACAAAGATTACATTTTATCAGTTTTGAAAAATTTCCCCTGACGCAGGCCGACCTCGCTTTAGCCCATCAACACTGGCCAGAGCTTGCCCCCTGGGCACAGCAGCTACACGCGCAGTGGCCGCTGCCGCTGGCCGGGTGCCATCGTCTGATTCTTGATGACGGTCGCGTGACGCTGGATCTCTGGTTCGGCGATATTAATGAACTGACGGGGAAACTGGATGAATCTCTGAACCAGAAAGTGGACGCCTGGTTTCTGGATGGTTTTGCCCCCGCGAAAAACCCTGACATGTGGACGCAGAATCTGTTTTCCACCATGGCGCGACTGGCTCGCCCCGGCGGAACGCTGGCGACGTTTACCTCTGCGGGATTCGTGCGCCGGGGGTTGCAGGAGGCAGGGTTCACGATGCAAAAACGCAAAGGTTTTGGCCGCAAGCGTGAAATGCTTTGCGGCGTCATGGCGCACACGCTGACGTCCCCCTCCCCGACGCCGTGGTTCACCCGCAGCGGCAGCGCCAAACGAGACGTCGCAATCATCGGCGGCGGCATCGCCAGCGCGCTGCTGTCGCTGGCGCTTCTGCGCCGCGGCTGGCAGGTAACGCTCTATTGTTCAGATGAGCAGCCCGCGCAAGGCGCATCCGGCAATCGCCAGGGGGCGTTTTATCCCCTGCTCAGCAAACACGATGCGGCGATTAACCTCTTTTTCCCGAGCGCGTTTACGTTCGCGCGGCGTCTGTATGACGCGCTGCCGGTGACTTTCGACCATGACTGGTGCGGCGTCACGCAACTGGGCTGGGACGAAAAGAGCCAGCATAAAATCGATCAGATGCTGTCGCTGGCGTTGCCCGATGCGCTCGCAGTGGCTGTAGATCCAGACCAGGCGCAGCAGGAAACAGGCGTGGCGACACACTGTCGCGGAATAACGTATCCGGCTGGCGGCTGGCTGTGCCCCGCACAATTAACCGCTGCGGTGCTGGCGCTGGCGGCCACACAAGGGCTGCGGAGGCATTATACACACACGCTCACCGCCCTTTCGCACCAGGCCACAGGCTGGCAGTTGCAATTTGCAGAGGGTAAGGCAGTTGAACATGAGGTGGTCGTGCTGGCAAACGGGCATCAGATTAACCACGTTGACCAGACGCGTCCGTTACCGGTCTATTCGGTGGCTGGTCAGGTAAGCCATATCCCGACGACGCCTGCGCTTTCCGCATTACGCCAGGTGCTGTGCTACGACGGATACCTCACGCCGCAAAACCCTGCCACTCATCAGCACTGCATTGGCGCCAGTTACCATCGCGGCAGTGAGGAAACTGCCTATCGTGAAGACGATCAGCAGCAGAATCGCCAGCGCTTGATCGACTGCTTCCCGAATGCCGCATGGGCAAAAGAGGTTGATGTCAGCGAAAAAGCGGCGCGCTGTGGCGTACGCTGCGCCACGCGCGATCATCTGCCGATGGTCGGAAATGTGCCGGACTATGATGCAACGCTCGCACAATACGCCGCCCTTGCCAGACAGAAAGACGCTGCCGAACGCGCGCCGGTTTATCCTGATTTGTTTATGCTGGGAGCGCTCGGATCGCGCGGGTTGTGTTCAGCCCCGCTCTGCGCGGAAATTCTCGCGGCGCAAATGAGTGAAGAGCCCATTCCGATGGATGCTGACACGCTGGCGGCGTTAAACCCGAATCGTCTGTGGGTACGGAAGTTATTGAAGGGAAAAGCGGTGAAATAAGTCCATCCGTTGGATGAACGTTAACGCCACCCGGCAAGGTGAAAATGCCGGATGGCGACGCATCCGGCCTACGCGTTAATGGCCTTCTGGAACAGGTTATCCCACATCTCTTTCACTAACGCCTGGTCACGCGGCGACAACTCGCCTGCGCCAATCGCTTTTTCCAGGCTGCTGGTGACGTTGGCATACACCGCTTCTGCGGAATGGTCATCACCGCCTTCCAGTTCTGCAACTGCTAACGTCAGGTGGCCACGCAGATATCCGCTGGCAAACAGCTCGTCATCGCTTGCGTGCTCTACCATATCGTCAATTAATGCCAGAATGCGTGATTCAAACTCCGCGATCATCTTCTTTCCTCATTGTAAACGTGGCGTCGGCCTCAGTTGAGCGCTTCCGGCCACGGGAACTGTTCCGCCGTAATGTCAGGCGTGTGATAATAATTCTGTAACGCTTTAATAAACCGGGCCGGGCGTTCAGGAATGCCTTTTTCCAGGTACTCCATCACCTGGGCATGAACCCGGCGCTGAAATACCACGCGATCCGGTTCGAAGTCCCCTTCCAGGTTGTCGCAACTGACGTTAAACGGATAACCCGCCGCCACGCAAAACAACCAGTCAAAGGCCTGCGGTTTCACTTCCACGTCTTCAAACTGGCTTTGGGTTTGCGCATCACGCCCATCCGGGCAATACCAGTAACCAAAATCCACCAGCTCACGACGCGCCTTTCCGGCAATACACCAGTGCGAAATCTCATGCAGCGCGCTGGCGTAAAAGCCGTGCGCAAAAACAATCCGGTGGTACGGCACGTCCGCATCAGCAGGAAGATAGACCGGTTCGTCATCGCCTTTAATCAGACGGGTATTAAAATCGTCGGCAAAGCAGCCGTTAAAAATATCAATTAGCTGTTGGTAATGATGCGTACTGTTCATTAGTTCATCCCCAGCAAGTGGAGAATCTCCTGTCCGTGGTTATCATAAAGTAGTTTGGCGCTCATCACCGCAGAGACGATGACAATCATCGGGCGAATGAGCTTCTGTCCTTTGCTTAACACCAGTCGTGAGCCCATACGAGCGCCCAGAAACTGGCCAATCAGCATCACGAAACCTGTCGCCCAAATGACTTTACCGCCAATGGCAAACAGCAACAGGCCGCCAATATTCGAGGTGGCATTCAACACTTTGGCATGGGCGGTGGATTTTGCCAGGTTGTACCCGCACAGCGTCACAAACGCCAGCGCGTAAAACGATCCGGCAGCCGGGCCGAAGAAGCCATCGTAGAATCCGACGCAGCCCCCGGCGACCAGCGCGAAAGGCAGGCCATAAAGCCGACGCTGACGATCCTCTTCGCCGAGTTTCGGCATCAACAGGAAATAAAGTCCAATACAAATAACCAGCACCGGTAAAATCTGCCGCAAAATGCTCGCCTGGACATATTGCACCAGTAACGCGCCGCTCATTGAGCCAATGAACGTCATCAGAATATTGAGTTTCTGATCGGCAAGATTAACCACTTTGCGACGAATGAAATAGATTGATGCGGAGAGTGAGCCGCCGCAGGCCTGCAATTTATTGGTCGCCAGCGCCTGTGCTGGCGACATGCCTGCCGCCATTAATGCAGGGATCGTTAATAAGCCGCCTCCCCCCGCCAGCGAATCAATAAATCCAGCCAGCATTGCCACGAAAAAAAGAACAATCAATAACAGCGGGGACACCATAAACAGATTTAAAAAATTGTCCATTAGAGTACATGCTCATCCAGTAGCGCCTGGCAGGAAGGCGGCAACGGTGGCGGTGTCTTCTTCTCAGGCTTTGTTGTTCCAGGTTCAGGAGGTTCAAACCAACTTTGTAGTTCTGCGCCGCATCCATCGCCAGGCGGAGGCAAAGGCTGATCTTCGCACTCCAGGCTGTCGGCAGGGCAACGTAATCGTACATGCATATGCGCACGATGCTGGAACCAGGGTCGCACTTTACGCAACCAGTCACGATCGGTTCCGGCATCCAGGCATAGCTGCTGTTTAATGGCAGGATTAACAAAAATACGCGTGACGTCGTTATCTTCCGCCGCCAGTTTTATCAGGCTGGAAATTCCCGGCTTCCACAGCGAAGGCACCACATGTTTGCCGTCGCGGGAGACCAGGTCAATTGCCTGAGGTCGCAGTAGCTGCGCCTGCGTCCAGCGTGTTTTCGGCAGTTGCAGAAAAATATCGACATCGAGCCCGGTCTGGTGGCTGGCATGTCCGCCGTTGAACCGCCCGCCCGCAGGCATCCCCATATCGCCGATCAACACCGTTCCAAACCCAAGATTGCTGACCTGAGTGCTCAGTCGTTGAATAAACATCACGAGATCGGGATGACCAAAATAGCGGCGCTGATCGGTACGCATCACCTGATAGTGTTCGGACTGCACGGGAAGCGTGTCTGCCCCAACAATGCAGCCATTCGAAAAGCCGCCGATGGATTGCGCACTTCCGGGAACAGGATGCGTAATTTTCTGCCAGGGCGTCGCCGCCAGGCTGACGCTGCTGACCAGAAGAGCCAGCAACGCGAGTGCCGTTTTTTTCATTGATTACCAGCGTGGAATATCAGTCTTTACATCCGCATTTTGCGCGCGCTGGCGCAGAAGGTGATCCATCAGCACGATCGCCAGCATGGCCTCAGCGATCGGCACGGCGCGGATCCCAACGCAGGGATCGTGACGCCCTTTGGTGATCATCTCGACTTCTTCACCGAAGCGGTTAATCGTACGTCCCGGCACCGTAATACTGGAAGTGGGTTTCAGCGCCATATGTGCAACAATTTGTTGCCCGCTGCTGATACCGCCGAGAATACCGCCCGCATGGTTGCTCAGGAAGCCCTCTTTGGTAATTTCATCGCGATTCTGGCTGCCTCGCAACGCGACCACATCAAACCCATCGCCAATCTCCACGCCTTTTACCGCGTTGATGCTCATCAGCGCATGAGCGATGTCCGCATCCAGACGGTCAAAGACCGGTTCGCCAAGCCCTGCCGGAACGCCGTTTGCCACGACGGTCACTTTTGCCCCAATCGAATCGCCCTCTTTCTTCAGGGCGCGCATCAGTTCATCCAGCGCGTCGATTTTATCTGGATCAGGACAGAAAAACGGGTTTTGTTCAACCTGCTGCCAGTCTTTGATTTCAAGCGGAATATCGCCCATCTGGGTCAGACACCCCTGAATGACGATGCCGTGTTTCTCCGCCAGATATTTTTTAGCAATCGCGCCAGCCGCGACGCGCATCGCCGTTTCACGGGCGGAAGAACGACCGCCGCCACGGTAATCGCGCAGACCGTATTTCTGCTCGTAGGTATAGTCGGCATGACCCGGGCGGAAAACGTCCTTAATGGCGCTGTAATCCTGTGAACGCTGATCGGTATTTTCAATCAACAGGCCAATGCTGGTGCCCGTCGTCACGCCTTCAAAGACGCCGGAGAGAATTTTCACCTGGTCCGGTTCACGACGCTGGGTCGTGTAACGCGAGGTTCCCGGACGGCGTCTGTCGAGATCGTGTTGCAGGTCGGCTTCCGTTAGCGGAATGCCCGGCGGAACGCCATCAACGATACAACCGAGCGCCAGCCCGTGTGATTCACCAAAAGTCGTTACGCGAAAGAGTTGTCCAAGTGTATTTCCTGCCATCACGGCTCCGTTATCGTTGTTGTGTTGTTGACCGTTGATTAATCTTTATAGATGCTGAAATGCTCGCGAGCCGCAATGAGCTGCGCTTTCGTCAGCATAAAGACGCCGTCGCCGCCGTTATCGAACTCCAGCCAGGTAAACGGTACATCGGGATATTGTTCTATCAGATGTACCATGCTGTTTCCGACTTCACAAATCAGAATACCGTCATCGGACAAGTAGTCCGGCGCGTTGCCCAGAATACGGCGGGTCAGTTTTAAACCGTCAGTGCCGGACGCCAGGCCCAGTTCAGGTTCATGACGATATTCATTCGGCAGATCGGACATATCTTCCGCATCAACGTACGGCGGGTTCGTCACAATCAGGTCATACTGCACTTTCGGCAGATCGCGGAACAGATCGGAGCGAATCGGCGTGACATGGTTGAGCAGACCGTGCTCTTCAATGTTGTGTTCGGTTACGGCTAACGCGTCGCTGGAGATATCAACGGCATCCACTTCCGCCTCCGGGAAAGCATAAGCACAGGCGATAGCGATACATCCGCTGCCGGTACACATATCCAGAATGTGGTGCGGCTGCTCGCTGATAAGCCCCGCGAAGCGGTTGTTGATCAGCTCGCCAATCGGCGAACGTGGCACTAATACGCGTTCATCAACATAGAATTCATGGCCGCAGAACCAGGCTTTATTGGTCAGGTAGGCCACCGGAATACGCTCGTTGACACGGCGAATGACCCGTTCAACAATGCGGTGACGTTCGCTGGACGTCAGACGCGCGGTGCGCATGTCTTCTGGAATATCCAGCGGCAGATAAAGTGACGGCAGTACCAGCTGTACGGCCTCATCCCACGGGTTGTCCGTGCCGTGACCATACCAGATATTCGCCGCGCTAAACCGGCTTACCGCCCAGCGCAACATGTCCTGAATGGTATGCAGCTCACTCACTGCTTCATCGACGAAAATTTTATCCACGTATTCCTCCAGGGCATGCTCGCATTAAATTCGGCGGCTAGTTTGCCACGAAGACGGCGATAAATCAGCACTCACGCGGCGCCAGAGCGTGAAAATTGCGTTTTGGCTGAACGAATGTCCCCTGAGTCGGGTAAACTAACGCAAAATAAAAGATGAGACGTTCGAATGAAAAAGAAAACATCGCTCAGCGTGGAGGACCAGGCGTTGTTCCGGCAGTTAATGACCGGCACCCGCCAGATTAAGCAGGACACCATTGTCCACCGACCGCAACGTAAAAAAATCACAGAAGTCCCGGTCAAACGTCTGATACAGGAGCAGGCTGATGCCAGCCACTATTTCTCCGATGAATTTCAACCGTTATTGAATACCGACGGCCCGGTGAAATATGTACGTACCGACGTCAGCCATTTCGAACTGAAGAAAATGCGTCGGGGCGACTATTCGCCGGAGTTGTTCCTGGATTTGCACGGTCTGACGCAACAGCAGGCCAAACAAGAGCTGGGGGCGCTGATTGCCGCCTGTCGCCGCGAGCATATCTTTTGCGCCTGTGTGATGCACGGCCACGGAAAGCATATTCTTAAGCAACAAACGCCGTTATGGCTGGCGCAACATCCGCACGTTATGGCCTTCCATCAGGCGCCAAAAGAGTACGGCGGGGACGCTGCGCTGTTGGTATTGATTGAAGTAGAAGAGTGGTTGCCGCCGGAGCTTCCCTGACAATGCCGATTGCCGGATGGCGGCGCAAGCGCCTTATCCGGCCTACGGGGTCAGTGCAGGCTATAGGCCTGATAAGCGAAGCGCCATCAGGCGCCTTATCCGGCCTACGGGATCAGTGCAGGCTGTAGGCCTGATAAGCGAAGCGCCATCAGGCACGGTATCCAACCGACGATAATAACGTTAAATCGCTTTTGCCATTTTCAGATTACACGGGCTCATCTGCCAGTTGAAAATCCCTTTGCCGCTTTCATCAAGCGTTACGCTGGCAATCGCAGATGTAGTGAACATTGGCGGCGTCTCGCCAGGACAGAGTTCAGACACCAGATACCCCACCAAAGGCAGGTGAGAGATCACTAACACCGATGCGACGCCTTCATTCGCCAGCGTCTGCAACCAGGCGCTGACCATACCGACATCGCCGCAAGGAGTAAGCTCCGGCAAAACGTCCACATTGCCAGGCAGGTTCATACACTCCCCTACCACATCCAACGTTTGTTCGGCTCGTAGAAACGGGCTCACCAGAACACGTTCGATATCCACTTTTTGACCTTTCAGCCAGTTCGCCATAAGGCGGGATTCGTCACAACCACACGAGGTTAAGGGACGAACCGAATCACTGGCGGCATCGAGGGCCGCGTCGCCGTGACGCATGATAAAAACTTGCATATTGCACCGCTTTTGTTAACCAGAATCACCCACATTCTTAGCAAAAACCCTGACGGGTATGATAAAAATGCGGTGGCCGGCATTGTGCCTTATCCATTCACCGAATGAAACGCTGTTTTTTACCTCAATGGCGTAAGTATAGTCAATCTTTGTTTACAAATTGACCACCACACAGTCATTCGGTGCGGTCTCGTCCTGATATGACCTTATTCCTTCAGGTCTGTTTCCCCACTGTTCCAGAAACGTTCACCGCGTTCAGCCATCCGCAATAAGCGCTCGCACGGGGTAAACCGGTCGCCATACTGCGTAGCCAGTCGTTGCAGAACCGCAACCACTTCACCCGCGCCGAGAGTGTCCATATAACGGAACGGGCCGCCAAGAAACGGCGGAAAACCAATACCAAATACCGCGCCGATGTCGCCATCACGCGCGCTGCGGATCACCTTCTCATCAAAGCAGCGCGCCGCTTCATTGAGCATTAACATCACGCACCGCTCAGCCATTTGCTGCGCAGAAAGTCGGCTCTGCCCTTGCGTACCAATAAGCCTATAAATTGCAGGGTCGACCTGTTTTTTGCTTTTACGCCCTTTCACGCCATAAAGATAGAAACCGCGACCATTTTTTCTGCCTTTGCGATCGTCATTCAAAATTGAGGCAACAACGTTTGCAGGCGCGCTAAAACGTTCGCCGTAAGCGGCCTCCAGTACAGGTATAATTTTAGTGCCTGTATCGATGCCAACCTCATCCAAAAGTTGGATTGGCCCGACCGGAAAACCAAACTTGACCAGCGCGGCGTCGATCGCTTCGACGCGTTCACCTTCGGTCAGCAGCCGTATTGCTTCGTTGATATACGGGGCAAGAATACGATTAACGTAGAACCCGGCTTTATCGCTGACCACAATCGGCGTTTTGCCCTGTTTTTTCGCCAGCTTAACGGTCGTGGTGATCGTCTGCGCGGAGGTTGTCGCATGAGGAATGACCTCCACCAACGGCATTTTTTCTACCGGGCTAAAGAAGTGCAAACCAATCACCTGCTCAGGCCTGGCCGCGTTAGCCGCGATGTCGCCGATGGGTAAAGATGAGGTGTTGGAGGCAAAAATGGTGTGAGGAGCGCAGTTTTGCTCGACTTCCGCCACCATCTGCTGTTTTAACGCCAGATCTTCAAACACCGCTTCAATAACCAGATCCCGATGCGAGAAGCCACGGTAATCCGTTGAGCCGGAGATTAGCGCCAGCTGTTTGTCGCGTTCGCCCGCTTTGATATGGCGGCGGCGAACTTTGGTTTCAAGCTGATCCCAGCTGTACTTCAGCGCGTGGTTGATGCCTTTGGCATTAATATCTTTGATGCGAACCGGCAAGCCGCCTTTACAGGCCGTCACGTAAGCAATACCGCCGCCCATCAGACCTCCGCCCAGCACGCCTACGCTGGCTAACGGGCCAGGCTGCGCATCGCTCCCCGGATCTTTTTTCACTTCGGTGCTGGCAAAAAAGATATTCCGCAACGCCTGCGACTGCGGCGTCATCGCCAGCTCGCCAAACGCCCGCGCTTCCGCGTCGTATCCGCTGCTGCTTCCCTGCGCCAGCCCGGTTTCAATCACCTCAAGGATTCGCTCTGTCGCCGGGTAATTACCCTGCGTTTTCTGCCCGGTTTTTTTACTGACCATGCGAAACAGCAGCGTGCGCCCAAGCGGCCCGGCCAGAATACGCTCACGCACCGGTAAATTCCGCTGAGCGGAACGCCCTTTAATCGCCAGTTCCACGGCGGCCTCAAGCAAGATGGCGTGCGGCACGACTTCATCCACCAGACCAACCCTGAGCGCTTGTTTTGGCCGTAACTGCTTACCGGTGAGGATCATGTCCAGCGCCGTACTCACCCCAACCAGGCGCGGTAATCGCTGCGTACCGCCAGACCCTGGCAGCAGCCCCAGTTGCACTTCCGGCAGACCCAGCACGGTTTTCGCATCATCAGTACAAATGCGCCGATGGCAAGCCAGTGCCATCTCTAACCCACCGCCGAGACACGCGCCGTGAATGGCGGCGACAACCGGAACAGACAGCGCCTGAATTTCAGCCATTATCTGCTGGCCCTGACGCGCCAGCGTTTCAGCTTCCTGCGCGCTTTTGCAGTTGCCGATCATGTTGATATCCGCCCCCGCGATAAAGTTATCCGGCTTCGCAGAAATAAAAACCACACCGCGCAGCGCCTTGTTTTCCCGAATCTGTTTCAGGATGGCGCGAACCTGCGTCGCGAACTCCGCCTTCAGGGTATTCATTTTCTCACCGGGGACATCAATAGAGACGACCGCGACGTTATCCAGACGCACGTTAAGCGTGAACGCTGATGTCATGTCCATTATTCCGCCTCCAGAACCATTGCCGCCCCTAAACCCCCCGCAGCACACGCGGTCACCAGGCCAAAACCGCCTCCCCGACGGCGTAGCTCATGCAGGGTTTGCGTGATCATCCGCGCCCCCGTTGCGGCAAACGGATGTCCATAGGCAATCGACCCGCCGAGGACGTTAAACTTACTGTCATCCACTTCCCCGGTCGCATGCGCCCTGCCCAGTACGTCGCGAGCAAAACGCTCGCTGCCAAGCAGTTGAATGTTAGCCAGCGTCTGAGCGGCAAAGGCTTCATGCATATCAATTAACGAGAGATCGGCCAGCGTTAATCCGGCCCGCTCCAGCGCCAGCGGCGTCGACCAGGCCGGGCCCAGCAGCATGTCCTGCCAGACGTCAATTGCGGTAAACGCATAGCTACGCAGATAGCCCAACGGCGCCAGGCCAAGTTCTTTAGCGCGAGACTCCGTCATCAGGATGACGGCTGCCGCGCCATCCGTCAGCGGCGTACTGTTCGCCGCCGTGACCGTCCCATGTTGTCGATCAAACGCGGGGCGCAGCTTCGCATAATCTGCCAGAGTAGAGTTGCCACGAATATTATTATCTTCAGAAAAAGGCTCTTTATACGGCGGCGCATATGTCGTCATTACCTCATCCGCCAGTTTACCTTCAGCCCAGGCCTGTGCGGCACGTTGATGGGAACGATGCGCCAGCGCATCCTGCTGCTCACGCGTAATGCCATAGGTTTTCGCCATTTGCTCGGCCGTATCGCCCATCCGCAGCCCGGTGGAATATTCAGCGACCGCGGGCGGAACAGGCATCAGGTCTCGCAGACGCAGGCGGGAAAAGAGTTTGAGTTTTTGCCCGGTCGTGCGGGCTTTATTGACGTCCACCAGTATACGCGCCAACTTTTTGCTGACGCCAATGGGTAACACGGAAGAGGAGTCCGCGCCGCCAGCAATCCCCGCGCGAATCGTCCCCGCCATCAGGCTTTCCGCAACATTCGCTACCGCCTGAAAACTGGTCGCGCACGCCCGGCTTACGCTGTAGGCATCGGTGTGAACATTCATCCCCGTACCCAGCACAATTTCCCGGGCGATGTTGGGAGCTTCAGGCATTTGCACCACCTGGCCAAAAACCAGTTGCTCAATAACCTCGGCAGGTATTTCACTGCGCGCCAGCAATTCCCCAACAACCATTTTTCCCAACTCAACAGCAGGAATGCCATGAAAAGCGGTGGCCTGACGAGCAAACGGCGTACGTAATCCGCTTACAATGGCGATACGATCGCCCTGGCGGGTAACCAGTGGTAAAGCCTGACTCATAACATTCCCCTGTAAAAAATAAAATAAGTGGTCTGACCTGATCACAGTCTTAACCAATTTTTTACATTTCGCCAAGCGGAGACGCCAGAAAGTGAGAGCTAAGACACAGAGGATAGTAACAGAGGGTTACGAAAATGCCCCTGCCAGAATTTGACAGGGGCATTCAAAGAAGGGGATTAACGCAGACCCAGCTGGAAGATCAGCGTTTCAGCTTCGCAGGCGAAGACAAAGTCGATGTCCAGACGCACGCCTTCAGCTTCTTCGGTAAAGGTGGATGTAATCTGGCAAGGTTCAGACTCCACGCCACGCGCTTTTTCTGTCAGAGCCGCCAGCGTCTCTTCGGCCTGCGCGCGGTTTTCAAACACACGGCTGTAAGACGCGGTGCAATCGGAGTTGTCCATAATGGTGCCAACATCCATACAGCAGCAAACCGGGGTTTCATCAGCACTGCATTTACTCATTGTAGATTTCCTCTGTATTTGCACTCAAAGTGCCAGATAAATATTGAGGATATTTTACGCTCGTGGAAAAAGGCTCTCCAGTCGTTAATGACGCAAAATGGGATAAGTGACCGAAATCACACTTAAAAATGATCTAAAACAAAAATCGCCCAATCGAGTGAGTGCGCCAGGTCTCAAATTTGCCAGCTGGATCGCGTTTCTACGATCACAATTGAAAAATATTATAAACATACTTGCAACATTCCAGCTGGTCAGACCTATACTCACGCCACTGGTCTGATTTCTCTGTCGTACCTCAGACCCTACACTTCGCGCTCCTGTTACGGTATGTAACATAGTTTGTATAAAAATAAATCGATGAGGTTATGGTCATGAGCCAGAAAACCCTGTTTACAAAGTCTGCTCTCGCAGTCGCAGTGGCAATCGTCTCCACACAGGCCTGGTCTGCAGGCTTTCAGTTAAACGAATTTTCTTCCTCTGGCCTTGGCCGGGCTTATTCGGGTGAAGGCGCTATCGCAGATGATGCCGGTAACGTTAGCCGCAACCCGGCGTTAATTATGATGTTCGATCGCCCCACCTTCTCTGCGGGTGCTGTGTATATCGATCCAGATGTCAATGTGACCGGCCGCTCTAACTTAACCGGGCAAAATGCCAACGCGAATAATATTGCGCCAACAGCGTGGGTTCCTAACCTGCACTTCGTTGCGCCGATCAACGATCAGTTCGGTTGGGGGGCATCCATTACCTCCAACTATGGCCTCGCCACCGAATTCAATAAAGATTATTCAGCCGGTATCTATGGCGGTAAAACAGACCTGCAAACGGTGAACCTGAACCTCAGCGGCGCCTATCGCCTGAATAATAGCTGGAGCTTCGGGGTTGGTTTTGATGCGGTTTACGCGAAGGCTAAAATTGAGCGCTACGCGGGTTCCCTCGGTCCGGTGCTTTCACAACAGCTGGTTGGACAAGGCGTACCCTCTCAGTGGACGGATGGCATTAACTCCCCTGACTCCCAGATCGCCCACCTGAAGGGTGATGAGTGGGGATTCGGCTGGAACGCAGGCATCCTGTATGAACTCGACAAGGATAACCGTTGGGGCCTGACCTACCGCTCTGAAGTAAAAATCGACTTCGAAGGCGATTACAAAAGCTCCATTAACCCAAATCTGAACAATATTTTCGCCAGTATGGGGCTTTCAAGCCTGCCATACGGCACTGGCGGCGCAACACAGAATGGTTCCTTAACCCTGAACCTGCCTGAAATGTGGGAAATCTCCGGTTATAACCGCGTCGCGCCGCAATGGGCTATCCACTATAGCCTGACTTATACCAGTTGGAGCCAGTTCCAGGAGTTAAAAGCCAAAGGCGACGACGGCCAGACGCTCTTCTATAAAGATGAAAGCTTTAAGGATGCGTACCGTATCGCGTTGGGTACGACCTACTACTACGATAAAAACTGGACTTTCCGTACCGGTATCGCGTATGACGATAGCCCGGTTCCGGCAAACAAACGCTCCATTTCTATTCCCGATCAGGACCGTCTGTGGCTGAGCGCGGGTGCAACTTACGCCTTCAATGAAGATGCTTCTATTGACGTTGGCGCATCTTATATGCACGGCCAGAACGTGAAATTCACCGAAGGGGAAGGCCCGGCAGCTTACTCCTTCAAGTCTGACGGTAAAGCCTGGCTGTTCGGTACGAACTTTAACTACGCATTCTGATTTTCATCAGACGTAAAAAAAGGTGAGTCAAAAGACTCACCTTTTTTATTGGCCTCGTGTGGTTATTCAGAATCAATCTCTTTGAGATCGTCCTGAATCGCCTGGGCATTCGGGTTTTCCTGCGGTTTAAGCTTCCCGCCGTTAGCGATGAAGTCATGACGCTGGAAGTATGCTTCACGCACCAGAATATACGGGTCGGAAGACTGACGCAGCAGACCATCGGAATCCAGCAGTTGCGCGCGGGTTTCAATTCCTTCAATGGTCCATTTACCAATAGACATCGGCCAGGTGAGCCAGGAAAGTACCGGATAAAGGGTATCGGCCATATCACCGCCATCTTCACGCAGCGTGAAGCTGCCATAGAACGGAAGTTGCACGTAGGGGCCATACCCCACGCCGTAATGGCCTAACGTACTGCCGAAACGGTGCGGTTCAACACGCTGTAGTTTTGGATTCGCCATCCCCGCAACATCAATAAAGCCCCCCATCCCCAAAATACTATTCAGGAAGAAGCGGGTGAAGTGCACCATGCCCTGATAGGGATCGCCCTGTAGGAAATAGTTCACCATAATCGCAGGCTCTTCGAGGTTGCTGGTAAAATTACTCAAACCATTTCTGGCAGGCTGCGGAACATAATCACGCCAGGCGACAGCGACCGGTCGAACGACATACGGGTCCAACACGTTAAAGTTGAAGTTGTACATGGTGCGGTTAAATCCTTCGAGCGGATCTGAACGCCCCTGCTGTTCTGTACCGGAGCTTGCACATCCCACCAGCAGTGTGCTCCCCAGCGCAAGCGCCGACAGGCGAAGCTTCATAAATGTCTCCCTGTTGATTATGGCTATCGCTGATTGCCATCCATGACGGAACGAGACCGTATCCGCCTGTTTAGGTGTGAGCGATTGTAACAGCACGTCAAATGATGTCTATATACTGATTCTTGTTGATTTGATCATAGCCTGTAACTCTGGCTCATGGCGGGTTTCATTCTAACCGGGCGGGTAAAAACGCGCGTCGCCTTTTTTGCGATTTCAGAGTTTGCCCTGCCTTCAGTCGGATAAAAGCCACTACGCTTTAGACAAATGTGTTCATCACGAGGTCTCACAATGGATAAATTCAGCGAAGAGAAAATTGATCAACACAGTGACGAACTCGAAGTCGAAAGCGAAGAAAAACAACGCGGGAAAAAGATAGAGGTCGACGAGGATCGCCTCCCCTCACGCGCGATGGCGATTCACGAACATATCCGCCAGGACGGCGAAAAAGAGCTGGAGCGTGACGCCATGGCGCTGCTGTGGTCAGCCATTGCCGCAGGGCTCTCAATGGGCGCCTCGCTACTGGCGAAAGGTATTTTTCACGTACAGCTGGACGGCGTCCCCGGCAGTTTTTTACTTGAGAATCTGGGTTATACCTTTGGTTTTATCATCGTCATCATGGCGCGCCAGCAGTTGTTTACTGAAAATACCGTCACCGCCGTTCTGCCGGTGATGCAAAACCCGACGATGGGCAACGCAGGTCTGCTGATGCGTCTCTGGAGCGTGGTGTTGCTGGGCAACGTGGTCGGTACTGGCATCGCCGCATGGGCTTTTGAATATATGCCTATATTTGACGAAGAAACGCGCGATGCGTTTGTCAAAATCGGCATGGATGTGATGAAAAACAGCCCTGGCGAGATGTTTGCCAATGCCATTATTTCCGGCTGGATCATTGCCACAATGGTATGGATGTTTCCTGCTGCCGGCGCCGCAAAAATCGTGGTGATCATTCTGATGACCTGGCTTATCGCCCTCGCTGACACGACCCATATCGTCGTGGGTTCGGTTGAAATCCTCTATCTGGTGTTTAACGGCACGCTGCACTGGAGCGACTTTTTCTGGCCCTTTGCTTTGCCCACGCTGGCGGGGAATATCTGCGGCGGTACATTCATCTTCGCGCTTATGAGCCATGCGCAGATCCGTAATGATATGAGCGCCAGACGCAAAGAAGAGGCCAGGCTGCGTGCCGGAAAGAAAGCAGAAAAGCAGAAAAAACAGTCCTGAATGGCGACTGTTTGAGCAGTCAGGCGGCGATATACTTACTGTGCAGGGTAAAAAACGCTATACTCGTGCCGCCTCGTCTCCTTAGTTAAATGGATATAACGAGCCCCTCCTAAGGGCTAGTTGCAGGTTCGATTCCTGCAGGGGACACCATACATACCTCTCCTGACATCAGCCGGGTTCAGTAAAACCACCACAATCAGCCATCGTCTTGTGATTTTGCATTTCTACATTGCCACGAGGCAGACAGGATGATGCGTGATTCAGTCCTGCCGCCCCACAACGTTCGAGTATTCACCAGACGGTATAAGCTGAACGCTTATTCTTATTCCTCTTGTATGACAAAGGATTCCGCTACACTCGCAGAAAAATAGTGTGTTGCTTTTTTATCCAGAATGATGTCATCCAGCTGTTGCTGTATTTGTCTGTCATCGACAGTCGCTCTGTCGTGCTGACGCAGATGTTCAGCCAATGACGACACCATGAATGTTTCAATAAATTCATTGGATTTCTCAGGAACCACAAACAGTCCCCAGGCGTAACCGCCATCCCTTAACCGGATATTTTTTAACTTTTTCATCAAACTGATAAATTGGCCATTCTTTTCAGCATCGACATGATAATAAACAGACACCAGCATCGGACCGGTATGGCCGGTAATATCATTAAGACCGTCCTCAGCAAGGCTAAAGTGATCTGAATGCTGCAAGTTAATATTGTCATGGTCAATTTTTACCTTTAATACGCATAACCAGACAACGACAATACCGATTGCGGCAGAAAGTAATGCTGTGGTTACTGACGTATGCGAGGCAATTTGTCCCCAGACCAGAGAACCGAATGCCATTGACCCGGAAAACACGGTCAGGTATAAGGCCAGCCCTCTTGCGCGAACCCAGTCCGGGAGCGCTGTCTGGGCTGATATCATGAGCGTTGACAAGGTAATAATCCAGCTGAAACCAGCCACAATACTGGCGAAAATGGCGGCATATTGAGATGCTGCTCCGGCGAATATCAGTAATACGGCAGCAGTACCGAATGTTCCTGAGGTAATAAGAGCGCCGGCACTGAGTCGCTTACGCAGCGCGGGCAAACTGAATGCGCCACAGACAGCGCCGATCCCGATACTGGTTGTTAACACGCCATATAATGTTGCATCTCCCTGAAGTGAGAGTCTCACCACCAACGGGAGCATTGCCCAATACGCGCTGGCAAAAACAAAGAAGCTGGCAGCCTTTATTATTGTTCTCATTAATTCAGGGCTGTAACGGGCATAACGCAAACCTGAAACCATTGCGGCAACAACAGATTCAGCCGGAAGACTCCCGTTCGTTTTTTCTTCTCCTTTCCACCACCATACCGCAGCAATAATCGCAATAAAACTCAACGCATTCAGAAGAAAAGGAAGATAAAGACCGACCTGTGAAATCAAAATACCGGCCAGCGCGGGCCCGATCGCCCGGCTGATGTTAATACCCATACTATTTAACGCAATCCCGGATTTTAATTCATGAGGTTCAACAATAGCAGGTACAATGGCCTGCCATGCCGGGCCTAAAAACGCGGCGCCGGATCCGAGAATAAACGTGATGAATAATAACCATCCGATACTGACAACATTAAAATAGACGATAATTGCGAGCAGAGATGCGGCACACAGCATCATAATATTAACAAGAATAAGTAACTTTCTCTTGTCGAAAATATCCGCAATGGCCCCCGCCGGTAACGCCAGCAAGAATACGGGCAGCGTGGTCATTGCCTGAATAGCGGCAATCATGACAGGGTCCGGGCTTAAATTGGTCATCAACCAACCGGCGCCAACATCATTCATCCAGGTCCCGATATTGGAAAAGAGTGTGGCTATCCATAACATGAAAAAAACACGGTTACGTAAAGGTGACCATGCTGATGAATGTTGTTCTGCCATATAAATATGCCCTCCAGCTTAAGATGACCGGTAATCATTTACTTGTCACAGGTATCAACGATATCGTAATCAAAATGCAAAACAGGAAAAGAAGATTTATGGGGAATATTTAGATACAGTCCCTTATCTCATGACATTACCTTTTATAAAAATAAATAACAAGAATTAAAATCCGCGTTCAGACAATACCATCTCCGGTAGAAATGTGCCTGATAATCCTTAAATAAAGTGTTATCACTGAAAAATAGAGATTATTCATGGACATCACTCTCATTATAGAACACAACCACATAATCCAGTGGGTGAAAATCAACATTAACAACACATGTCGGACAGTGAATTTCAAAAAATGAGACAATAAATTCATATCGCGATATTGTGAGAAGCCAACAAATGAACCTCTAACAACTGCCAGAGAAAACATTCAGTACAAACAACACGTTAAACAACACTCCAATGCCAATACACCCAAATCGACTTATTCCACCTTATCGCAACAGATTCATTTTTAATAAATTATCGGCTTCTGGCGCAACTTGACAAATTACCTCTCAAGGACAATAGTTGTTACATCTTTGAAAATTTCGACATCCGTCGAAACTATTTATCATATACAGGAACGCAATGATGAATAATAAAATAAAGCGCATCAGTCAGGCTGTTACGTTAGCCCTTGCCATATCTGGCGTTAGTTATGCCGCAACCTCATCACAGGCCGCAAATTCAAAACAAACCGAGATACAAGCCTCAGAACCTTTTTCCGCGCATGTCCTCATTAGCGGGCTTGATGCCCCGTGGGATATGGTGTGGGGGCCGGATGATTATTTATGGGTAACCGAACGTAAAGCCGCTTCTATCGATCGTATCAACCCGAAAACCGGTGAGAAAAAAGTCGCCATTACGCTGAGCGGGGTTCATACCGGGCCGCAGCATGAAGGCGTTCTGGGCCTGGCGTTGTCACCGAACTTCATGAAACCGGGTGGCGATAATTATGTTTATACGGCCTATACCTATATGAACGGCGACAAGGAACACGCCAAAATCGTTCGCCTGGAATATGACGAAAAAACCCAGAAGCTGGGTAATGAAAAAGAGATCCTGGCTGGATTCCCGGCGGGCAATGACCATAACGGTGGACGCCTGCGCTTTGGCCCGGACGGGAAGTTATATTATACCATCGGTGAACAAGGGCATAACCAGGGCGCGAATTTCTGTAAACCTATCGAAGCTCAGCGTATTCCCACTGAGGATGAACTGAAGAATAAAGACTATGCCGCCTATGCCGGTAAAGTGCTGCGTCTGAATACCGATGGCTCCATTCCAGATGATAACCCTGTTATTAAAGGCATCAAAAGCCACCTGTTTACTTACGGACACCGTAACCCTCAGGGACTGGTATTTATTGGTGATACCCTTTACGCATCCGAACAAGGGCCATCCTCCGATGACGAGTTGAATATCCTCGAACCCGGCGGCAACTATGGCTGGCCACACGTTGCCGGTTTCCAGGACGATCAGGCTTACGTTTATGCCAACTACTCTGAAGCGGCGAATTGCCCGTCTCTGACCTGGGACCCTAACCATATTCCGGCAGGCGTTCCTGTCCAGAAAGAAACAGAGTGGAAAGCCGCAGACTTTAAAGCGCCGATTAAAACGTTCTTTACGGTCAAAGAAGGCTTTACCTATAACGACGCCAGCTGCGGCCCGGATTCTTCATATATCTGCTGGCCGACAATTGCGCCATCCAGCGTGGCATACTACCCGGAAAACGGCGTAATTAAAGGCTGGCGAAACTCGGTGATTATCAGCTCCATGAAAAATGGCGCGCTGTACCGCGTTCTGCTGAATGCCGATAAGAAAGATGTTCAGGGTGACGTCGCGAAATATTTCCACACGGCAAACCGTTACCGCATGGTGCTGGTCAGCCCGGACACCCGTAAAATCTACGTGGCGACGGATAACTTTGGTAATGTGATGGATGAATCCAACCATCCAACGCATAATCTGAGTAACCCGGGTTCTATTATCGTCTTTGAATACACGGGCAAATAATTCAATAACAGGCGAATACGAATAAGGTATTCGCCTGCTTTTTTATCCGGCGACCACCTGGTTTCTGCCCGCCTGTTTCGCCTGGTACATCAATTCATCAGCCCGTTTCAGCGCCTGAGAGACAGAGTCAACGCCCGACGGCCACACCGTCACGCCAAGAGAAATGGTGATATGCCCTACCGTCTCTATCTTTGCGGCGGCGACCTCTTTTCTCAGCCGCTCCGCAATATCCGCCGCAGCCTCTACCGACGTCTCCGGGAAAAACATCATAAACTCCTCTCCTCCCATACGGCAGGCGGTATCATTTTTACGACAGCTTCGCTTCAGCAGCTGCGCCAGCGCTTTTAACGTAACATCGCCAATGTCATGACCAAACGTGTCGTTGACGGCTTTGAAGCGATCGATATCCAGAGAAATCACCGCAAACTGTCGCTGCTGATGTTCGTATTCAGCCAGCAGGTTTTCTGCCGCCCGTCGGTTGACCAGGCCGGTAAGCGGGTCAGTGCTGGCCTGATCGTTCAGCCATTTCATTTTCTCCCGGATTAATTCCATTCCCTGAAGCAACGCGCGCCTGAGTCGGGAGGCTTCGATATACCACGATCGAACGTTTCGTACTTTTTCTGCGGACTCATCGCTGTCCATCGAAATGGCGTGATCCGCTAGTTGACGCAATGGTCTGACGATTTCATTCCCCAGCCACCAGAGAATAAACAACCCCACAATACCCAGCGGTACAACGCCGCGTATCATTTGCCACATGAGCCCATCAAGCGCAGTAAGGGTTTTATCTTTTGGTTTTTGCGCCACAACGCCCCAGCCCGAGGTGTTTATACTGGCATACCCCGCCAGCATTTCCACGCCACGGGAGTTTGTCACCTCCATCGCGCCGCTCAGCCCTTGCTCCACGGCTTTCACTGCGGCATTGCCTTCCTCTTTTTCCCCTCTGCGGGCCGGATCGGGGTGATATAAGAGCTGGTCATTTTTATCAACGACATAAATATAGCTGTCATCATTGCGGAAATGATTAGAAATGAGCGCAGAAAGAACGTTGCTTCTTTGCAGATAAATCGCGCCGCCAATAAAACCGAGGTATTTCCCCTGCGCATTCCTGACGGGATGTGAAATATACACCACCAGATTACCGGACAGTGAATTGTAGGCGCTGCTGACCGTCGGCTGCATTTCTTTGAGAGCCTCGACGCCGCCTGGCGTGGTCAGCATTTTCCCCTTCAGGTTCAGGGATTCAGGCAGCACGCCAATAATTTTGCCTTTTTCATCCACCAGCGTAACGGAATCAAAACCAAAATCTCGCCGCTGCATCCTCATCATTTCACCAGCGATAATGCTCTCATCATCGAAATGCTGACCGATGACGCTCGCACTGTATTCCAGACGCTCCATGAAAACCGCCAGATACAAATCAATAGTGGAAGCAATCCTCTCCGCATATGCCTGGTTTTCACTGAGTTCATTCTCAATAAGTACCTGCTTCTGGACACGCCAGGCTGAATAGAAACTATTGAAAAGAGTAAGGAGGGTCATCAGAAACGCAAAAGCAATAATAAGCAGACGCAAATTCAGCATCTGTAACAGTTTTTTCTTCATGATTGTGCATCCTGCAAGGGTGAACGGTAAGCCTCTAGCCATACCGGTAACGTATTCGCCGACAATGGTCGGGAAAAAAGAAATCCCTGAAGTACGGAACAGCCCATTTTTCTCAGTTGCTGATGCTGATGGGTATTTTCCACACCTTCCGCCACAACCGTCAGGTCGAGGTTATGCCCAATACTGACAACCGCTTCGACAAGCGCATTGACGCGACGATCGCGGGCGAACCGGTCAATGAAGCTTTTATCAATTTTGACCTCCGTCACCGGCAGATACGCCAGGCTGGCCAGACTGGAAAAGCCGGTGCCAAAATCATCCATTGAGACCCCCGCGCCCATCGCACGAATCTCCCTGACCCGCGCAAGCATCTCGTCCGTCAGTTCCATCATGGCGCTTTCCGTAATTTCAATGGTCAGGACATTGCCGGGCAGTTGATATTCATTCAGCAGGTCGGCGATATAACGGGGTAAATCAGGCTTACGGAAGTTATGGGCAGACAGGTTTACAGATACCGCCGACACATTCGTGCCCTTTTCCCGCCATTCAAAAAGCTGTCGGCAGACTTCACGCAGCGCCCAGAGGCCGATATGCTCTATCTCTCCCGTCTCTTCAGCCAGAGGAATAAACGTCCCTGGAGAGATGTCGCCAGCGTGCGGATCGTGCCATCGGGTCAGTGCTTCAAAACCGTATACCTGCCCGTCCGCAGCCCTGATCTGAGGCTGATATTCCAGCCGCAAATGACCCTCCGTAATCGCATTTCGCAGCGCCATGCCCAGTTTCAGACGTTGCATGACGGCCTGATTCAGTTCCGGGTTAAAAAACTGATAGCTTCCACCGCTTTCACGTACCCGCTCCATCGCGCTCTCGGCGTGGGCCAGCAGCGTTTCCCTGTCGCCGCCAATGGAATGGCTGATCCCAATACAGGCTTTAAGCTCGAAGGTCTGCCCGGCGGCGCTCATTTCAGCGCCAACGATATGCTGCATAAGCTCAGCCAGGTGTGAGGCCTCATCAACACGACAGGCGCTCGCCACCACGACAAACTGCGCGCCACCCACCCGGCTGATAAAGTGATGCGGCCCGAACCTCTCCTGCAAGCGGTTAGCCAGCGTGATAATCACCTGGTCGCCAGCGGAATACCCCAGTGACTCATTCACCTTACGAAAGCGGTTAATATCGAGGAAAAACACGGCGAGTTCCGGTTCATTACCCGACAGCAGTTTATCCAGATGGTGATAGAGATACTGACGATTGGGCAGCCCCGTAAGGGCATCGAACCGAACCAGTCGGTCGATTTGCTGGCGTCCTTCCTCCCGCTCAATCGCCAGAGCGCAAAGATGAACGCTGGCATCGGCAATACGAACCAGAAACGTATCCGGCTCATTCTGTGTCCTGAAATAAAAAGCAAACGTCCCTGCCACGGAACCATCTCGACGTTTTACAGGGTATGTCCAGCATGCCCGAAAACCATGAGGCAACATCTGATGTTTATAGGGAGCCCATAGAGGATCGGTGCTGATATCCTGAACCATGACGGGCTCGCCACGCGCAGCACAAGTACCGCAGCTTGCCACGCCTTCACCGACGGCCACGCCATCCCAGTATTCACCATATTCTTTTGGAAAACCGGGAGCTGCCCACGGGCGCATCCGGTTATCGACGATCCGGCATACCGAGACCAGTACGCCTGGCGCAATATTTCCAATTCGCTGGCAGATGTAATCACCCGTTTCCTGGAAAGTCATCCGGCTGGTCAGCGCGGCCAGTACATCCCGTTCCAGATTACGAATATTACGTTCTTCCGTAATATCAACGAAGGTTACGACAAGGTTACGGGTCTGGCGGTGGTCACGCTCATTGAGGACAGGGTTTACCGAAACCCGGCTCCAGACCTCCCTGCCGTTTCTGGTCGCGGTGAGGAGTTCTTCCTGAAACCAGCGACTTCCCCGCAGATGTTCTTCCACACGCTTTAGCGCATCATCGCTGTTTCCTGAAGACAGCAGGAAATCAGGGAATACCTGGTTCATGGCCTCGTCTGCGCCATATCCAAACATACTGGTGAACGCACGGTTGGTCTGGACAATACGGCGTTGTTCATCCAGAACAACCACGGCTCTGTCCGTGTTATTGACGGCAAGCAACAACAGACGGTTTTGCTCGCGCCTGGCTACCTCTTTGCTGACGTCCCTGGCGGCGGCCATGTAGTGGATGCGGCCATCCACGTCTATTTTGGAGAGCGAAAAGCTGGTCCAGACCTGCGTGCCGTCTTTTCGTTCCAGTTGAAGTTCACGATTCATCCCGACAACCCGGGAATTTCCCCCGTCGCGGTGATGGTGGACATAATCCCCGTGAACATGCTTCAGAGGCCCGGGAATTAATATATTCATATCCCGGCCAAGCACTTCATCCCTGGAATAGCCCCACAATTTCTCTGCGGCTTCGTTAAAGAACAGAACCCGGTTACGCTCGTCGACGAGGACAACCGCCATGAACGTCTGCTCAAGAGCAGGAAACAGAATATTGTCAGCCGCAGCTTTCATTTTCAGATAACTCCTCAACAGATAATGCCTGACTAACGGAAAGTCGCATTATCCTGAACAATTGTCCCTGCAAACCACAGCCTCAGGCAGGCCGATACATGGTGATGACGTCACCTGCCGCGTTTCGCTATTCAAACCCTGTAGGAAAAGTCTACTGAAGCAAACGGATTACTTCCACTCAGCGGTATAAAATATGTCACGCTTACCATGCCTGCTATTCCTTTTCTGTCCGGTTCCTTTTCTTACGCAGTACGAAGCCATGTTTGCCGTTTTCATTACCTGAACGACAGCGCACATCAACAATAAAAATCCGACATAACCTAAATTTATATCACCATTTAAAAACCCCCGCATTTTTGTGCAGGGGCTTCTTTTCAACAAAAATCAGAGGGAAATATACTTCTTCAATACTCTGACCAACTGGGTCACAAACCCGTATTCATTATCATACCAGGCGACCGTCTTGACCAGTTGCACGCCGTCAAATTCTGTTACTTCCGTTTGGGTCGCATCAAAAACGGAACCAAAATGGATGCCAATAATATCAGACGATACAATTGGCTCATCCGTATAGCCAAATGACTCATTATCAACTGTTGCATTTCTCAGCGCGTTATTGACCTCTTCAACGGTGACGGTCTTATTCAGGACGGTCACTAACTCCGTCACTGAACCCGTTTTTACCGGAATACGCTGGGCATGACCTTTCAGTTTCCCGTTAAGTTCAGGAATAACAAGACCAATCGCTTTGGCCGCCCCTGTCGTATGCGGGATAATATTTTCCGCCGCAGCACGAGAAGCCCTGAAGTCTTTACCTCGGGGACCATCCACCAGAGCCTGGGTGCCGGTATAAGCATGTACCGTCGTCATCGTGCCGACGTTAATACCAAAGGCGTCATTCAGGGCTTTTGCCACCGGAGCCAGACAGTTTGTCGTACAGGACGCAACGGAAATAATGTTATCAGCAGAAGTGAGCGTTTCATCATTCACATGATAAACGATGGTCTTCATATCGCCAGCAGGCGCGGAGATAAGCACTTTTTTCGCTCCGGCTTCAATATGGGCATTTGCTTTTTCTGCTGAAGTATAAAAACCGGTACATTCCACAACAACATCAATACCCAGGCTACCCCAGGGGATATCACCCGCATTTTTCTCAGCAAATACTTTGATGACTTTACCATTGACGATAATTGAACCGTCAGCATGGGAAACCGTGCCGTTAAAGGGACCATAGTTTGAATCATATTTCAGCAAATAAGCCAAAACATCCGGCGAGGTGAGATCGTTTATAGCGACAATTTCCACATTCAGTTCAGTTTCCAGAATCCGGCGTAATACCAGTCTACCGATACGACCGAAACCATTGATGCCAATTCTTTTCATATTCAATCCTCAAAATAAAAGCGCTCATAAGACACTACCAACATACACAACAAGGTTGCCGATGCTGCATGATTTTATTGCTGGTTATCATCAAAAAAACTGCACAATAAAGTTCGATATAAGCATTATGATTATGATACGTTGATACATAATCAATAACCGAAAATGGCAGATGTATTATCATGTACAAAAGTGTGCTCGACGTTCTACTTGAATGGCTCCACAACAATACAGACAAACCATTACGAATTACTGATATAGCCGCGAGATCAGGATATTCTCCCTGGCACCTCCAGAGAATATTCAAGTCGCATACCGGCGTAACCCTTGGTCAGTATGTGACAGAGTTAAAATTAAATAAGGCCTTTGAACTTTTATCGACAACCAGGACACCGATAATGGATGTGTCCTTTATCGTAGGTTTTTCCAGTCAGCAAGCCTTTTCAAGACGATTCCATCAATACTTTGGGAAAACGCCAGGACAAGTCAGACGCGATATGACAGAAAAAAGAGAACGCGTTTAATTTCAACCGAACATCAGGCAAGCATAATTTTAAAGAGCAACGAACATCTTATCCCTTCTGGAATACCAGGGATTACATCACTTTGATGATCATATGATAGTTATCAGCGTCGGCTTGACACGGCCATTTTATGTCACTGCCTGAGCCCATCAATACTCAAATAACATATTCACTATCCTGATTTAGTTGACAACATAAGCCCCTACATCACTCATATTTTTTTAATCGGGTCGACGATGCCGGCAATTCTTTCGGCCAGAAATGGCAATAAGATCCGGGTCACTGCGCTGCGCTGGCGATGTTTTGGATACAGCGCGCTGATCGTCAGCGGAGGCGGCGAGTAATCAGACAATATCTGCACTAAAGCGCCTTGTTGCAGCGAGTCTTCAACGATAAAAAGCGGCAAAAGCGCAATACCGGCCCCCGCTTCTGCGGCCTCGCGGATCACGTCCCCGTTATTACTGCTCAGATTGCCTCTGACGGCATACGTATTCGGTGAATTTTCCTCCGTCAATTTCCAGCCGAATTGCCCCTCCCGACCATACAAAAGGCAGCTATGCTGCGCCAGTTCAGAAGGCGCCAGAGGCGTACCGTGCAAACGGAGATAATCCGGGCTGGCGCAAATCACCATCGGTAATTTACCCAGACAGCGAGCAATTAAGGTAGAGTCCATCAGGTTCCCGATGCGCAAAACCATATCGTAGCCTTCGCCCACCACATCGACATATCTGTCATTCATATCAATATGAACGGTAAGTTCTGGATGCGCCGTCTGAAATTCAACAATCAGGGGGGCAAGTCGCCTGATGCCGTATGTCATCGGCAGGCTAATCCTGAATGACCCGGCCAGTTTTTGCTGCCGGGCGGAGATAACCTGCTCGGCTTCATGAACCTCTTCCAGAATGCGCCGGGCATGATGAAAAAAAGCCTGGCCGGTATCCGTAACGGACAACTTTCGGGTATTTCGCACCAGTAATCGGGCTGAAACTTTTTTCTCCAGCGCGACCATTCTTCTGCTGACAAATTGTTTGGATAGACTCAGGTGTTCGGCTGCTGCTGTAAAACTTCCCATATTTACGATGGTTACAAAAATTCGAATATCTTCTAAATGCATTACTGTCACCAGATACGGGACGTATGATTGTCCTGTTATGAATACAGTCCCTATAATAGTTTACCGGTGGTGAAATCGTAAACCCCATGAGTCATGACAAGGAACAATATTTAATAAATAATAAGTTTCCAAAAGTTTTCTTAAACATGTTGTATAAAATTCTTAAACAAGACATGAGAAAAATATGATTGTCACATTTTAAAAGACAGTGAGTAATGTTTTTGAACATTGATGTTAGCCATAAAACTTCTAAACTGAATCTGTCGTCACATTCTGACCGACAGATCAAAATGATGGTAAAGATATTCCCCTGTCATTAATCAGATGACGGATGGATAACAAATAAAAAGGAAGAGTACGCGGATAAGGAACGAACATTGCTGACAGCACGTATACCGTAACATGAAATAAATGCGACGGGAAAATGTTGAACGTCAGGAAGGAATAACACGGCATTATTCTCTTCGGGAATGCGCATTTCTAATCATGTTGTGCTTACACTATATTAGTTCAGGAGAAAGTGATATGTCTCATTACCTTGATGTCCTCACCCCGCAGAACAGTCAACTGATTTTTATCGACCAGCAACCCCAGATGGCCTTCGGGGTACAATCTATTGACCGTCAGGTACTGAAAAACAACGTTGTTGGCCTGGCCAAAGCGGCAAAACTGTTTAATATCCCCACCACCATCACGACCGTAGAAACCGAAAGTTTTTCCGGTAACACCTATCCCGAACTCCTGGCCGTTTTCCCGGAAAACAACATCCTGGAACGTACTTCAATGAACTCATGGGACGATCAGAACGTTCGTGATGCACTGGCGGCGAATGGTCGTAAGAAAGTGATTGTTTCCGGTCTGTGGACGGAAGTCTGTAACACCACGTTTGCCCTGTGTGCAGTCAAAGACGCGGATTATCAAATCTATATGGTTGTTGATGCTTCCGGCGGCACCTCCGTTGATGCGCACAAATACGCTATCGATCGTATGGTTCAGGCAGGCATCGTACCGGTAACCTGGCAGCAGGTCATTCTTGAGTGGCAGCGCGACTGGGCCCGTAAAGAGACCTACAACGGCATTATGGATATCGTGCGTGAACACTCCGGCGCCTACGGCATGGGCGTCGATTATGCCTATACTATGGTTCATAAAGCGCCTGAGCGCGTACAACACGGCGAACGTATCGGCCCAAACCCGGCTAAATAACACCTCCAACTGATTTACGGCAGGCGTAATGCACCACGCATTGCGCCTGTCCTGATGAGGTCCGCATGAAAATGTATATCCTTTCTCTGGGTGCCGGACTTCTTGTCGGCATTATTTACAGTTTGCTGAATGTCCGCTCCCCCGCCCCACCGCTGATAGCCCTCCTTGGCTTGCTGGGAATGCTGGTCGGCGAACAAGTTATTCCGGTAGGCAAACAACTTCTGTCCGGCACAGCCTTTTCTTCAGCCTGTACCAAAACACATGCCATCAGCCATATCTTCGGGCAGCTCCCCGGCCGCCAGGCAGCTGAAGACAGTCATTCCTCAGAGGAGAAACGCTCATGACACAACATGTTGTCGCAGACGTTATTCTGCATCATGGTCTGTTTACCACTCTCGATAAAAGCAACCCAACCGCCAGCGCCGTCGCAGTCAAAGACGGGAAGTTTCTCGCGGTTGGCGGCGACGCTGAAATTATGGCCTTCGCAGGTCCGGCAACCAAAGTCGTCGACCTGAAAGGCAAACGGGTATTACCCGGGCTGATTGATAACCACACGCACGTAGTACGCGGCGGGCTTAATTACAATATGGAGCTTCGCTGGGATGGCGTACGTTCGCTGGCTGACGCGATGGATATGTTGCGTCGGCAGGTAGCCATCACCCCGGCACCGCAGTGGGTTCGCGTGGTTGGCGGTTTTACTGAACATCAGTTTGTGGAAAAGCGTCTGCCAACTATCGAAGAGATCAACGCCATTGCGCCGGACACCCCGGTGTTTCTGCTGCATCTCTATGACCGCGCGCTCCTGAACGCCGCGGCTTTGCGTGCCGTCGGGTATACAAAAGAGACGCCGGAACCACCCGGAGGCGAGATAACCCGCGATGCGAAAGGCAATCCTACCGGATTATTACTGGCACGCCCCAACGCAGGCATCCTTTATGCCACGCTGGCCAAAGGCCCCAAACTGCCGTTTGACTACCAGGTTAACTCCACCCGCCATTTCATGCGTGAGCTGAATCGTCTGGGCGTAACCGGTGTCATCGACGCCGGTGGCGGATTCCAGAATTACCCCGATGACTACGCCGTTATTCAGAAACTTGCAGATGAAAATCTGATGACCGTGCGCCTGGCCTATAACCTCTTCACGCAGAAACCCCAGGAAGAGAAAGAGGATTTTCTCAACTGGACCCGCTCCGTCACCTACAAACAGGGTAACGACTACTTCCGCCATAACGGCGCCGGTGAAATGCTGGTATTTTCGGCGGCGGATTTCGAAGACTTCCGCCAGCCGCGACCGGATATGCCGCCGGAAATGGAAGGCGAGCTGGAAGAAGTTGTTCGCATTCTGGCGGAAAACCGCTGGCCCTGGCGTCTGCATGCCACCTATGACGAGACCATTTCTCGCGCCCTCGATGTTTTTGAGAAGGTCAATCAGGATATCCCGCTTGAAGGGATTAACTGGTTCTTCGACCACGCCGAAACAATTTCTGAGCGTTCAATCGATCGTATCGCGGCGTTAGGCGGCGGTATTGCGGTTCAGCACCGTATGGCATATCAGGGTGAATATTTCGTTGAGCGTTACGGTGCCGGCGCTGCGGAAGCCACGCCGCCCATTGCCCGTATGCTGGAAAAAGGGGTGAAAGTGTCCGCCGGTACGGATGCCACCCGCGTAGCATCCTATAACCCGTGGGTTTCTCTCGCCTGGATGATCACCGGGAAAACCGTGGGAGGCATGCAGCTTTATCCGCGTCGTAACTGCCTGGATCGGGAAACAGCGCTCCGAATGTGGACGGAGAACGTCACCTGGTTCTCCAATGAAGAAGGTAAAAAAGGCCGTATTCAGGCCGGTCAGTTCGCTGACCTCATTGTGCCGGACAAAGACTTTTTTGCCTGCGCCGAGGATGAGATCTCCTTCCTGTCTTCAGAATTAACGATGGTGGGCGGAAAAATCGTCTGGGGGGCGGGTCCTTTCGAATCCCTGGATGACAATCCTGTCCCTCCCGCGATGCCGGACTGGTCGCCAACGCGCACCTTCAAAGGCTACGCCGCATGGGGAGAGCCAGAAGGCGCGGGGAAAAACTCGCTTGCCGTACGACAAATGGCGATGGCCTCCTGCGGTTGCTCTCACGGCTGCGGCCTGCACGGGCACGATCATGCTGGCGCATGGACATCCAGCCTGCCGGTATCGGATCTGAAAGGGTTCTTTGGCGCGCTTGGCTGCTCCTGCTGGGCTGTCTGACCGTGGAACCTGACATGACATTTTCACAACGTCTGACGCATGCCGTTCGCCCCCTTATCGGGGCGGCGGTATGCCGTTGGCTGGCTTATCTCGGGCTATGCGCGGCCTACTTGCAGGGCGGGATCAATAAGCTGCTGGATTTTCAGGGCGCTATCGGCGAGATGAACCATTTCGGCCTGTCTCCTGCGCCGTTGTTTGCCGCGCTGGTTATTGCGCTGGAGCTGGGCGCGTCAATCATGCTCCTGACGGGTTGCCTGCGCTGGCTTGCTTCGCTGGCACTGGCGGGGTTCACCCTTGTCGCGACGTTCCTGGCGCTGCGCTTTTGGGAACTTCCGGCAGGCATGGAGAGATTCAGCACCGCCAACGCATTTTTTGAGCATCTGGGTCTTGTTGGCGGCTTTCTGCTCGTGGCTTGGCTGGACGTGCAGAAAAAGACGGTTGACGAATAAAAAACATTCAGCAATGGCGGTAATCCGTGATGGGTCATTCGTGACAGTCGTGAACTGGATATCGCTCGCCACCAGGGTAAATATGTGGTTGAGATCGCGCTACAACTTAAGTCCTGATATATACATGCGCATATTACTCCATGTAATATGCGCATGATATATCGATAAATTTCGCATTATTATCAGAAATTAACACAGTAATACTTTATCGCTCTGAATAATATACTGCATTAAATGAAAACTGGACAATGGCATTGACCAGTAATTCCCCTGTTGTAAAACAACACCGCGCAGTGATAAATAGTGGTACTGCTGATCATTTTCAATACCATCCGCGATAATCGTATAATTTTTATTTACCGCCGAACGAATAATATCATCAACACTCGCGACAGGTTCTTTGGAGTCCGAGATTAATCCGGTAATTGACTTTTCAATTCTGACAGCATCAACCGGAAGGTATAAATTACGGTCAGCATTTAAACGCTCTAAAAATAAGGAACTCATTTTAATTTTAATGCCTTCAACACGTAACCTCCTGAGAACTGAATCAAACTCAAGCGTTGTATCACGATAAACAACCTCAGGAAATTCCAGCGTCAGTTTTACATCGCTGGGCAAGCGTTGTTGAAACTCAACAAACGAATCAATAAGTTCTGGCATAGCGATCATCGATTCACTAAGTCGGAAATTAATGTAGAATGTTCTCGGCAGTCTGAGGCGTAAAGAGAGTATATCTTTTTCCACCTGTCGTAAAATAAAGTTAACTAATGGAGATATCATCCCGGTTTTATTTGCCAGAGAGATAATCTCTTCATTAATAACGGATGTATCGTTCCCCTTCTTCCATCGCATGACCACTTCTGCGCCATATAATGCCCCGGAAGCACAATTCATGACGGGTTCGTAATAAGGAACGAACTGCTGTTTGCGCAGCCCCCGGCGAAGTTGTATATACCGGGACATCGCGATTCGTTGTAGCGTATAGTTAAACAGAAAAGCGGCAGGGACGGCAATCGCTGCGGATAAAAAGAGAATAAAAATAAAGTTAAGAACAGAAGCAATGCCCGTATGTTCCGGGTATTCCATTACCTGATAATCAAACATATTAGATTGTTGCCAGGCGGAGTTTTGAAAATCAATACTGTTTGTACTGATTAACTTATCATCGGAGAGAATATTTCCATTCACGTTAACAAGTAAACGACTGTCTGCAAGCAGCGACTTAAACCAGTAGGTACTGATCGTCACCACTATTGCGTTATTTCCTCTCACAGTAACGTAGGCTAATACAGGCTCCCCGCGAAATGCCGGCGTTTCATCAACTAAAAATAGCCGATTACCGTTCTCCCCTGCGGTTAAATTGCTGAGTTCAGGTTTCGCCATCCCGGATGAGCAATATACCCGCGAATCCTGCAACAGGAAAATGCCCCCAATATGCGGATAACGGTGTATCTGTTTCGTCAGCATACGCACCGTTTCATCTGAGCAGCGTTCTGTTAAATGCGCGGTCAACGAATCTGATATCTGTTTCGCTTCAAACAGCAGCGAATCTACGCGCTGGATTAATGCTCTTTTGTCATTATCTACCCGGCTGGACGCACCCAGCCAAAAAGTCACCATGCCGGTTATAGTGATGGTTAAGAATACGATCACAAAAACTAGCTTGTTTCCCACCAATCCCCCAGCATGTTGTTTCATTGAGTTCTGTAAAAGTCCCTTTAAATATAAGCAAGACTCATTGTCATCCTAGCTTACGTAGATTAAACCTCTATTAAAACCTCACTCTGCCTTTTTGTAAAGGTTTCAGGCGTGATGACAGAGAGTTTAACCGGTTTTCGCATTTGATTGTTTTTATACTCAACATACTCATGCCACAATCTCAGCCAGGCCAGATACTCAACGAAAAACTTTGTTGTTTTATTGATGCTCAGCTTTCGCAAGGCGTTCATTTTTTGATTACTGATCGTCTTTTCGCTGACCTTGAACTGTTCTGCAATTCGTCGTTGACTGATCCCCTGACAAACTTTTTTTATGACGCGTAACTCACTTACGGTTAATACTTCTCGCTTCCGTCTGACAGCGGGATGAGATTTCGTTTTTGATAGCAGCGTTTCGATTTTGAATTTTCTGTTTTTCTCGGTGAGATAAATACGCCGACAATGTGAAAAAATCAAAATCGGTTCATGGAAAAAAGGCATCTTTGCCTCTTCAGTATCAAGCATATAGAGACAATCGCGCCCCGTATCAAACACAATCAAATTACGGGTGGTATTCAATGCCATTCTTTCTACTAATGCGCTAACCCCAAGATGGAAAAAACTATTTTCTGAGATTACAATCATTCATCCCTCACTCTATTCTTCCTGAAGAAAATTGTTTTTTAATGTTATAAAGATGAGAACTCACGACAGAAAAAGGGGGCACGACGCCCCCTTTCTGCTATTTAAAGTTATATTTAATCCCTATCATTGCTGAGGTGTCATTGTATCCTTTATCGCCCAGCTGGACGCCGACATTCCCCCAGACATTGAGTTGTGGATTAATTTGCCCCTCAACGCCCGTTTTTATTTCACCCAGATTACGCGCGCCTTCCTGCCGGATGCTGACACCATCCATTTTTGTGCCGAAATCGCGCGTATTGTGGAGCCAGTTCACTTCCACGAACGGCTGGAACTCGCGTGCTTTGCCTTCATCAATCGCGCTGTGGCCTTTCAGGAAAGTACGGACGCCCAGTCGGGTCTGAACGTTGCCGTCCCCTTCACCGCTGATACGTGTGCCATTCGATTCACGATGATCGTCAGCTTCGACGCCCATCCAAATGGCCTGCGCCTGCGGCTGGATAAACCATTCATTTTTAGAGCCCTTACTTCCTGCAAATTCACCCAGCTTGTGGGTGTACCCCAGCTCCAGCGACCCGGTGATCCCTTTGGATTTGTACGATTCGCTCTGAATATCCTGGCCTTTGACGCTGTTATTAAACCAGCTGTACTGTGCCCATGAATCCAGATAAGCGCCCTGATGCGTTTCATCATTGGCATACCACGTTGCATACACCCCGGCGCTGTAGCCGTTCACGGAACCGTCAGAGCGATACCCTGTCGATGAGGAGCGCGTGTTGCTGCTGTTGTGTCCATATCCGGCCATGACGCCAAGGTGCCAGCGATCCAGTCCGTCGCCGCTCCAGCGGGCAACATCACCCCCTACCTGCATCACATAGCGGTTACTCTGGGTTTTAAGCTGACCGGAGCTGTCCCGCCAGGCATTATGCCCGCCCGCCTGACGCATCCACATGCTGGTGACTTTCTTCTCGCCCGTCAGCGCGTCAATGTACTGCGTTTCGCCAAGACGATCGTGAAGCCGCGTAACAAACAGCGTATTGGCTGCCGCCAGGTTAGCTGTCCAGGAGCCCGGTTCAGGACGGATATCGGGTTCAGGTTTCGGGCCCGGCCCCGGATTTGGATCTGTCTTATGGCTGGTTAAATACCAGTTACCGTTGTTGTCGCCCTGACCACGGGCCAGTGAATAATCATACGCCCCGGCCACAATCCTGCCGTCCTGCGTAAACTCACCGTCGGACTGACCATCAACATGAATCACTTCAATGCCATTGATCGTCTGCGCGCCAGAACCGCCAGCATTCGTCACGCTGACGCCGGTTGTGCCAGAGGTGTTTCCTTTAACAATCAGTTTATCCGTGACGGAATTATCATCATTCAACGCGGTATTCAGATGAAGATGACCGCCATCTCCCTGATAGTTCCCGTTTACCACAAGCTGATTACCGGCATCTTTACCTTTGCTTCCGGTCCAGATATCGCCGCTGTTCGTCAGATTGCCGCCTACGGTAAAGCTGACAGGTGAAGAAACCGCTCTGCGAGCCGCGCTGACGTCATCGCCAATCAATAGCGTGCCCTGGTTAGCCATATTTCCGGCTACGCCGCCAAACCCGGATAAGCGCCCGTCTTTCCCGATATTGACCTGATGACTGGCCAGCGTGAACGCGTTATCCGCGCTGCCCAGAGTCAGACCACCGGCATTGATATCCGTCGCGCCGGTCCACTGGGCGCTGTCGCTAAGCGTGACGTTGCCGCTGCCATTCTTCACCACGCTCCCGCTACCTGTAACACCGTTCTCCAGCGACCAGTTTTCGTGAGTGTTCAGCACAAACTTACCGGCATTCTGAATCGCGGAGGTGCCTAACTGCTGCGCGGAAGAGGCCGTCAGCGTGGAGTCGTTGTCGATGTCGAAGGTCCCGGCAAAATGGCTATTGTTGCCAGCAAGCACCACATCACTGGCATCCAGTGCGACTTTCCCGGCATCGCTGATGCTGTTGTACAGCACGCCCGTGGCGTTGCTCAGATTAAGCAGTCCGGCGGCAACAATATCTCCGGTTCCCAGCCCTAGCGTATTATCCAGCACCGCCGTCGCGCCCTGAGCAATCGTGGTCGTCGCCTTCAGCCCCGTATTCGCCCCGGAGACATTCAGGGTTCCGCCTGCAACGGTGAGCTCCCCGTCGCCCGTCAGTACGCCAGACGCTTCACCACCGTTTGTCAACGTCAGATGACCGCCGTTCAAATCGGTCAGAGAGCCGCTTTCAGCCGTGAGCTTGCCGATGGTTTGTGAATGACCGCGCATATCAAACCCGGTATCGCCAGCCAGTTTCAGCTCGCGGGTATTTCCCAGCACGTTATCGTTCAGCATCGCCAGATTACCGCTGCGCACATCGGTGACGCCGCTGTAATCATTGTCCATATTCGACAGCGTCACCGTCTGGCCTTTCTGGCTGTCAAACGCCAGATCGCCGCTACCGGTCACTCTGGCGCTCAGGTCAGCCGCGTTGCCACTTTTCCCGTTCGCATCAAGGATAAGCGCATCGGCGTCTTTACCCAACAAATCGACCTGGGTCAGGCCATAGCTGACATAAAGTCCGTCATCACTGTCACCGCCGGTCAGACGATAGTCATACGTTCCTTTCGCCACCACCACGCCATTCTGGGCGATATCGGCAGTGATGCTATCGCTGATCACATTACCGTCTTTATCTTTCAGCACCAGGTTACCGGCGCCCCCCTGAACGGCGGTGTCAGAGGTCGCCAGTTTAATCAATGCCTGCGCGTCATCCTGTTCCAGTATTGGACGATGCGTATCAGCCTGAGGACGATCGTTACTGACCGTTCCGCTGTCAACCTGAACCGTACCGCGACCAGAGAGATCCATCGCGCCAGCGTGAATCGTTCCTAAAGCCGTTGGGTTACCCGGAGTTACGCCGTCAAACTGTACGGTCCCCCCTTTGAAATCCAGACCGCCGATATTCTGCTCGCCGCTGCCGACATGGGTAATGCTGCCATTTCCAGCTTGCAGCGTAGCGTTGCTAAGCGCCTGAGTATTCAGACCGTCAAGTTCAAAACGGCTGTTAGTAAGCGCCAGCGTACCGGCAAAACCATCTGCGGCATTATTAGCATCAAAGTTGAAGTGGTTATTCGCCGTATCAACGGCAACAACTCCCGTCCCGGCAAGATGGCTTTTAAAAGTCACATCCGCCGTATTCTTAATACTAAGCTGGCTGGAACCGTCAATGGTGTATCCGGTTCCCGCGCCATCAAGTTCGTCGTCACCCAGCCCCAGTGCAACGTTGTCGAGGGTAAAAACAGAATTATTCGCCAGCGCAATATGCTCCATGCCGTTAATGGCATCAGCACGGGTTAAAGTGTATGACGAATTCTCAAGCTGTAATGTGTCGTCGCCGCTGCCGCCATTTAATGACGTGAACAATGAGCCGCTTTCATTCTCGCTGATATTCTTCAGAATGAAGTTATCTTTGCCGCTGCCGCTGGTAATGTCAGTCGCAGTGCTTCCTGATTCAAGGATCACCGTATTGTCGCCATTAAGCAGATTCACCTGACCGACAATATTTGCCCCACTGGCATTGGTGAAGGTAATCCCGTTACCACTGTTCATTTCCAGCGCAGTGTGGCTGGCATCCAGCGCCAGGATATCGCCTTTATTGATAAAGCTCTCAAGTACGCCGTTATTCAAATCGACCACCGCCGCCTTGTCAGACACCGAGATCAGTTTGCCGGATTGCTCTACATTCTTCGTCGTCCCCTGGACAACCAGCGCTGATTTCCCGTCACTGTCCAGGACGTTAACGCTGGCACCGGTTTTCAGGTCGGTGGATGCTCGGGTAATAATCCCGTTCCCCTGAGCACCGTTCACATTGATCACCAGATCTCTGGAGTCAGACATATCCAGCGTCTGATCGGTGTCAGAGCCATCAGCCACGTTCTCAAACAGTATCCCTGTACCGCTGCCATTAATATTGATCGTGCCGGAGTTGGTTTGCGCCATCGATGCGCCGGTGTGAACACCCACGCCATTACCGACATTAATCGTGGTATTTTTCAACTGAATACCGCTAATCGCGGCTTTGTTTTCAATTGCGTTGCCGCTACCAGCGCTATCCATTGTGATAGTCGCACCATCAACCGTCAGGCCTTTCGCGCCAGTATCCAGTAAGATCCCGTGAGCGGTGCCCGCCGCCCGGGTTTCACCGTTACCATTCAGCGCCAGCGTGGCGTTGTTCCCAACCAGATAGGCAGCCTGGCCATCCGTTGCGGTCACCACGCCACTGTTGGTCACCTCTGAGTTAGCGCCCTGAATATTAACCGCCACGCCATTCACAGTGACATCAGAATGGTTTTCCAGGATCCCGCCATCCACCAGTATCCCGGTACTGTTGTCAGCCGTGAAATTAATCGAGCCTTCATGGATCAGACGGCCGCCATTTCTGGCGATGTAGCCAAATGCGCCGTCTGCCGTGTTTGCTGTCTCCAGCACCGCATAACTGGTTAATACGGAGTCACCTTTTTGCGCATCATTAACGGAGCCATCAAGGTTGTAATAGTTACCATCAACAATGCCGGCAGTGGTATCTTTCCCGGCCACCCTGACAATAACCGCATCCGAGGTAATTTCGCCCGTCGCGCCTCCTTCAATTCGGATGCCCGTCGCTCCTGTCCCCGTGACGCTAAGAGCAAGTTTACCGGAATCAAAGTGGCTACCAGCACCGGTTGTCCGAATAATCGTTGCGCCATCACCAGAAGCGTTTAGCTGCGCTGAGCTATCGGCAGAACCATAGAAGCTGGCGCCTCCGTCAACGCGGTACAGCGTGGCATTCTGGGTTGACGCGTCCTGAACGCTGGAGGCCGCGTTTTTGATAGTAGAACCCGCGCCAAAAATATAATAGCCCGTCTGATTAACGCCATCTTTGAAATTGACAGTACCATTCTCGGTAACATCAATTTCACCTTTATCACGCGCATGAACCCCAATAGCGCCATCGCCACTTAAATTTACGGTGCCAGACAATATTGCCAGCGCCTTTTCACCCTGGACGTAAATACCATAGTTGGCATAGTGGGTTACTGGGTCCAGTCCACCATTAATATTAATCGTGCCCGAACTGGTTATCTGACCATTTTCCAGCACCTGTATCCCGGTACTGTTCAGGCCGTTCAGATTAATGATGCCATCATGAACGACTTTAGCGGCCTGGGTTCCTGCGCGTGCAATAATACCAATATTCGAAGAAACGGACTCCCCGGTTACAGCACCATTGATATTAATGCTCCCTTTTTGATCGAGAGTTGCATTCCCGCCAACATCAATCGCTGTCGCATTCTGGACTTTACTGCCAATAATAATCTGTGAAGTATCGGAACCGTTATAAGTACCATTACCGTACAGATGAACCCCAATTGACTGCTGCTTGATCGCGATATCCGTGTTTGCATCATCAGGTGCACGCTGCGCCAGGCGACCAATATACAATGTGCCCCGGTTATTAAAGGTGGTGTTTTGTTGGGTAACGACGCCGATATTGGCACCATTACCTAATATACTGTTCGCCTCATTACTCGCTGCAATATTAATAGCACCATCATTATTAAGCGTGGCATTACCGCTCATCAACACGCCGGTATTACCATAATAGTTACCTCTGGCCGCAACATTTATCACGCCGCTGCTGTTGTTATTAATTACAGAGGAACCATTAGCCAGAATGGCAGTATGCGCACCTTGCGCTACGCCCGCCGCCCCACTTGAGAAAAAATCCGCCATTTCGGGGTTCGTGCCCGCATCAATAACGCCGTTGTTATCAACAAAAGACGTATTTCTCGCAGCAATGATATAAGCGCCGCGATAAGTATTACCTGCGGTACCAAGGGTGCCGTTGTTTGTCAGTCTGGCGCCATTTTCCAGGTTAACAACCGTAGCATCCGATCCCACTAACTGAATGTTGGCATCCTTATCGATAACCACATTGGTGCCGCTGCCCACGCCATGAATATAGGATACCGCATCCCTGTTAACAAAGGCTCTGATGGCATCATCAGCCGCAATACTCCCCGTATCAGCGAAGATCCCGTGCAGTGAGGTATCCCTGGCTTTATTCAGTTCATCAGCATATTGCGCCTCCGTTAGCTGAATTTGCCCATCCTGGAGCGCCTGAATCAACGCATCGTTATACGCCTTGAACTCATCAATGTTGGTAATATTCTGCTTACCAATAACGCTGTCAAACTCACCAACAAAATCAGCCGCCGTCATCCATGCCAGTGCATTGCTGGCGTCTTTTATATTGTTATCACTATTCCCCAGTTGAACGACTGTTTTAGACTGGTAGTTAAGGCTGCCGCCATTAGTGACATGATAAGCAGACGATAAGTTTTGCGTATTTACCGAACTTTTCATGATAACGTTGAACTGGTTATCCGCAGCACCGACCCAATTCCCCGTTTTCTGACCGACATCGACATCAAGAGAAGCGCCCGCCCCAACCTGATACAAATTACGATCGACATACTGACCATCTTTTCCGACGGGTTGAGAAACGACAACCCGGAAATCTTTGGCCGCTTCGGTCTGCATATCATTGTTATCATAAACTTTCATCGTTACCGTGCTACCGGTAACGGGGTCGGTGTAATTTATAGATTTGGTCTGCGAGCCCATACGGAAGATATCTTTATCCACCCATTGCCCGGAATCGCCAGTAATTAACCCATCCTCTCTGGCCTGACCAAGCGTTGTCCAGGTATATCCTGTTTCTCCTCGCTGTATTCCAGAAAAACCGCCTGTCAAATGCGTGGAACCAGAAATAATCTCTTCAAACGGATCCTGAGGAGAGAAATCATAAACCTGTAAATCGGCGGCGAATGTGCCAGTCGTTAAAATACACGAAATCGAAACAGCCAGCGCACTCATTAATGGGTATTTTAAAAGACTGCCAAAACTGGTGCTCCCGGCCGTGCTTTTACAATAACCACGCGCTAATTCAGATGCCACGACAAATATATTCAGCCTGGAGTTCCAGATGACTTTAAACACTTTATTCATAATTTTACCATTATTCAAAACGCCGCATTGATACGTGGCAAAACATTAAAAAGACACCATTCGCCCCAACGCATCGACTAGCAAATATCGATTTCTTGCCAGACAAGAAATCCAAATCGTTAAACAACCAATACTTCTCAGAACGTGGCGAGTTTATCACAAGCAACAAACATTGATCGATTACAACGATCGTATAGTTAATTTTGATAGGCGCTAACTATTAAAATTCAAATGATGATCGTTCATAGCGATCAATGCAGGAAAATAAAAATCATAGAAAAAACCGATATTTCCTTTTTAACCACATGATTTATATAGGTATAATTAATTACCTGACTTATATTTTTTATGTTTATTATTGTTTTTTTAAGGTGGAAAAGATTTATTTGATGGGGTAATCTGAACATCGATTATTTAATGTCTTAATTTGTTATCTAATTGATATAAAACATGTTTTTATTTAGTTAAGATTATTCTTAAAATCGCTGTTTTTTGATTTAAAATATCCTTTGTTAACTCATTTAATTAAATGCTTCCATCAATGAGAATATTTAAAGCAATTGTTATCACATTCAGAAGCGTCAGACTCTGACAGGCTTACCGGCCAGAAGCGGCTTTTCAGGGAAAACGAACATGTGTACACACATAAAAAACCATTTAAAAACAATAAATTAATAACAAAACCACCCCCATCAAAAAATATTTACGCATCTTAATTAATAATTTCTGGCTGATATTAATCCCCCGGTGGTACATTAGTTGTCCAAGCATTCATGCCCCTCGTGGTTTTGTCCTGACTAAGCTTTACACTCTTTACAGGAACCATTGTCGTACATGATGGCCTAACTATCGTGAGTGTACCGCTGCGGACAATGAATCTTCTGCGATACATATTGTTCGTATCAACAGAGGGTATTTATGTTCCCACAATGCAAATTTTCTCGTGCGCTACTGCACCCGCGCTACTGGCTTACCTGGTTTGGTCTTACTGTACTCTGGTTACTGGTGCTGCTTCCCTACCCCGTTTTACGCTTCCTGGGTACGCGAACCGGCAGACTTGCCCGTCCCTTTCTGAAACGTCGCGAATCCATCGCCCGTAAGAATCTTGAGCTTTGCTTCCCCAATCTGACGCCGGAAGAAAGGGAAAAGATGATAGTGGAGAACTTCCACTCCCTCGGTATGGCACTTATTGAAACGGGTATGGCGTGGTTCTGGCCTGATAAGCGGGTACGTAAATGGTTTGATGTGGACGGTCTGGATAACCTCACACAGGCGCAAGCGCAAAAACGCGGTGTGATGGTCGTAGGCGTCCACTTTATGTCGCTGGAATTAGGCGGTCGGGTCATGGGGCTGTGCCAGCCGATGATGGCGACATACCGCCCGCACAATAACTCGCTGATGGAGTGGGTTCAGACGCGGGGTCGCATGCGTTCAAATAAAGCGATGATTGGGCGCAACAATCTGCGCGGCATCGTCGGCGCGCTGAAAAAAGGTGAAGCCGTATGGTTCGCCCCGGATCAGGATTACGGCCGTAAAGGCAGTTCATTTGCTCCCTTCTTCGCGGTCAAAGACGTCGCAACGACTAACGGCACCTATGTGTTATCCCGCCTTTCCGGCGCAGCGATGCTGACCGTCACCATGATCAGAAAAGGTGATAACTCAGGTTATCGTCTGTATATCACGCCAGAAATGGAAGGCTACCCGGAAGAAGAGAACCAGGCGGCAGCCTATATGAACAAGATTATTGAGAAAGAGATTATGCGCGCACCTGAGCAATATCTCTGGATCCATCGTCGTTTCAAAACGCGCCCTTTAGGGGAAGCATCGTTGTATGTTTAAAAAAGGCCGCAAGGCCTTTTTTATTGCCCGGCGCTATCTTTTCACCTCAATATCCCTGTTAACCACCTGGTTTTTATGTGACTTTTTCTGAACAGCAATAGCGTCGCTGAATAGCAATTTATTACCGTCAGAAATTAAACTGTCGCCGAATCACGACAGTTGTAAGTTACTAAAAGTAAATAAAAAAATGCCTCTTGTCTCGCCTCATTTTTAGGCGTACATTAGCGCCGTCTGGAGCGATAACGCACAGAATTCTGAGGTGATGCCACAAGAAAGACGGAGAACATTCTCAATCTCATTCTGGCGGGCACCAGCTCTCTATACACAGGTAAATTTAAGTTCATTTAGGCGTGCTTAAAGCGACGCGGAGAGATGAAACGTGAAATATTTCTTTATGGGCATTTCATTTATGGTCATCGTTTGGGCCGGTACTTTTGCCCTGATGATCTAAATTGAAAAGATGCAGCAAAAAACAGGAGCCAGATGGCTCCTGTTTGCTTTTCTACTCGGTACCTTCTGTTACCGATTTCGCCCCCGCAGGCAGCAGGCCGTCTGCGCGGAACATGGTCTTAATACCTCTGATCGCCTGACGTATACGATCCCGGTTTTCTATCAGCGCGAAACGCACATGGGTGTCGCCGTAGTCGCCGAAACCGATCCCCGGCGACACGCACACTTTGGCGTCGTTGAGCAGCTTTTTCGCAAATTCCAGCGACCCCATTGCCGCGTACTGCTCCGGTATTTTTGCCCAGACATACATCGAGGCTTTTGGCATTTCGACCATCCATCCGGCTTCATGCAAGCCTTTCACCAGTACGTCGCGGCGACGTTTATACTGCTCAGCGATATCACGCACGCACTGTTGATCGCCTTCCAGCGCGGCAATCGCCGCCACCTGTAACGGCGTGAAGGTTCCGTAATCGTGGTAGCTCTTAATCCGCGACAGCGCACTGACTAACGTCTGGTTGCCCACCATAAAGCCAATGCGCCAGCCCGCCATGTTGTAACTTTTCGACAGGGTGAAAAACTCCACCGCCACGTCGCGCGCACCCGGCACCTGCATAATTGACGGCGCTTTCCAGCCGTCATATACGATATCGGCATAGGCCAGATCGTGGACCACCAGCACGTCGTAGCGTTTGGCCAGCGCAACCACTTTTTCGAAGAATTCTAACTCAACGCACTGTGCCGTCGGGTTGGAGGGGAAACCAAGAATCATCATCTTCGGTTTCGGGTAGCTTTCACGGATCGCACGTTCCAGCTCGTTGAAGAAATCCACGCCTTCCACCAGCGGAACCGAACGTACCTGCGCGCCAGCGATGACGGCGCCATAAATATGGATGGGATAACTGGGGTTCGGCACCAGCACGGTATCGCCATGATCAAGGGTTGCCAGCATCAGGTGCGCTAACCCTTCTTTCGAACCAATAGTGACGATCGCTTCCGTTTCTGGATCGATATCCACATCGTAACGTTCCTGATACCAGCGGGAGATCGCCCGGCGTAAACGCGGGATCCCGCGTGAGGTCGAGTAACCATGCGTATCCGGGCGTTGAGCCACCGTACAGAGTTTCTCGACGATATGAGGAGGCGTTGCCCCATCCGGGTTCCCCATGCTGAAGTCAATAATATCTTCGCCGCGCCGACGCGCAGCCATCTTCAGCTCAGCGGTAATGTTAAAAACGTAGGGAGGGAGACGATCAATACGCGTAAAGCGACGTTCAGGGCGGGTATCAGCCATAGTATCCTCAGATTCACGTTAGCGCCCGGACCGTCCGAGCGACGCTGCCACGACCGTGGCATGCTTAGAAAATAGCCTGAAAAAAATCCTCCTGTCGAGAGGCAAACGAAAATATTTTTCATCGGCTTAAAAGGGGAATACTAAAAAGAAAACGGGAATACTCAGCAAAATACCGCCCATAACAACCATCAATTAATTAACATTTTGATATCAATAAAATTACCTTAAGGCGTTCCTCATCCTGGTGAGGTCTTGTCATTTCTCTAACAAAAGATCAATCCCCTTTTAATATTATGGTTTTTCCTCATTAACAGCGCCGCATCAGCGGGCTGGTCATATGGGTGCGGGTTACCTATCATAGTGGTTTAACCCAGTCACAAGAGTCACCCGTGCACGAAATATTCAACATGCTGCTGGCGGTATTTGACCGGGCAGCGCTAATGCTGTTCTGTCTGTTTTTCCTCATCCGTATCCGCCTGTTTCGCGAACTGTTGCATAAGTCAGCGCACTCCCCGAAAGAGCTGCTCGCCGTTACCGCGATTTTCTCGATGTTCGCCCTGTTCAGCACCTGGTCCGGCGTACCGGTCGAAGGCTCGCTGGTGAATGTTCGCATCATCGCCGTGATGTCCGGGGGCATTTTGTTTGGCCCGTGGGTCGGGATCATTACGGGTGTGATCGCCGGTATTCACCGCTACCTTATCGATATTGGCGGGGTCACTGCCGTACCGTGTTTTATCACCAGTATTCTGGCGGGATGTATCGCGGGCTGGATAAACCGGAAAATCCCAAAAGCACAGCACTGGCGCGTGGGTATTTTGGGCGGGATGCTTTGTGAAACCTTGACCATGATTCTGGTCATTGTCTGGGCGCCGACCATCGCGCTGGGCGTAGATATCGTGTCCAAAATCGGTATCCCGATGATCCTCGGCAGCGTATGTATCGGTTTTATCGTGCTGCTGGTTCAAAGCGTGGAGGGCGAGAAAGAGGCCAGCGCCGCACGGCAGGCCAAGCTGGCGCTGGATATCGCTAACAAAACGTTGCCGCTCTTTCGCCAGGTCAACAGCGAATCACTCCGCCAGGTGTGCGAAATCATCCGTCATGATATCCATGCCGACGCGGTAGCAATCACTAATACCGAACACGTTCTGGCCTATGTCGGCGTGGGGGAAACCAACTACCGCAATAACGATGATTTTGTCAGCCCGACCACGCAACAGGCCATCAATTACGGGAAAATCATCATTAAAAACAATGATGAAGCGCACCGCACGCCGGAAATACACTCAATGCTGGTCATCCCATTATGGGAAAAGGGCGTGGTGACCGGGACGCTAAAAATCTACTACTGCCACGCGCATCAGATCACCTCTTCCCTGCAAGAGATGGCGATCGGCCTGTCGCAGATTATCTCCACCCAACTGGAAGTGTCCCGCGCGGAGCAACTGCGGGAAATGGCAAATAAGGCAGAGCTGCGAGCGCTGCAAAGTAAAATTAATCCCCATTTCCTGTTTAATGCGCTGAACGCCATTTCGTCATCCATTCGGCTCAACCCGGACACCGCACGCCAGCTCATTTTTAATCTGTCACGCTATCTGCGCTATAACATTGAATTAAAAGATGATGAGCAAATTGATATCAAAAAGGAGCTGTATCAAATCAAGGACTACATCGCCATTGAGCAGGCTCGTTTTGGCGACAAGCTGACCGTCATTTATGATATTGATGAAGAGGTGAACTGCTGCATTCCCAGCCTGCTTATTCAGCCGCTGGTAGAGAATGCAATCGTCCACGGCATTCAACCCTGTAAAGGAAAAGGCGTAGTGACCATCAGCGTCGCCGAATGCGGCAACCGTGTGCGAATCGCCGTCAGGGATACCGGCCACGGTATTGATCCTAAAGTAATTGAGCGGGTGGAAGCGAATGAAATGCCGGGAAATAAAATCGGCCTGCTGAATGTCCATCATCGCGTTAAGCTGTTATACGGTGAAGGGCTGCACATCCGCCGTCTGGAACCGGGCACCGAAATCGCCTTTTATGTTCCCAATCAGCGCTCCCCTGCCGCCGCACCGGCAACGTTATTGCTTTAACCCGGAGATGAGTAGTGAAAGTCATCATCGTTGAAGATGAATTCCTGGCCCAGCAAGAATTAAGCTGGCTGATAAAAGAGCATAGCCAGATGGAGATTGTCGGTACGTTTGACGACGGTCTGGACGTGCTCAAATTTCTACAGCATAACCGCGTTGACGCCATTTTTCTGGACATCAATATTCCCTCGCTGGATGGCGTACTGCTGGCGCAAAACATCAGCCAGTTCGCCCATAAGCCGTTTATTGTGTTTATTACCGCATGGAAAGAGCACGCGGTAGAGGCGTTTGAACTGGAAGCATTTGACTACATACTGAAGCCGTACCAGGAATCACGCATCGTGGGGATGCTGCAAAAACTGGAGGCCGCCTGGCAACAGCAGCAGGTCGTCGCCGTTCCCGGCAGCCCTGTCGCCCGTGAAAACGACACCATCAATCTGATCAAAGATGAGCGCATTATCGTCACGCCGATCAACGATATCTATTACGCCGAAGCGCATGAAAAGATGACGTTTGTCTACACGCGGCGGGAATCGTATGTCATGCCGATGAATATCACCGAGTTTTGCAGCAAACTGCCAGCGTCGCATTTCTTTCGCTGCCACCGCTCGTTTTGTGTGAATTTGAACAAGATCCGCGAAATCGAACCCTGGTTTAACAACACGTACATCCTGCGGCTCAAAGATCTGGAATTTGAAATCCCGGTCAGTCGGAGTAAAGTGAAAGAGTTCAGGCAGTTAATGCATTTATGACGCAGGATTAGGTGATGAAAGAGCCAGGCTTGCCCGCAGACCAACAGTTTTTTGCCGATCTGTTCAGCGGCCTGGTGTTAAACCCGCAGCGGCTGGGACGCGTCTGGTTTGCCACGCAACATACCGCTCTCCCCACAGGCAGCCTGTGTATTGATTTACCGCGTCTCGACATCGTATTGCGCGGAGAATACGGTAACCTGCTCGAAAAAAAACAGCACGCCCTGACGGAGGGGGAGATGCTGTTCATCCCCGCCAGGGCGGCAAACCTGCCCGGTAGCGATAAACCGGTGATGCTGTTAAGTCTGGTGTTTGCCCCGGCCTGGTTAGGATTATCGTTTTACGATAACCGTACCGCTTCCCTGTTACGCCCGGTGCGACGCATTGAGTTAGCGCACCAGCAGCGCGGCGAAGGGGAAGCCATGCTCACGGCTCTGACCCACCTGAGCCGCTCGCCTCAGGCGCAGGATATTATTCAGCCTCTGGTTCTCAGCCTGCTGCATCTGTGCCGTAGCGTGGTCAATACTCGCCCGGACTCACGCCGCCCGCGCTCGGAATTTCTCTATCACAGTATGTGCAACTGGGTGCAGGACAACTACGCCCGGCCGCTGACGCGAGAAAGCGTGGCGCAGTTTTTCAATATCACGCCGAATCACTTATCAAAACTGTTCACCCAGCACGGCACCATGAGTTTTGTCGAGTATGTTCGCTGGGTGCGAATGGCGAAGGCGCGCATCATTTTGCAGAAGTACCATCTGTCGATTAGCGAGGTGGCGGAACGTTGCGGATACCACGACAGCGACTATTTTTGCCGCCTGTTTCGTCGGCAGTTTGGCCTGACGCCGGGAGAGTACAGCGCGCGTTTTCAGGGTTAACCGCCGGATGGCGGCGTAACGCCTTATCCGGCCTACGCGTAAAACGGATAACCGGGCGTAACCGCCGGATGGCGGCGTAAATGCCTTATCCGGCCTACATGTAAAACGGATAACCGGGCATAACCGCCGGATGCGGTGTACACGTAAAACGAATAATTGGGCGTACACGTAGGCCCGGTAAGCGAAGCGCCACCGGGCATTCACTCAGACACGCAGACTCAAAACGTCAGTTCCGCCTCCAGCAGCGCCAGAAGACTTTCGGCATCCTGAGCGGCGAACAGCGACTGACGGAAGTTTTTATTCACCAGCTTACGCGCCAGCTGCGAAAAGACTTTCACATGGTTAATCCCTTCATCAGCGCCCAGCGTCAACATAATCACCAGCTCAACCTCGCCCATCTCCGACTGCCAGTCAACAGGGCGCGCCAGCCGCGCAATGCTGATGCTGGAATGGCGTATCCACTGTGATTTGGTATGCGGGATCGCCACGCCAAAACCAACGGCAGTCGTGACAATCTCCTCGCGTTGCCAGACATCCTCTTCCAGCTCAAACGGATGCTCAGTACGCCCGTTTACGCCGAGATTGCCGCAAAGAAACTGGATCACCTGCTCTTTGTTGCTCAATGACTCGCCCACAAAGATATTTTCCAGCGCCAGCAGCGGACGCACGTCTTTTTGCGGCGCAAACTGATTCAACAGCGTTTCAATCTCCTCTGCGCTACGACACTCACAGGCCTGCGCCGCAAGCGCCCGGCACGCCTGGCTGTCCATCTGTCGCAGCTGGCTTTTCACGCCAGGGATTCGCGGACTGCTCATGCTTAATTCATCCAGTTCCAGCCCCAGCAGCAGCGGTAAATACCGGCTTTCACCGCCCAGCTCGCCGCAAATCCCCACCCATTTTCCGTGCTGATGCGCCGTGCGGACGATCTGCTGCAACATGCGCAGGAATGACGGCGTAATCGGGTTATACAGCGGCGAGACGCGCGGATTATTACGATCGACGGCATACAGATACTGGGTCATATCGTTCGAGCCGATGCTAAAGAAATCCACCTCATCGCAGAAGTGGTCGATGATGTAACAGACCGACGGAACTTCCACCATAATCCCCAGCGGGATCGTTGCAACATGGCGCAGCCCGTCTCTTTTGAGTTCCACGATCGCTTTTTGCAGCTCGCTTTTAACCCACAGGATCTGATCGAGACTGTGCACCATCGGGATCATCAGTTGCGCCTGACCAAAGGTTGCCGCACGCAAAATAGCGCGAAGCTGCGTGCGAAACAGCCCGGCAAACTCAGGATAAATACGCACGGCGCGATAGCCGAGGAAAGGGTTCTCTTCCTGCGGGATATTGAGATAGCGAATATTTTTATCGCCGCCAATGTCCATCGTGCGAAAAATAACCGGCTTCTCTCCCGCCGCCAGCAGTACCTGCTGGTAGGCCTCAAACTGTTCCTGTTCGTCAGGAGCGCTGTCGCGATCCATGAACAACATTTCGGTGCGGAACAGACCGATGCCTTCCGCGCCATTGGCAAACGCGCCCGGCGCTTCCAGCGCCGTACCAATATTGGCGGCGATATCAAGACGCTGATTATCCCGGGAGAAAGCAGGCAAAGACGCTTCTCTCGCCTGTTGCTGTTGACGCTTATCCGCCAGTTGCTGCGCAATGGCGTAATAGCCGCAGACGGCGGCGTTCGGGTTAATCGCCAGCACGCCGCACTGGGCATCCAGCACCGCAGGTTGCCCGGCATAGCGACTGAGCGCGTCCAGGGGCAGCCCGCTGAGCACCGGAATCGCGGATGCGCGCGCCAGAATCAGCGTGTGCGACGTTCTGCCGGTTTTCTCCAGAATCATGCCGGACAGGTGCTGCAAATCGAGGCTCAGGAACTGGCTTGGCGTCAGATCTTCCGCCACCAGAATGGTCGGCTGTTCAAGAATCAACGTATTACGCGGGCGTCGTTCCGGCCAGGTGATATGCAGCAACTGTTCGCTAATATCACGGATATCGCTTACCCGCTCGCGTAAGTAGTCGCTTGCGGAGGACGACAGCTTGTCGCACACCTGCTCCATATTGGCGATAATCGCCGCGCCCAACCCCTTGTGCTGCTCGTCCATCAGGCGGCGAATGTTTCCCGCAAACTCGTCATCCTGGATCAGCGACAGATGGGCGCTAAGGATCGTTTTACTTTCACCGTCACGTTCGCGAAGCTGTTGATTAAGCTGCTCCGCCAGCGTCGCCAGACTATGTTCGAGCCGGGTGCTGTCTTCCGCGCTGGCCGGAATTGCGCGATACGCCTCCAGATTGTCGTTTTGCCACAACGTGAGCGCGCCAGCGCCGACACCGTTAGCCAATACCGCGCCATACAGTAAATCGGGATTCAGTCGAACCAGCGAGCGCGGCAGCGGATGCGCCGCCAGTTCCGCAGAGGTCGGCTGAACGCTGTCACTGTCGATAAACCGGTGCTGGAGATAGGTCTCCAGAGAACGCCTGGCCTGCTCTTCATCACTGCCGCTAATGTTCAGACTGCAACTGTCGTTAAACAGCGTTCCGGTGCCGATCAGCGCCAGCGAGCTTTTCGCGTCCGCACGCGCATTCTGGCGATGGTTAATAAACGTCACCTCGCTTTGCCACTGGCTACACTGCTCTTTCAGTTCCCACGCCGGACGCGCATGCAGGCCATTTGGCAACGGGCAGAGAAATTGAATCGTTAACATAACAACTCCTGATTAACGCAAGACGCTCATCTGAAATCCGTAAGATGAACGACAGTCTCACGCGTAAGACGGGTAATAAGTGCCGATAAAAGTTGCTGCGTGTGGATAATGTCGCGGCAATCCGCAATGGACGCAGCGCAATGCCCATGACGCGTGGCGGGCCCAATAACCACCGTCGGGGTTCCCGTCCCGGTCAAATGCACCGCTCCGCCATCCGTCCCTCCATTACTGAACATATCCAGTTGCAGCGGCAGACCGGAGTCGCTGGCGACGCTTTCAACCCAGGCGGTCAGTTTGGGCGGCGCGATGAGCGACTTATCGGCAAGCACCAGCATCGGCCCTTTACCGATCTGCCGATGATTCGCCGCGCCATAATCAAAGTTTTTCGCCCAGCAGGCGGTGTCCAGCACGATAGCGATATCGGGAGCAACCGCGCGAGCGGCCGTTTGCCCGCCGCGTAACCCGACCTCTTCGCTGGAGCTGGCTACCAGCCAGACCTCGGCGGGCAGCGCTGCGTCATGCCATTCACGCAGCAGCATGATCAACAAGTAGCACCCCAGTCGGTCATCAAACGCTTTCCCCATTACCCGCTGGTGTGGCAGCACCTGAAACGCAGAGTCAAAAGTGACGCGATCGCCAGGTCGAACGCCCGCCTGGATCACCTCATCATATGAGCGTGCGCCAATATCGACCCGCAAGGCGCCAACCTCATTTCCATTACGCTCGCCATCCAGCAAACCGGGAATTTTACTGTCTTCCCGCGTGGTAATACGCACGGGCTGGAGCTGGCGGGCCGCCATACGCACGTTGCCGACCGGCAACACATCGATCGCCCCTTCCGACGAGATACTGCGCACAATAAACCCCACCTCATCCATGTGCGCGCAGATCATCACTTTCGGCCCATCGGACTCATTAAGACGGATCAGCACCGATCCCAGCCCGTCAAAGCGCACCTCTTTGTGCAGACGATCCGCTTCCTCCAGTAAGATCTGGCGCACTTCCTGCTCTGAGGAGGCAATGGCATCCGCCTCGCTCAGGGCTTTTAACAGCGATAAATCCATTATGCTTCTCCCGTGAGCAATACTGTTTTCGGCATCGTGTAGAGCACTTCCGCGCCGTCTTCCGTGACCAGTACGACATCTTCAATACGCACGCCGCCCTGCCCCGGCAGGTAAATGCCCGGCTCTACGGTCAGCAACATGCCTGCGGCAAGTCGGGTGGTATCCGTTGGTGAAAAGCGCGGCGCTTCATGCACCTCAATGCCGATAGCGTGCCCGGTGTTGTGGCCAAAATAATCGCCATAGCCCGCCGCCTCAATCACCCGACGAGCCGCAGCATCCACCGCCTGGCAGCACACGCCCGGACGAATGGCGGCAATCGCCGTCTGCTGCGCCTCAAGAACCGTCTGGTAAACGGCGAACAGCGGATGAGATGCGACGGGCGCATCCTGCCCGCTCACGAGGAATGTTCGCGTCATATCCGAACAATACCCCTGATATTGCGCCCCAAAATCCAGGGTAATAAATTCACCCGCCGCGACGATTTTTTCGCTGGCTTTACCGTGGGGTAACGCCCCACGCCAGCCGCTGGCGACGATGGTGTCAAAAGAGGCTTTTTCCGCCCCCTGCTGGCGCATAAACCACTCCAGCTCCGCGGCAATTTCTCGTTCGCGAAGGCCGGGGCGAATAAAACGGCGGATATGCTCTGCGCTGCAATCGGCAATCCGGCAGGCCTCGCGTATCAACGCTATTTCCTGTGCCGTTTTGATCTGTCGCAGCGCGTCCGGCGACGCGCTCACCAGCTTCGCCCGCAGCCTTTCCTGCCAGCGTTGCGCGCAATCCCAACTCACCTGCGCGCCTTCAAAACCAATGACCTGCAATTGCTCGTCGTCGATTATCTGGTTCACAATGGAAGTCAGCGTCTGCGACCCGGCCAACAGATGCAGTTGATCGCCATGCGCTCGCGCTTCAACGTCAGCGTAATATCGGCCATCCACCAGCAGATGCGCGCTTTTATGCGTGATAAAAACAAACCCGGCGCTGCTGGAAATCCCCAAATGCGGTTGCTTGTTCTGCCGGGATGAAATCAATACCGCATCCAGGCGTTGTTCCACCAGCCACTGGCGAAGCGATGCACGTAACGTCATGATGTCAGTCCTTTTTTCAGAGGCTTTCAATCAGCAGTTTGCCTCTGCGATACATCATGTGACGCAGGAAAACGACCATCAGCGCCGTGATCACCGCCCCTAACACGATCCCCGCCATATAGACGCCAAGATTGCTCACCAGCGGCCATGCCCAAATCGCAGACTCAGGGAACCACTGCACGGCGCCCAGCCAGACGGCGGTTGTCGAGCCGACAATCGCGCCCACCATATACGAAGGGATTGCCGTGATCGGGCTTTCCAGCGCGAAAGGAATCGCCCCCTCGCTGATCCCCATAAACGCCAGGAACATCGCGGTTTTGCCTTGCGGATACAGTTGCGCGTTAAACAGGCGTTTACCGGTTAAGCGACGATCGAGAATCGTTGCCAGCCCCAGACCAATCGGCGGGATCACAATCGCGATAGAACGCGCGGTGACGGGTAAAACATGATCGGTAGTGAAACTAAAAGCGACAAATCCTGCGGCCTTGTTAATCGGGCCGCCGAGGTCAATTGCCGTTGCCGCCGAGATCCCCATCGCATACATCAGCGTTCCTTTTTCACCCGCCGCCGTCAGTAGCGTGCGGATACCGCCGTTGATCCATCCGCCAAACGGAGTGATCACGTAGTACATCGCCAGCATCACAAAAATGGCGGACAAAATGGGCAGCAAAAAGGTGGTTTTGAAGGCCAGTAAGAAATCAGGCAACTGGATTTTTTGATTCATCCACTTCACCAGATAGCCCGCGACAATCGAGATAATCAGCGCCCCGATGAACGTTGACGGTACGGGCGCGGTCGTTACCCATTGCAGGCTGGCCGGGTCAAAATTCAGTATCTGGGTTGGCTGGGTGGACATTAAGCCGCCGATGAATCCTGCGGGAAAGGCCAGCTTACCGCCGATAGAGTTAGCGACAAACGCCGCGAACATTGGAATCGCAAAGCCAAACAACACGCCGCCAAAGGATTGCGATAGCCAGGCGAATTTCAGTAATGAGAGGTTAAAACCGTCGAATTTTCCGCTATTCAGCGCATCCATAATGCCGGTATCTGCGGGAATTTTCAGCCAGCTATAGGCAATCAGCTGGCTGAAAGCGAGAATCACCCCACCCATGATTAACGTGGGCACCATGCGCGAAATACCCGACATGACGTGCTGCGGAAGTTCGCCCCAGAAGCTGTTACGGGAGGCCGGAGGGGTTTTTATTGCCGCTGCCGCACCGGATGCGCCAGGCACAACGGTTGCACTGCGTTTTTTAATGGCCATATGTGTATCCCTGTCGAAAATTATTGTTGCTCTGCCGCAATCATCTCTTCGATTTCTTTAATGATACCGGCGGCGTTTTTTATCGCGTCCTGGAGCGTAATTTCATACACATCGCGCGACTCAAACCGTTCATTGTCTTCGGGGGTAACGGCAACGGAATGGATGATTAGCGTCGCCTCAGCGATATCCTGCGCCGTCAGGCGATTCTGGATGCCGTCCGCCCCCTGGGTTTCAATTTTCACCTCGTATCCCGCTTCAACCGCCGCCTCTTCCAGCGCCTGAGCCGCCATAAATGTGTGGGCCAGCCCCATCGGGCATGCGCAAACAGCAATGAGTTTTTTCGCCATAACAGACTCCTCCAGATAGTTAACGAGAGAAATTATGGCGGTGAGAGCCTGCGCATTGTTATCAGACAAATAATGCTTTTACTGGACAAATAATCCCGTTAAACAGAAATGTGACGAGCGTCGGAAAGGTCGGCGACGGGCACAAAAAAACCGCGTCAATGACGCGGTTTAAGGCCGGATAATGCAGGCAACGACTGTCATGCCCTGCCTGATGGCGCTAACGCGTATCAGGCCTGCCGATCTTCAATTACAGAATTTGCCCTAACGTCTGGCGCAGATGCGCGCCGGAGCCGAGCAGACCGGGATTATCATGCACAATCAGATAAACCGGAATATCCTGAACGTAGGCTTTGAAACGGCCTTTGTCTTCAAACCCGCCACGAAAGCCAGAGGCTTTAAAGAACTCCAGGAAGCGCGGCACGATGCCGCCCGCAATGTAGACGCCGCCAAACGTGCCCAGCGTCAATGCCAGATTACCGCCAAAACGGCCCATAATGACGCAAAACAGCGACAGCGCACGACGAGAGTCAATGCAGGTATCCGCCAGCGCGCGTTCGGTAATATCTTTCGGTTGCAGATTTTCCGGCAGACGGCCATCAGATTTGACGATAGCGCGATACAGATTCACCAGCCCAGGCCCCGACAACACGCGCTCGGCGGAGACATGACCAATTTCCGCACGCAGTTCTTCGAGAATAATGCCTTCCTCTTCGCTGTTCGGCGCGAAGTCAACGTGACCGCCTTCGCCCGGCAGGCTGATCCAGCGTTTATCGACATGAACCAGGTGCGCCACCCCTAATCCGGTTCCGGCGCCGTAAACGGCAATCGGTTTGCCGGCAACCGGTTCCGCGCCGCCGAACTGGATCAGATGCTCTTTGCGCAGCATCGGGATCGCCATCGACACGGCGGTAAAATCGTTGATGATTTCCAGATGGCTAAAGCCAAGATTCTTTTTCATCTCCGCAATAGAAAATGCCCAGGTGTGGTTGGTCATCGCCACCCAGTCACCGGTGATCGGGCAGGCGATAGCGATACAGCCGTCTTCCACCCTGGCGCTATGCTCGTCCAGATACACGCGCACCACGGCTTCGAGGCTCGGATAGTCCAGCCCGGAATAGGTTTTCGCCTGCGAAATCTCCCCGCTGGTCATATCGCACAGAGCAAGACGCGCGTTGGTGCCGCCTACATCACCTACTAAAGCATATTTTGTCATTCTTCTACTGCTCCGCTAAAGTCAGAATAAATCTTTGCCACACTGTAAATTCATGGGGGCATAACAACAACGGTCGAAAGGCGAGCTCCCCAAAAATATCGATCTGCATCACATAATTACTTTATCGTTTCAGCACCATTTGCAGCGATGCCGTCGGGCAGGCTGTGCAAACTAAGCATATGACTCAGTATTAAGGAATAGATCATGCTCCATCCGCGAGCCAGAACGATGCTGTTATTATCGCTTCCCGCACTCATTATTGGCATTGCCTCCAGTCTGGTATTGATCGCCGTGATGAAAGTCGCCTCCGTTTTACAGCGCCTGCTGTGGGAGCAAATCCCCGTCGGCCTGGGCATTGCCCATGATTCCCCCGTCTGGATTATCGGCATGCTCACGTTTACCGGGATCATGGTCGGGCTTGTCATCCGCTACAGCCCTGGGCATGCGGGCCCGGACCCGGCGACCGAACCGCTGATCGGAGCGCCGATGAGCCCTGTCGCGCTTCCGGGCCTGCTGATCGCGCTCATTCTCGGCCTGGCAGGTGGAGTAAGCCTAGGGCCGGAGCATCCCATTATGGCGGTGAATATCGCGCTGGCCGTCGCTATCGGCGCGCGCCTTTTCCCACGCATAGGGGCGCTGGACTGGACGATCCTGGCTTCCGCAGGCACTATCGGCGCGCTGTTCGGCACCCCTGTCGCCGCCGCGCTGATTTTCTCGCAAACCCTGAACAGTTCTGACGATACGCCCTTGTGGGATCGTCTGTTCGCTCCGCTGATGGCGGCAGCCGCAGGATCGTTAACCACCAGCCTGTTCTTCCATCCGCACTTCTCCTTGCCGATTGCGCACTACACGCAAATGCGGCTGAGCGATATTTTCAGCGGCGCAGTGGTGGCGGCCATTGCGATTGCGGCGGGTATGGTGGCGGTATGGTGTTTACCGCGTCTGCATACGTTGGTGCATCGTCTGAAAAATCCGGTACTTATTCTCGGTATCGGTGGTTTTATGCTGGGGATTCTGGGCGTATTGGGCGGGCCGCTGACCCTCTTTAAAGGACTGGACGAGATGCAGCAGCTGGCGTTCAGCCAGACGCTGGGCGCCACGGACTACTTTATGCTGGCGATCGTTAAGCTGGGCGCGCTGGTTATCGCCGCCGCCTGCGGTTTCCGGGGCGGGCGTATCTTCCCGGCGGTCTTTGTGGGCGTGGCGCTGGGTCTGATGCTGCACGCGCATGTTGAAGCGGTTCCGGCGGCAATTACCGTCTCATGCGCGATTCTGGGGCTGATGCTGGTCGTAACCCGTGACGGCTGGCTGAGTCTGTTTATGGCCGCAGTCGTCGTACCGGACACCACCCTGCTTCCGCTGTTGTGCATCGTTATGCTTCCCGCCTGGCTCCTGCTGGCAGGCAAGCCGATGATGGCCGCCAACCGCCACGACAGATAACCGGCCACCGCGTTTACTCCCCGTTGCGCGATTCCAGCGCGCGGGTGACGGTACGCAGCAATTCCGGCAAATCGGCTTTCGGCAGCACGACCTCAATCAGCGAAAGCCGCTGCGGGGATTTCAGGCGCGCCAGCACTTCCTCCAGCTGGATAGCCTGCGTTACCCGCCAGCACTCCGCCTGACAGTTCGCACTGAGCGCCTGCGGAACCTGCGTCCAGTTCCATCCGGCGATATCGTTATAACGCTGGTTCGCCCCATGAATGGCGCGCTCCACGGTATAGCCATCGTTATTGAGCAGCAGAATGACCGGCGACTGTCCATCCCGCATCATCGACCCCAGTTCCTGAATCGTCAGCTGCGCCGCGCCGTCTCCGGTAATCAGAATCACTCGCCGTTCCGGGCAGGCGGTTTGCGCGCCAAAGGCGGCGGGCAAAGCATAGCCGATTGATCCCCAAAGCGGTTGCACCAGCACGTCCGCGCCAGCAGGCAGTGAAAGATCCGCCGCGCCAAACGCGGCGGTTCCCTGATCGGCAAGGATAATATCGCCCGGCAGCAAGTACGCCTGTACCGTATGCCAGAAGTTTTCTTGCGTCAGCGCCCCTTTCTCAATATGGCCGCCGGGCGCATGCGCCGGGGTCGGAGGAGGCGAAAATGAAAGTTCCAGACATAACTCGCGCAACGTAGTGACCGCCTGCTCCATCGACAGACCGCTGAACCAGCTATTCCCGACACGCGAAGCATGCGGCTGGATTTCAATTGTGCGTTCCTGCGGCAGTTGCTGTGTGAAGCCCGCCGTTAGCGTATCGACAAACCGGGTGCCAACGCAGATAACGGTATCAGCCTCTTCAATCGCCTGACGCACCGATTCACTGCTGGCTCCGGCGCTGTATGTACCGACAAAATTCGGGTGTTGCTCATCAAACAGCCCTTTGCCCATGAGCAGCGTCGCGTGCGCTATTGGCGTCTCCGCCATCCAGCGTTGTAAAACCGGCTGCAAGCCGAAACGCAGGGCGAGAAAGTCTGCCAGCAGCGCCACACGCGGGCTGTTCATCAGCCGCTGGCGCGCGCGATAGCGAAACGCCGCCACCGTGTCATTTTCCCCTTCGGCACGGTCAGGTGTGAGAACGTTTACAGGAGGGACAGCAGATCGTTTTGCCACATCCGCCGGTAACATCAGATAGCCGGGTCTGCGCATCGTCAGCATTTCGCGTAATACGCGGTCGATTTCATAACAGGCGTTCTGTTCATTCAACACGGCGCTGGCCGCCGTTACAGCCTGGCTTATACGGTAAAAATGCTGAAAGTCGCCATCGCCGAGGGTGTGATGCATCAGTTCGCCCCGTCGCTGTGCGCCGCTGCATGGCGCGCCGACAATATGCAGCACGGGAACGTACTCTGCGTAGCTTCCCGCCAGGCCATTAAGCGCGCTTAACTCCCCTACGCCGAAAGTGGTCAACAATGCCCCAGCCCCGGCTAACCGGGCGTAGCCATCAGCCGCATAGGCGGCATTCAGCTCATTCGCGCACCCTACCCAGCATACGTCACGATGCGCAATCACATGGTCAAGAAACTGCAAATTATAATCGCCCGGCACACCAAAAAGATGCCCGATACCGCAGCCTGCCAGTCTGTCCAGCAGGTAATCCGCAACGGAGTATGGGGTTTGCATGACAGCTATCCTTCTGACGGTAACCTCATGTTGAGTATTAAAGAACTGTGATAGCTGTCCAGAAAAGCTGCTGCAAAAGGGGTGGAAAGCAGGATTTACAGTTTTTCACGGTGTAATCTCATTGAATAACAATCCGTGTAAACGTATACACTGGAAACTCACGTCATTCAGAGGGCAACAACATGGTTTATCGGGCCGATGAAAATCGCTACCAGACAATGGAGTATCGCCGCTGCGGTCAGAGCGGTTTAAAGCTCCCCGCCATTTCACTTGGGCTATGGCACAATTTCGGTGATACCACTCAGGTAGAGAACAGCCGGGCGCTGCTACAGCGTGCTTTTGATCTGGGAATTACCCATTTTGATCTCGCGAATAATTACGGCCCGCCGCCAGGCTCAGCAGAGCGCCACTTTGGCCGTATCCTACAGGAAGACTTTTTACCGTGGCGCGATGAACTGATCATTTCTACTAAAGCGGGTTATACCATGTGGGATGGCCCTTACGGTGACTGGGGTTCGCGCAAGTATTTGATAGCCAGCCTCGATCAAAGCCTGAAACGTCTGGGGCTGGAATATGTCGATATCTTCTATCACCACCGCCCTGACCCGGAAACGCCGCTCAAAGAGACGATGAAAGCGCTGGATCATATTGTTCGTCAGGGAAAAGCGCTGTACGTCGGGATTTCTAACTATCCGGCGGATCTGGCCAGACAGGCCATTGAGATCCTGGACGACCTGGGCACGCCGTGCCTGATTCACCAGCCCAAATACTCGATGTTTGAGCGCTGGGTCGAAGACGGCTTACTGGCATTATTGCAGGAGAAAGGCGTTGGCAGTATCGCCTTTTCACCGCTGGCGGGCGGGCAATTAACCGATCGTTATCTCAACGGCATTCCGACTGATTCCCGGGCCGCCAGCGGAAGCCGCTTCCTTAACCCGGATCAGATTACCCCGGAGAAACTGGAAAAAGTGCGCCAGTTAAATGCGCTGGCCGGACATCGGGGGCAAAAACTGTCCCAGATGGCGCTGGCCTGGGTGCTGCGCGACGACAAAGTGACGTCAGTGCTGATTGGCGCCAGCAAGACCGCGCAAATTGAAGATGCCGTGGGGATGCTGGCGAATCGTCATTTTTCTCCCGCCGAATGCGCAGAAATCAACGCAATCCTGAACGGCGGCCAATAATCACTTTTTAGCAAAAAGTGCTCTCACTCATGATTTAAGAGTTAAGGCGATGAAACGGGGCTTTACCGCCCCGTAATATTGCGTTAACAGGCCGATTACGGCTCGATCGTGAAGGAGAAAAAGAATGTTCAGGTCACTGATTCTGGCGGCAGCCTTATTGGCTTTTACACCGCTTGCCGCGAACGCTGGCGAAATCACCCTGTTGCCATCGATAAAATTACAAATTGGCGATCGCGATAATTACGGCAACTACTGGGACGGCAGATACTGGCGCGACCGGGATTACTGGCACCACCATTATGAATGGCGTAAAAATCGCTGGTGGCGACACGATAATGGCTATCATCGCGGCTGGGATAAGCGCAAAGCCTATGAACGCGGCTACCGCGAAGGCTGGCGCGATCGCGACCACCACCCTGGCCGGGGTCACGGACACCGTCATTAAAAATAGCCCCGTTCAAACGGGGCTATTTTCGAATTGTGTTTTTATCAGCAATACCGATTCAACCATTTCTCTTAACTTCCCTGGCTATACGGTCTTCAAATCACAACCCCAGCGCGGTTCCTACCAGCAACCAGATATTCAGCGCCACCACCAGCACCACAATCATCCAGCCGATGTACTTGACCCATTGGGTATTCACCAGATCGCCCATTAATGTGCGATCGCTGGTAAAAATCAATAACGGCACCAGCGCCAGCGCAATGCCGAAACTCAGCAGGACCTGACTCATCACCAGGATTCGGGTTGGATCAAGCCCCATAAGAATAACGATAAACGACGGCATCATCGTGATGGTGCGGCGTACCCACAGCGGAATGTGGAAGCGAACAAATCCCTGCATCACAACCTGCCCCGCCAGCGTACCGACCACGGTGGAAGAGAGCCCCGCCGCAACCAGGCTCAGGCCGAACACCGTCGCCGCAGCATGGCTAAGCAGCGGTTCCAGCGTCAGATACGCCTGATCAAGATCGGCAATACCGGTATGCCCGCTAAAATGGAACGCGGCGGCAGCGGTCGCCATCATCGCCAGGTTCACGAACCCTGCAATCGTCATCGCTATCGCCACATCCCATTTGGTGGCGGCATAGCGCTGCTGCCGGGAGCCGTCGTGCAGATGCTGCGTTAAAGAAGAGTGCAGATAGATAACGTGGGGCATGATGGTCGCGCCCAGCACCCCGGCGGCCAGAAATACCGCCTCAGAGTTCGGCAGGCTGGGGATGATCATCCCTTTGCTCAACTGCGCCAGGCTTGGCTGCGAAAAAATCAGTTCCACAATATAGGCTGCGGCCACAAACAACAGTAATCCGCCAATCACTTTTTCCAGCGGTTTTTGCCCACGACGCTGCAACATCAGAATCAGGAATGTGGCGATACCCGTCAGCACCGCCCCCTGCAATAGAGAGATGCCGAGAATGAGTTTAAAGCCGATCGCCGCCCCGATAAATTCCGCTAAGTCGGTGGCCATCGCGATGATTTCCGCCTGAACCCAATAGAACCAGACGACAGGGCGCGGGTAATGATCGCGAATTTGCTCCGCCAGGTTTTTGCTTGTCGCAATCCCCAGTTTGGCCGACAGAACCTGAATGAGCATCGCCATCAGGTTCGCCCAGACAACCACCCACAGCAATTTATAGCCAAAGCTGGCCCCGGCCTGGATATTGGTCGCAAAGTTACCGGGATCGATGTATCCGATCGCGGCGATGAACGCCGGGCCCATCAATGCGAGCCTTAACTTGCGCGCCGCCCGTCCACTACTGCTTTCAACGCGATCGTTTGTCATCTTTTGCCTCAGAAACATAGCCTTTGCTATGTTTTATGCTATGTTTATTGAGAATGATTATCAAGTGCATTTTAATGGGTAACGTTGATATCTCTGATAGCGCCAGGCTATGGGTCAGCAAGGGAGGGTCGAAAAACAAAACCAAGTTGTTCGTTAATTGTATGAGATTAGCACAATGACATAACTTTTCACTTCCATACTAAACATAACAGAAACGTATTCCAGATCACTAATTTTGAATCTCATCACAGCTCCTTATTATAGTGTGTGTTTGATCTCGTTTTCTTTATTGTTGTTGCATAGAATGTGCACGGAAATTAAACCTGCCTCATATTTGGAGCAAATATGGACCGCGTCCTTCATTTTGTCCTGGCCCTCGCTGTTGTTGCGGTACTCGCACTGCTGGTAAGCCATGACCGTAAAAAAATTCGCATTCGTTACGTCATTCAGCTGCTTGTTATCGAAGTTTTACTGGCCTGGTTCTTCCTGAACTCAAACGTTGGCCTGGGCTTCGTGAAAGGTTTCTCCGAGATGTTTGAAAAACTGCTCGGTTTTGCCAACGAAGGAACCAACTTCGTTTTCGGCAGCATGAACGATCAGGGCCTGGCCTTCTTCTTCCTGAAAGTCCTTTGCCCCATCGTCTTTATTTCCGCGCTGATCGGTATTCTTCAGCACATCCGCGTTCTGCCGGTTGTGATTCGCGCGATTGGTTTCCTCTTATCCAAAGTCAACGGGATGGGTAAGCTGGAATCATTTAACGCCGTCAGCTCCCTGATTCTGGGCCAGTCTGAGAACTTTATCGCGTATAAAGACATCCTCGGCAAAATGTCCCGCAATCGTATGTACACGATGGCGGCAACGGCGATGTCTACCGTATCCATGTCTATCGTGGGCGCGTACATGACCATGCTGGAGCCGAAATATGTCGTTGCGGCGCTGGTTCTGAACATGTTCAGCACCTTTATCGTTCTGTCAGTGATCAACCCGTATCGCGTCGAAGCCAGCGAAGAAAATATTCAGATGTCTAACCTGCACGAAGGTCAGAGCTTCTTCGAAATGCTGGGCGAATACATTCTGGCGGGCTTTAAGGTCGCGATTATCGTTGCGGCGATGCTGATTGGCTTTATCGCCCTGATCGCGGCGCTGAACGCCCTGTTCGCGGCCGTTCTGGGCATCTCCTTCCAGGGCATTCTGGGTTACATCTTCTACCCGGTGGCCTGGGTCATGGGGGTTCCGGCGAATGAAGCGCTTCAGGTAGGCAGTATCATGGCGACCAAACTGGTATCTAACGAATTCGTCGCCATGATGGATCTACAGAAAATCGCCTCTACGCTCTCTCCGCGCGCGGAAGGCATCATCTCTGTATTCCTGGTCTCCTTCGCTAACTTCTCTTCCATCGGGATTATCGCAGGCGCGATTAAAGGTCTGAACGAAGAGCAAGGCAACGTGGTTTCACGTTTTGGTCTGAAACTGGTGTACGGCTCAACGCTGGTGAGCGTACTGTCTGCGTCTATCGCAGCGCTGGTGCTGTAATTACGGTATCGCCAGGCGGCGGCGCAAACGCCTTCATCTGGCCTTACGACGCGCAACCGGGGACATGTTCCCCGGTTTTTTTATAGCTGTGGCGCTTCCAGCGGGCGCGGTCGCCCAATCAGATAACCTTGCAGATAGTTCACGCCCAGGCTTAAGAGTAATTCCCGCTGCTCCGGCGTCTCGACAAATTCGGCAACCACGCATAAGGATTTCGCTTTCGCGAGATCGGTAATTGATTTCACGATCATCGCATCCAGAGAGTCCGTCATAATGTCTTTTATGAAGCAACCATCAATCTTGATGATGTCTGCCCGCAGGCGTTTAAGACGTTCATAGTTCGCGTATCCCGTACCAAAATCATCAATGGCTATCCTGAAACCGAAATTCCGCAGTTGCGCAATATTCTGCGTGCTGATTTCAGAATTGGAAAACGCCTGCTCTTCGGTGATTTCGATGATCACGCTTTCAGGCGTAATACCATAACGCCTGAACAGGCCGATAATGCGTGATGCGCTCTCTTTATTCAGTAACGTCAACGGCATTAAATTGACCGAGAAACGGGCGCCCGGCGCTGTCGTCGGATGGGTGGCTATCCATCGCAGCAGGGCTTCCACAACCTGTAAATCAAAGCGGGCGCTGAGGTTAAATTGGGCAATCAGTGGAATAAACTGATCCGGCGTCATAATGCCGTCATCACTTTTCAGTCGCGCCAGAACCTCCGCATACCCTTTCCCCTGCGCGTTGAGAATCGGTTGCGCGTACAAAACCAGATCGCCGTTTTCCAGCGCCTTGCGAACCTTTTGCAGCAGTAATACCCGTTCCGTCGTCTGATCGGAGACCGCCTCAAGACTTTGGGTCAGCGCCATAACCCGGTGGTTCGCGCAGGATTGCTCCGACAACCAGCTAAGCTGCCCCAGCAGGGGTTGCAGCGTCTCCTGTCTGCCGTCGTAAGCGCCCCACGCGGCGCCGTATTCCATGTCCAGCCCGGTATTGTTCCAGTAAATTTTGCGACTATTGAGGAGATTAACCATATGTTGCAGGCGGGCTTCCGTCTCAGGGCCGCGAAGCACTAACAACAATTCGCTGCCTGGCACCTGAAATACGCTCTCGTTTTCTTGCAGGAACGGTTGCAGCATTCGACACACCGAGCGTTTGCAATGAACGCGCATCAGCATGCCGTAATGTCGACTCAAAAATTCCAGGTTTTCCATCCGCAGGCAGCACACCGTTTGTCCTGTTCCCTGCAACAAAAATTGCTCCAGCGCGCGAATGTTAGGAAGGCGCGTCAACGGATCGGTTAACGCCTGACCATGCCACTGTCGGTTCAACCATTCGCTGCGTTGATAAATACACACCATATACAGCAAGCAAATACTAAAGGAGATGAGAACAGAGAGGATAAAGGCCAGTGAATATTCAGAGCCGACGCCCTGCAAGAAATTCCGGTTATACACCAGCAGGCACAGCGCAGAGATGGCCCAGCTGAGGTTCAGCAGCGGATAACTCAGCTTGCCCACGCCGAGCGTAAAAACAATAAAAAAGACGGGCACCAGATAACCGGCAATATAGTCGGCATCAAAAGGCGCGCACATCAGAACGATCAGCGCCACGACGACGGAGATCCAGGTCAGGGTAAACAGACGCTTCTCTTTGACCAGATACGGCGCAATGTCCCTGCGCCAGAAAATGCGGCAATAGCGCGGGTTGATTATCATCCGCAGAGGATAATAAAAGAGCATAGTGAAAATCAGGACCGCTGAAATCAGGCTCAGAATATCCACGATAGTATAAATAATGGTTGCCGTACCAAAGAATGTTGATATCGCAACAGGGTAGTCCAGACAATGCCCCGCGAGATACATGCTGGCTTTGATGCCCGCCGGCGCGACAAACCCGAGCCAGAAGATACGCAACCAGATATTCCTGTCAGGCAATCCATGACGCCAGCGCGCCCCCACTTGCCAGCGGACAATCCCGCAAATGCCCAATACGGAAAAGGTCTGACAAAATAACAGCACCGCTGCCTGCATTAACGGGAGATGAAGGTTCCAGTGATTGGTCGCCATCATCGCTAAAATGATGGGGGCAATACCGCGTCGGCCAAATAAGAACAGCACGGAAAACATGACGCATAGCGGCAGCCAGGCCAGGAAAATAGAGCTGTCATCGACAACGGCGAGCGGAGAAATAGAGCGGGAGAACTGTATGCCGACAATGGATAGCGTCAAAGAAACGATAAATATTCTTATATTTTTTAGTAAGTTATGCTTATCCTGCATAGATTCCCTGTTCTCATCAGTCACGCCATAAGGCACACAAATAATAAGTTTATTCGTGACGCGAAGCAAACCTGCACAGGCCTGATATCAGGCGCTCTTACACGTTCTTTCATTTGATACAAAGGTATTGACGCTTTCTGAAACTGTATTACAAAAATGGCGGGAACGCAGATACAAAAAACCCCCGCTTTTCAGCGAGGGTTCAAATTTTGGTGGAGCTAAGCGGGATCGAACCGCTGACCTCTTGCATGCCATGCAAGCGCTCTCCCAGCTGAGCTATAGCCCCACGATGCTTTTACGTACCAGATTTGTTGGGATTCAAATTTGGTGGAGCTAAGCGGGATCGAACCGCTGACCTCTTGCATGCCATGCAAGCGCTCTCCCAGCTGAGCTATAGCCCCGTCACGTAAAGCTTGTCGAGTTGACGGGCGGCATCATATGAATTCCCTTCGCATGTGTCAACGGCAAAATGCCACCGGCAAATTCAATCGCTGAAAAAGCAGGCAAATGAAGAACATTGCGTAACAACTCGCATTTAGTAGTTAAACGCGTCACGGTTTCAACTAAAATGATGCTATAAAGTGAACCGCTAATTAACCATACGACTATTCAGGGAATCGTTATGTTCAAGGAACGGATGACGCCAGAAGAACTCGCTAATCTGACCGGTTACAGCCGACAAACCATCAATAAATGGGTGCGCAAGGAAGGCTGGACGACGTCGCCCAAACCAGGCGTACAGGGAGGAAAAGCCCGGCTGGTACACGTTAATGAGCAGGTTCGCGAATATATCCGCAGCGCCGAGCGCTCTGCGGAGGGAGCATCGGAATCCTTTTCGTTAACCAGCGATACCTCTCTTGAATCGCTGCTGGTCACGCTGGCCAAAGAGATGACGCCATCTGAACAGAAGCACTTTACGTCTTTGCTTTTGCGTGAAGGGATTACCGGTTTGTTACAACGCTTAGGGATTCGCGATAGCAAATAATATGAAAAAATTACGCAGCAAAATGACGACCGAAGAGCTGGCGGAGTGCCTTGGCGTCGCCAGACAAACCGTTAATCGGTGGATCAGGGAACAAGGATGGGAAACTGAAAAGTTTCCGGGCGTAAAAGGCGGTCGGGCAAGGCTCATTCACATTGATGCTCGCGTACAGGAATTTATTCTTAACATCCCTGCCTTCCGCAACCATTCTGCGTTTTATCAGGCGGAGGAGCCGCTTGCCGAATACAGCCACGTTGTGCGCAGCCACGCCTATCGCCAGATTATTGATGCCGTGGAAAACATGTCGTCCAAAGAGCAGGAAAAGCTGGCGCAGTTTCTGTCGCGAGAAGGCATACGCGGTTTTCTCGCCCGTTTGGGCCTTGATGAATCGTAGACCCAATAAGCGCAGCGCCATCGGGCAACAGGCCGGATGGCGGCGCAACCCCCATCCGGCCTACGGTTAATACACCTTACTGCTGATTTTCACGTTCCGCGATAAAAGCCAGCGCTTTATTGATGCGCTCAATGCTGCGGGATTTACCAATCGCATGCACCGTGACGTCCAGCGCCGGAGACTGGCCAGCGCCGGTGACGGCAACGCGCAGCGGCATACCGACTTTACCCATCCCCACTTCCAGCTCATCGGCTGTCGCCTGAATTGCATGGTGTACGTTTTCTGCGCTCCACTCTGTGATGGCCGCCAGCTTATCACGCACCACTTCCAGCGGCTGACGCGCGACCGGGCGCAGGTGTTTTTTCGCCGCATCCGCGTCGAACTCAGCAAAGTCCTCATAGAAATAGCGGCAGCTTTGCGCCATCTCTTTCAGTGTTTTGCAGCGTTCGCCCAGCAGTTTCACCAGTTCAGCCAGCTGCGGGCCGTTACGGGTATCGATATTCTCCTGCTCAATGTGCCATTGCAGGTGCGTTGCCACATATTCCGGCGCCAGAGAATTGATGTAGTGATGGTTCAGCCACAGCAGTTTGTCAGTGTTGAACGCACTGGCGGATTTGCTCACGGCATTCAACGAGAACAGCTTGATCATCTCTTCACGGGTGAAGATCTCCTGATCGCCGCTGGACCAGCCCAGACGCACCAGGTAGTTCAGCAGCGCTTCCGGCAGGTAGCCGTCGTCACGATACTGCATCACGCTGACCGCGCCATGACGCTTGGACAGTTTTTTACCGTCGTCGCCGTTGATCATGGAAACGTGCGCGTACACCGGAACCGGCGCGTTCAGCGCTTTCAGGATGTTAATCTGGCGCGGCGTGTTGTTGATATGGTCTTCGCCACGAATCACATGGGTGATTTCCATATCCCAGTCATCCACAACCACGCAGAAGTTATAGGTCGGGGAACCGTCGGTACGACGAATGATCAGATCGTCCAGCTCCTGGTTGCTGAATTCGATCGGCCCACGGATCTGGTCGTCAAAAATAACGGAGCCGTCCTGCGGGTTGGCAAAGCGCACAACGCAAGGCTCATCGTCAGAATGATGTTCGTGACCATGACGGCAGCGGCCGTCGTAACGCGGCTTCTCGCCTTTCGCCATTTGTTCTTCGCGCAGTGCTTCCAGACGCTCTTTGGAGCAGTAGCATTTATATGCCGTACCCGCTTCCAGCATCTCATCAATCACCGCGTTGTAACGATCAAAACGTTTGGTCTGGAAATACGGGCCTTCATCCCATTCCAGGCTCAGCCAGTTCATACCATCCATAATGGCTTCAATAGCTTCCGGCGTGGAGCGTTCGAGATCGGTGTCTTCAATACGCAGCACAAACTCACCGCCGTGGTTACGTGCAAAAAGCCAGGAGTAAAGAGCAGTACGCGCGCCGCCGACGTGCAGATAGCCTGTCGGGCTTGGCGCGAAGCGAGTTTTGATTTTCATGAAATGGCCTTACGTTTATTAAAGATGCCGACAACCGGCAAATCCGGGAAAGATTATCAGGCTGGTATTCTATCACCGTGGTCTGATTCCTCAATGTTGTTCGGGTTGGAACATCACGCTTTGCGATTTTCGTATACAAATCATGCTGAACGGAGTAATTCGCGATCGTTTTGTTTAAATTTACGACGAACGGACAATTTCTTTAGAAAATGCGTTGACTCATTTTCAACTCTCCCTATAATGCGACTCCACACAGCGGGGGTGATTAGCTCAGCTGGGAGAGCACCTCCCTTACAAGGAGGGGGTCGGCGGTTCGATCCCGTCATCACCCACCAACTACTTTATGTAGTCTCCGCCGTGTAGCAAGAAATTGAGAAGTGGGTGATTAGCTCAGCTGGGAGAGCACCTCCCTTACAAGGAGGGGGTCGGCGGTTCGATCCCGTCATCACCCACCACTTTCTCGCCAGCTGAATTTCTTGCAGTAAAATGAAGTACTGAAGTGGGTGATTAGCTCAGCTGGGAGAGCACCTCCCTTACAAGGAGGGGGTCGGCGGTTCGATCCCGTCATCACCCACCACTTCGGGTCGTTAGCTCAGTTGGTAGAGCAGTTGACTTTTAATCAATTGGTCGCAGGTTCGAATCCTGCACGACCCACCAATGTAAAAAGGTGCCCTAAAGGCGCCTTTTTGCTATGCGCGATATTTATATGCCTGATGACGCTTCGCTTATCAGGCATACGGGTCTTGTAGGCCGGATAAGGCGCTTGCGCCGCCATCCGGCAATGCTCAACGAATCAGCGCATCAATCAACTTCGTTAATGCCGGTGTTGCCTGCTGCGGCTCGTAAACAATATACAAATCTGCCGGAATACGTTCTTCCAGAGGGCGGAACACCACGCCCGGCCAGTTCATCTGCGCATAACTGTCCGCGATTAACGTAATGCCAATCCCCATGCTGATCATCGCCAGCACCGTTTGCGGCTCCATAACTTCACGCACTATCATCGGCGTAAATCCGGCCTTCTGACAAACACGTTGCAAAAATGCCCAGTCGGTATGAATCGAAGGCATGGTAACGAAATATTCGTTGCGTAACGCATCAAGAGGGATCGCCGGGCAGCAAGCCAGAGGGTGATCTTCCGGCATCGCCACCAGAAATGCGGATTCATGTAAACGCAGACTGGTAAATCCCTCCGTCGGTTCGATCGCCATCCGCCAGATGCCAGCATCCAGCTCGCGTCGCTCCAGTAACGCCATCTGCATCGCAGGCATTTTTTCGCGAAATAACACCTCGACATTGGGGTTCTCTTTCAAAAAACGGCGCATCACAGGACGCATTTTCCCCCACATCGCCGTGCCCACAACGCCCAGTTCAATGCGCCCTGCCTCACCACGTCCGATCTGTTCCACGCGCGCAAATGCCTGATTCGCGCTGAACAACAAACGCCGCGACTCTTCCATGAGAATTTTCCCCGCATGCGTTAACGCCACGCTGCGGGAATGGCGAACAAACAACGGCGTGCCGAGCTGATTTTCCAGCTCTTTGACATGAATACTCAGAGGAGGCTGAGACATATTCAGACGCGCCGCCGCCCGGCCAAAATGCAGCTCCTCAGCAACAGCGAGAAAATAGCGCAATAATTTAAGATCTATACGATGTACGCGTTCCATGATTATTGCGCTCCACAGATAAGGAATAATGCGCAACGTTAGCACATTTGTCTCAGGGACGTTGAAACGGCGGCAGGCACTCCGCCGTTTCAGCCGTTAGTGCGCCAGTGGTTTCGCCAGCCATTTTTCTGGCTCATGTTTATATTTGAAAAACAGCGCAAAAATCACTGCCAGCGCCAGCGCATAAGCGGCGAATACCAGCCAGATGGTCTGCCAGTCTTTCACGCCGTCCACCGAGAAGTAGTCCACGGCGATACCACTCAAAATTGACCCGACCCAGGCGCCTACGCCATTGACCATAGTCATAAACAGCCCCTGCGCACTGGCGCGGATCGTCGAACTGACTTCCTGCTCAACAAATACCGATCCTGAAATATTGAAAAAGTCGAAAGCGCAACCGTAAACAATCATCGACATCAGCAGCAGCACAACACCAAACGGGGATGGATCGCCAAACGCAAAAAAGCCAAAGCGCAGCGTCCATGCCAGCATACTCATCAGCATCACGGTTTTAATGCCAAAGCGTTTCAGAAAGAACGGGATAGTCAGAATGAAACCCACTTCAGCCATTTGGGAAACAGACAGCAGGATGGAGGGATATTTCACCACAACGCTGTCGGCAAACGCCGGATTGCGGGCAAAATCGTGCAGGAAGGGATTACCGAAAACATTCGTAATTTGCAGCACAGCCCCTAACATCATCGCAAACAAAAAGAAAATCGCCATTCGCGGATTTTTGAATAAGACAAACGCATCCAGCCCCAGTTTGCTGGCAAGCGTGGTGGACGTATTCTTCTTCGCCACCGGAATTTTCGGTAGCGTAAAGGCATACAGCGCCAGTAACAGCGAAGCGCCAGCGGCAATGTACAGCTGCGCGCTGCTTAGCTCCAGCCCCATCAGGCTGACTGTCCACATAGCGATAATAAAGCCCACGGTGCCAAAGACGCGAACGGGCGGGAATGCAGTAACCGGGTCCTGGCCGGACTGCGCCAGGCAGGCGTAAGAAACGCTGTTGGATAAGGCAATAGTCGGCATATAGGCCATTGCATTAATTAACATTATCCAGAACATCGCATCCGGGTCGGTCACGGTCGTGGCATACAACAACGCGCCGGCGCACACCAGATGGCAGAGCATATATGCACGCTCGGCACGCAGCCATTTATCGGCGACGATCCCCATAATGCCCGGCATAATAATCGCCGCCAGCCCTTTTGAGCTGTAGATCATTCCAACGTTAGCGCCAGTAAAATGTAAGGTGTTAATCATGTAAGAACCCAGGGTCACCAGCCAGCTTCCCCAGATAAAATATTGTAAAAACGACATGACTTTTAAGCGGGACGTAATACCCATTTTTTCGTTCCTTGCCGTAAAGTACGGCCCTGCAAGCAGGGCCATTATTATTTTGTGTTTTAAGCCAGTTGGCGTAAGAAACCGCAAATCAGATTGATGAAGTTCTGCCGGGAAAGCTCAGCCGCCGCCAGCGTTTGCGCATGGGACAGTTTCACATCACCCAGCCCTTCCGCCAGATTGGTGATCGCGGATACGGCCACCACCTTTAGTCCGCAATGGCGCGCGCTAATCACCTCCGGGACGACCGACATTCCCACCACGTCGCCACCGATGATCTGCATCATGCGAATTTCCGCTGCCGTCTCAAAGTTCGGCCCCGGATAAGAGACAAACACCCCTTCGTGAAGCGTGAAGCCCTCTTCCCCTGCAACGCACTGGAGAATGGCGCGGTAATCCGCATCGTAGGCATTGGCCAGTGAGAAGAAGCGATCGCCAAAGCGTTCGTCGTTCATCCCCACCATCGGCGTGCCCGGCATCGTATTGATATGATCGCTCAACGCGACCAGGCTGCCTGGCCCGACTTCCGGGCGCAGAGAGCCGGCGGCGTTAGTGCAAAACAGCAGTTCACAGCCCAGCAGTTTCAGGGTACGGATCGCGTCAGTCATGATCGTCATGCCGCGACCTTCGTAAAAGTGCCCACGGCCTTTCATACATGCCACCGGGACTCCAGCCAGATTCCCCAGCACCAGTTCCCCCGCATGCCCGTGAACGGTACTGACCGGAAAACCAGGTAAACGCGCATAAGAAATCGCCACCGCGTCTTCAATTTGCTCCGCCAGCGCTCCCAGACCGGAGCCAAGAATGAAAGCAACACGCGGGATAAAATCAGGCTTGTGCGCGCGAATGATGTCAGCGCTGTACCAGGGATTCTGCGAAAAAAGGGTGTGGGTCATAAGAGGTCCTTAAAAACGGAATAATCGATAAATACGTTGGGTACGTCGTTGTTATAACGAGAGTAACCAACCGATTACCAATACCGTTTTCCCGGACGATCGATATAAAATGTATATTGATACGTAAAATAAAATGGTCAGACTTTGCCTGATTTACCCACCAGAAATGGCAGGGACTGCTGAAGGTCTGTTCACCTCTGCCGATATTAACGTTTTAAGGCAAGAGGAAATGGTAATGACGACGATCAACACTTCAGTCTCCGCCGTTCAGAGCGGCAGCACGGGCAGCAAAGCCGCTACCGGTAACGATCTGTCTGCGCAAATCTCGCGCATCACGCAGCAAATTACAAAGCTTACACAGCAGCTCAAAGAGGTTGCTGACGGCAGTGGCAGCACAGAAGAGAAACAAAAGCAGCAGGAACTGATACAGACGCAAATTAAAATGTTGCAGGCGCAGCTGGCGCAATTACAGCGCCAGCAGGCAGAAGAAACGCAGCAGAAGCAGGAGCAGAAACAACTCAGGGCCGAAGGTGTCAACGCGCCTTCCGACGATCACCAAATTGATGTTTATATCTGATACAACGGATCGCGTGCACGGCCAGCGGTAAGTTCACTGGCCTGCATGCGCACGACGTCCCACAGCGCCTGAGCCGCCGTAGAGAGCGACCGGTTTTTGCGTCTCGCCAGCATCAACTGCCTTTCGACGACGGGCGTCAGCCGTTTCACCTGCAAATGACTTCCCTGAGGCAGCGGCAACGCCAGCGCGGGCAACACGCTGATGCCAATCCCCGCCTCCACCATCGGAAACAGCGTTGCGGGATGCCCAATCTCCTGCACGATCGTGGCATCAATGGCAAAATGCGCGAAAGCCGCGTCAATCAACGGGCGGCTGCCGGAGGCGTAATCCTGCAATACCAACCGCTCATGTTTAAGATCCTGCCAGTTAACCCACTCCCGCTGCGCTAACGGACTATCCTGGCGACACAACAGCAAAAAAGGTTCCGACAGCACGGCTTCACATTGCAAATCCGAAACAGCCCCGGGATCGATGACAATGCCAAAATCTACATCACCCTGACGAATGCTCTCCAGCACCCACTGCTGGGGACGATCGTGCAGTACAAAATCAATTTCCGGGTACAGCTGGTTACTCTGCGCGATGCACTGCGGGATAAGATGCGCGGAAATCGTCTGGCTGGCCGCCACGCGCACGGTGCCGGTTAACTGCGTCCCCACTCTTCCGGCTTCCCGCAGAGTACTGTGCAGTTCATCGAGAACACGCTCCAGACGCCCCGCCAGCTGCTGACCCGCTTCCGTCAGCGTCACTTCTCGCGTGGTGCGATCCAACAGCTTAACTCCCGTCTGCCGTTCCAGCTCTTTTACGCTGTGGCTCACCGCAGACTGACTCAGACCAATGACGTCCCCTGCCCGACTAAAGCTTTTAGCCTGAGCAACGGTGACGAAGATACGAAGTTGACGCAGAGAATAATTCATCTGTTAAATTCATATATAGATGCAATAAATCAATTTTATTTCTCAAACGGAAAAAAGCAAAATACCTGCATCGACTTTCAGGAGTTTTTATGAAACTTTTTCGTATTCTTGATCCGTTCACGCTGACGCTTATCACCGTCGTTTTGCTGGCCTCCTTTTTTCCGGCCAAAGGGGATTTCGTTCCGTTTTTTGAAGGCTTAACCACCGCCGCGATTGCGCTGCTGTTTTTTATGCATGGCGCAAAACTCTCACGCGAAGCCATTATCGCGGGCGGCAGCCACTGGCGGCTGCACCTGTGGGTAATGTGCAGCACCTTCATCCTGTTTCCGGTTCTCGGGGTGTTATTTGCCTGGTGGGCGCCCGTCAATGTCGATCCCATGCTGTATACCGGTTTCCTGTACCTGTGTATTTTGCCCGCGACCGTACAGTCTGCCATCGCCTTTACCTCTCTGGCGGGAGGAAACGTCGCTGCGGCCGTCTGTTCGGCATCGGCCTCCAGCCTGCTGGGGATTTTTCTTTCGCCGCTGCTCGTCGGCCTGGTGATGAATATCCACGGAGCGGAAGGCAGCCTGGAACAGGTCGGCAAGATCATGCTGCAACTGCTGCTGCCGTTTGTGCTGGGGCACCTGTCGCGTCCGTGGATTGGCAACTGGGTCGCGCGTCATAAAAAGTGGATTGCAAAAACGGACCAGACCTCCATTCTGCTGGTCGTCTATTCCGCATTCAGCGAAGCCGTCGTTAACGGTATCTGGCACAAAGTGGGATGGGGCTCGTTGTTGTTTATTGTCGTCGTCAGCCTTGTGCTGCTGGCGATTGTCATTGGCGTTAACGTGTTTGCCGCCCGCAGGTTCGGATTCAACAAAGCAGATGAGATAACCATTGTCTTCTGCGGGTCGAAAAAGAGTCTGGCGAACGGCATCCCGATGGCCAATATCCTGTTTCCCACCTCAGTGATTGGGATGATGGTGCTGCCGTTGATGATCTTCCATCAGATCCAGTTGATGGTCTGCGCGATGCTGGCGCGTCGCTACAAACGCCAGACCGATAAGTTGCAGGCGCAGCAAGAAGGCCGCGCCGCGAAGGCTTAAAGAGGCCGTTTCAGGGGCTGCACCAGCTGCGTCAGCCCCTCGGTTTTAATCAGCAGCGTGATTTGCATCAGCTCGCCCAGTCTTCCCGCCGGAAATTCATCCTTACGGGCAAACCACAGCAAATACTCCTCCGGCACATCAATGAGCCGACGCCCTTTGTACTTGCCGAACGGCATCACCGTGTTGGCTATCTCAATCAGCTGCTCTTTTTCCATGTCAGACACCCAGTAGGCGGAGCATCTCTGCTTCGTCGATCACGTCAATCCCCAGTTCCTGCGCTTTCGCCAGCTTAGATCCTGCCGCTTCGCCCGCAATTACCAGATCGGTTTTTTTCGATACGCTGCCCGCCACTTTTGCCCCCAGCGCCACGAGGCGCGCTTTCGCATCATCTCGCGACATCAGGCTGAGGCTGCCCGTCAGGACGATCGTTTTACCGGCAAACGGGCTGTCGATTTCGTCGGCGTTAACCACGATCGGCGCAGGCCAGTGAATGCCTTCCGCCAGTAACTGCCCGATCACGTCCCGGTTACTCTCTTCAGCAAAGAAGTTAAAGACGTGCGTAGCGACCACAATGCCGACATCCGGCACTTTTTGCAGTTCGTCGATAGAGGCCGCTTCCAGCGCCTCTAACGTACCGAAGTACGCCGCCAACCCTGCCGCCGTGGCTTCGCCCACTTCGCGGATACCGAGCGCATAGAGGAATCGCGCGAAGGTGGTCTCTTTCGCTTTTTCCAGCGCATTCACCACATTCTGCGCCGATTTCGGCCCCATACGATCCAGGCCCGTCAGTTTGCCTGCCGTCAGACGGAACAGATCTGCCGGGGTGTGGACATACTCTTTCTCGACAAGCTGGTCGATAATTTTATCGCCCATGCCGTCAACGTCCATTGCCCGGCGGGAAACAAAGTGCTTGAGCGACTCTTTGCGCTGCGCGCCGCAGATCAGGCCGCCGGTACAGCGAGCGACCGCTTCGCCTTCCACGCGCTCAACATCAGAACCGCACACCGGGCAATGCGTCGGGAACTCGACCGGGCGCGTCTCTTCCGGGCGTTCGGAAAGCACCACGTTCACCACCTGCGGGATCACATCCCCCGCGCGGCGAATCACCACTTTGTCGCCAATGCGCAGGCCAAGACGCTCAATTTCATCCGCGTTGTGCAAGGTGGCGTTGCTGACCAGCACACCCGCAACATGCACCGGTTCGAGACGGGCGACGGGCGTGATCGCGCCAGTCCGCCCCACCTGGAACTCTACATCGCGTACAAACGTCATTTGCTCCTGCGCCGGGAACTTAAAGGCCACCGCCCAGCGCGGCGCGCGGGCGACGAATCCAAGCTGTTCCTGCAACGCCATCGAGTTGACTTTAATCACCACGCCGTCAATGTCAAAACCCAGCGTCGGGCGGTCTTCTTCCACTTTGTGATAGAAGTCCAGCACCGCTTCGGGAGAGTCGCACAGCGTCACCCGGTCGCTTACCGGAAGCCCCCAGGCTTTAAATTGCAGCAAGCGCCCCAGATGCGTATCAGGCAGTTCGCCACCTTCCAGAATGCCGACGCCGTAGCAAAAGAAAGTGAGCGGTCGCTTCGCGGTAATACGCGGATCAAGCTGGCGCAACGACCCCGCCGCAGCGTTACGCGGGTTGGCAAATACTTTATTACCGGTGCGGCGCGCCTCTTCATTAATTTTTTCAAACCCGGCCTGCGGCAGGAAAACTTCGCCACGAACCTCCAGACGCGCCGGAATGTTATCGCCACGCAGCTTCAGCGGAATAGCGCGAATGGTACGCACATTGGAGGTGATGTCCTCGCCGGTCGTTCCATCTCCACGCGTTGCCGCGCTGATCAGCACGCCGTTTTCATACAGGATGCTGACGGCCAGGCCGTCCAGCTTCAGCTCGCAGCACCAGGTCAGTTTATCGCCGCTTTTTAGCCGATCCTGCACGCGCTTGTTAAACGCCAGAAAACTCTCTTCATCAAACACGTTGTCCAGCGACAACATGGGCACTTCGTGGCGAATCTGGCTGAACGCCGCCAGCGGCGCCGCTCCGACGCGTTGGCTCGGGGAGTCCGGCGTAATTAAATCTGGATGCTGCGCTTCCAGCTCACGAAGTTCGCGCATCAGACGGTCATACTCAGCGTCCGGGATCTCCGGCGCATCCATCACATGGTAAAGATACTCATGATGGCGAAGCGTGGTTCGCAGTTCTGTCAGTTGTTGTTCGATTGATTCCATATCGCACCATCAATGATAAAAAACCCCCGACAGGCGGGGGTTCAGAAAGGGGGGATCACGCCTGGGTTTCTCAGGCGTTGGATTCTTTCACTTCGCGAATGCGATCCTGATATTCACGCAGTTTCTGCGGCGTCATCATCCGGCGCTGGTCATCAAGCACCACGCCGCCGACTTCATCAGCGATATGCTGCGCAGACTGGAGCATCAGCTTAAAGTTTTGCAACTCGTCGCCGTAAGAAGGCACCTGCATAAAGATAGTGACCCCCGGCGTGGAGAAATCACCGGTCATTTCAGGATCAAACGTTCCCGGGTTCACCATGTTGGCCAGGCTAAACAGCGCAGGGCCGCTGCCATCCGGGCTCAGGTGGCGATGGAAAATATTCATATCGCCAAATTTGAAGCCCGCTTGCTGGATGCTGTTCAGCAGCACTTCGCCGCTAAGCTCGCTGCCATGATGAGCGGCGACGTTCATAATAATGACCGCTTCTTTACGCTGCGGTTTTTCCGCGACGGGCGCTTCTTCCACTACTGGTTCAGGCGCTGGCGCAGGCTCTGTGACAGGTTCCGCTGGCTGGAAAGTCTGCGGAGCAGGCTGAGGCGCAGGTTGCTGTGGCGCTGGCTGAACAGGCTGTTGCGGCGCAGACTGAACCTGCGGCGCTACCGGCTGTTGCTGTACTGGCTGCTGCACAGGCTGTGCCGGTTGTTGTGCCGGTTGCGGTTGTGACGGCTGCCCATACTGCGGCCGTTGCTGCGGCTGCGCTGGCGCTTCAGGCGGCTGCTGAGCCGGTTGACGAGGCTGCGCAGACGCATAAGGCGGCTGGTATTGGTGTTGCGGCGACTGACGAGGCGCATCATGCTCCTGAACGTTGCCGGGGGCATGATTCACGCGGTGAACACGAACTTCACCCACGCCTTCCTCTTCTTCGACGTCATCGTCGTAAGAATCGTCGTCACGTTTTGACTTCATGCGTTTCAGTGGACGATCGCGGAACATAGAAGATCGTTCTTTACGGCTGGTCCAGAAACCATGTACCAGTAAAGCGATTATGGCGATCGCGCCAACAATGATTAATATCAGACGCAAATCCTGCATCATTATATTCTCTGTTGTTCTAACACCTTGCCACCACGGCAAACATTTACTCACTAAGAGTATTTGCCGATTACGTCAAGTGCAAGTGCGCTCTTGGCTTTCACAGCATAAAGATGAACGAAATCGTGCTTTTTGCTGTTTTTTCGAACATTTCTTAACTGGCGAACGCGTCACAACCCGGTAAGATACGCAAAGTTTACCCGGGGCTTTATTAAAGGAGCATGTCCTGATTATGGTGTCATCATCCGCAACTGCACCTCGCAGCGGCTTTTACTATTTCTCACAGGGGTGGAAACTGGTCACGCAACCGGGGATCCGTCGCTTTGTTATTTTGCCGTTACTGGTAAACATTTTGCTGATGGGCGGCGCATTCTGGTGGCTGTTTACGCAACTGGACGTCTGGATCCCTTCGCTGATGAGCCACGTTCCCGACTGGTTGCAGTGGTTAAGCTATCTGCTGTGGCCCATTGCGGTCATCTCGGTTTTACTGGTCTTCGGTTATTTCTTTTCAACCATTGCCAACTGGATCGCAGCCCCTTTCAATGGGCTGCTGGCGGAACAGCTTGAGGCGCGCCTGACCGGCGCAACGCCGCCAGATACCGGCGTACTGGGTATTATGAAAGATGTGCCGCGCATTATGAAACGCGAATGGCAAAAGTTCATCTGGTATCTGCCGCGCGCCATTGTGCTGTTAATTCTCTATTTTATTCCAGGAGTCGGGCAAACCGTCGCCCCGGTGCTGTGGTTCCTGTTCAGCGCGTGGATGCTGGCGATTCAGTATTGCGACTATCCCTTCGACAACCACAAAGTCCCGTTCAAAGAGATGCGCGCCGCCCTGCGCACGCAGAAAGTCGCCAATATGCAGTTCGGCGCGTTAACCAGTTTGTTCACCATGATCCCGGTGCTTAACCTGGTGATCATGCCCGTCGCCGTGTGTGGCGCAACGGCGATGTGGGTTGATTGCTACCGTTCCAGACATGGGTCATGGAAATGAATCACAGCGAACTCATAAACCTGTAAAATAGTTGTATAAAAAAGGAGGGGCTTATGCCGCTCCTTATTCCATCTCGGTAGCCATTATTTCCCTTCCGAATATAGATATGCTAAATCCTTACTTCCGCATATTCTCTGAGCAGGTATGCTAGCCCATGTATCCCAATTTCATACAGTTAAGGACAGGCCATGAGTAAGATTTTTGAAGATAACTCGCTGACTATCGGTCATACGCCGCTGGTTCGACTGAACCGTATCGGTAACGGACGCATTCTGGCGAAGGTGGAATCACGTAACCCGAGCTTCAGCGTTAAATGCCGTATCGGTGCCAATATGATTTGGGATGCCGAAAAACGCGGCGTGCTGAAACCGGGCGTCGAACTGGTGGAACCGACCAGCGGCAACACCGGTATCGCGCTGGCTTATGTTGCTGCCGCGCGTGGCTACAAGCTGACGCTGACCATGCCGGACACCATGAGCGTTGAGCGTCGCAAACTGCTCAAAGCGCTGGGGGCGAACCTCGTACTGACCGAAGGCGCGAAAGGCATGAAAGGCGCTATCCAGAAAGCGGAAGAGATTGTCGCCAGCGATCCAGAAAAATACCTGCTGCTTCAGCAGTTCAGCAACCCGGCTAACCCGGAAATTCACGAAAAAACCACCGGCCCGGAAATCTGGGAAGATACCGATGGTCAGGTCGATGTCTTTATCTCCGGCGTCGGCACCGGCGGTACGCTGACAGGCGTCACCCGCTACATCAAAGGCACCAAAGGCAAAACGGACCTCATTACCGTAGCAGTAGAACCGACCGACTCTCCGGTTATCGCGCAGGCGCTGGCTGGTGAAGAACTGAAGCCCGGCCCGCACAAAATTCAGGGCATTGGCGCAGGCTTCATTCCGGGCAACCTCGATCTGAAACTGATTGATAAAGTTGTCGGTATCACAAATGAAGAAGCCATTTCCACCGCTCGTCGCCTGATGGAAGAAGAAGGTATACTGGCGGGGATCTCTTCCGGCGCGGCCGTTGCGGCAGCGCTTAAGCTCCAGGAAGATGAAACCTTTACCAATAAGAATATTGTGGTTATCCTACCGTCATCGGGTGAGCGTTATCTGAGCACTGCTTTGTTTGCCGATCTCTTTACTGAAAAAGAACTGCAACAGTAATGCCAGCATGTTAAAAACGCGTAAAAAAGCACCCTTTTGGGTGCTTTTTTGTGGCCTGCTTCAAATTTTCAACCCTCCTGGCATTGATTCACCCTGCCGGGTCTGGTATTTAACCAGACTAATTATTTTGATGCCCGAAATTAATCGTTACAGGAAAAGCGCTAGCTGAATCGATTTAATGATTTGGTTCAAGTCTTCCTTTCACGGCATAATGTTTAATGACGAGCGAAACGTCAGCGGCCAGCAGTTGCCAGCAACGGATTGCGCATAACACCTGGTGTGTCGCGTCCCGTTTACGCCGACGCTAACAATACAGGCTAAAGTCAAACCGCCAGGCTAGACTTTAGTTCCACAACACTAAACCTATAAGTTGGGGAAATACAATGTTCCAGCAAGAAGTTACCATTACCGCTCCGAACGGTCTGCACACCCGCCCTGCTGCTCAGTTTGTTAAAGAAGCGAAAGGCTTCACTTCTGAGATTACTGTGACTTCCAACGGCAAAAGCGCCAGCGCAAAAAGCCTGTTCAAACTACAGACTCTGGGCCTGACTCAGGGCACCGTTGTCACCATCGCTGCTGAAGGCGAAGACGAACAAAAAGCGGTAGAGCATCTGGTCAAACTGATGGCGGAACTCGAGTAAGTTCCCGGGTTCTTTTAAAAATCAGTCACAAGTAAGGTAGGGTTATGATTTCAGGCATTTTAGCATCCCCGGGTATCGCTTTCGGCAAAGCACTGCTGCTGAAAGAAGACGAAATCGTCATTGACCGGAAAAAAATTTCTGCCGACAAGGTTGATCAGGAAGTTGAACGTTTTCTGAGCGGTCGTGCCAAGGCATCTGCGCAACTGGAAGCGATCAAAACGAAAGCTGGTGAAACGTTCGGTGAAGAAAAAGAAGCCATCTTTGAAGGGCATATCATGCTGCTCGAAGATGAGGAGCTGGAGCAGGAAATCATAGCCCTGATTAAAGATAAGAACATGACAGCTGACGCAGCTGCGCATGAAGTTATCGAAGGTCAGGCCACTGCCCTGGAAGAACTGGATGATGAATACCTGAAAGAACGTGCGGCTGACGTGCGTGACATTGGTAAGCGCCTGCTGCGCAACATCCTGGGTCTGGCAATCATCGACCTGAGCGCAATCAAGGACGAAGTCATCCTGGTTGCCGCTGACCTGACCCCGTCAGAAACCGCACAGCTGAACCTGCAAAAGGTGCTGGGTTTCATCACTGACGCAGGCGGCCGTACCTCCCACACCTCTATCATGGCGCGTTCTCTGGAACTGCCGGCCATCGTGGGCACCGGTAACGTCACCTCTCAGGTGAAAAACGACGACTATCTGATTCTGGATGCCGTAAACAATCAGGTTTACGTCAACCCAACCAACGAAGAAATTGAAAAACTGCGCGCCGTTCAGGAGCAGGTTGCAACCGAGAAAGCGGAACTCGCTAAACTGAAAGATCTGCCGGCTATCACGCTGGACGGTCATCAGGTAGAAGTTTGCGCCAACATCGGTACCGTTCGTGACGTTGAAGGCGCAGAGCGCAATGGCGCGGAAGGCGTTGGTCTGTATCGTACTGAATTCCTGTTCATGGACCGTGACGCGCTGCCGACTGAAGAAGAACAGTTTGCGGCGTACAAAGCCGTCGCTGAAGCCTGCGGCTCTCAGGCGGTTATCGTCCGTACTATGGATATCGGCGGCGACAAAGAACTGCCGTACATGAACTTCCCGAAAGAAGAGAACCCGTTCCTGGGCTGGCGTGCGGTACGTATCGCTATGGATCGCAAAGAGATCCTGCGTGACCAGGTTCGCGCCATTCTGCGCGCTTCTGCGTTCGGTAAACTGCGCATCATGTTCCCGATGATCATCTCTGTTGAAGAAGTTCGCGCGCTGCGCAAAGAGATTGAAATCTACAAACAGGAACTGCGCGACGAAGGTAAAGTATTTGATGAAAGCATTGAGATTGGCGTGATGGTGGAAACACCGGCTGCGGCAACTATTGCTCGTCATTTAGCCAAAGAAGTTGATTTCTTTAGTATCGGCACCAATGATTTAACGCAGTACACCCTGGCAGTTGACCGTGGTAATGATATGATTTCACATCTTTACCAGCCAATGTCACCGTCCGTGCTGAACTTGATCAAGCAAGTTATTGATGCTTCTCATGCTGAAGGTAAATGGACTGGCATGTGTGGTGAGCTTGCAGGCGACGAACGTGCTACACTTCTGTTGCTGGGGATGGGTCTGGACGAATTCTCTATGAGCGCCATTTCTATCCCGCGCATTAAGAAGATTATCCGTAACACGAACTTCGAAGATGCGAAGGTGTTAGCAGAGCAGGCTCTTGCTCAACCGACAACGGACGAGTTAATGACGCTGGTTAACAAGTTCATTGAAGAAAAAACAATCTGCTAATCCACGAGATGCGGCCCAATTTACTGCTTAGGAGAAGATCATGGGTTTGTTCGATAAACTAAAATCTCTGGTTTCTGATGATAAGAAAGACACCGGAACTATTGAGATTGTTGCTCCGCTCTCTGGCGAGATCGTCAACATCGAAGACGTGCCGGATGTAGTTTTTGCCGAGAAAATCGTTGGCGATGGCATTGCTATCAAACCAACCGGTAACAAAATGGTCGCGCCAGTAGACGGCACCATCGGCAAAATCTTTGAAACCAACCATGCGTTCTCTATCGAATCGGATAGCGGCATTGAGCTGTTCGTTCACTTCGGTATCGACACCGTTGAACTGAAAGGCGAAGGCTTCAAGCGTATTGCTGAAGAAGGTCAACGCGTTAAAGTTGGCGATCCGGTAATTGAGTTCGATCTGCCGCTGCTGGAAGAAAAAGCCAAGTCTACCCTGACTCCGGTTGTTATCTCCAACATGGACGAAATCAAAGAACTGATCAAACTGTCCGGTAGCGTGACTGTGGGTGAAACCCCGGTTATCCGCATCAAGAAGTAATTCTTGCCGCAGGGAAAAATGGCGCCGACTGGCGCCATTTTTTTATCCTGGTTACGGTAAAACCGCGCCTGATGGCGCTGCGCTTATCAGGCCTACAATAAAATGTCGTATGCCGAATAAGGCGATGTTTGCCTGATGGCGCTGCGCTTATCAGGCCTACAATAAAAGATCGTAGGCCGGATAAGGCGTTTTTCGCCGCCATCCGGCATAGTTACGCACTCACAACAGCGAGGTGACCGGACGATAGCACTTCTCGCGCATCAGGATCTTCATCCCTTCCGGCCCGCTTTCCAGCATCCGCTTCTCCGAGTCCGACACCAGCAATTCACACTGATAGCCGCCCGCAATGCCGAACATCGCGCGCGCCACGCAGATATCCTCCAGCGCATCAAGCCCGCTCGTTTCAAAGTGACCAACCACACGCCCCTGCTGGCGAACCACCAGCCGATAGCTCTTCATCGCGCCTCCCCTGCCGGTGGCAGAATCAACTCATCACACCCGCAGCGCTGCGTCCAGGTCATCACCTCCAGCACACGCTCTGCGGCATGTCGCGTCGCCGCCGTCAGCGCTTTCCCCTGTACAATGCCGCTCACCAGTTCGGCGCAGAACAGATCGCCCGTTCCTTTTAAATCGGTTTCCACACGCGAGTGTTCAATCACATCCACGCCGCCGCTCGTCACCACCGCCACATTGATGGTATCCGCCGTCTGGCCTGGCGCACTGGTGATCACAATCCACTTCAGCGTGTCGGAGAGCAGCGATTTCGCCGCCGCAACCGCTTCATCCAGCGTGCCGCACGGTTTGCCGCTGAGCATCTCCAGCTCGAACACATTCGGCGTCAGCCCCTGCGCCAACGGCAGCAGATAATGACGATACGCCTGCGGGATTTCCGCTTTCACATACATTCCGCTGTCCGTGTCGCCAATCACCGGATCGACCAGAATGCACACCTCAGGATGCGCGATCCGCACCGTTTCCAGCCATTTCGCCAGCAGAACGATTTGTTCCGCACTGCCCATATAGCCCGTCGTGACCGCTTTAAGCTCACGCAGCGCATCCCGCTCATTTAAGGCCTGAAGATAACCGCTGAACCAGTCGGCAGGAATAATGCCGCCGTAAAACGTTTCATAATGCGGCGTATTGCTGAACAGCACCGTGGGTACCGCCGTCACCCGCAAGCCCTGCGCTTTAATCGCCGGTACGGCAATACTGTTGCCTACGCTGCCGTACACCACCTGTGACTGAACGGCGACAATGTCGGTCTGTAAAGCCCGATGCTTATCGTCGAAGAGCACTGACTGTATTTCACTATCCTGCCCCATTTACCTCTCCTCTCACTGGACAGCGGGCTAACGCCTCACTATTATCGTCATATGCTAAAATTCATTTTGTCATAGGTCAATAATGATCGACGGAAAAACCGCCAGCGAAATCTTTGACAGTATTCGTCAGCATGTCACCACCGGCGCACTGGCGCCAGGGGAAACGCTGCCGCCGGTGCGGGAACTGGCATCGGAATTAAACGTGAACCGCAATACTGTCGCGGCGGCTTACAAACGGCTGGTGACATCCGGCCTGGCCCTGAGCCAGGGACGTAACGGTACGGTCATTAAAGGTGCGCCTTCTCCGCTCGCGCTGGAAGGAAGCAGCCCCGATACGCCGCTGACCGATCTTTCCGGCGGCAATCCCGATCCCCAACGGCTGCCCGATCTCAGCAGTTATTTTTCGACAATAAATAAGTCACCGCGTCTTTACGGCGATGCGGCCGTTTCTCCCGGCCTTCACGCGTGGGCGAAGCAGTGGATGCAGGATGCCATACCTGGCGAAGGCGAGATTGATATCACCAGTGGGGCGATTGACGCCATCGAGCGTCTGCTGTGCGCCCATTTACTGCCGGGTGACAGCGTGGCGGTGGAAGATCCCTGCTTTTTAAGCAGCATCAGTATGCTGCGCTACGCCGGGTTTTCCGCCATCCCCGTCGGCGTCGATAGCGAAGGTATGCAGCCTGAGATGCTGGAACAGGCGCTGAAAAATGGCGCCCGCGCCGTCATTTTAACCCCGCGCGCCCACAATCCTACGGGGTGCAGTTTAAGCGCCTCCCGCGCCGCCGCGCTACAGAACATTGCGGCGAAATACCCGCAAGCGCTGGTTATTATCGACGACCACTTTGCCCTGCTCTCTTCATCTCCCTGGCACCCGGTGATCGCCCCGGAGACGCTACACTGGTCAGTGGTTCGCTCGATGTCAAAGACGCTGGGGCCGGATCTGCGTCTTGCCATTGTCGCCAGCGATCCCGCCACCTCAGCCAGACTGCGCCTGCGCCTTAATTCCGGCAGTCAGTGGGTCAGCCATCTGTTGCAAGATTTAGTGCATGCCTGTCTGAGTGACAAAAACTATCAGCGAACGCTGGCGCAGACCCGGCAATTTTATGCTTCGCAGCAGCAGAAGCTGGCCTGCGCGCTCCAGCGAACCGGGCTTACACACGCCCCCGGCGATGGGCTGAATGCGTGGTTGCCGTTGAAAAGCCACAGCCAGGGCATCGCGTTTATGCTGGCGAAAGCGGGCTGGCTGGTACGGGAAGGCGAAGCATTTGGCGTCAACGCGCCCGCCCACGGCCTGCGCATTACGCTGTCGACGCTGGGCGACGGCGATATCAACAAACTGGCGGCTGATATCCATCAGGCGTTAAAACGTTAACAGGAGAGAAAAAGTGCGAGTTCATTTTGTCGTTCATGAGTCTTTCGAATCTGCCGGAGCCTATCTGCAATGGGCTGAGGATCGCGGTTATCCCCTCTCCTGGTCCCGCGTGTATGCCGGTGAACCTGTCCCCGCCAATGCGGATGGTTTCGATATGCTGGTGGTGTTTGGCGGCCCGCAGTCACCGCGTACTACGCTCGAAGAGTGCCCGTATTTTGACTCTTTAGCGGAACAGCGGCTTATTAATCAGGCGATCTCTGCGCGTCGTATTGTGATCGGCATCTGTCTTGGTTCCCAGTTGATTGGTGAGGCGCTGGGCGCAAAAGTACGCCAGAGCCCGGAAAAGGAGATCGGCCACTACCCGATTACGCTGACGGAAGCCGGGAAACAGAATCCGCTGCTCGCTCATTTCGGCTCTCCGCTTGTGGTCGGGCACTGGCACAACGATATGCCAGGGTTAACCGATCAGTCGGTCGTTCTCGCGACAAGCGAAGGATGTCCGCGCCAGATCGTGCAATACGGTAACGCCGTCTACGGTTTTCAGTGCCATATGGAGTTTACCGCCGAGGCGGTAGAAGGGCTGATCCAGCATTCAGAACAGGAACTGGCTGCGGCAAAAGGGAAGCGCTTTATTCGCTCGAACGCCGAAATGCGCGAGTGGAATTATCAGGAGATGAACGAGAAACTGTGGCGCTTCCTCGACCTGCTGGTTGAGAAACGTAACGCTTGACGTTGCAGGCCGGATAAGACGCTTTGCGTCGTCATCCGGCGATCGTACTTTACGGTTGCCGGATGGCGCTACGCTTATCAGGCCTACAGGCTAAATCCCTGCCCCCTGGCTGAAGTGTTCTTCGCCAAAGACGCCGGTAGAAAGATAGCGATCGCCGCGATCGCAGATGATCGCCACCACCACGGCCCCCGGCGTCGCGCGGGCGACGCGTAACGCACCGGCAACCGCGCCGCCGGAACTCACGCCGCAGAAAATACCTTCGCGTACCGCCAGTTCGCGCATGGTGTTTTCCGCCTCGCTCTGGTGAATATCCAGCACCTGATCCACAAGCTGAGCATTAAAAATACCCGGCATATATTCTGCGGGCCAGCGACGAATCCCCGGAATGCTGCTGCCCTCTTCCGGTTGCAGGCCAACAATCGTTACCGGTTTTTCCTGTTCACGCAGGAAGCGCGACACACCGGTAATCGTACCGGTTGTTCCCATACTGGAGACAAAGTGGGTGATGCGACCTGAGGTTTGCTGCCAGATTTCCGGCCCGGTCGTGGTGTAGTGCGCGTAAGGGTTGTCGGGATTGTTAAACTGGTCGAGCAGCTTACCTTCGCCGCGTTCGGCCATTTCCAGCGCCAAATCGCGCGCGCCTTCCATCCCTTGCTCTTTAGACACCAGAATCAGATCCGCGCCATAGGCGCGCATCGCCGCGCGGCGCTCCTGGCTCATGTTGTCCGGCATCAGCAGTTTCATGCGATAGCCTTTCAGTGCGGCAATCATCGCCAGCGCAATACCGGTATTGCCGCTGGTCGCTTCAATCAGCACATCGCCGGGCTTAATTTCCCCGCGTTTTTCCGCCTGGACGATCATCGACAGCGCCGCCCGGTCTTTCACTGACCCGGCAGGGTTATTGCCTTCCAGCTTGACCCAAATTTCACTGCCGTTATCCGGCGCCATCCGCTGCAATTTCACCAGAGGCGTATTGCCAATTGTTTGTTCTAATGTGTTCACTTCTCTGTCCAGTAAAAAGCCCGGTGGCGCTTCGCTTACCGGGCCTACGCAGATCATATTGTAGGCCGGGTCAGCGCAGCGCCACCCGGCAAAACTACGTGATATTAACCTATCAGGCCGATTCTGCCAGAGCAAGCTCCTCTTCGCGCGTCTCAATGCGCTGGTTGCCATTGTACAACCGCGCATTTTGCAGCCCGACAAACAGCCGCTCGCCGCGCTGTGGGGGATTATCCCCCTGCATCACCACCGTCAGCGGTTCGTTATACCACCCCAGAGGCTGCACGACTAATTGGGTGTAGTGACCTTTCGGACTGGCCTCCAGCACCTGTACCGGCAGCGGGGAATCCAGACTGGTGCGGCGGCTAACATCCACCTCCCACGGACGCAGGAACAGATCGACCGCTCCCTGGTGCGCTGGCGTATATCCCAGCGGCCAGCGATGCGCGCCAACGTGGAACTGACCGCCGCGAATCGTTCCCTGCAAACGGTTCACTTCGCCCATAAACTCCAGCACAAAGCGGGTGGCGGGTTCACGCCACACCTGATCCGGCGCATCGGCCTGTTCAATGTTGCCCTGGCTCATCACCACCACGCGATCCGCCACTTCCGTAGCCTCTTCCTGATCGTGGGTGACAAACACGCTGGTAAATTTCAACTCTTCATGCAGCTGACGCAGCCAGCGGCGCAGCTCTTTACGCACCTGCGCATCAAGCGCGCCAAACGGTTCATCCAGCAGCAGGATCTGCGGCTCAACGGCTAACGCGCGCGCCAGCGCCACGCGCTGTTTCTGCCCGCCGGAAAGCTGTGCCGGAAAACGCTCCGCCAGATGGGCCAGTTGCACCATTTCCAGCAGTTTCGTCACTTTCGCTTTAATGGCCGCCGCATTCGGACGTTCGCGACGCGGCAGCACCGTCAGGCCAAAGGCGATATTGTCGAACACCGTCATATGACGAAACAGCGCATAGTGCTGAAAAACAAAGCCGACTTTACGATCGCGCGCGTGCAGACGGCTTACGTCTGTACCGTGAAAACGAATGTGCCCGCTGGTCTGATGCTCCAGCCCGGCAATAATACGCAGCAGCGTGGTTTTACCGGAACCGGACGGCCCCAGCAAGGCAACCATCTGACCTGAAGGAATATCCAGCGAGATATCGTTCAGCACCTGGGTGCGACCAAAAGACTTCTTAATATTGGCAATCTCAATGCTCATGATTTTCCTCCTGTTGCGCACGTTTCTCCTGATTTTCCAGGCGCCATTGCAACATACTCTTCAAAAACAGGGTAATAATCGCCATCAGCGTCAGCAGCGCGGCGGCGGTAAAGGAGCCGACGGTGTTGTAGTCCTGCTCCAGTAATTCAATCTGTAACGGCAGCGACAGGGTTTCGCCGCGAATCGAGCCGGAAACCACCGACACCGCGCCGAACTCGCCAATGGCGCGCGCGTTGGTCAGCACCACGCCGTACAGCAGCGCCCAGCGAATATTAGGCAACGTAACGCGACGGAACATCTGCCAGCCGGAAGCGCCAAGCAAAATCGCCGCTTCATCTTCCTGACTGCCCTGACTCAGCATAACCGGCACCAGTTCACGCACCACAAACGGACAGGTGACGAAAATAGTGACCAGCACCATTCCCGGCCAGGCGAACATAATTTGCAGGTTGTGCTCATCCAGCCAGTCGCCCAACGGGCCGTTCGAGCCGTAAAACAGCAGGTAGACCAGACCGGCCACCACCGGCGAGACGGCAAACGGAATATCCAGCAGCGTCAGCAGCAGCTGGCGACCGGGAAAATTAAAGCGCGTCACCAGCCACGCCAGCAAAACGCCAAACACCAGGTTTACCGGTACGGCAATCAGCGCAATCAACACCGTCAGCCAGATCGCGTGCAGCATGTCCGGGTCGGCCAGGTTCTGTAAGACCGGCATCAGCCCTTTGCTGAAGGCTTGTACGAAGATATAAATCATCGGCACCAGCAAAATAAACGCCGAAACCAGCATCCCGGTGCCAATCAGAAACCATTTTCCCCAGTTAATGCGGGGGGCGTCATAACGCTTCAATTGGGTAACTTCCGCCATTAGTGACCTACCACACGTCGACCAAAGCGACTTTGCAGGGTGTTAATCGAGAACAGCAGCAACAGCGACGCCGCGAGGATCACCGACGCAATCGCGCTGGCCGCCGGATAGTCAAACTCCTGCAAACGAACAAAAATCATCAGCGAGGTCACTTCAGTTTTCCACGCAATGTTCCCGGCAATAAAAATCACCGCGCCGAACTCGCCGAGGCTACGGGTAAACGAGAGCGCAATACCCGCCACCAGCGCAGGAGACAGCTCCGGCAACACCACTTTGCGGAAACTTTGCAGGCGCGTTGCGCCGAGCGTTTCCGCCGCTTCTTCATATTCCGGGCCTAACTCTTCCAGTACCGGCTGCACCGTGCGCACCACAAACGGGATGCTGGTAAAAGCCATCGCTACCGCGATGCCAAGCCAGGTGTAAGTCACTTTGATATCAAACTTCGCCAGCCATTCGCCGTAAAAACCGTTCACGGAAAACAATGACGCCAGCGTCAAACCCGCCACCGCCGTCGGCAGGGCAAACGGCAGATCCATCAGCGCATCCAGCAGCGTACGTCCCGGAAAGCGATAGCGGGTTAAGATCCACGCCATCAGCAGGCCAAATACGCCGTTGAAGATTGATGCCACAAACGCCGACAACAGCGTGACCTTGTAGGCCGCTACCACCTGCGGGTTGGTGATAACCTCCCAGTATTGCGCCCAGCTCATTTGCGCCAGCTGCATCACCAGCGCGCTCAACGGAAGCAGCAATATCAGGCAGACGAACAACAGGCTGGTTCCGAGGCTTAAGGTAAAGCCGGGCAGCACACGTCTTGTCGATACTGCGAACATTACTTACGCCCCGCCGCCAACAGTTTGTCCAGCTCGCCGCCGCTGCCGAAGTGGGTTTTCATCACTTCCGGCCAGGAGCCAAACTGGTCTTCCACGCGGAACAGTTCGGTCTGCGGGAATTTATCTTTCAGTTTGTCCATCACTTCCGGGTTATTCACGCGGTAGTAGAAGTCGGTGATGATGGTCTGCGCCTGCGGGCTGTAGAGCCAGTTCAGGTAAGCTTTCGCCGCTTTTTCAGTACCGTTGGCCTGTACGTTTTTATCCACCCATGCCACCGGGAATTCGGCCAGAATATTGGTTTTCGGGATAACGACTTCAAATCCCTGCGCTTCATACTGTTTACGGATGTTATTCACTTCCGATTCAAAGCTAATCAGCACATCGCCCAGGCCGCGTTCCGCAAAGGTGGTGGTAGCGCCGCGACCGCCGGTGTCAAACACTTCGACGTTCTTCAGGAACTGGGTCATAAACTGCTCGGTTTTGGCTTTATCGCCACCGTCAGCTTTATCCGCCGCGCCCCATGCAGCCAGATAGGTGTAACGGGCGTTGCCTGAGGTTTTCGGGTTCGGGAAAATCAGTTTTACATCGGAACGCACAAGGTCATTCCAGTCATGGATATTTTTCGGATTCCCTTTGCGCACCAGGAATCCCATCGTGGAATAGAACGGTGAGCTGTTATTCGGCAGACGGCTTTGCCAGTCGGCAGGGATCAGCTTGCCTTTGTCATGCAGGATCTGCACGTCCGTGACCTGGTTATAGGTCACTACGTCAGCTTTCAGCCCTTGCAGAATCGCCAGCGCTTGTTTTGACGAACCGGCGTGAGACTGCTTGATGGTCAGCTTATCGCCGCCGTTATCTTTCGCCCACTGCTGTTCAAACGGCGGATTAAGGGCGGCAAACAGTTCGCGAGAAACGTCGTATGAACTGTTCAGCAGCTCTGTTGCCTGCGCCTGCGTGGCCAACAACAGCATCGCGCTCAGCGCCAGGTATCTTTTTTTCAGTAAGTTAACAGCCATTGCGCACCCTTATAAATTTGATGACTTTCTTATGGTCATAATATTTATAACGGGTACGAAAGGAGTAACGGTTTTATATACCGTTTGATGATTTGAAAGTCGAAAAGGGAATAAGAGAATCCCTCCCCACATGCGGTGAGGAGGAAAGCGGCGTTAATCAGACGCCCACGCTCACGCTTTCAGGCAGCGTGCTGCCGCCATCAATCACGTTTTGCGTCCCGGTCAAATAGCTGGACTCATCCGACGCCAGGAAGGCCGCCAGTTCACCCACTTCGAGCGGACAGGCCAGACGGCGCATCGGGATCGCTTTCGCCATTTCGGTGAGTACCGATTCAGGATCGTCAGGATTAGACTGACGGGCGATATTTTCCGCCATCGGCGTGCGGACATAACCCGGACAGATTGCGTTCACACGAACGCCGGACTGCGCATACTCCACGGCCAGGGACTTGGTGAGTCCGATAATCGCCGCTTTAGACAGGGCATAAGCCGTTTCGCCTGGATCGGCCACCATATCCCCGGTCACGGAGGACATCATGACGATACGCCCATCTTTGCGTTCAACCATTTCCGGCAGAACGGCTTTTGTGACGTTCCAGACGCCTTTGATATTAATATCGATATGGAAATCGCGATCTTCTTCGCTCATGTCGAGGAAGTTGCCCAACCGGCAAACACCCGCATTGTTGACCAGAATATCAATTTTACCTTCTATCTTTTTCGCGCGCGCCACTGCCGCCGCGACTGATGCAAAATCCCTGACATCCGCTTTGATGGCGGTACAACGATGACCGCGTCCGCCCAACTCATCCGCCAGTTTTTCCGCCTCATCGGAGATATCCAGCAAAATTAAATTCGCGCCGTGGCGAGCAAACACTCTGGCGATCCCCTCGCCAATGCCCTGTGACGCGCCGGTAATCAATGCCGTTTTGCCCGTGAGTTTACCCATTTCAATGTTCTCCTTTTCAGTCTGTTGCAGCGCATAAGCGGTGCGTCTTATGCGCTACTCTCGTCTCCAGCGAAACTACGATGAAGCCTTACACTCCATTAACATTGAAAATACAGAAAAAACAAATAAGTGCTGCGGAACAGCTCACTAATTAGGGTAAATCTTACGTAAAAGTCCCTAGCTCCTGCCTAAAAGATTAATCAGTTCGCTGCTGCGCTCAATCATACGAAGCGACTCAACATCATTGAGCTGCACCATGCCAACAAACAGCAGATCGGTCACCGAGTTCTGCGCGGTTCGGGTGGACATAGACGAACTGCGCCATTCGGTCTCACCGGATACGGTATCCAGCGTGTAATCAGCCAGCCGCCGCAGCGGAGAGTCCGTCAAAGAGGTGATCGCAATTACCGTCGCCCCCTGCTTACGCGCCGCTTCAGCGCAAAGCACGATCTCCTTTTTCGACCCGCTGTAGGAAATGGCTATTTGCACGTCCCCTTCCTGCAAGGCCTGAGCAATGGTTGCCTGCACATGGGTATCGACCTCGCAGGCCACGCGATAACCAATTTTCATCAGCTTGAAGGATAAATCCCGTCCTACCAGCGCCGAACCGCCGACGCCCGTAATCTGAATAAGCCGGGCCTTGCTGATCAGGTTAATCACCTGCTTCAGGCGATCGAAATCCATCAGACTACAGGTTTCCTCCAGCGCGAACATTTTTTCTCTGTTCAGCTTACGGGCAATCACCTCCAGGCTGTCTTCACTGGTAATCGTACTGTGCAGATGCAGCGCCGTGTCATGTTTCTTTTCCCGGTTGACGCTGTACTCCTCAATGAGCGCCATTCTGAGCTCGGTGAATCCCTTCGCGCCAAGCTTCTGGGCGAATTTCACAATACTGGACTGGCTGACTTCCAGCTGCTTCGCCAGATTGCGGGAAGAAACGGTTTTTAGCTCGCTGACATGGGCCAAAAGAAAGCTGGCAATTTTCTGTTCATTTTCCGTTAACTCTCCCTCTGCATTACGCATTTTCGCCAGATACAACATCGCTCTTCCGCTCCCGTCATCATGGAATCATTAATTCCAACGCACTGTTCGCAGGATAACACAACGCGGGTGAGAATTTGATAGCCCTCACAATATTTGTATTACGATTCAATGATTCTATTGTAAATATTTTTATGGAATATATGATTCCTTGCGTCTTTCATAGCAACAAAAAACTACACACAGAAAAGGATAATCATAATGAAACGTACTCTGAAGTCCCTGGCAATCTTTACTCTCCTCGCAACCAGCGCCAGCCATGCCGCCGTGATCTACCAGGCCAATGACGGATCGAATATCGATCTCTACGGGCGTCTCGGATTCAATATCTCTGACAAGAAATCAGGCGACACCTCGGGCGATTTTGACGCGCGTATCGGTTTCTCCGCCCGCCAGGCGATTAATGACAAGCTGGCCGTTATTGGTTTTACGCAGTATCAGGTAAATGCCGCAGAGTACGCGAACAACATCAGCGCGGAAAACCCGAATGACTTCACCGCGCGTTACGTCTGGGCAGGGATCGATTTTGCCGAATACGGCAAGCTGACCGGCGGGCGCGTGTCATCCGGCCTGATCATGTTCACGGATATCGGCGATGTGTTCGCCAGCTCCGATGTCGCAATGGCTCGCCAGGCAAACTTTGTTGACCCGACGGCGGTACAGGTTTTCCGTCAGGACGGCACCATTCAGTACCAGAACACATTCGGCAATTTTGATTTCTCTACCGCCTATATTCTGGGCAACAACACCTCCGATCTGGATTACGGTTATAATGCCGCCCTTCGCTATACGCTCGATATGGGCGATTTTGGCCGCCTCCAGCCGGTGATTGCCGGTCAGACAGAGAAAGCGAGCCATGACGATACATCCACGCTGTCGGATAATAATGTCGATAAATACACCTTTTATGGCATCGGCACCCGCTACTACCTGGGCGATTTCATGTTCGGCCTGCTCTATGCCCAGGATAAAGTGACCTACCTCGACGGTTCTGCGGACAGCACCGATAAAGATTACGAAGCAACGCTGGTCTGGAACGTCAGCCCGGACTGGGCGTTACGTACCGGCTATCGCCATCTGAAAAATGAGGACGGCGACGGGCTGAAACTTCGCGATACCACCTTTGAAGCGCAGTACAAACTCACCGTTCGCAGTTCCATATTTGCGTCTTACTCCTGGCGTAATGGTGAAGAAGGGAAAAAACGGACGAACGGCAATGATGTCTCCTTTGGCGGCAGCAACCCGGCTGATGACTATTTCCACCTTGGCTTACGTTACGAATTCTGATTCCCCTTTTCCGGGAGAGTAAAAATGAAGAAATATTTTGTGTCCGCCGCAGCACTGTTGTTTTGCAGCCAGGCTTTTGCCGCTCCGCATCTCTTTATTGGCGATAACGTCAGCGTGCTGGCGGCCCGTTCGGCAAAAGTCAGTATTTTTAGTAAAGACGTGGCGCTGCCAGACGGCGCTCAAAAAATGGTAGTGAAGTTCGACAGTCCGGCAAATCCTGAATCGGTGAACAATAACCGGGGTCGCGTAACGTCTAACCCGTATATCATCTCGTTTAACGCTTCCGGCAATGTGGATCTGCAACTGTCTGCGGGAAAACCGCTGGACGAAAAAGAAGCCAGCCAGATGGCGCAAAAACCGGTATTCACCCTGACGGCGGCCGGGAAACCCGTACCGTTTGATATCAAAATTCTCGACCGTGACAGCATCACCGTGTTCACCGACCTGAGCGCCATCGTCAACGATGACAGCACGATGATACCTTCTCCGGCGCGCTCCGCTTCCCCGGCGGCGCCCGCCACTTCGCATGACCAGCTCTCCCAGCTACAGCAACTGTATCTGAAAGCTGACGACACCCAGAAAAAAGCATTCCTGAAATGGGCGCTAAACCTGTAAGGCTGTAAGTAATATGCAACTTGAAAATATGATTACCGAAGGTGTTAACCGCGCCTCTTTTGAGATTGACCGGGCTTCCACCCTCGATATGTGCCGCATCATTAATGATGAAGATAAAACGGTTCCACTCGCCGTGGAGCAGGTTCTGCCCGAGATCGCCGCGGCTATCGACATCATTTATGCGCAGGTCAGCGCTGGCGGGCGGCTGATTTATACCGGCGCCGGAACGTCCGGTCGCCTGGGTATCCTTGACGCCAGCGAATGCCCCCCGACCTATGGCGTGGAATCAGGCCTGGTTATCGGTTTGATCGCCGGTGGCGAGCGCGCGATACAGCATGCGATTGAAGGCGCGGAAGACAACCGCGAGCTTGGGGTCAACGACCTGAAGACCCTCGCACTCAATGAAAAAGATGTGGTTGTGGGCATTGCGGCCAGCGGTCGCACGCCGTATGTGATTGCCGGTCTGGAATATGCCCGTACGCTCGGCTGCCGGACGGTCGGGATCTCCTGCAATCCGGGGAGCGCTGTAGCAAAGGCGGCGGAGCTTGCCATCACGCCCGTTGTCGGCGCCGAAGTGGTGAGCGGTTCTTCCCGTATGAAGGCGGGCACCGCGCAGAAGCTGATTCTCAACATGCTGTCCACCGGCCTGATGATTAAATCCGGCAAGGTGTTTGGCAACCTGATGGTGGATGTTGTCGCCACGAACGAAAAACTCAACGTGCGTCAGGTAAATATTGTGAAAAATGCGACAGGCTGCACCGGGCAACAGGCTGAAGCCGCGCTGATGGCCTGTGGCCGTCACTGCAAAACCGCTATCGTCATGCTACTGAAAAACCTCAACGCAACAGAAGCCAGTCTGCGTCTTGAGCAACATGGCGGCTTCATTCGCCAGGTACTGGAAGAGGAATAAAGCGAATGGCAAAAGAAATCAGTAATGATCTCCTGAATACGATTATCTCCCGGGTCGGTGGCCCGGGTAATATTGCCACCTGCGGGAACTGCATGACCCGTTTACGCCTGGCGGTACATGACAGCGATCGGGTCGATCCGGCAATTAAAACGCTCGAAGGCGTGAAAGGCGTGGTCCTCTCGAATAACCAGGTGCAGGTCATTTTTGGCCCCGGTAAAGCGCAGCGGGCAGCAGATGCCATGAATGCGCTACTGAGCGACAACAGCGGCACCGTCACGCAGGCGGCAGATATCGCCGCCAAAACCAAAAGCCAGCTAAAAGCGAAACAAACTTCAGGCATTCAGCAATTCCTGTCGAAGTTCGCCACTATTTTTACGCCGCTCATTCCCGGTTTTATTGCTGCGGGCCTGCTGCTGGGGATTGCCACGCTGCTGGGTACGGTATTGCACGTTCCGGCCGATGCGCAAGGTATGCTTCCCGACGCCCTGAACTTTATGAAAGTGTTCAGTAAAGGGCTGTTTACCTTTCTGGTCATTCTTATTGGCTATAACGCCGCGCAGGCTTTCGGCGGCACCGGCGTTAACGGGGCGATCATCGCCTCGCTGTTCCTGTTGGGATACAACCCTGCCGCCACCACGGGCTATTTCTCCGGTATTGAGGACTTCTTTGGCCTGCCGATCGACCCGCGCGGCAACATTATCGGCGTACTGATCGCCGCCTGGGCCAGCGCGCGTATTGAGGGCTTTATCCGACGCTTTATGCCCGACGATCTGGACATGCTGCTGACCTCCATGTTAACCCTGCTGGTCACCGCCGCACTGGCCTACCTGATCATCATGCCGCTGGGCGGCTGGCTGTTCGAAGGGATGTCATGGCTCTTTATCCACCTCAACAGCAACCCGCTGGGCTGCGCCGTTCTGGCGGGTCTGTTTCTTGTTTCGGTGGTGTTTGGCGTCCATCAGGGCTTCATTCCCGTCTATCTGGCATTAATGAGTAGCCAGGGATTCAACAGCCTGTTCCCTATTCTTTCTATGGCGGGCGCGGGTCAGGTCGGCGCCGCACTGGCGCTCTACTGGCGAGCAGAAAAACACAGCGTGTTACGCAGCCAGGTTCGCGGGGCGATTATTCCCGGCTTACTCGGTGTTGGCGAACCGCTGATTTACGGCGTTACGCTGCCACGAATGAAACCGTTTATCACCGCCTGCCTCGGCGGCGCTGCCGGGGGGCTTTTCATCGGCTTAGTGGCCTGGTCGGGTCTGCCGATGGGCTTAAACAGCGCCTTTGGCCCATCCGGTCTGGTGGCGCTGCCGTTAATGACGTCCGCGCAAGGTATTCTGCCCGCAATGGCGGTATATGCCGGAGGAATGCTGATTGCGTATCTTGGCGGGTTTATTTTTACCGCTCTCTTTGGCTGCCGTAATGTGAATCTGGACTAATACCATGAAAATGACATTACTTTTTGCTTCCCTGCTGGCGCTCAGTTGCACCGCCAGCGCCGCGCCATTTCCGGTATTGACTGACGCCGCGCCGGAAAAAGCAGGATTTAATATTGAACGGCTTAACGCGCTGGATAACTGGATAGCGCAACAGGTTGATGCCGGTTATCCAAGCGTTAACCTGCTCATTATTAAAGACAGTCATATTGTTTATCGTAAGGCCTGGGGTCAGGCTAAAAAATATGACGGCAGCGTCCTGATGTCTCATCCCGTCAAGGCAACCACTGACACCCTGTACGACCTGGCATCAAATACAAAAATGTATGCCACGAACTTTGCCCTGCAAAAACTGATGTCAGAGGGCAAATTACAGCCGGACGATCTTATCTCGAAATACATTCCCGATTTTGGCGATCGCCCGGGGGATGCGATTAAAGGGAAAAGCACGTTACGCATTGCGGATCTGCTGCATCATTCCGGCGGTTTCCCCGCTGACCCGCAATACCCGAACCAGGCCGTCGCGGGCGAGTTGTATTCGCAGGATAAAGCCACCACGCTGGAGATGATCAAACGTACGCCGCTGGCGTACCGCCCCGGCACGAAACACATCTACAGCGATGTGGATTATATGCTGCTTGGATTTATCGTGGAGTCCGTGACGGGCCAGCCGCTCGATCGTTATGTTGAAGAGAACCTCTATCGCCCGCTCGGTTTAACGCATACGGTCTTTAACCCGCTACAGAAAGGCTTCCGCCAACAGCAGATCGCCGCGACGGAACTGAACGGCAATACCCGGGATGGCGTGATTCATTTCCCCAATATCCGCACGACCACCCTATGGGGCCAGGTGCATGATGAAAAAGCATTCTACTCGATGGGCGGTGTTTCAGGACATGCGGGACTGTTTTCGAATACCGGCGATATTGCGGTACTGATGCAGACCATGCTGAATGGCGGAGGGTACGGTAACGTGACGCTGTTCAGCCCGGAAACCGTGAAAATGTTCACGCAATCCTCGCCGGAGGATGCCACGTTTGGTCTCGGCTGGCGCGTTAACGGCAATGCGTCCATGACGCCGACATTCGGCACGCTGGCCAGCGCGCAGGCATACGGCCATACCGGATGGACAGGGACGCTGACCGTTATCGACCCGGCCAATCAGATGGCGATTGTGATGCTGAGCAACAAACCGCACTCACCCGTCGCCGACCCGCAAAAGAACCCGAATATGTTTAACAGCGGGTTGATGCCGATAGCCACATACGGTTGGGTGGTGGATCAGATATACGCGGCGTTAAAACATGAGTAACCGATAAGGCAGGACTGCCGGGGGCGCTTCGCTTGCCCGGCCTACAAAAAGGCTCTGTAGGCCGGGTAAAACGATGCCGCCATCCGGCAAAAGAAATTACAGCGCCATCAATCTGTCCAGAGACGGTGCAAAGTAATAGCCGCCCGTCACTGGCTTCGTGAAGCGCAGCATGGCGTCACGCTTCCCGTCGGTATCGCCAAACATGCTCAGCAACTGCTGCTCAATATTGTACAGACGCGCGCAGTAAGCGCAGAAATAGAGGCCGTGGGTGCCGCTGGCCGTACCGTATGGCAGGCTCTGGCGCACAATTTTCAGCCCTTTGCCGTCTTCTTTCAGATCCACGCGGGTCAGGTGAGACGTGACCGGACGGTCATCGCCATCGATCTCTTCGTTGGCTTCTTTAGTACGACCAATCATCATCTCCTGGTCGTGAACGCTCATGCGGTTGAGCTGCGTCAGGTTGTGTTCCCAACGCTGAACGAACACGTAGCTGCCGCCCGCATCCACGCCGTCTTTGATGACCGCCACGTCGCGGCGAACCTCTTCTCCCGCCGGGTTTTCCGTCCCGTCAACGAAGCCGCTGAGATCGCGTTCTTCCACCCAGCGGAAACCGTGGACTTCTTCCTGCACCTCGATGCACTCGCCAAAAGCCGCCATTGCCGCCTGCGCGACAGAGAAGTTCACGTCGTGACGCAGTGAAAGAATGTGGATCAGCACATCGTACTGGGTTGCTGGCGCCAGACCTTTACCGTAAGGGATAAAATCTTTCAGCTCTTCAGCCCCAACGCCGCCGCTCAGGGCGCGCCAGGTGTTGTTGCCAAATGCGACAACCGCGCCCAGATGCGCGTCAGGGAATTTCGCTTCGAAGGTTGCCAGTTTATCGGCAAACGCTTTGCTGGCCGCACGCAGGGCATCGACATCCCCTTTTACATTGGCTTCAATCCAAATCGCCGCGCGGCAGTGTTCTGGCAAAATGCCACTTTGAACCTGAGACATTGTTCCTCCTGAAAAATAAGAATGCCACGGCTGCGTGGCATTGATGGGCGTATTGTACCCGTTTTTTCAGCGAGGCGGTTTGTTCAGACGCAAATTAACGGCGCCAGATGATTTTGCTCACTTTCCAGTTCTTCAGCGTGTCGTCAGGAGGCATTAACCCTTCCGGGCCGTTCCACTCGCCGGAGAACAGATAGCTAATATGTTGACTGTCTTGTGCTTTACACTCGACCGACGCGCTGTCATCGCCCGTCGCTTTCTGGCAGTTACCAAAGGCTTTGCTGTAAAGGTCGCTAAACGGCGTACCGATTTCAACGCCTGCCTGCGATGGAATATCGCTGTCCAGCACATCAATACGGCTGATGGTTCCCTGGTCGCCATTGATAACCAGCGCAACCTTGTCCTCTTTCATCGCTTCAAAAAAACGCACCACGTTGCCGTTCTGGGTTTTCATTCCGCTACGCAGGCGATAGTCGCCATCCAGCGCGTCAGTAATCGCTTTTTCATCCAGCGGCGTGGAGGCAGTTAATGCCCCAACGCCCTGCTCAGTGACCTCTGTCGACGAGCCAAACCAGTTCCACGGATTCGCAGCAGACCAGTTCACCGACGAGAGGGTTGAACAGCCGCTCAGCACCAGCGGCATTGCGCATAAAATCAAACGCAGCGATTTCATCTCACTTCCTTTCTTTATTAATCAACGTTGTTTGGAGTCCGGTTTCGCCAAAAAGTGCCGTTATTCTTTTACCGGTGCAAAGCAGGCGCGTAAACGACGGTTAGAGAGCAACCAGATAAGCGCGACAATATCGGCCACCACCAGCGCCAGCCCGATGCCGTTTACCGGTTCACCGTACAGCCACAGCACCGGTTGCCAGCAGAGCAGAACGCCCTGCGCCAGAATCAACAAGCCGCGCAGCCCGCGCCACAGCACCGGGAAAGCGTCGCGCCGCCCGCTCAGTAAAAACGCCAGTACCGCCGGGACGCCGGGCAACAACCCCAGCCAGAACGTATCGTGATCGGGATAAAACAGATTCAGCAGCGTATCGCCCTGCTCGCGGGAGGAGCCAGCAATCACAAACAGCACCCAGGTACGCGCCTGAAGCAGCAGCACGCCCCAGAACAGAAAAGGCAGGCGCAAGCGCCCATGACCGTCGTAGTCAGCAGGATGAAACTCAGTACTCTTCATCTTCAATCAGACGCTTGCCCAGACTTAACGCGTCCGAATGTTCATAACCCAGGCGCTCGTACATGCCCAGTACAATGTCGTTGTCTTCCCGCACCATGATTTGGATTTTCGGGCAGCCGCGAGCAATGAGCTTTTTCTCCAGCCGGTTCAACAGCGCGTTGGCGATGCCACGACCGCGAAACTCCGGGTGTACGCCAAGATAATAGGCAGAACCCCGATGGCCGTCATAGCCGCCCATGACCGTACCGACCACCTCACCATTCACCTCAGCGACCAGGAACAGGCTGACGTCATGGTTCAGCTTACGTTCGATATCCATTTCAGGATCGTTCCACGGACGCAGCAAATCGCAGCGCTCCCAGAGGGTGATCACCTCTTCGAAATCTTCCTGGCGAAAAACGCGTATCTCCATGGTATTGAGACCCTTTTCAAGGTTAAAACTCCGATTATGGCGCGAACGACTGATTTAGCCAATATCTGACGCGAAACGGCGAAAAAAATGGCATAATGACGGATTGTCACGTATTGAAATGAAAAGTAAAACAATTCTCATCACGAACAGTCGTAACGGATTACGCGATACGATATAACATCTGGAACTCAATTTTCACAACTCAGGCTGTATGAGCACTTTTAAACCCTTAAAAACTCTCACATCGCGCCGCCAGGTGCTGAAAGCCGGGCTGGCGGCTCTGACGCTGTCGGGCATGTCGCACGCCATCGCTAAAGAAGAAGCGCTAAAGACCGGTAATGGTCACAGCAAACCGAAGGCCAAAAAAGCAGGCGCCAGACGCATTGTTGTTCTCGACCCCGGCCACGGCGGTATCGACACCGGCGCGATTGGTCGCAACGGTTCGAAGGAAAAACACGTCGTGCTGGAGATCGCCAAAAACGTGCGCGCGATTTTGCGCAACCAGGGGATTGATGCGCGCCTGACACGCACGGGCGACACCTTTATTCCCCTGTACGATCGCGTGGAAATCGCCCACAAGCACGGCGCGGATCTGTTTATGTCCATCCACGCAGATGGTTTTACCAACCCCAGCGCCGCAGGGGCCTCGGTGTTTGCGCTTTCTAATCGCGGCGCCAGTAGCGCCATGGCGAAATACCTCTCCGACCGTGAAAACCGCGCCGATGAAGTCGCGGGGAAAAAAGCGACCGATAAAGATCATCTGTTGCAGCAGGTATTGTTCGATCTGGTGCAAACCGACACCATCAAAAATAGCCTGACGCTGGGATCGCATATTCTTAAGAAGATCAAGCCGGTGCATCGTCTGCACAGTCGCAATACGGAACAGGCGGCGTTTGTGGTGCTAAAATCACCGTCAATTCCCTCCGTACTGGTAGAAACCTCATTTATCACCAACCCGGAAGAGGAGCGTCTGTTAGGCACCACCGCATTCCGGCAGAAAATCGCCACCGCGATAGCCAATGGCGTGATCAGTTATTTCCACTGGTTTGATAACCAGAAAGCACACTCGAAGAAACGGTAACCATGAAACCCGATGCACAACGCGTAAAACAGTTCCTGCTCAGCCTTCAGGATGATATTTGCCAGCAGTTAGCCGCCGTTGATGGCGCTGATTTTGTTGAAGATAGCTGGCAGCGCGACGCGGGTGGCGGCGGGCGCAGCCGGGTACTGCGTAACGGCGGCGTCTTTGAGCAGGCTGGGGTAAATTTCTCCCATGTTCACGGCGACGCGATGCCCGCCTCCGCGACGGCACACCGCCCGGAGCTGGCTGGGCGCAGTTTTGAAGCGATGGGCGTATCGCTGGTGGTGCATCCGTTGAACCCGTACATTCCAACCAGCCATGCCAATGTTCGCTTTTTTATTGCGGAGAAGCCCGGCGCGGAGCCGGTCTGGTGGTTTGGCGGCGGTTTCGACCTGACGCCCTATTACGCGTTTGAAGAGGATGCCATTCACTGGCACCGCACGGCGCGGGATCTGTGCCAGCCCTACGGCGAGAACGTCTATCCGCGCTATAAAAAATGGTGCGACGATTACTTTTTCCTGAAGCATCGCGATGAGCAGCGCGGCATCGGCGGGCTTTTCTTCGACGATCTGAACACGCCGGATTTCGACAGCTGCTTTCGCTTTATGCAGGCGGTAGGCAAAGGCTATACCGATGCTTTTCTGCCAATTGTCGAGCGGCGTAAAGCAATGGCCTGGGGCGAGCGCGAGCGTCATTTCCAGCTTTATCGCCGGGGCCGCTATGTGGAGTTTAATCTGGTGTGGGATCGCGGCACGCTGTTTGGCTTGCAAACGGGCGGACGCACCGAGTCCATTTTGATGTCGATGCCGCCGCTGGTGCGCTGGGAGTACGACTGGCAGCCGGAAGAAGGCAGCCCGGAAGCGGCGCTGAGCGAATTTATCAAAGTCCGCGACTGGGTATAATTTACCTGGCCGCGTTTTTGCCTGATGACAGCTAACGCCTTATTCGGCCTACAACTGCAACGGTAGCGCCCGTAGGCCGGATAAGACGCAAAGCGTCGCATCCGGCACAATAATGTCATCACATCCACTGACGCATACGCTGATGCAGCGTCAGCGACGGTTTTTCGGCAAACAGCTGCTGGTAATCGGTCGCGAACTGCCCCAGATGCCAGAACCCCCACTGCATTGCCGCCTCTTTGACCGTCGAACTTTGCGACCACGGACTGATCAGCTCCCTTCGCACCGCGTTTAATCGAATCCGCTTCAGCCACGCGTTCGGGCCAATCCCCAGAATCGCGTGAAACGCGTTTTGCAACGTGCGGCGGCTGACGTGCAGCTGATTACACAGATCGAGCACCGTCAGCGGCTCCGACATATTCTCCAGCACGTATTCCCGCGCGCGGGACAGCAATTTTCGATAGCTCTGATGGCTGACGCTTTCTGCCGTTATAATCGGCTGCGCTTCTTCCAGCATCGTCCCCATCGCCAGCAGCAGGTTATCCCCCAGCACTTTACGCACCGCATGCTGATGCAGGTTTTCCGGGTTCTCGCTGAACGTCGCCAGCGCCTGCTGGACAAAGCCCCACAGCGCCGCTTTATGCTGCTCTTTCACCTCCAGCGCAGACTGGTTACGCAGCATATGCAGCACCCTTTCCGGGTGATGCAGGAAATTGGCCTGCCGGGTAAGCACCTCCTCCGAGACAACCACGCCAAGGATGGTATAATCATCCGGCGTGCTCAGCTCAAACTCCGTCCCGCCAGGACGGGTGGCGATCTCCGCGCTGCCAATGCACTGCGTGCCGATAAAACCTTGCTCGCCGCGCGTTGCCGGAATACCGAACCAGAAGGAGTTCGGCCAGACCAGGCAAGACTGACGCAGCGCCAGACCGGTGTACTCACGGAACACCTGAATTTCATCCAGCAGGATTTCCGTGAATTCCCCATGAAATTTACCGGGATGCAGCTGATCGTAAATCTGCTGCCAGGCGGTTATCGTCAGGGCGTGTTCATAGACGTCCGTTGTCAGCCGCTGGTGAACATTATCCACCTCAACCAGAGGCGTAAGTTTAACGTCTTCGGGTAACGCTTCATGATAAAGATGGTGCAAGTTTGCTGTACGAGTCTTTTTCATGATCTTCAAAGCCGGGGCGCAACGTCCCCGGCACCTCCGACAGGTTATACTTTCTTCAGACGATAGCGACTACTGCGTTTACGCAACGCCCCGTCAGAAAAGAGTTGCTCCAGCGCATTTCTGGCGCGCTCCAGTGACCAGCCAAAATGCGCGGCCACCTCCCCTGCCGTCATTCCCTGACGTACTGATGCTAATAACGCCAACAGCGCTTCTGAGGATTCAGAGGTAACAGGCGCATCTGGCGTCTTTCCGACTTTCGTTGGCTGGCGCTTAAAGCCGCCGATCAGCCACTGGGTGTCGTCTTCCGGCCGCCCAATTTCTTTGCGGCTGATAACACGGCCCGTGCGTTGTGCTGCGGCGCTTCCGGCATCCAGCGCCGCGCGACACGCCGCCAGATCGCCCTCCACCACCAGCGTCAGCCGGCCGGGATCGAGCACTTCGTGGCTGAGCAATCGCACATTGGCGGCTTTCAGCATGGCGTCCGCCGCATCAACGGCGGCAACCATGCCATCCACTTCCAGTAATCCCAGTGCATTGATCATCGCTACCTCTCTTACGCGCGCTGGACGGGATTACGGGCAATATCCAGAACGGCATCGGTAAAGGCGTTGCAGGCGGCTTTACAGGCGGCCTGGCTCCCCGTTAAAAACGCCGCAGAGTAGTTGGTTTCTGACGGCGGCGGCACGTAGGTCACCAGCTGGACATCGGCGGATTTCATCGCCGCATCAATGCCAAACGTCGCTTCCAGCGGCGGCGCCACCAGATAGGCGATAGGATCGCCCAGCGCGATGCCTGAGGTTGATGAGAGATAAGACCCGGTACGCGAAACCACATGCGCCAGGAATGCAGTATCTTCCGCATCGTTGGCCCACTGGAACGCTGCGCCGCCTTCAATATGCGCCACCATCGCATCCAGACCCGCCCGCACTTCCGCCGGGTTCGGGCCGCCCAACATAATCAAGACTTCACCGGCCGTCGGCGACGGCCCGTGGGCCGCTCCGGCATACAGTGAACGGCCATACACCACTTCCACCATCGCCTGTTTTGTCGCTTCGTCTGCCGCAATATACGTTACGTCATCAGAGTCTGCCGTGATGAGACCGAGGCTACGTATATGTGACGGTAATTTAAGCTCACGCGCGAAACCGTCATTCACCGAGGCAATCACGCGCATTGCGGTGACCGACGGTCGAATCAAATCTAATGCTGGCATGTTGCCTCCTTAACGGGTCATATTGATGCCGGATGCTTTCTGCTCCAGCATACGTTTCGCCAAATCCACAATTACCGCTGCGGCTTCAACCGGCGGCGTGCCGCCCTGGTGAATATTCGAAATACAGGTACGATCCGCTTCAACGGTGGTTGCCACCCGTGGTGAGTAAACCGCATAGCAGGAGAGGCTTTCCGACTGACCTAAGCCAGGACGCTCGCCCACCAGCAGAATCACCACTTTCGCGCCAAGAATTTCGCCGATCTGATCTTCAATCTTCACGCGGCCATAGCGTACAAAGAACGGCGTCCCGACTTTCAGCCCCGCCTGTTTCAGGCCAGAGAGCAGCGGCGGCAGGATCTCTTCGTAGTTGGCGGTAATCGCATCCGTCGATAAACCATCGGAAATCACCACCTGGACATCCGGGCTGGCGACACACTGCGCTTTCAGCGCGTCAATGGCCTCCTGGCTCAGACGACGCCCCATATCCGGGCGGGTCAGGTAGAGGTTTTTATCGCTGATTTCCGAACGCACTTCCAGCAGCCCCTGTGCTTTCACCCACTCTTCCGGCACCTCTTTCAGAACGGTATCTTTCGAACGAGAGTGATCCGCCAGGAAGCGCAACAGCGCCAGGGTGCGCGGACGTGGGCCGGCGCGACCGGTACACACGCGCGCAGCGGTGCTGCGGCGCAGTTCGGCCAAAACATCCGCGCGATGCGGATTCTCCACGCCTACCCAGGCTTTCGCCTCAGCCGAACCTAAATCCAGCGCGCAGCTTTCCGCCGCTGAAGGCGCTGAAGGTGCGGCACATTGTTTAGCGCTACAGGCTGGCGCGGATTCTGCGGGGGCCTGCGGCTGCGACTCGCCCATTGACGCCATTACACTGCGTACAATTTCTTCAATCTGTTTTTGATCCATCGTATGTCATCCCCGCGTCATCAGAAGAACAGTGACGGATCGCCCGCCCGCTTGGTCAGGCGACCGTTTTCCATAATGCCCATCGTTTCCAGCCAGCGCTCAAACTCCGGCGACGGACGCAGGTTGAGTAACTGACGTACCGTTGCGGTATCGTGGAATGCGGTGGTCTGGTAGTTGAGCATGATGTCGTCGCCGAGCGGCATGCCCATAATGTAGTTACAGCCTGCGGTGGCGAGCAGAATCATCAGGTTTTCGTTGAGGTTCTGATCGGCGTCGGCGTGGTTGGTGTAGCAGCAGTCGCAGCCCATTGAGATGCCGCTCAGCTTGCCCATGAAGTGATCTTCCAGACCGGCACGAATAATCTGCCGGTCGTTGTAGAGATACTCCGGCCCGATAAAACCGACCACCGTATTCACCAGGAACGGATCGTAGTGCCGCGCCAGGCCGTAGTTACGCGCTTCCATCGTCACCTGGTCGGCGCCGAAGTTGGCTCCAGCCGAAAGCGCAGACCCCTGCCCGGTTTCAAAGTACAGGCAGTTTTCCCCGGCGATACGGTTGAACTCCGCGCCGACCGCACGCGCTTCATCCAGCATCGCCAGCTCCACGCCGAACTCTTTTAATCCTTTTTCGCTGCCGCAAATACTCTGGAAAATCAGCCCGCCCGGCGCGCCGCGACGAATGGCTTCAATCTGAGTGGTGACGTGCGCCAGCACGCAGCCCTGCGTCGGAATATTGAACTTGTCGATCACCCCGTACACGGTATCCAGCACGCGGCTTAAGTTTTCCACGTCGTCCGTTACCGGGTTAACGCCAATCACCGCATCGCCCGCCCCGAAAGAGAGCCCTTCATAGATTTGCGCGGCGATACTCTGTACATCGTCACGGGTATCGTTCGGCTGCAAACGGCAGCTAAAGGTGCCCGGAATACCGATGGTGGTGTTGGCCTTTTTGATCACCGGCATTTTCTTGCCACCGTAGATCAGGTCGGCGTTGGAGCAGATCTTCGCGACCGCCGCCACCACTTCCGAAGTCAGCCCTTTACGCGTAAACGCAATGTCATCGACGGACGTTTCATCACTCAGCACATATTCGCGCAGCTCACTGATGCTCCAGTTTTTAATGCGGTTATAGGCCGTTTCATTGACGTCGTCCTGAATCAGACGCGTCACGCAGTCCTCTTCATAGGAAATCACCGGGTTGTTGCGAATATCCGCCACCGACATTTCCGACAACACCTGTTTCGCGGCAACGCGCTCCTGTGAGCTTTCAGCCGCAACACCTGCCAGCACATCCCCCGAACGCAGTTCGTTGGCTTTTGCCAGCACCTCTTTTACATCCTTAAACTGATAAACATTGCCGAACAATGTGGTCTTTAGTTTCATAAGTCGTTCCCTCAGGAAGGAAATGCGAGTGATTTCACCGTCACCGGCACAACCGATCCGCCAAAAAGAGGCGTACCAATGTCGATATAGTCCCCCGCCCGGACGCTCACTTCGTCAATGACCGCCAGCGGGTGTTGCTGTAACTGTGGGCGCAATAACATGCCCAGGGCTTTGCCAAAGTCCTGCTCGGCCACCACCAGCAGGGGATGCGGATTGGGAAAACGCGCGGTAAACGCCAGCAGCGCGTCGATGACCGTGAGTAATGCCGCGTAGCGCACCGGAAGCCGGGCGGGAAGCGCCAGCACGTATGCGTCAGTGCCAGGGTCGAGATCGAGCTGAGTCAGCGCCTGTTCCCAGGCGGCCACCAGTTCGCTTTCATCTTGTGGAATCGCCACCGGCAGGTTGCGCAGCGGCAGCGCCACCCCCTCCAGCCAGATGGTGCTGCCGGACAGCGACAGCGTGTGCGCCCCCGCGCCAATCACCGTGGCGCGCACGGTTTGCGTCGGGAACTGCACGTTCATCTCACGCAGTCGCGGGTGCTCATGCAGCGCCGTCGCCAGCAGCGGGCCGACATCAGAAAAGCAGAACGGATCGGCAGGCTGATTGCGGTAGCACTCCCCGACGCCACCGGAAAGGGTGATCACCTCCGGTTTCACCCCTGCGGGCAGTAATCCGGTTTGCATCAGCGCCTGCGCCAGCGGCGAAGGCTCGCCGTCAATGATTTCGACAATCAAATCCGCCATCCGCCGCACGACCTGCGCCAGCTGTGTGGCATTGAGCGAGCGGGCGTCAGTGCCCGCGCCGAACACCGCCTCAACGATCATCTGCCCCGGTTTATGCGCATGCACCACCCGCCCCTGGCCGTCCGTTTCCAGCAATCTGCCGCCCACGTTCAGACAGGCGGAGCCGCTCACTTTTCCGGCGTCAAACAGAACATAGTTCGAAGTGCCGCCGCCGATGTCGATGTTGAGCACGCGACACAAACGCTGTTCAGATAGGGTCTGCGCCCCCGCGCCGTGCCCGGCAATCACCGATTCCAGATGCGGCCCGGCGCTGGCGACGACAAAATCGCCGAGAGACTGCGACAGCGCCATCACTGCCGGACGCGCATTGCGGGTTTTCGCGCTTTCGCCGGTAATGATGATCGCCCCGGAATCCACCGTCTCCGGCGCAATCCCCGCCGCCTGGTACTGAGCCAGAATCAGCGCCTTAAGTTCGGCCTCTTTCAATCCGCCCTGCTTATCCACAGGGGTAAAAAAGACCGGGCTTTGCCAGCTAATTTCACGTTTGATAAATTCGTAGCGCGGCACCTGCGACACTGCCGCACGGTTAACCAGCTCAAGGCGTGAGAAGATCACCTGAGTGGTGGTGGTGCCGATATCGATACCGACGCTCAGTAGCTGGCGAGTGTTCACGACTGCGCCTCCACTTCCGTTTCTGCCGGAACGTCTTCATCTTTGGGCACCAGCATCATCGCCACGCCAATCGCCGTCACGCCGCCGATCAGCTTGCCGACAATCATCGGGAAGATCATCGCGTTCATGTTGGCGGCCGCAAAGCCTAAGTGGTCGCCCAGCGCAAAGGCAGCGGAGACCGCGAAGGCGCAGTTGATCACTTTGCCGCGGGTATCCATCTGCTTCATCATGCCGAACATCGGAATATTGTTCGCCAGCGTCGCTACCATGCCGCCTGCCGCCATATTGTTGATTTTTAACAGGCCGCCAACGCGCATCAGCGGTTTTTCAAACCAGCGGGTCAGCAGAAGCACCATCGGATAGGCGCCGAGCAGAACGCAGGAGATAGAGCCGATCACTTCAATGGCGCGCATCACTTCGCCAGGCTGGTCGCCAGGGGACATGAAGATCGGGTCGAGGCCTGGGATCAGCTCCCATCCCAGCAGGAATTTAATCACCGCAGCCGCCAGACCAATGGTGATCAACGCCACCAGGAATTTAGCGAAGATCTGGAAACCGCTGATCATTTTCTCCGGGATAAATTTCAGCCCCAGCGCAACCAGCACCGCGACGATGATCACCGGGATCATGTTCATCAGGATCAGCGCGAAGGTGAACTCCACCGGTTGCCCGTTGATCTCCACGCCGGAGTACATCGCCACTAAACCACCGGCGATACAGCCAATGGGAATGGTGACAATCCCCGCCAGCACGCCCAGCGCCAGGTAGCGGCGGTCAGACGGCTCGATAATGCCGAGCGCCACCGGAATGGAGAAGACGATCGTCGGCCCCATCATCGCACCCAGGATCAGGCCGGAGTACAGCCATGCCGCCACATCGCCGCCCGCCAGTTCTTTGGCGAGGAAGAAGCCGCCCATATCGCAGGCCAGCAGCGTTCCGGCGAACATCGACGGGTTCGCGCCGAGCATTTCATACAGCGGGATAATCACCGGCCCGAGCAGCTTCGCCAGCACCGGCGCCAGGGCGGTCATACCGACCATCGCCAGCCCCAGCGCGCCCATCGCCATAAAACCTTCTTCAAACTGACCGCCCGACCCCTCAATGCTCTTACCGAATTTACCGAGAAAACGCGCCGAACCGCCAAACTGCGACAGGATCCTGTCCACGGCGGCAATCAGCATAAAGAACATCATGATGTACATGATGATTTCATTAATTCCCATAGCCCTATCTCCATTTGCCAGGTGTTTCGTAGGCCTGATAAGCGCAGCGCCATCAGGCAATAGTGCCGCGTTTTTGCCGGATGGCGGCGCGAACGCCTTATCCGGCCTACATCCTGGTATGCTTTATTGTGCCGCCGCGTACAGGTCGATAATCTGTTCCTGCGTGGCGGTTCGTGGGTTACTGCGAATACAAATATCTTCCAGCGCGCCTTGCGCCCACGCGCTGTAATGCGCGGACGTCGCGCCAACATCGGCGAGGCGTTTTGTCAGCCCGGTTTCAATAATCAGTTCGCTAACTGCGCCGATCGCGTCGCGATCGTCCGCTTTCTTGTTGAGTAACGCCCGGCCGATATGGCTGAACCGTTCGCGACACACCATGCGGTTAAATCCCATCACCGTCGGCAGCAACATACTGTTCGCCTGGCCATGCGGAATATGCAGCGTCGCGCCCGGCTGGTGCGCCATCGCATGACACAGCCCCAGCCCCGCGCTGGAAAAGGCCATCCCCGCCATGCAGGACGCCAGCAGCATGTTTTCCCGCGCCGCCATGTCGTGCCCGTTCCCCACCGCTTTCGGCAGCGACTTGCCGATCATCGCAATAGCGCCAATCGCCAGGCTGTCGGTAAACGGCGTGGCATTCAGAGCGCTATACGCCTCAACCGCATGGGTCAGCGCGTCAATCCCGGTCATCGCCGTTACGTGAGAAGGCACCCCTTCCGTCAGCGCCGCATCCAGAATGGCGACGTCCGGCATCAGCGAGGCATGCGCCAGAACCTGCTTGCGCCCGCTTACCGCATCAATAATCACCGTCACGTTGGTGGTTTCCGACCCCGTCCCCGCCGTCGTCGGCACGGCAATCAGCGGCAGACGCGGGCGCAGTACGCTCTGCGCCGTCATATCCGCCAGCGTCTGCCCTGGGTTGGTAAAGAGCAGCGCTACGGCTTTTGCCGCATCCAGCACCGAGCCGCCGCCAAACGCCACCACGCCGTCACATTTTGATTCGCGCAGCTGCGCGACCGCCGCGCAAACGTCAGTGATGGAAGGTTCTCCCACCGGGCAGGGCCAGATGCTCATCGCCACGCCTTTCATCGCCAGACTCCGTTCAAGCCCGGCGGTCATCCCTGCCTGATGCAGAAAACTGTCAACCATGACAAACAGATGCGTCAGCCCGCGCGTTTGCGCTTCCTGCCCGCAGGCGCTGAGCGCCCCCAGGCCGCACAGCGTGACGGGCGGAACGCTGAACGTTTTTATCCGTTGCAGATTCAGGGTATCGAATGCTTGAAAGAGCGCGGTCTGCAATTCACTTTGCATAGATCCCCTCCGCTTTTTCTTTCCCGCTGTTGGCAATCGCCAACGGCGTCATAAACAGGCTGTGTTCAGGTAAATGCACCCGCAGTTCCGGGAAGCGTTTACGGAATAGTTCATCCACGCCCGGTTGCATACAGGAGCCGCCCGCCAGCCACAGATCGGCTATACCTTGCCCTTCGATATGCCGGGCAACAATCTCCGCCATCTTTTCGTATACCGGTTTTACCACCGGCCAAATCTCCCGGGCGTTGCTGCGCTTGAACTGCTCAGCGTCTTCCAGTTCGATGCGGCGGTTTCCGGCCAGCGTCAGGGAAATATGGTGTCCGCCGGTCGCTTCATCAGCGGAGTAAGTCACCTTGCCCTGCTTCACAATGGCGATCCCCGTCGTACCGCCGCCGATATCCACCACGCCCGCGTTATCCAGTCGCAGCAGATCCGCCACGGCGGTCGGCTCATCCAGCACATGACTGACCTCCAGCCCGGCGGATTCCAGAACATTGATGGAGATACGCGGGTCGGTGCCTGGCGGAAATGAGGTCGCCGCGTGGGTGAACTGGCAGCCAAGCTGGCGTTCGAGCGTGTCGAGATGGCGACGCACGATGGTGACGGCGCCGAAGAAATCCCAGACGATGCCGTCACGCACGACGTCAGCCCAGTCCAGACAAACGGCGACTGGCTGCGCGTCGCGGTCGACAACCATCGACACCACATCGCACGTCCCTAAATCAATACCCAGCCACAGCGGCGAATCGCTGGCGACGGGATGCTGATTACATAGCTCAGCGGCTTTCTGGAGTCTCGGCGTCAGCCAACGTTGTTCATCGTGCGCCATCTCTTTTCTCCTTATAAACAGTCTGCGGGGCCGGTATCAGACGATGCGAAACGCATCCACCAACACGCAGCGACGCAGACGCACGAAGGTGCGCGCGCTGGTCACTCCTTCCCCGGTTGGCGTAGTAATGGTCATGGTGGTCCAGCCTTCGCCGCCCAGACCAAGCCCGGCGATGCATGGCCCATTCTTGACGAAGATGCTGGTATCAATGGCGTTTGCCATCCGGTTCATGTTGTCGATGTTGCGCGAGTGCATCGCCGCCGTATGGTGGCAACCGCCTTCCAGCGTGACCGCCAGTTTGATGGCCTCTTCTACGTTGGCGACCCGTACCACCGGCAGTACCGGCATCATCAGTTCCGTGACCGCGAACGGGTGCGTGGCAGGCGTTTCCACAAACAGCAAGCGCGTTTGCTCCGGCACCGTCAGCCCAATCGCGGCGGCGATTTTGGCGGCGTCACGCCCAACCCAGTCGCGGCTGACCGTTCCTTTGCCACGCTCGTCGATATTTTTCAGCAATACCGGCTGAAGCTGTTCGGCCTGTGCGGCGGTGAGTTTCACCGCATGCTGCCCTTCCATCAGGCGCATCAGTTCATCGGCAACGCTATCGACAACAATCAGCACCTTCTCGTCGGCGCAAATGATGTTGTTATCGAAGGATGCGCCTTTGACGATGGACTGCGCGGCGCGCGCCAGGTCAGCGGTTTCATCCACCACCACCGGCGGGTTCCCGGCACCTGCGGCAATCAGACGTTTGTTGGTGTGTTTACGCGCGGCCTCAACGACCGCTTCGCCGCCAGTCACCACCAGCAGACCGATACCGGGATATTTAAAGAGGCGCTGGGCGGTTTCGATATCCGGGTTCGCAACGGTCACCAGCAGGTTAGCCGGGCCGCCTGCGGCAACAACCGCCTGGTTAAGCAGCGTAATGGCGCGCTGAGAAACCTTTTTCGCCGCCGGATGCGGCGCAAAGACCACGCTGTTGCCTGCGGCAATCAGGCTGATGGCATTGTTAATCACGGTTGCCGCCGGATTGGTGGACGGCGTGACCGACGCCACAACCCCCCACGGCGCATTTTCAATTAAGGTCAGACCGTTATCGCCGGTCAGTACCTGCGGCGAGAGGCATTCCACGCCCGGCGTACCGCGCGCCTGCGCCACGTTTTTCGCTAATTTATCTTCGACGCGTCCCATGCCGGTTTCTGACACGGCAAGTTCCGCCAGTTCTCTGGCGTGCTTTTCACCCGCCTCACGTATCGCATGAATAGCGAGCTGGCGCATGGCCACGCTCTTCAGCCCCTGCTGAGCCACTTTCGCTGCGGCAACGGCGTCATCCAGGGAGGCAAAGACGCCCATTTCATGAACGGCGGCGGCAGGTTGACTGCTGTCTTTCATTTTCAGCAATACCGCTTTTACCACCTGTTCAATATCCTGTTGATTCATGATGTTCAGTCCTATTTATGGAAAACGACTTTCCCGCCAGCCACCACTTCATCGACAATACCAATCACGCACAGATCGACAGGTGAGGATTCGCTCCGATGCGCCTGGCGGGCAGAACTGCCGCTAACCAGCAGCACCCACTCCCCGGTTCCCGCCCCAATGCTGTCGATTGCAACGGCGCACTGCCCGTCGGGATTCCCTTCGGCATCAATCATTTTCACCATCAGCAATTTGTCATGCGCGAGTCCTTCATGGCGCACCGTACAAACAATTTGTCCTGTGACAACTGCCAGCTTCATACCCGCCTCCATGTGTTGTGTGTTGCGTGCCGAAACTGTAGGCCGGATAAGCGAGGCGCCATCCGGCATCGATGCCATCTCATTGCCGGATGGCGACGCGTTCGCGTCTTCTCCGGCCTACACGATCAGACGTAGCCATCCAGCTTAGATATTGCTGTCACCTTTGAAGCTGATCGGGAACACCTCTTCCAGATCGCCGTGCGGGCGCGGAATGACGTGTACGGAAACCAGTTCGCCAATGCGCTGCGCCGCTGCGGCGCCGGCATCAGTAGCGGCTTTGCACGCTGCCACATCGCCACGCACCATCGCGGTGACCAGACCGCCGCCAATCTGCTTCACGCCAACCAGTTTCACGCGTGCTGCTTTAACCATCGCATCAGAGGCCTCAATCAATGCAACCAGGCCCCGGGTTTCAATCATTCCTAATGCTTCCATTGTGTTTTCCTCTTCGGTAAGGGGGTCCAGACGGGACCTTTATACAACCAGTGTTTGCGAGTCGAGTTCACGACTCACGTCAGTCTGGCGCGGCACTGCTGCCACCAACGCCAGTTCGATAATTTCCTGTACGCTACAGCCTCGGGAGAGATCGTGAAGCGGTGCGGCAAGCCCCTGAATCAGCGGCCCAACGGCGCGATATCCTCCCAGACGCTGGGCGATTTTGTAGCCAATGTTGCCCGCTTCCAGTGACGGAAAGACCATCACATTGGCTTTGCCCTGTAACGGACTGGCGGGCGCTTTTTGCGCGGCGACGTCCGGGACGAAAGCGGCGTCAAACTGCAACTCGCCGTCAACAATCAAATCCGGCGCGCGCTCACGAACGATCTCTGTCGCCTGCTGCACATTGGCGACATTGGGGTGACGCGCGCTGCCATGACTGGAGAACGACAGCATGGCGACCCGAGGCTCCTCTCCGGTAATGGTTCGCCAGGTCTGCGCGCTGGCGATGGCGATATCCGCCAGTTGCGCTGCCGTGGGTTGCGGCACCACGCTGCAATCGGCGAATCCCAGCGCCTGCCCGGTGTACTGCGGCAGCATCAGGAAGATCGACGACAGCGTTTTGCAGCCCGGCTGCAAACCGATCAGGCGTAGCCCTGCCCGTAGCACGTTCGCTGTCGAAGAGAGGTTGCCGGCAATGCACACATCGGCATGACCGGCGCTCACCATCGCGGCGGCGAACATCAGCGGGTCGTTCAGTTTTTCCAGCGCATCCGGCGGTGTTTTCTCTCCCGCCCGCGCCAGCCAGCGCCCGGCGAACACCTCGCGCATAGACAGATTGCTCTGTGGGTCAATCACCTGAATGCCATCCATCGCGATACGGTGAGTGAGCGCAAACTGGCGTAGCGCAAACGGGCTGGTGACAAGAACCGGTCGCGCCAGACCATGCCGTTGCAGATAGTGCGCCGCCTTCAGGACACGGACATCCAGCGCATCCGGGAAGACCACCCTGGCGGGCGCGCGTAAGGCCTGTTCGCGGCAACGTTCAATGATCATTGCTCCCCTCCCAGTCGCTGTTGAATCTGGCTGACGGTGAGCGGATGCTTCGTCACGCACAAAATCATCATCACGTAGACCGTACTGGAGAGGCGGTTCAACGCCTGTAGAAGATCCGGGCGCAGCACGTCAAAATTGCGGGTGATAAAGACCTGAGCGGCCACGACTTCTGTTTCACGTACTTTGGTACGCAGCAGATTCAGCAGCGCGGCATCGCGGCCGTGGCTGGCTTCCGGCACCAGATGATCGTGATCGAGATAGCGCAGCGGCTGATGGGACAGACGATGCAATTCGTCTTCGTTTAGCCCCACAATGGCCTGCGCGGCCAGCGGTTCATCCATCGCATCAGCACGCATGATGTTGCCCAGGCGGGAACGAATGTCAGCAAGCCAGGGTTGCCACTGCTCCGGCAACTCAATTTGCAGCCACACCACCAGCGCGATGGTGCTGTCCAGCGCGGCGCGAAATCCCAGGCGCGGATCGCTTTTCGCAACCATTTTGTCGGCGGTCAGGTGGGTCAGCGTATCGGGCTTTTTCGCCACCGGCTGGCGACACAGTTCGCAGCACGCCTTAGGGTGCGTATCGCTGCTGGTCAAACCGTGCACCGGCTGTAATTGCTGCTCATCGTCATCGACAAAAAGACGGCCTTGCTCATCCAGAAACTTGATGCGCAAATGGCGGCTTTCCAGCAATTCCCGGGCAGATGGCGTCAGGCGAGCGTCAGCGGGAAGATGGATCTCCGCCCCTTCGCTAAGCGTATGATTCGCTCTGAGCCATGCTTCGGTAATGAAATCCTTCATACATCCGCCTTAGCAGGACTGCCAGTTCGCAGGCCAGGCAACGTATAAGAAGCGCACGGTCGACGGTGTGCCAAACTCAATGCTGGAGCCTTTCGGGATAAACATCACGTCCCCGGCTTTCGCGATCATGGTTTCGCCTTCATGACGCACATGCAGTTCGCCCTCCAGTACCATATCGATCTCGTCGTAGTTCAGCGTCCACGGGAAAAAGGCGTTATCCCACTGCATGAACCCGGCGGCCATGCTGCTGCCGTCCTTGTCGGTGACCAAATCCGTTAAGCCGACACAGTGGGGCTGCGCGCCGTCGAAGCGACCAAACTTCACGCTGCTGCCGTCGATCACTTTTACGCCGCCCTTGCCGGTGACCGACTTAAAGCCCGGCTGCATGTCAGCCTGCTCCAGCGACTGTTTTTCCTTCATCACTTTGTCCATCAGCTGCGCGACCAAGCTTTCGGTAAACTGCCCTTCCGGCAGTTGTGCGATGATGGTTTCACGAATGCGCTGACTTTCGGTTTTCGCGTCTTCCACCGGCGCGACAGCCGGTGCCGATTCGTCGCATTCCACGATCGTGAAGTCCAGCAGTTCCGCAACTTCGCGGGCTTCCGGGGTAATGATGCTGGCGCGCAGAACAACCGACATTTCCTGTTCGCCGCGTGCGTGAGCCGCACGAATATCGTTAGCTGTGATGAGTTTCTTCACCTGCGCCTTCCTCCTGTTCGGTGAGTGCTGCCAGATAATCCACCAGGTGCTGCACACTTTGCGGGTCATGGCTGTTGAGCTCGAAAATCGGCTCCTGAAATCCCAACCCGCTCAGTAGCTGTCGCGCGGCGGCGACGTCGGCATCCGGCATGTCCGTTTTGCTGATGACGGCGATGTGTCGTTTACTGGCGCCAATATCCAATAACCCGGCGGGTAAGCGACTTTCGCGGTCATTTGCCGCATGTACATAAATCAGCGTATCCACATCCTGTAGCGTGGTAATTAAGGCGTGATACCAGCGAGGATGGCTAAAATATTCTCCCGGCGTATCGATATCGCCGTTGTCATTAAATTCCACGGCTTGTGTTTTTCGGGCGAGGGAATAATTTCCCTGCAAGGCGTTAAAAAGCGTTGTTTTCCCCGCGCCAACGGTGCCGACAAACGCAATACGTTTCATTACCGCCCCCCAATTAACTTTTTGTTAATTCGCACAACGTGAAATTTAATAAGCGTCCCAGCCCGCTGACCGTTTGCAATAAGGCTTCCTCGACGGCGCCAACGGAGCCATAAATCACCAGCGCGCCGCTGAATCTATCGAGAAAACCGATATGAACATCGGCGGCTTTCATGGCTAAATCGCCCGCGATCATCGCCGTTTCCCCTGGCGTTAGCGTCATGATGCCGATGGCGCCCGCTTCGGGAACGCCGATCTTTTTCGCCAGTTCTTCACCCGGGTGGGCAATCAGATGCGCCAGCGTGACCTGTTTCCCCGGCACAAATTCCTGAATAATGCGTTCTTTATCCATTGCTCACCGCCTCCGCTGAAACTGACCTCATCGTGGCAATTTTTTGTCAGAGTAAATAACAAAATTCGGCAAGCAGATTTAAAAGGTGAAGTAGATCACTAAGAAAGGAGGAAATAAAAAAGCGCGGGGAACCCCGCGCCGGAATGAATTAAAGTGAAATTACAGTGGCTGCGTTTGCGCTTCGACCACCGCCAGCGCCACCATATTAACGATACGGCGAACAGAAGCGATCGGCGTTAATACATGCACCGGTTTGGCAACGCCCATCAATACCGGCCCTACCGTCACGCCTTCCGAGCTGGAGACACGCAGTAAGTTGTAACTAATACGCGCGGCCTCCACGTTAGGCATAATTAAAATATTCGCCGCCCCTTTCAGCGGGCTGTCCGGCATCCTGTCGTTGCGAATACTTTCAACCAGCGCGGCATCACCGTGCATTTCGCCGTCGATCATCAGCTCAGGCGCGCGCTCGCGTACTAACTCCAGCGTCTGACGCATTTTGCAAGCAGCGACAGACTTAGACGAACCAAAGTTGGAATGCGACAACAGCGCCACCTTCGGCTCAATACCAAAGCGGCGCACCGTTTCCGCAGCCATTAACGTAATTTCCGCCAGTTGCTCCGGCGTCGGATCGTCATTGACATAGGTGTCGGCGATAAAGGTGTTGCCGCTCGGCAACAGCAAGGCGTTCATCGCCCCCGCCGCGTGGACGCCCTCACGGTAGCCAAACAGTTCCTGCACCACGCTGAAGTGTTCGTGGTATTCGCCGATGGTGCCGCAGATCATCGCATCCGCTTCACCGCGCAGAACCATGATCGCGCCAATCACCGTGGTATTGCTGATCACCGCCCGCTGCGCCTGTTCCTGCGTCACGCCACGGCGTTTCATGATCTTATAGTATTCACCCCAGTACTCTTTGAAGCGCGGATCGGATTCATTATTAACGATCTCGAAATCCACACCCGATTTGATCTGTAGCCCCAGCTTCTGAATGCGCATTTCGATCACGCTCGGACGACCAATCAGGATCGGTTTCGCCAGACCTAACGTAATCAGCTCCTGCGTCGCATGCAGGACACGCGCCTCTTCCCCTTCCGCCAGCACCACGCGCTTCGGCGCTTTACGGGCCAGAGAGAAGATTGGCTTCATGAACAGATTGGTTTTGTAGACAAATTCGGTCAGCTTATCGATGTAGGCATCGAAATCAGCGATCGGCCGCGTTGCCACGCCGGAGTCCATCGCCGCTTTCGCCACGGCAGGCGCAATCTTCACAATCAGGCGCGGGTCGAACGGTTTTGGAATGATGTATTCCGGGCCGAAGCTCAAGTCCTGATCGCCATAGGCGGAAGCGACCACTTCACTTTGTTCGGCGTGCGCCAGTTCGGCAATGGCGTGTACCGCCGCCAGTTTCATCTCTTCGTTGATCGCGGTTGCGCCGACATCCAGCGCGCCACGGAAGATGAACGGGAAGCAGAGCACGTTGTTGACCTGGTTCGGATAGTCGGAACGTCCGGTACAGATGATGGCGTCTGAACGCACTTCTTTCGCCAGCGGCGGCAGAATTTCCGGCTCCGGGTTCGCCAGCGCCAGGATCATCGGCGCACGCGCCATTTTTTTCACCATCTCCTGGGTCAGCACTTTCGGGCCGGAGCAGCCCAGGAAAATGTCCGCCCCGTCGATCACGTCATCCAGCGTGCGTTTGCCGTCATCCACCACCGCATAGGCCGCTTTGGTCTCCACCATGTTGGGTTCGCGATCTTTATAGATAACGCCTTTCGAGTCACAGACCACGATATTGTGTTTCTGCATCCCCAACGCCACCAGCAGGTTCATACAGGCGATTGCCGCCGCCCCTGCCCCGGAAACCACCATCCGCACGTCAGAGATATTTTTTTCCACCACGCGCAGGCCGTTAAGAATAGCGGCGGTGCTGATAATCGCCGTTCCGTGCTGGTCATCATGGAATACCGGAATATTCATGCGCTCACGCAGTTTCTGCTCGATATAGAAACATTCAGGCGCTTTAATATCTTCGAGGTTAATCCCGCCGAACGTCGGCTCCAGCGCGGCAACGACATCAATGAATTTATCCGGGTTATGTTCATCGACTTCAATATCAAACACGTCGATGCCCGCGAATTTCTTAAACAGAACGCCCTTACCTTCCATTACCGGTTTACCGGCCAGCGCGCCGATGTTGCCCAGGCCGAGCACCGCCGTTCCGTTAGAGACCACCGCGACCAGATTGCCGCGAGCGGTGTATTTGTAAGCCGCCAGCGGGTCTTTTTCAATTTCAAGACACGGCGCCGCTACGCCTGGCGAATAGGCCAGCGCCAGATCGCGCTGTGTGGCAAGGGGCTTGGTCGGGGAAACCTGGATTTTACCTGGAACGGGAAATTCGTGGAAATCGAGGGCGCTTTGTTTTAATTGGTCATCCATCTTGTTGTTCCTTTCACGTATCGATCAAAAAAGTGGCGCGGGTAACCTCTGGTGCGCCGCACATTATCACCTCCCTGCGCGGCATAAACTTTGAAGGTAGCCATACTCTCACTACTCAAAGAAAGAATTTGTTATCAATTTATAGCATCCATGTTACCCGCTTAAACCCGCATTACCATGCCTGTCTGCTATGCTTTTTTGTTGTGTACTGCATGAATTTCTCAGAAGTGTGAATCAACGCACTCACCTAACGCTTTACTTTTCAAGGAGTATTTCCTATGAACCAGTTAGACGGCATCAAACAATTCACCACTGTCGTGGCAGACAGCGGCGATATCGAATCCATTCGCCATTATCAGCCTCAGGACGCCACCACCAATCCCTCACTGCTGCTAAAAGCGGCTGGCCTTGCGCAATACAGCCATTTGATTGATGACGCGATCGCCTGGGGCAAGAAACGCGGTAAAACCCAGGAGCAGCAGGTCGCCGAGGCCAGCGATAAACTGGCCGTCAATTTCGGTGCGGAAATTCTGAAAATCGTCCCCGGACGGGTCTCTACGGAAGTGGACGCGCGCTTATCCTTCGATAAAGAAAAAAGTATGCAGAAGGCCCGCCACCTGGTTGACCTCTACCAGCAGCAGGGCGTGGAAAAATCGCGCATTTTAATTAAGCTCGCGTCAACCTGGGAAGGGATACGGGCGGCGGAAGAGCTGGAGAAAGAAGGCATCAACTGTAACCTGACGCTGCTGTTCTCTTTTGCACAGGCGCGCGCCTGCGCGGAAGCGGGCGTTTTTCTGGTTTCGCCGTTCGTCGGGCGTATCTATGACTGGTATCAGGCGCACAGCCCGATGGACCCCTACGTCGTGGAAGAAGATCCGGGGGTGAAATCGGTACGTAATATCTATGACTACTTCAAACGTCACCGCTACGAAACCATCGTCATGGGGGCCAGTTTCCGTCGCACCGAGCAAATCCTGGCGCTGACAGGCTGCGATCGCCTGACCATTTCTCCCAACCTACTGAAAGCGCTACAAGAAAAAGAAGAGCCGGTGATCCGCAAACTGGTGCCGTCATCGCAGACGTTCCATCGCCCAACCCCGATGACCGAAGCGGAATTCCGCTGGGAACATAATCAGGACGCGATGGCCGTTGAGAAACTGTCGGAAGGTATCCGCCTGTTCGCCGTTGACCAACGCAAACTGGAAGACCTGCTCGCCGCCAAACTGTAAACCTTGCCACGGAGTGATTTATGTCCCGAAAAGACCTTGCCAATGCCATTCGTGCGCTCAGTATGGATGCCGTACAAAAAGCCAATTCCGGTCATCCCGGCGCGCCGATGGGCATGGCGGATATTGCTGAAGTGCTGTGGAATGATTTTCTCCGCCACAACCCGACCGACCCCACCTGGTATGACCGCGATCGCTTTATTCTTTCCAACGGCCACGCGTCAATGCTGCTCTACAGCCTGCTGCACCTGACCGGCTACGATCTGCCAATCGAGGAGCTGAAAAACTTCCGTCAGCTCCATTCAAAAACGCCGGGACACCCGGAAATCGGCTATACGCCAGGCGTTGAAACCACCACCGGGCCATTAGGTCAGGGACTGGCGAATGCCGTCGGTCTGGCGATTGCCGAACGCACGCTGGCCGCGCAGTTTAATCAGCCCGATCATGACATCGTCGATCACTACACGTATGTCTTTATGGGCGATGGCTGCCTGATGGAGGGGATTTCGCACGAAGTCTGCTCGCTGGCGGGTACGCTGGGGCTGGGCAAGCTAATCGGCTTCTACGATCACAACGGCATCTCAATTGATGGCGAAACCGAAGGCTGGTTTACCGACGATACCGCCAAACGGTTCGAAGCGTATCACTGGCATGTAGTGCATGAGATCGACGGGCACGATCCCGAAGCCGTGAAGAAAGCGATTCTTGAAGCGCAGAGTGTGAAAGACAAACCGTCGTTGATTATTTGCCGGACGGTAATCGGCTTCGGCTCACCGAATAAAGCCGGGAAAGAAGAGTCTCACGGCGCGGCGCTGGGAGAAGAAGAGGTGGCGCTGACCCGCCAGAAACTGGGCTGGCATCACCCTGCTTTTGAGATCCCGAAAGAGATTTACCGTGCCTGGGATGCGCGTGAAAAAGGGGAAAAAGCGCAGCAGGCATGGCAGGAGAAGTTCGCGGCGTATCAGAAAGCGTATCCCGATCTGGCAAGAGCGTTTACCCGACGAATGCGCGGCGAGTTGCCAGAGTCCTGGGAAACCACGACGCGAAAATACATTGCTGAATTGCAGGCCAACCCGGCCAAAATCGCCACCCGCAAGGCATCGCAAAATACGCTGAACGCCTACGGCCCAATACTGCCGGAACTGCTCGGCGGCTCGGCGGATCTCGCGCCCAGTAACCTGACTATCTGGAAAGGTTCGACGTCGCTGAAAGAAGATCCGGCCGGGAATTACATTCACTACGGCGTACGCGAATTTGGTATGACGGCCATTGCCAACGGCATTGCCCACCACGGCGGATTTGTGCCTTACACCGCGACCTTTCTGATGTTTGTGGAATACGCCCGTAACGCGGCGCGAATGGCGGCGTTGATGAAAGCCCGGCAGATCATGGTTTATACCCACGACTCCATCGGGCTGGGTGAAGATGGGCCGACGCACCAGGCCGTGGAGCAACTGGCCAGCCTGCGTCTGACGCCGAATTTCAGCACCTGGCGTCCGTGCGATCAGGTTGAGGCGGCAGTCGGCTGGAAGCTGGCGGTTGAGCGCCATACCGGCCCGACGGCGCTGATTCTCTCAAGGCAGAATCTGGCGCAGGTGGAGCGTACCCCGGAGCAGGTGAAGGAGATCGCCCGTGGTGGTTATGTGCTGAAAGACAGCGGCGGTAAGCCGGATGTGATCCTGATTGCCACCGGGTCTGAAATGGAAATCACCCTGCTGGCGGCAGAAAAGCTGACCGGAGAAGGTCATAACGTCCGGGTGGTGTCCCTGCCTTCGACGGATATTTTTGATGCTCAGGATGAGGCGTATCGTGAATCGGTGCTGCCGTCGAACGTTGCCGCTCGCGTGGCGATTGAGGCAGGCATTGCCGACTACTGGTACAAATATGTCGGGCTGAAAGGCGCGATTGTCGGGATGACGGGATATGGCGAATCGGCCCCGGCCGAAAAACTGTTCCCTTATTTCGGCTTTACGGTCGAGAATATCGTCGAAAAAGCGCATAAGGTGCTTAAAGCGTAAAAATGGATGAGAGTGTCGGAAGCCGGATGGCGACGCGATGCGTCTTATCCGGCCTACAAAATGGCCCGTAGGCCCGGTAAGCGTTAGCGCCACCGGGCGCTCTGCCGGATGACGACGCGATGCGTCTTATCCGGCCGACAAAACAGTCCGTAGGCCCGGTAAGCGTTAGCGCCGCCGGGCGCCCCTAACGTGTGATCCACAACGTGGGCCAGGCATCTGGCCCATGCCAGTTATCGCAGCTTGGCTCTTCGGCATAACGCACCAGACGAAAACGCTGGCCGTCAAAACGCCAGCGCGTCTGGATACCGCAATCGGCCAACCCACGCCCTTTTGCCAGCGTGATTAATTCCCGGGATTTCTCGTCAAAAACCGCGTTCATCAGCTCCATATCATTGCTTTCAGCCCCGGAGTTAAAGGGCAAACGCAACCGTACGGCGCGGGAAGCGAATGGTTTTTTGCGTGAGACAATCCACGCGAGATCGACCGTATTATAGGCTCCGGCTTCGCAACCGGTCATCAGCAGGGCTTTGTCATCGGTCAGGGCCGCGACGCGCACTTCCCGGCGCATCGGGTCAAGCGAGCAGTGAATACCGCTCATCCGCCAGTTACCGTAATCCAGCAGATCGTTGCGTTCATCATAAGAGAGCGGCGTCGGCGTTGGGTTGACGATAGCCACGCCTTTCAGCGCTGGCGCGGGCGGCACGCTGAGCGGTGGATCATTCCCTTTATCAATCCACGCCGTTTCGCTGCCAACGCGTTTTTGCTGTGCGTCGATAAACAACAGCGCAGCTTTAAGCCCCACCAGAGAAATCGTCTGTTTTCCCTTTTTCAGGGTAATCGCCTGGGCTTCCTGAATGGTCTGTAAAAACGCAGCAATGGTGGCGGTGTCGTCCGTCATCAGATGCCAGGGCGTAATGCGCCATTGCCCGGCATTTAGCGGCAGCGGTTTTTCATCCAGCAGCAGACGCGGCGCAATCTCCGCCTCTTTCGCACCGGGTGAGGTCAGCCCCCCCAAATCAATGCGAAGTACCGCATCGGTATGCGCCCCGGCGCTGCGGCTTAAGGTCATCACCAGCCCGTGATGTTCGCCGGTATTACGCGCCACGCAAAAATTCTGATTGTTACAGGTGACCTGCCAGTCAGAAAAAGTCTGCTGCGCTGGCGCCGCCCACGTCAGCGACGTCGGCAGCAGACCGAGCAGGAAAACGAAAATAACGCGATTGCGCATGGACGGTACAACCCCAGAAGAAAAACGAAACGGCTTTAGGCGGTATCTTCCTTGCGCGACTCCTGTGGCTCAATCAGATTTGTCGGATAGCGACATCATTATGTAAAGAAATATAAACCTTATTTATCAACCAATTAGCGAGGAAGAATGCAAATAATTGAGCAATAACACGGTCTTACCGTCTCGTATCTCGCCGGTTTTGATCATCGCCAGCGCCTGTGTCAATGGCAGTTCCAGTACCTCAATATCTTCATCTTCCACACCGCCGCCTGCGTTTGCCCGCTGGCTGTCGCTGTATTCTGCAATGAAGAAGTGAATCAGTTCCGTCACGCCGCCAGGCGACATGTATAACTCAAACAGTTTACGCACCTCACCCACTTCATAGCCGGTCTCTTCAATCGCTTCTTTGCGAATGCACGCTTCCGGCTCGTCGTTATCCAGCAGCCCGGCGCAGGTTTCTATCAACTGGCCGCTTTCATTGCCGTTCACCCAGGTGGCAACGCGAAACTGGCGGATGAGCACCACGGTCTGTTTTTCGCGGTTATACAGCAGGATCGTTGCGCCATTGCCGCGATCGTAAACCTCGCGCTTATGGCGAATCACATCGCCATTTTTACGGGTCAGATCGTAGGTAATATTGCGCAGGATGAAGTAGTTATCAGAGAGAACTTTGTCTTTGATGAGAGTAATTTTTTGCGACATACCGGCTCCACAGCGTAAGAAGACAGGTAATCTTACGCCGCAAGGTCGGTTTTGTCTGCGCGCTATCATGCTGCTCGCGCCGAATGGAGACTTATCCGGTTTGCATGATCCCCAGCCACTGAATAATCCCCTGCGCGGCGTGACGCCCTTCCGCCATCGCCGTCACCACCAGATCGGCGCCGCGCACGGCGTCACCGCCCGCGAAGATTTTAGGATTACTGGTCTGGTAACGGAACGCGCTTTCGACATTTGCCGCAATGCGCCCCCAGTCGTCCACTTTCACACCGTGCGCCTCCAGCCACGGCATACCATGCGGATGAAAACCAAACGCCATAATTACCGCATCAGCGGGCATGACAAACTCGCTGCCCGCGATGGGCATCGGGCGGCGACGCCCCTGCGCATCGGGTTCGCCAAGCTGAGTACGTAAAAAACGCACGCCGCTGACGCAACCGTCGGCATTCAGCACCAGCTCAACCGGCTGTACGTTAAATTCAAAGTTCGCCCCCTCTTCCCGCGCGTTTTTTACCTCTTTTTTCGACCCCGGCATATTTGCCTCGTCGCGACGATATGCGCAGGTCACCTGGCTTGCGCCATGACGCAGCGCGGTACGCACGCAGTCCATCGCGGTATCGCCGCCGCCCAGCACCACAACATTAAGCCCGGCGGTGTCGATAAAAGGTTCGTCAGGCAATTCATCCAGCCCCATAACCTGTTTCGTGTTGGCAATCAGGAACGGCAGCGCATCATATACGCCCGGCGCATCTTCGTTTGGCAGGTCGGCTTTCATGGAACGGTATGTGCCGACGCCGACAAAAACCGCATCGTACTCATCCAGCAGCGACGCCAGCCTGACGTCTTTGCCGACTTCGCAGTTCAGTTCAAAATGAATTCCCATCGCGCTGAAGATTTCGCGACGGCGCGCCAGCAGTGATTTATCCAGCTTAAAAGAGGGAATGCCAAAGGTCAGCAGGCCGCCAATTTCAGGGTGGCGATCGAACACGGTCGTGCTCACGCCATGACGCGCCAGCACATCTGCGCAGGCCAGCCCGGCCGGACCCGCGCCAATAATCGCCACGCGTTTATCCTGCTGCTGCACGCCGCTCAGGTCTGGCCGCCAGCCTTTGTCCAGCGCCCGGTCGGAAATGTAGCGTTCAATATTGCCGATCGTCACCGCGCCATACTCATCGCGCACCGTACAGGCGCCTTCGCACAGCCTGTCCTGCGGGCATACGCGCCCGGTAATTTCCGGCAGGCAGTTAGTCTGGTGCGACAGCGCCACCGCATCGTCAATGTTTCCCGCTTTTACCAGCTCAATCCACTGCGGAATATGGTTGTGCAGCGGACACGTCCACTCGCAGATACTGTGTTCACCGCACTTCAGGCAACGGGCCGCTTCGCGTTCAGCCTGCGCGGTACGAAACGGCAGGTAGATTTCATCAAAGCTGGTTTTTCGCGCGTCAATCGCCAGCTTATCCGGCTCGCCGCGTGGGGGCGTCGCCCGCATCTGTTCGACTTTATTGAGCGCACCAGGAGTGACTCCCGTCGCACAGGCATGCCAGGGCTGATTTTCCTGACGCGCGGTGCGCAGACGCCGCGCTTTCGACAGCCGGGTCAGCGACGCTTCCGTTACCAATTGCAACGCATCTGCCGGGCAGTTTTCAACACAGGCCGGGCCGCCTTCGCGATCCAGACACAAATCGCATTTGTGCGCCGTGGCTTTGACCTGATCCTGGCCTGTTGGCGTGAGGATTATCTGCATTGTGCCGAAGGGACAGGCAACCACGCAGGATTTACAGCCGATACATTTTTGCTGGTTGACCTGAACGCTGTCTTTGACATGACGGATTGCGCCATTTGGGCAACTCCTGGCACAAGGCGCATCCTCGCAGTGGTGGCAGGTTACCGCGCTGCGCTGATGCTGATGTTTGATCACCGTAATTCGGGGCTGAAAATGCCGCTGGTGCAGTACGTGTTGCTCATCATTGTGGGCCATTACGCAAGCGACCTCACAGGCATGGCATCCCAGGCACTGTTGGCTATTGGCCATAATAAAACGATTCATGGCGTCCTTCTGTTTTGGTGGCAAAAACCTTATTCTTTATATGAATGTTATTAACCGACGCCGAAGGGGTCGGCAATGTTCATTTGCCCAGGACGCACAACTATTTATCCAGAACCTGTGGCAGATCAATTTATTTCATCGCTGGTGAAATTGCGTTTCAGTTACACTTGCCAATATTTATCCGTTCACTGTGAGCATATTTTTCGGGGATTACGCGCGTGGTCGTCAAACGCCCTGTCTCGGCCAGCCTGGCCCGGGCCTTTTTTTACATTGTGCTGCTGTCGATTCTCTCAACCGGTATCGCCCTGCTGACGCTGGCGAGCAGTTTGCGGGATGCCGAGGCCATTAACGTGGCCGGTTCACTGCGTATGCAGAGCTACCGGCTGGGTTACGATCTGCAAAGCGGCAGTCCGCAATTGAACGCGCACCGTCAGCTTTTTCAGCAAGCGCTCAACTCTCCCGCGTTAAGTAACCTGAACGCCTGGTACGTCCCGCAGACGGTTAAAAGCCGTTATGGGCAACTGCATGCGAACTGGCTGGAGATGAACACGAGACTGGTGGATGCGGATATAAAGTGGTATCGCGCCAATATTAATAACTATGTCGATCAGATTGATCTCTTCGTTCTGGCGCTGCAACACTATGCCGAGCGTAAGGTGATGCTGGTGGTCGGCATATCGCTGGCGGGCGGTATCGGGATCTTCACGCTGGTCTTTTTCACCCTGCGGCGTATTCGCCAGCAGGTAGTCCAGCCGCTTAACCAACTGGTCGCCGCCAGCCAGCACATTGAACATGGTCAGTTCGACATCCCGCCGCTGAATACCCACTTGCCGAATGAGCTGGGGCTGCTGGCCAAAACGTTTAGCCAGATGTCGAGCGAGTTGCATAAGCTGTACCGCTCTCTCGAGGCTTCGGTAGAAGAAAAAACCCACGATCTGCACGAAGCCAACCGCCGTCTGGAAGTGCTGTACCAGTGCTCACAGGCGCTCAATACCAGCCAAATCGACGTTCACTGTTTCCGCCATATTTTACAGATCGTCCGCGAACATGACGCCGCTTACTATCTGGAATTAACCGTGGGCGATAACTGGCGGATCAGCGAAGGAGCGGAAAGCGCTGATTTGCCCATGCAGATTCTGCCGGTCACGATGCAGGAAACGGTCTACGGCGAACTGCACTGGCAAAGCCCCAACGTCAGCGCCTCCACCCCGCTGCTGCACAGCGTATCGACCATGCTGGGGCGCGGTTTGTACTTTAATCAGGCGCAAAAACATTTCCAGCAACTGCTGCTGATGGAAGAACGCGCGACTATCGCCCGCGAGCTGCATGACTCACTGGCGCAGGTGCTCTCCTATTTGCGCATTCAGTTGACGCTGCTGAAGCGCTCAATTCCAGAAGATAATCTCCCCGCGCAAAGCATCATGGCGGATTTCTCCCGGGCGCTGAACGACGCTTATCGTCAGTTGCGCGAGCTGCTGACCACCTTCCGCCTGACGTTACAGCAGGCCGACTTACCTTCTGCGCTGCATGAAATGCTGGATACCCTGCAAAGCCAGACCTCCGCGAAACTGACGCTGGATTGCCGTTTACCGACGCTGGCGCTGGATGCGCAAATGCAGGTGCACCTGTTACAAATCGTTCGCGAGGCGGTGCTGAATGCGATTAAACACGCCAGCGCCACGGAGATCGCCGTTAGCTGCGTCACCGCCCCCGATGGCAACCATACGGTCTATATTCGGGATAACGGCGTTGGCATTGGCGAACCGAACGAACCAACGGGACACTACGGTCTGAACATTATGCGCGAGCGTGCGGAAAGACTTAGCGGCACGCTGAATTTCTCGCAACCGTCAGGGGGCGGGACGCTGGTCAGCATCAGTTTTCGCTCATCGGAAGATGAAGAGGGTCAATTAGCGTAAAGAACGGCAAAGCACCGCACGGCGGGAATACAGACAGGGCGGCACTGGCACAAAATGTATGCTGTAAACGTGCATGATAATTTACATTATCTTCTTTTTTTCTCCACGTTTGACACGTACCTTGCCGCTACAGTGAAGCAGGTCATACCCAATAATTATACGCAGAAACACGAGGTCCTCCTTTAATGGCGAATTTCTTTATCGATCGCCCCATTTTTGCCTGGGTGCTGGCAATCCTGTTGTGTCTGACGGGCACCCTGGCCATTCTCTCTTTGCCCGTAGAGCAATATCCCGACCTGGCGCCGCCAAACGTCCGCATTACCGCGAATTATCCGGGGGCATCCGCGCAGACGCTGGAAAATACCGTCACTCAGGTTATCGAACAGAATATGACCGGCCTCGATAATCTGATGTATATGTCGTCGCAAAGCAGCGGGACGGGCCAGGCAACGGTGACGCTCAGTTTTGTGGCCGGAACCGACCCCGATGAAGCCGTCCAGCAGGTACAAAACCAGCTGCAATCGGCAATGCGTAAATTGCCGCAGGCGGTACAGAACCAGGGCGTCACGGTCCGTAAAACCGGGGACACCAACATCCTGACCATTGCGTTTGTCTCCACCGACGGCTCAATGGATAAACAGGACATCGCCGACTATGTCGCCAGTAATATCCAGGACCCGCTCAGCCGCGTAAACGGCGTGGGGGATATCGATGCCTACGGTTCGCAATATTCGATGCGTATCTGGCTGGACCCGGCCAAACTCAACAGCTACCAGATGACCGCAAAAGATGTCACGGATGCTATCGAATCACAGAACGCGCAAATTGCCGTCGGGCAGCTTGGCGGCACGCCTTCGGTCGACAGGCAGGCGCTCAATGCGACAATCAACGCCCAGTCGCTGCTGCAAACGCCCGAGCAGTTTCGTGATATCACGCTGCGCGTCAACCAGGATGGTTCAGAGGTCAAGCTGGGCGATGTGGCGACCGTCGAAATGGGCGCTGAAAAATATGATTATCTCAGCCGCTTCAACGGTAATCCGGCCTCCGGTCTGGGGGTAAAACTGGCCTCTGGCGCCAACGAAATGGAAACCGCCAAACTGGTGCTTAACCGCCTGGACGAGCTGGCCGAATACTTCCCGCACGGTCTGGAGTATAAGGTGGCGTATGAAACCACCTCCTTCGTCAAAGCCTCGATTATCGATGTGGTGAAAACCCTGCTGGAAGCCATCGCGCTGGTGTTCCTGGTGATGTACCTGTTCCTGCAAAACTTCCGCGCCACGTTGATCCCCACTATCGCCGTACCGGTGGTATTGATGGGGACATTCTCCGTCCTGTATGCCTTCGACTACAGCATTAACACGCTGACGATGTTCGCGATGGTGCTGGCGATCGGCCTGCTGGTCGATGACGCCATCGTGGTGGTGGAAAACGTCGAGCGCATCATGAGCGAGGAAGGTCTTTCACCGCGCGAAGCCACCAGAAAATCGATGGGGCAGATACAAGGGGCGCTGGTCGGTATCGCGATGGTGCTGTCAGCCGTATTTGTGCCGATGGCTTTCTTTGGCGGTACGACCGGGGCTATCTATCGCCAGTTCTCCATCACGATTGTCGCCGCGATGGTGCTCTCCGTGCTGGTGGCGATGATCCTGACGCCCGCCCTGTGCGCCACGCTGCTAAAACCCCTGCACAAAGGCGAGCATCACGGACAGAAAGGCTTCTTCGGCTGGTTTAACCGGACGTTCAACCGCAACGCTGAACGCTACGAGAAAGGCGTTGCGAAGATCCTGCATCGCAGCCTGCGCTGGATACTGATCTACGTTCTGTTGCTCGGCGCGATGGTGGTGCTGTTCCTGCGTCTGCCGACCTCCTTCTTGCCGCAGGAAGATCGCGGGATGTTTATTACCTCAGTACAGTTGCCAAGCGGCTCCACGCAGCAGCAGACCTTAAAAGTGGTGCAGGAAGTTGAAAAATATTACTTCACCCAGGAGAAAGACAACGTCATGTCCGTCTTCTCGACGGTGGGATCGGGGCCTGGCGGGAACGGTCAAAACGTGGCGCGCATGTTTGTCCGCTTAAAAGACTGGGACGAACGCAACGCCACGACCGGCACCTCGTTTGCCATTATTGAACGCGCCACGAAAGCCTTTAACAAGATTAAAGAAGCGCGCGTTTACGCCAGCAGTCCACCGGCAATCAGCGGTCTGGGCAGTTCCGCAGGGTTTGATATGGAACTTCAGGACCACGCGGGCGCCGGTCACGATGCCTTAATGGCCGCGCGCGATCGGTTGATTGAGCTGGCGGCGCAGGACAGTTCGCTGACCCGCGTGCGTCACAATGGTCTGGACGACAGTCCGCAGTTGCAAATTGATATCGATCAGCGCAAAGCCCAGGCGCTGGGCGTCTCTATCGACGACATCAACGACACGCTGCAAACCGCATGGGGCTCCAGTTACGTCAATGACTTTATGGACCGGGGCCGCGTGAAGAAGGTCTATGTACAGGCGGCGGCGAAATACCGCATGCTGCCGGACGATATCAATCTCTGGTATGTGCGTAATAAAGACGGCGGCATGGTGCCTTTCTCCGCCTTTGCGACGTCACGCTGGGAAACGGGCTCTCCGCGTCTGGAGCGCTATAACGGCTACTCGGCGGTCGAGATTGTCGGCGAAGCGGCGCCTGGCGTCAGTACCGGTACGGCAATGGATGTAATGGAGTCGCTGGTTCGCCAGTTGCCAACGGGGTTTGGGCTTGAATGGACGGCGATGTCTTATCAGGAACGCCTCTCTGGCGCGCAGGCGCCTGCGCTGTACGCCATTTCGCTGCTGGTCGTTTTCCTGTGTCTGGCCGCGCTGTATGAAAGCTGGTCGGTGCCGTTCTCGGTTATGCTGGTGGTGCCGCTGGGCGTCATTGGCGCGCTGCTCGCCACCTGGATGCGCGGACTGGAAAATGACGTTTACTTCCAGGTCGGGTTGCTAACGGTGATCGGCCTTTCCGCGAAAAACGCGATCCTGATTGTCGAATTCGCCAATGAGATGAACGAGAAAGGCCACGATCTGCTGGATGCCACGCTGCATGCCTGCCGCCAGCGTTTACGCCCAATTCTGATGACCTCTCTGGCCTTTATTTTCGGGGTGCTGCCGATGGCGATTAGCAACGGGGCGGGTTCCGGGAGCCAGCATGCCGTCGGGACAGGCGTCATGGGCGGGATGATCTCCGCCACCATCCTGGCGATTTACTTCGTACCGCTGTTCTTTGTGCTGGTGCGTCGCCGCTTCCCGCTGAAACCGAAGCCGGAATAAGGCACAAAAAAGGCGACTTACTTTGAGTCGCCTTTTTCTTATCCTTTTCAGGATCAGGATATCTTCCAGAAATTTATTTGCGAAGCATAACTTCGATAAAATCTTTCCAGTTCCCCAGTTCACGTTCAATCATAACAACCTCTCTTATTATTATGGCTATTCTACGAAAACATTATCCTCAAGAGAAGATAATTTAACCGATTGCAGTGATTACATCCTCCGGTGAATGGGGTTCATGGCATTACTATGACCCTGTAACCATAAATTTTATGTGACTTACTGCAATATTTTGAAACATTAATCCACTTCTGAAAACCGCGCTCATTTCAGTTAAGAAACAGCCTATTGCAGTTCGCTGGATTTATACTTCCCGATGAGATGCTTATTAAGCAACATTTCAGAATTATTATTCACAAGAGTTCAACAATGTTATATTTACCGTTTATTATGTCATGATAAATAACCGGTATATGGCAGTTCCGCACTGACGGATACCACGATAATATTGCTTAATTATTCGTAATTCGCGTAAAAGGATTCAACATGATCACCGTCTACGGCATCAAAAATTGTGACACGATTAAAAAGGCGCGACGCTGGCTGGAGGCTCACGGTATTGACTACCGCTTTCACGATTACCGCGCAGACGGAATCGATGCCGCGTTATTGAATACGTTTATTGCGGAGTCAGGCTGGCAGCCCTTGCTGAATACGCGCGGAACGACATGGCGTAAACTTGATGAAGCCACGCGTAACGGCATCACGGATGCGGCGTCCGCCGCAGCATTAATGACTGAAATGCCAGCAATTATCAAACGCCCATTGCTCTGCGCGACCGGGAAGCCTATGCTGCTGGGTTTTAGCGAATCCAGTTATCAGCAGTTTTTTGATGAGGTGTAGTCTATGTCGTGCCCGGTTATTGAGCTGACACAGCAGCTTATTCGCCGCCCTTCCCTGAGTCCAGATGACGCAGGATGCCAGGCGTTAATGATTGAACGCCTGCGTGCAATCGGTTTTACCGTTGAGCATATGGATTTTGGCGATACACAGAATTTTTGGGCATGGCGCGGACAAGGCGAAACGCTGGCCTTTGCCGGGCATACCGATGTCGTACCAGCGGGTGATGTCGATCGCTGGATCAACCCGCCTTTTGAACCGACAATCCGCGACGGAATGCTGTTTGGCCGTGGTGCGGCAGACATGAAAGGCTCTCTGGCGGCGATGGTCGTTGCGGCTGAACGTTTCGTCGCCCAGCATCCAGATCATCAGGGGCGTCTGGCGTTCCTTATCACCTCGGATGAAGAAGCCAGCGCGAAAAACGGCACCGTGAAGGTGGTCGAAACGCTGATGGCGCGTAACGAACGTCTGGATTATTGCCTGGTCGGCGAACCGTCCAGCACTGAAATCGTCGGTGATGTGGTCAAGAATGGCCGTCGCGGGTCGCTGACCTGCAACCTGACGATCCACGGTGTGCAGGGGCACGTCGCTTATCCTCATCTGGCGGATAACCCGGTGCATCGCGCAGCGCCGATGTTGAATGAACTGGTGGCGATCGAGTGGGATCAGGGAAATGAATTTTTCCCGGCGACCAGTATGCAGATTGCCAACATTCAGGCTGGCACCGGCAGCAATAACGTCATTCCGGGCGAGCTGTTTATTCAGTTCAATTTCCGCTTCAGCACCGAGCTGACCGATGAGACTCTCAAAGAGCGCGTTCACGCGCTGCTGGATAAACATCAATTACGCTACACGGTGGACTGGTGGCTTTCCGGCCAGCCGTTCCTGACGGCGCGCGGCAAGCTGGTGGATGCGGTGGTGAACGCCATTGAGCACTATAATGAGATAAAACCGCAGTTACTCACTACGGGTGGAACGTCCGACGGGCGCTTTATTGCGCGTATGGGGGCGCAGGTAGTCGAACTCGGGCCGGTCAACGCCACCATTCATAAAATTAATGAATGTGTTAATGCAGCCGATCTGCAACTGCTTGCCCGCATGTATCAACGTATCATGGAACAACTCGTCGCCTGACGCGTGTTCCTGTAAGAGGAAATAAGCATGGACTGGCTGGCAAAATATTGGTGGATTCTGGTGCTGGTGTTTTTGGTGGGCGTACTGATCAATGTGATCAAAGACCTCAAGCGGGTCGATCACAAAAAATTCCTCGCCAATAAACCGGAGCTGCCCCCGCATCGTGATTTTAACGATAAGTGGGACGATGACGACGACTGGCCGAAGAAAGATCAGCCAAAGAAATAGTCAGATAAACCTGTAGGCCTGATAAGCGTGTCGCCATCAGTCAACATACCGTCTGAATGCCGGATGGCGGCTTCGCCCCTATCCGGCCTACGGTTCAGTTCCGGCTTATATCATTTCGATAATATCATCATCATTCGGCTTACCGCCGCTCAACGCTTCATCAAAGTAGTGTTTCGGCACGGTATAGCGCAAATGGTCGAGCGCAAACTGCATACTGCGATCGTCAATCGCATGGCCTAAATCCTCGACGATATCCAGCGTCACATCGCCTCCGGCACGGACTAACGCTTCCTGTGCGGCAACCGCATGAGATAACTCAATCACCCGGTCTTCACCGCCGTGAATCAAATGTACCGTTGTGGCGGTCGTGGCGGTTTCCGGCAAGCTGGCGTAGCGTCCGTTGAAAGCAATCACGCGCGATGCCAGACCCGGCTCGGCCTTGATGCTCTCAAGAGACATAATCGCCCCCTGCGAAAACCCAATCAGCGCGGTAGCCTCCGGCCCAACGCCACTCTGTTTCTGCCAGTAGCGAACCGTCTCGATAAATACCGGCATAATCGCATCAACCCGCGCCTGGCGGTTCTCTTCTGTCACATCCTGAACCGAAAACCACTGACGCCCAGGCGCCGGGCCACAAGGTTCCGCGCCGCCAATGCTGACCACCAGCGCCTCTGGAAACAACGGTGCGAACCAGGAGCCAATTTCTCCCATTGAGACCGGGTTATCGCCCACGCCATGAAACAGCAACAGCAGTTGTTTCGCGGGTTTATCGGGGCTTTGAACAACAAAATGGTCATGTTTCATGGCGATCTCCTTAACTGATAGAACAGATTCTACGCCGCTTAATCACAATGACCATGCCAGGAAATTGAAGGAGTTAGTGAAAAAATTGCCATTGCAAAACGCGTTCGCGTAACCGTTGCGCCCGTTCGTCATCCAGCACGGTAAGCGCATGGGCGACTTCCCGGCGCTGGGCGACAAGCAGCGCTTTACGCCCAGGCAAACCCAGCCGGATACACAGATTCGCGTCGCTGCACTTCTCCTCCAGGCGTCCACGCAGCGCGGGGAGCGCCAGCTCGCAGCGCTCAAGCAGTCGACTCAGACTGCCTAACGACGTGAGCAACGGTCGATGGGCAAACGCAAAGCCCGCCAGTTCATCCCAGTCATCATCATTAAGCGTAGACGCTTTCAGCGGGATAACCGGGATCGCTTCGCCGTTCCAGCGAGCAAGGATCTCCGCATCCCGGCGCAGACGCTGGTGCTCGCGGTGCGCCAGCCGCGCGCCGGCCTCGCTGATGGGCAGCAAAGCCATCGCCGTATAACAGCCGCTGCTCGCCTCCTTGTGGTTCCCCATCCGCACCAGCACAAAACCGCAACGCTGCCAGAATCGCCAGAGTTCGGCGGTATAACCAAAACTGACGGAGAGATAGTCGCACTGGCTGGCGCCGCCGTATGCCTCAGCGATCAGCTGCTGCCCAATCCCTTCCCGCTGGCGGGCCGGGTGGACGGCAATACGGCTTACCCGACGCCCGGTCAGCGTCGCCGCCAGCGGATCGCCGCCATGAGCAGCCAACGACTGCGCGACAAGATTTCCGCGCGGGCGACGATAGCCCGCCCACACGGCCTGGCTCAGCGCGGCCGATAGTCCGCCCTCCTCCACCAGCCAGGCGGCCCCCGCCACTCGCTCAGCCGTAAAAGCGCCGAGAAAATGCTGCCCCGGCGCATCCATCATACGGCGCAGATCGAGCGGAGAGGTGCGGTAATGCGCGCCGGAAAGCAGCTGATACACCGCCAGCGGCTGCGCCGGCCCGGTATGCCAGAGCGCCTGCGTAAAAGCAGAGAACCGAATCGCCCCCTGCGGCGCATGGGCAAACGTCTCGTCGTCGAATATCAGCGCTTCGCCGACCCATTGTTCCAGCGGGCACCCCTGCGCCCAGCGAACAGGCTGTCGCAGTTCAAAACGCCGGAGATGAGGAAAACGGGCGCAGAACTTCAGCAGAAAACCGCGTCCCGTCCCTTCATAGCCCTGAACGGTGGTGGTCAACAATATGCGTGAAAAACGCGACGCCAGGCGATGCAGAAGCGGCGCGGGGATTGCCGCCGCTTCATCGACAATCAGCCAGTCGGCCGTCTCCGTGCCCGCCAACAGCGCATCAGGAGCGAGAAAGCGAAATTTCTCACCGGCAAACTGCGCCAGCACGTCCGTCGCCGCTTTCGACGGCGCAGTTACAATAGCCGTCCCGCTCATCCGCGAAATGAACTGCCCGGCCAGCGCCGATTTACCCCGACCTCGCGCTGCCGTAACGGCGGCCACGCCGGGCGGCATCCGCAGCAGATGCCGCAAAATCGCAGCCTGCTCAGGCTGTGGTTCACCCGTAGCGGGTCGCCAGTGGGGACGGGCAGGAAAGCGCGGCCATGAAAACGGTTGAGACTGCTGCCAGTGCAGCGCCTGCTCGTCACGGGCCATCACGCGTTTGAGGTGCTGGATAAAATGTGGCGTTGCAACAGGCTGCGGGCAGTCGCTCCAGCGCAGCGAATCCGCATCGGGACGGGATTCCCATGCAGAATACGGCGGCGTCAGCAGCACCAGCCAGCTTCCGGCTCGCAGCGTGCCGCTCAGCGCCGCAAATGCCGAGGCATCAAACCCCAACTGCGCATCAAAAACCGCGTGACGGAACTCGCGTCCCAGTAGCGTTTGTAACGCCTGCGGCGTACAGTGCGGCGCGGCGGGCGCATCGGTTGCCACCCACAGCCAGTCGCCAGCCAATGCTTCTCGCAGCGCCAGCGTCCGTTCACGACACCAGGACGCATCGCCGCTGAGCACCAGCAGCCGACGAATCCCTTCCTGCGCCATTTGTGCGGTTAGCGCCCGCAATGCGTCATTGTCAGACATCCCTGCCCCGGTATGTTAAAAACCTTTGCCGAAGGTATTACATTGCGCCGGATCGCCGCTATCAAAACCGCGTTTAAACCAGGTATAGCGCTGCTCGGAAGTGCCGTGAGTGAAGCTGTCCGGCACCACGCGTCCCTGACTTTGTTGTTGCAGACGATCGTCGCCAATCGCCTGCGCCGCATTCAACGCTTCTTCCAGATCGCCGGATTCCAGTACGCCCTGTTGCTGCATGTTGTGCCCCCAGACGCCCGCGAAGCAATCCGCCTGTAGCTCCATACGTACGGAGAGTCGGTTCACTTCCGCTTGCGATGCGGTCTGTTGCAGCTGACGGACCTTCGGTTCGATGCCCAGCAGTTTTTGCACATGGTGCCCCACTTCGTGGGCGATAACGTAACCCTGGGCAAAATCGCCATCCGCGCCCAGTTTGTTTTTCATGTCATCGTAGAAGGAAAGATCGATATAGACCGTGCCATCCGCCGGGCAATAGAACGGCCCCATCACGGACTGACCCGCACCGCATCCTGTGCGCGTCGCGCCACGGTACATCACCAGCTTAGGCTGCTGATATGTGCGCCCCATTTTCTCAAACTGCTGACCCCAGGTATCTTCTGTGGTCGCCAGAATGACGGAGGTAAACTTCGCGGCCTCGTCGTCATTTGGACTGATCGAACGCGTCGTTTCCTGCTGAGAAATCGGCTGCCCGGTCATTAAACCGGTAAGATCCACCCCGTAATAGCCCGCCACCAGCACGACAATCAGCAGAATGATTCCGCCTTTGCCGCTGGGCAAACGAAAACCCGGCCCGCCCATTGACGGGCCGCCGGAGCTATTGCGTCTGTCTTCTACATTGTCACTTTCACGACGCCCTTGCCAGCGCATAATCACCTCAACATACTATTCATTATGATGATGATCGTAGGCGGTTCAGCGCAAGATTACCATTAGAATAATGGTGGTAGAGAAAAACCGGAGAGCATTGACTCTCCGGTTGATGCTGACGGGGGAAGAATTAATCTAACTGCACGCCCAGGCGACGTGCGACGGTTTCATAGGCTTCGATCAGGCCGCCCAGACTCTGGCGGAAACGGTCTTTGTCCATTTTATCCAGCGTCTCTTTGTCCCACAGGCGGCTGCCGTCCGGGGAAAATTCATCGCCCAGCACTACTTCGCCTTTGTACAGACCAAACTCCAGTTTGAAATCGACCAGGATCAGACCGGCATCGTCAAACAGCTTTTTCAGCACGTCGTTAGCTTTGTAGGTCAGCTCTTTCATGCGCGCCAGATTCTCTTTGCTCACCCAGCCGAAGGTTTCGCAGTAAGAATCGTTGACCATCGGATCGTGCATTGCATCGTTTTTCAGGAACAGGTCGAACAGCGGCGGGTTCAGTTCGATGCCTTCTTCAATGCCCAGACGCTTGACCAGAGAACCAGCCGCACGGTTACGCACCACGCACTCGACCGGCACCATATCCAGCTTTTTCACCAGACACTCGGTATCGGACAGCAACTGCTCCATCTGGGTCGGGATGCCCGCTTCTGCCAGTTTAGTCATGATGAAATGGTTAAACTTGTTGTTCACCATCCCTTTGCGATCAAACTGTTCAATGCGCGCGCCATCCCCTGCTGACGTATCATTGCGGAATTCGAGCACCAACAGGTCCGGGTTTTCCGTGCTGTATACGGTCTTCGCTTTACCACGATACAACTCAGCTTGCTTTTGCATCTTTATTACTCCTGGTGTGAATTAACGATAAAAATTCATTTTCTGCCACACTTTGCCGGATGGCGGCGTTGCCTTATCCGACCTACAGCCTGGGGGCGAAATTACGGTAAAAATTGCGTTTTTCTGCTGACGCACACGTTTGCGTATCATATCAGAAAAAAGGGCTGGATTGCTCCAGCCCCTCAATTTTTACTTGCTGAACGCTGCCTGGAAGACGGCAACCAGCGCGTCGTTCTGGCTCTGCGTCAGGGTATGCCCCTTCGGATCGATAAACTGTAGGCTACTGCGGTTGTCTAAATCGCCCACCTGCAATTTATAGTCGCCGGACGACAGCCCCGGATCGGTTGCGCCCAGATCCTGCCAGCCGCTGTCAGACAGCGGTTTGTAGGTCACTGCCAGGCTGCCCTGAGAACGCGTGCTATCGGTCACTTTCATGCCCACTTTTTCAAGCGCGGCTGGCAGACGCTGCCACACCACGTTGAACGGCCCACGGACGACCAGCATTGGCAAACCGGTGTCATCTGCGGCGCTCTGCACATCCATCGTGGCGGCAGAACGGTTTTGCGCGGCGTTCGCAGCGTCGGTGGCGGTTTTATCCAGACCCGCCGAGATTACGTTCATCATCTCAGCGCTATAACGCTGTAGCGAAGCGGCATCTGCGGCAGGCTTGCCAGCCTGTTCCAGATTCACCAGTTTCACCGTTACAGCCTGCTGATAACCCTGCGGTTTCACCGAGATTTGATAACGTCCACGGTACTGCTGGTCTTCATCCAGACGGTTCCATTCAACCCAATCGGTCGTCAGGGTCTGGCTGGCGTCATCACGTTTTTCAATCGTGTAGTTTTTGGACTGAATCACGCTGACAACCTGCGGCCACAGGTTGGTATTGCGACCATTTTCCACCAACAAGGTTGCGGTATCGCCCGTAAACTGGGTACGCGCGCCGGTCACCAGCGCTAACGGCTGAGCAGGCGGACGAATGTCCAGCGCTTTGCCGACAGCGCCGCTGCCGTTGGTCACTGGAATATTATAGTCGCCCGTCGTTACCGGCAGAATCATCCCTGCTGGCGCATGAAGTTCAGCAAGCGGTGCGGCTTCCAGATAGGATTCATCACCGCTCACCTGGCGCTTGTAGCGCGAGTCAGAGCTACAGGCCGCGAGCAGCATAATGAGCGAAACACCCGCAACCCTGGCCAGGCGCGACTTTTGTACTGAGTAAGCCATCAAATCTCCCTAAACTTTACAGCAAACCGGCATGCTTGAGCGCCGCTTTGACAATCTCACGACCCGTATCGGTGATCGGCGTCATCGGCAAGCGCAGCGTATCGGTCGCCACAAGTCCCAACTCCTTACATGCCCATTTCACCGGGATCGGATTGGGTTCGACAAATAGTTTGTTATGTAACGGCATCAGACGCTGATTAATCACCCGCGCGTCGGCAAAACGACCTTCCGCCGCCAGTTTGCACATTTCCGCCATATCACGCGCCGCAACGTTCGCGGTAACGGAAATCACGCCATGACCGCCGAGCTGTATGAAGTCCAACCCGGTCGCATCATCACCGCTGAGCAGAATAAAATCGTCTGAAACCAGCTCTTTGATCTGGTGAACCCGACTTAAGTTCCCTGTCGCCTCTTTGATTGCGACAATATTTTTTACTTTCGCCAGACGGCCGACGGTTTCCGGCAGCATATCGCAGCCTGTACGGGACGGCACATTATACAGAATTTGCGGCAGGTCAGTATGTTCAGCGATGGCTTTGAAATGCTGGAACAGACCTTCCTGAGTCGGGCGGTTGTAGTAAGGCGTCACTGTCAGGCAACCGACAACGCCGCTGTCGTTGAAACGCTGCGTCAGGCTAATGGCCTCCGCCGTCGCGTTCGCGCCCGTTCCGGCGATAACCGGAATACGCCCGTCCGCCAGCTCCAGCGTCATCATGACCACATCGCCATGCTCGTCATGGCTCAGCGTGGCGGATTCGCCGGTGGTGCCAACAGAAACAATCGCCGAGGTACCGCTGGCGACATGATAATCAATCAGTTTTTTCAGGCTTGACCGGCAGACATTACCTTTTTCATCCATCGGTGTAACAAGCGCGACAATACTTCCCGTGAACATGGGCCATCCTCTGTGCAAACAAGTTTCTCAATGGTACGTTTGGTACGACAATAAAAGCAAGAGACCATAGCCCTTCTGATTATTGTATGCAGGTTTTTTTTATGCTTTCCTTATGATTACCTCACCTCTCAAAGGAAGAACCGGTTTGACATCGTCATCACAACATTACCTGGTTATCACTGCGCTGGGTGCCGATCGCCCGGGAATTGTGAATACTATCACCCGCCATGTCAGCAGCTGCGGCTGTAATATCGAAGACAGCCGACTGGCCATGTTGGGCGATGAATTCACGTTTATCATGCTGCTGTCTGGCTCCTGGAACGCCATCACCCTGATTGAATCAACCTTGCCGTTGAAAGGCGCAGAGCTGGATTTATTGATTGTGATGAAGCGCACCACTGCTCGCCCCCGTCCGGCCATGCCCGCAACGGTATGGGTACAGGTCGAGGTGGAAGATTCTCCGCATTTAATTGAACGTTTTACCGCGCTTTTCGACAGCCATCAGATGAACATCGCTGAGCTGGTCTCCCGCACGCAACCTGCTGAAAATGAAAAGGCTGCACAGCTGTTTGTTCAAATCACCGCGCACAGTCCGGCATCCCATGATGCCGTAAATATTGAGCATGCCTTTAAAGCACTATGTACAGAACTCAATGCGCAAGGCAGTATTAACGTTGTTAATTACTCACAACATGATGAACAGGATGGAGTTAAGTAATGAATCCACTGAAAGCCGGTGACATCGCACCGAAATTTAGCTTGCCGGATCAAGACGGAGAACAAGTAAATTTGACCGACTTCCAGGGACAGCGCGTACTGGTGTATTTCTACCCTAAAGCCATGACGCCCGGCTGTACCGTACAGGCCTGTGGTTTACGCGATAACATGGACGATCTGAAAAAAGCAGGCGTAGACGTGTTGGGGATCAGCACCGATAAACCTGAAAAACTGTCTCGTTTCGCCGAAAAAGAGCTGCTTAACTTTACGCTCCTGTCCGATGAGGATCATCAGGTCTGCGAGCAATTCGGCGTCTGGGGGGAAAAATCCTTTATGGGGAAAACCTACGACGGCATCCATCGCATCAGCTTCCTGATCGACGCTGACGGCAAGATCGAACACGTATTTGACGACTTTAAAACCAGTAACCACCACGATGTAGTGCTGAACTGGCTGAAAGAAAACGCCTGATTTACGTTTTGCCGGATAAAGCCTGATGCGACGCTAATGCGTCTTATCAGGCCTGGATTCGCACAACCCCGTAGGCCGGATAAGGCGTTTACGCCGCCATCCGGCATACGCGTCGTTTATTCAAACGTTCCTTTCACGCACGCTTTGCCGTCTTTCACCACCGCTTTGCCTTTCGCCCACAGATGGCTGACTTCCAGCGCCTGATTCAGCACCAGAATGTCGGCGTCACAACCTGCCGCCAGACGTCCTTTATGCTCAAAGCCGAGAAATTCCGCAACGGTGCGGGTAAGCGGACGCAGCGCCTGCTCCAGCGGCAGTTTATGCTGCGTAACTAACTGACGCAGCGTGCCGATCAGCGACTCAAAACCCGCCACGCCAATGCCCGTCAAATTCCCATGCTCATCAAATTCCGGCTGGCTGCCGTTGCCATCAGAACTCAGGGTAATGCGCGACAGCGGAACCTCATGGCGCAAGGCTGTCACGATGGCCGTCGCCGGATCGATCGGTTCATCAATGCTGCTGGTAATATCAATGTAGCCGCCATCAAGCGCGTACTCCAGCGCCGCCTGGAACAGCGGTTCGGCGCGGTTAACATGCGTCGGCAGCAGTTTCGTGATGGGGACATCGGCATTGGCGAGAATATCGTACAGCGGTTCCAGCATGTGTGGGCTGTCGCCCATATGAAAGACGCTGATTCCCGGCTTCTGGCCCAGTAATCCCCCCACGCGGGACTGCGCCGCCATTGTCGCCAGCGCGGCGGAATTCGGCGCCGAAGAACGATGATCGGAGACGGCGCATTTCACGCCAATCACTTTATCGATCAACGCCACATCGCGATCGACGCTCCCGGTGATGGTTGGCGAAGGCAGAGAATACGCCCCCGTTAACATCCATGCGCTGATCCCTTCATATTCCAGCGCGCGCGTTTTCGCCAGCAGAGATTCAGGATGACGGGTGATGCCGTCCGTTCCCAGCAGCCCGACAACGGAGGTAATACCGGCTTCAACCAACCGTGACAGCCGCACCTCTGGCGTACGGGTATGCGGCCCGGCTTCGCCGCCACCGCCGATGAGATGAACATGCTGATCGATAAATCCCGGGCAGACGATATCACCGTGGAGATCGACCTGCTGGCAACCGGGGAAGTCTTTCGCAGCGATAGTCGGCGCAATAGCGACAATTTTGCCGTTGGCAACCAGAATGTCCTGCTGGCCCAGATCGTCCGGGGCATATACGTGTCCGCGCTGAAAAAGCGTCAGATTAAGAATGGAACAGTCCATGATAGTCCTTTTTAAACAATAGCCTGCATTACCCAAATAGAGACCAGGGCATTAATCACGCACACCGCAATAATATGCGGGTAATAACGCGGATGAACGCCCGCCGTTCCCAGGCAGCGCCCTACATTCTGAACCGGGTTGCCCATCAGGTAAATGGCGGGTAACAGCACAGTGGCATCGTGACCGGACAGCGCGCCAGTAACCACCAGGCTGGCGCAGACGCCCACGCCGCCGCCCATACTCATCACCGCAGCCAGCAGAACGGTCGCCGATTCTCCCGGCAAACCCCATAGCGCCATTACCGGTTCACACACTCGCCCGACGATATCCAGCAACCCCGTCACCTTCAGCGCCTGAATAATGACAAAGGCCATGACGACGTTGGGCAACAGGCTGGTGGTGGCGATGGTAAAACCGCGCCGCGCGCCGTCGATAAACAGATCCATGACGTTTTTACGTACCTGTGCGCTCATTTCAGGCCTCCTGTTTCATACGACGATGTTCAAGCTGCGCGATCCACACCCGCAACAGGTTCGCACCGATAAATTTGAAGACTAAAATGACCGCCAGCGGCGTAATAACCGGTACGGTTATCGTGGCAAATAGCGCGGCGCCTGATGAGAAGTAGTTCGTCAGAATCGCGCTGCCGCTTGTCTGCCAGCAGGCGAAAATTGCCCGTTCCTGTTCGGTAATCACCCCCTCTTCCGCCAGTTCTTTGGTCATCCCGGCGGCGGCATCCGTATTTTGCAAATTGGCGATAAGCGCCAGGGAGCAAATGCCGGGGATGCCCAGGATCGGCCTGAGTATCGGCGTCATCAACTGCTGTGCGGCGCGCAGTCCGCCCAGCCCTTCCGTCACGGAAATAATGCCGAGCGATAAAATAACCGATGGCGCCAGCTCCAGTGCGAATAAAAAGCCATCTCTCGCCCCGGTACCGCCAGTGCCGCGAAATGAAACCGCCGTGTCGCCTGCTGCGTTAACCAGGCCAAACGCGCCATTGAGCACGGTAAAATCAAACACTCGCCACCATTCCGTACTTTTCGCGAACATGCCTGAAAAAAGGATAATGGTAATAAAAAAGGCGAGATAACCGCCCCACCCCACTTTTTGCTGCGTGTGCATCTGATGACCCATTTTTTTCTCCGGTTGGTCTTGTCCTTGTGAGATTAAAAAACCATCTATACCGGTAAGTTGAAAGCAAAAAAGGAGGGCGGGACAGCACATTCGGAAAACGTTCAGGAAAGGAGAAAGCGGATAAAACGTGGAACGCCCGATGACGTTGCGCCACCGGGCAGAGTGATAATCGTGCTTAACCGTCGCTGACCTGTCCGTCCGGCCAGGCATGTACCACGGCTTTAATTAACGTCGCCAGCGGGATGGCGAAGAACACGCCCCAGAAGCCCCACAGGCCGCCGAAAATCACCACCGACAGAATAATCACCAGCGGGTGCAGGTTGACGGCTTCTGAAAACAGTACCGGCACCAGCAGGTTTCCATCCAGCGCCTGAATGATCAGATACACGGCGAAGCAGCTCCAGAACTCCGTTCCGAGGCCAAACTGGAATAACGCCACGCCAATCACCGGAATGGTCACCACGAACGCGCCGATGTAGGGGATTAATACCGAGAATCCAACCAGAACCGCCAGCAGCAGCGAGTAGTTGAGACCAAAGAGCAGGAAGCCAAGCCAGGTCGCCACGCCAACCACCACCATCTCCAGCACTTTGCCACGAATATAGTTGGTGATCTGCTGGTTCATCTCCATCCAGACCTGCCCGGCCAGACCGCGATTGCGCGGCAGAACCCGGCGCACGGCATTCAGCATCTGCTCTTTATCTTTGATCAGGAAGAAGACCATCAGCGGCACCAGCACCAGATACACCGCCAGCGTCAACAACCCGACCAGAGAGGCCAGGGAGTATTTCACGACCGAATCACCTAACGTCAGCATCCGGGTGCGCATGTTTTCCGCCATCGCATCAATGATCCCGGCATCCATCAGCGCCGGGTAACGACGGGGTAACGTGGCGGCATAATCAGAGAGCTTATTGAGCATACCCGGCATATCGCGAATCAAATAGATCCCCTGCTGCCAGGCCACCGGCATCACGACAAACGCCATCAGCAGTAAAATGCCGACAAAAACAATCAGTACGATTGAGGTGGCCCAACGCCGGGAGCAGCCAATCGCCTCCAGACGGACCGTAGGCCACTCCAGCAGGTAAGCGAGGACAATAGCCACCAGCAACGGCGCCAGAAGCCCACTGAAAAAGAAAAGGATGCCAAAACCGGCAACCAGGATAACCAGCAAGGCGATCGCCTCCGGGTCGCTAAAACGACGGCGATACCACTGCATCAACATCTCAAGCATAGAAACCGTTCCCTGAACCTCAATAGCGGGATTGCGATCCCGAATTGTATCTAAATGTCACAAAAAAGACTTCGCTTTTTGTTGCTGATTCAGGAAACTGAAAAGTCATTTGAGCGGGGTATTCACCACCGGGTTTCGCAGTTACACTCCCTGTGCTGGCGTGGCGGAACGATACGTCGCGGCATCGGTCAAATGGCTATATTAAAGAAAACAGGACAGAGGTCTATGTTCAGGCTGTTGAAGAAAAACCTGGTTGCTACCCTCATCGCTGCGCTGACTATCGGTCAGATAGCCCCCGCGTTTGCAGATTCCGCAGACACGCTACCGGATATGGGGACCTCAGCAGGAAGCACGCTTTCTATCGGTCAGGAAATGCAAATGGGCGACTATTACGTTCGCCAGTTGCGCGGCAGCGCGCCGTTGATCAACGATCCGCTGTTGAGTCAGTACATCAACGCGCTAGGGATGCGTTTAGTCTCTCATGCAGACTCCGTGAAAACGCCGTTCCATTTCTTTTTGATTAACAACGACGAAATCAACGCCTTCGCCTTTTTCGGCGGCAACGTTGTGCTGCATTCCGCGCTCTTTCGCTATTCCGATAACGAAAGTCAGTTAGCCTCGGTGATGGCGCACGAAATTTCCCACGTAACCCAACGCCATCTGGCGCGCGCGATGGAAGATCAAAAGCGCAGCGCTCCGCTGACCTGGGTCGGTGCCTTAGGCTCTATTCTTCTGGCGATGGCCAGCCCGCAGGCCGGTATGGCGGCGCTGACCGGTACGCTGGCGGGAACGCGTCAGGGGATGATCAGCTTCACCCAACAAAACGAACAGGAAGCAGATCGAATCGGTATTCAGGTGCTGCAACGTTCAGGGTTCGATCCGCAAGCGATGCCGACGTTCCTGGAAAAACTGCTCGACCAGGCGCGCTACTCCACGCGTCCTCCCGAAATTTTGCTGACGCACCCCCTGCCGGAAAGCCGTCTGGCGGATGCCCGCAACCGTGCAAACCAGATGCGCCCGGTGGTAGTGGAGTCGTCTGAAGATTTTTATCTGGCGAAGGCGCGTACGCTGGGGATGTACAATTCTGGCCGTAATCAGCTTACCAGCGACCTGCTCGACGCATGGGAAAAAGGAAACGTGCGCCAACAGCGTGCGGCGCAATATGGCCGGGCGCTACAGGCAATGGAAGCCAGCAAGTACGACGAAGCTCGCAAAGCGCTGCAACCGTTGCTGACGGCTGAACCGAATAACGCGTGGTATCTCGACCTGGCGACCGATATCGATCTGGGGCAGAAGAAAACCAGCGAAGCGATTAACCGTCTGAAAAATGCCCGCGATCTGCGCGCAAACCCGGTATTGCAGCTAAACCTGGCGAATGCTTATTTACAGGGCGGGCAAGCCAGAGAAGCCACGACCATCCTCAATCGCTACACTTTCAACAATAAAGACGACGGCAACGGCTGGGATCTCCTGGCGCAGGCTGAAGCGGCGCTCAATAACCGCGATCAGGAGCTGGCGGCGCGCGCCGAAGGCTATGCGCTGGCCGGGCGACTGGATCAGGCGATCTCTATGCTCAGCAGTGCAAGTTCTCAGGTCAAGCTGGGCAGCCAGCAACAGGCGCGTTACGATGCCCGTATCGACCAGCTGCGCCAGTTGCAGGAACGCTTTAAGCCATACACCAAAATGTAGTATTCGTTCTGTTGCCGGGTGGCGACGCTATCGCGTTTTATCCGACCTACAGTTCGCGCGAAAGGAGAAATCATGTCTGATGCAGTAAAAATCTACCACAACCCGCGTTGTTCAAAGAGCCGCGACACGCTGAGCCTGCTGAAATCCAACGGCGTTGAACCGGAAGTGGTGCTTTACCTGGAAACACCTGCCGACGCAGCGACGCTGCATGAACTGCTGCGTATGTTAGGGATGTCCAGCGCACGCGAACTGATGCGCCAGAAAGAAGATCTCTACAAGTCTCTCAATCTGGCCGACAGCCATCTGAGCGAAGAGGCGCTGATTCAGGCGATGGTGGAAAACCCGAAACTGATGGAGCGACCGATTGTCGTCGCCAACGGTCAGGCTCGTATTGGCCGCCCGCCGGAGCAGGTGCTGGAAATCGTGAGCTAATCCATGCGCCGCAGCGCTTCCAGAAAGTCCTGCGGCGTACAATCCCCCAGTTTTTTCTGCGTCTTACCACGGTTGTAGCATTCACATAAGCGGATAAGCAACTCGCTGGCAGATTCACTATTTAGCCGGGGAACAATCTCATTCAGCGGTATTGTCACCGGCACCCAACCGGGAATCGTACCGGTTATTTGGCATGACATGCCGCGCGTCGCCAGGTGCGTTTTTAGCTGCGGGCATATGCGATCAGAAATATTTGTCTCAATAGATTGTATATCAGCCGGGCAGGTTTCCAGCAATTCATCCAGCCAGACCACGACCCGCTGCGGTGAAATACCCGCATACAGTCGGGCAAAGCACCAGCCGCTCATCGGCTCGCGCGCCCAGAACAAATGATGTTCGCCACCGTCGTCCATATGTAACGAGAGTGGAAGGTGATACAGCGCCAGATGATTCGGCAGCATCCCGGATTTTAACGCTTTTTTCCCTTGTAACGACGCCCGCTGTCGCCGAGGTGTCGCCGGTTTAAGATAACGATTCAACGTCGCGCGCGACACAACAATGCCCAGCACCTCGTTCACCAACAATAAGAGGTCATCCAGCGGCGCACCTGTTGCGTCGCGCAAGGCGTTCACCAAAACAACCTGCTCTTGTCTCATCGCTTTGTATATCGTCTTCGGCGTAGTTCGCCCATCACTAACCCGATCACGATGTCGCCATCGCCTCACTGTCGTAACAGAAATCCCAAGCTCGGCGGCAAGCTCTCTGTCGCTTTTTTCAGACTGCTGAAGATAGCGACGAATACGCGGTGTGGTAGTGGCATTGGCGTGCAATTTTATTTCCATCGCAAGAATCCCTGTCGATTTTCAGATAATTAATCTTATGAGATTTATATGTTAATCGCGATCACATTGTGAGCTATTTCACCTTTCGTTCACACGCCTTCGCAGATAATCCTCATGCATAGCACACACAACGTGAGTTAATCTTGTACGGAGTTCACAATGAACAATGTTCTGGGATTTCTTGAAGCAAAACTGATGCCTCTGGCGGCGAAAACCGCTCAGCAGCGGCATCTCGGCGCGATTCGTGGCGCATACGTTTCGTTTATGCCGTTTATTATCGTCGGCTCTATTCTGCTGGTGATCTCTTCGTTTCCGAATCAAAACTATCAGCAGTTTATGTCTCAGGCTTTTGGCGAGAGCTGGAGTGCAATTATTGAGATCCCGTTTAACGCGGTGTTCTCAACGATGTCGCTGTTTATCAGTTTCCTGGTCGCATTTCGTCTGGCGGAACACTACGGCGAAGATCGCATCTCCTGCGGCATTCTGGCGCTGGTCTGTTTTCTGATCCTTACACCGTTTATCAAAGTGGCGGAAAACGGCGGTATTACCGTGATCCCCGTAGAGTGGATTGGCACAAAAGGGTTGTTCGTCGCGATGATCGGTTCGCTGCTGTGGACTGAACTTTTCTGCTGGCTAAAGCGTAAAAATCTGGTGATCAAAATGCCAGAAGGTGTGCCACCGGCGGTGCAAGAATCTTTTGCCGCGCTGATCCCCGCCTTACTGGTCATGATACTGGTACTGAGCATTCGCATCTTGTTTGAAAACACCCATTACCAGACCATCCATCAGTTTATTTACGAAGTGGTCGCCACACCGGTTCGTCATTACGGCACCTCTTACTTTGGCGCGCTGATGACAGTGTTCAGCATCACTATTTTGTGGTCGGTCGGTATTAACTCCGGCTCAATGGTTAACGGCATCATCCGCCCGCTGTGGATGGAAAACCAGACCGACAACATTGCGGCTATTCAGGCTGGCACCCCCCCCCCCACACATCATTACGGAACAGTTTTTTGACATGATTTGGATGGGCGGCGCGGGCGCAACGTTGTCGCTGGTGTTAGCCATGCTTTTCTTTGCGCGCAGTAAAAACATGCGGGAAGTGGCGCGGCTCGGTGCCGGAGCGTCCGTGTTCAACATCAACGAACCGATTCTGTTCGGTCTGCCGGTGATAATGAATCCGATAATGCTGATCCCCTTCAACCTGGTGCCGCTGGTGCTGGTCACCGTACAGTATACCGCGATGAAGCTCGGCGCGGTCGCCGTCACCACGGGCGTCTTTATTCCGTGGACGCTGCCGCCAGTCATTAGCGGTTTTATCGTTACCGGACATATTAGCGGCAGCGTCATGCAGCTCATTAACCTGCTGATTGGCGCAATGCTGTATCTGCCCTTTATGCGGATCGTCGATAAACAGTACCGCGCGGCGGAACGGGCTGCCGTAACGCAGCCCGATGCACCACTTGCAAAACAGGAGTAAACCATGTGGGGAATTATCGCAACCTGGCGAATGGCGCTTGAAGGTGTGGCGGAATCCGCGTCTGCACTGGCTGCGGGAAACCCGGTCGCAATGGCGGTGGTAGACGCCGTCGCAACCGTTGAGGACTTTCCGTTTTATAAATCCGTGGGCTATGGCGGACTGCCTACTGAAAATGGCGAGGTCGAACTGGATGCCGCCTATATGGACGGCGATACCCTGGCGTTTGGGGCGGTCGGGAATCTGGTGGATATTGCCAACCCGGTGCGCGTCGCACATGCGTTAAGCCGTCAGCGCTATAACTGTCTGCTGGTTGGCCAGGGTGCGCGTGAATGGGCACTGAGCCAGGGATTTGCGGATAAAACCATGCTCACCGACAGAGCCATCCAGCACTATCAAAAACGCTGCCGGGAGACGCTGGATAAAGGCTTAAGTCCATATAACGGCCACGATACGGTTGGCATTATTGGTCTGGATAAACTGGGGTCGATGAGCGTTGCCACCTCCACCAGCGGCCTGTTTATGAAAAAACGCGGACGCATTGGCGACTCTCCGGTTATTGGTTCCGGCTTCTATTGCGACAGTGAAGTCGGCGCGGCAACGGCAACGGGCGTTGGTGAAGATCTGATGAAAGGCTGCGCCAGCTATGAAATTGTTCGTCGCATGGCGCAGGGAATGACACCGCAACAAGCGGCTGATTCTGTCGTGTTTGAGCTGGAAGATAAATTGATGTCGCGATTTGGTCGCACAGGCGACCTCTCGGTGGTCTGCATGAACCGTAAAGGCGAGTTTGGCGCAGCCACTAACATCAAAACATTCTCGTTCGTTGTCGCTACCGCACGCCAACCGCTCACCGTATTTCGCGCCGAACGCCAGCACGAGAAAACCCATTATCACCCCGTCGATGAAGAATGGATGCAAGACTATGCCGCACGGATACGTGCTCCAGTCGAGGAAGAAAAATGATTTCATACCAACTGATTTGCTCACCCGCAGAGGTTCAACCACAAGGCCATCTTATCGCGCCTCCTGGCTGTTCTTTATTGCGGGATTCCGCTCTGCTCGCGGAAATGCGCGTACTGGCGCAAGATAAAGTAGCGGATACCCGCTTTGGCTGCGCGCCTTTTACGCGAATTACCCTGGTGCCTGATGCGCTCTGGCAGGACAGCCTGACCGAAGGCTTACTCAATGCGATACGACCGCTGCTGGCCTCGCCAGTCAGCGAAAATGTGCTGATTGATGTCACCGAAATAAACGACACTGTACTGGCGCTGCTGCTGCGTTTTCTGTTTAATCAGGCGTATACGCTCAATGATTTACAATTGAAAAAAACGGATGCCACCGCCACTCGCATCCGCCATATCACCGCGTTCTGCCTGCCAGAACAACATGAGAAACGTGAAAAAGTGTTCAGGCAGCAGCAGGCCATTGCCAACGGCATGGTCGCTGCAAGGCGGCTGGCGGATACCCCCTCCGATTGCTGTACGCCGCAGTTCGTGGTCAATGAGGCACAAACCCTGTGCGCCTCTTTTCCTGCGCTGCACTGTGAAGTCCTTGATGAAAAACAAATTGTTGAACAAGGCCTCGGACTGCTCCATGCGGTTGGCAAAGGAGCGACCTGTCCACCGCGTTTGCTTGCCATTCATTACAACGGCATAAATGACGGCCCGGTACGCTGCTACATAGGTAAAGGGATAACGTTTGATACCGGTGGCCTGTGGTTGAAAGAGGGCGCGGGTATGTACACCATGAAATATGACATGTGTGGCGCAGCCAACGTGTTGGGACTGCTCCTGACGGTTGCGGAGTTAAAACTGCCCGTACGCATAATGGGCGTACTGGCGCTGGCTGAAAACGCGATCGGCCCGAACGCAATGCAGCCTGGCAGCGTTGCTCGCGCCTGCAACGGTATGACAGTGGAAATCAATAACACCGACGCCGAAGGACGACTGGTGCTGGCCGACGCCATTGCATGGACGAGCCAACGACAACCGCAGGCCCGTTATATCATCGACATGGCAACCTTGACCGGTGCGGTGGTGAAAGCGCTTGGCTACGAACTCAGCGGGCTGATGACTCAGGACGATGCGTTAAGACAGGTGCTAACAGAGGCTGGACGGCAGAGCGGAGATGAAGTCTGGTCTTTACCTCTGGATGCACGACTGAAAAAGCAGACCGAAAGCGCCATAGCCGATCTCTGTAATACGCCGACGAACAATGCGGCAATCAGCGCTTCCGCAGCCTGGTTACTGCATCATTTTTGCCCGTCGGATATCCCGTGGGCACATCTGGACATTAGCGGTACGGCGCTATGGCGAGAAAACGGCAGAAGCGTCGCGTCCGGCAGGCCGATTCCACTGCTGGTTGAGCACTTACTGGAAGATATTGCCTGAGTTTTTTGCCCGGCCACCGGGCAAAAGCGACAGCGTTACAGCGTCAGAATCTCTTTAACGAACGGAATGGTGAGTTTACGCTGTGCGGTGATTGAGGCGTGATCGAGCTGATCCAGCGTAATAAATAGCGTACGCATCTCGCGATCCAGCCGCTTCAACAGAAAACGCCCGACATCTTCCGGCAGTTCAAACCCACGCAGTCTGGCGCGCAGTTGTAACGCCTGGAGTTTGTCTTCATCAGAGAGAGGTTGCAGCTTGTAGATTTGCCCCCAGTCCAGACGAGAAGCCAGATCGGGTAATCCCAGCTTTAACTGACGTGGAGGACGATCGCCGGTGATCAGCAGGCGCGTTTTTCCCGACTCAAGGATGCGGTTATAGAGATCAAAGATCGCCATTTCCCACAGTTCATCTCCGGCGACACATTCAATATTGTCAATACACACCAGCGACAAATGTTCCATGCCGTCAAGCACTTCCGGTACAAACCAGGTGCGCTTATCCAGCGGCACATAGCCTACCGCGTCGCCGCGTTGCGACAGTTCAGCACACGCCGCGTGCAGCAGATGGCTACGGCCCGCGCCTTCACGCGACCAGAGATAAATATATCCGCTATGTTCCTGACGCAGCACGTTTTGCAGTGCAGCCAGTAAAGAGGCGTTATCCCCCGGCCAGAAACTTGCGAAAGTTTCGTCGTCAGGAAGATAAAGTGGCAGAGAGAGCTGTGCCGGAGTGTTCAGAGATACCTCAATCCAGGATTCCATAAAATCGCGATGAGTTTACCACAGAATTCCATCACGATAGAACCGGGCAGCAGCACTGCCCGGTTTCAGGATTATTGCTGCGGCGTATCCGCGTCTTTCGCATCCAGCACCACTTCTTCCGGGCGCAGAACGCTGATCAGTTTGAAGATCAGGCTCAGGCCGATCCCAACGATGGTCGCCAGCGCCATTCCTTTCAGTTCCGCCGCGCCAATATGCACCTTCGCGCCGCTGACGCCGATGATCAAAATCACCGAGGTCAGGATCAGGTTCTGCGCTTTGTTGTAATCGACTTTTGATTCAATCAATACGCGAATACCGGATGCGCCGATCACGCCGTACAACAGCAGCGATACGCCGCCCATTACCGGCAGAGGGATTATCTGAATCGCAGCGGCCAGTTTACCCACGCAGGAGAGCAGAATGGCAAAAATCGCCGCGCCGCCGATAACCCAGGTGCTGTACACGCGGGTGATCGCCATAACACCGATGTTTTCACCGTAGGTGGTGTTCGGCGTAGAACCGAAGAACCCGGAAATCATCGTTGATAACCCGTTGGCAAACATCGAACGATGCAGGCCAGGGTCACGAACCAGATCCTTTTTAACGATGTTCGCCGTCACGACCAGGTGTCCTACGTGTTCGGCAATCACCACCAGCGCCGCTGGCAGAATTGTCAGAATGGCAAACCATTCAAAGCGCGGCGTATAGAACGTCGGCAGCGCGAACCAGTGCGCTTCGGCAATCGGCGCGGTGTCCACCACTCCCATTGCAAATGACAGCGCATAGCCTGCCAGCACGCCGATCAGGATCGGGATAATGGCCAGGAAACCCCGGAACAGCACGGAGCCAAAGACCGTCACCGCCAGGGTCACAAGGGAGATGGTAATGGTTTTGGTATCCGGGGATTGCCCTTCAGCAGGCAGCAACCCGGCCATTCCCGCAGCCACGCCCGCCAGTTCCAGACCGATAACGGCAACGATTGCGCCCATCGCCGCAGGCGGGAACATCACGTCCAGCCAGCCGGTCCCGGCTTTCTTCACGATAAAAGAGACCAGGCAGAACAGCACGCCGCACATGATAAAACCACCCAGCGCCACTTCATACCCCAGCGGCAACAGCAGCAGAACCGGCGAAATAAAGGCAAAGCTCGACCCTAAATATGCAGGAATTTTACCTTTACAAATAAAGAGATACAGCAACGTACCGATGCCGTTAAACAGCAGAACGGTAGCCGGGTTGATATGAAACAGGACTGGCACCAGCACGGTTGCGCCAAACATGGCGAACAAATGCTGCAAACTAAGCGGGATTGTCTGTAAAAGCGGCGGTCTTTCACTTACCCCGATAGCACGGCGCGTCATAGTGTTTTCCTCTGAGTGTTGTATGTTATGGGTGTTTTATTCAAAAAAAAGCCGACTCTTAAAGTCGGCTCTTTATTATTCATTCACTTACTTCGTACCAAAGATCTTATCACCGGCATCGCCGAGGCCCGGAATAATGTATCCGTGCTCGTTAAGTCCCTTATCAATCGATGCGGTGTACAGCTCAACATCCGGGTGCGCTTTCTCCAGCGCCGCAATGCCTTCCGGCGCAGCAACCAGCACCAGCACTTTAATGCTGTGGCAGCCTGCGTTTTTCAGCAGATCGATCGTCGCAATCATTGAACCGCCGGTTGCCAGCATCGGGTCAACCACCAGCGCCATACGCTCATCGATGTTGGATACCAGTTTCTGGAAGTACGGAACGGGCTCCAGCGTTTCTTCGTTACGGTAGATGCCCACCACGCTGATACGCGCGCTCGGCACATGCTCCAGGACGCCTTCCATCATGCCCAGACCGGCACGCAGGATAGGAACCACGGTGATTTTTTTACCTTTGATTTGTTCGATTTCAACCGGGCCATTCCAGCCGTCGATGGTTACCGTTTCGGTTTCCAGGTCTGCGGTCGCTTCATAGGTCAGCAGGCTGCCTACTTCCGAGGCGAGTTCACGAAAGCGTTTGGTGCTAATGTCGTTTTCACGCATCAGACCCAGCTTGTGTTTGACGAGTGGGTGTTTGACTTCCACGATCTTCATACTCTTCTCCTTTCCTCAGACGAGTGGCAACCACAAAAAAATCGCCGGATTATACCGCTTTTCCTCTCTGGCGCAACACAACGTATGCTTGACATGGATCAACCAAAGTGACATACGTCTGGAGAATGAGTATAAAACACGCCCCGCACAGATGGCGGGGCTGAATAACAACGCATTGAATCTTAAATATTTTCTCCGTTGTTTTTTATCACATTTTGATACCAGGCAAAAGATTTCTTCGGATGGCGCGCTAACGTCCCGCTGCCGTCATTATTTTTATCGACATAGATAAAGCCATAACGTTTTTTCATCTCGCCCGTCCCCGCCGACACCAAATCAATGCAGCCCCACGGGGTGTAGCCCATCAAATCAACGCCATCTTCCACAACGGCTTTTTTCATTTCACGAATGTGCGCTGCGAGATAGTCGATACGGTACCGATCGTCAACGGAACCATCTGCCTGCTGAATATCTATCGCCCCAAAGCCGTTCTCGACAATAAACAACGGTAGCTGGTAGTGATCCCAGAACCAGTTGAGCGAGTAGCGTAACCCCACAGGATCGATCTGCCAGCCCCAGTCCGACTTCTGCACATACGGATTGGAGACCAGACTTTTCGTTTCGTCGTAATCGAGCTGTGGGTTATCTGCGGTCGCTTTCGTGGCAAAAGACATGTAATAGCTGAAACCGATATAGTCCACACAGCCCTGTAACAGCGCCGCGCGATCTTCATCGGTGATATCCAGCGCAAAGCCCCGACGCGCAAAGTAGTTGAGGATATGCTGCGGATATTTCCCGCGCACATGCACATCCGTAAACCAGTAGCGACGGTGCATCGCGTTCATCGCCATCATCATATCGTCCGGCGCGCAGGTCAGCGGATAGATCGGACACATGGCGATCATGCAGCCAACCTGCAATGCCGGGTTGATCTCCCGCGCCGCTTTCACCGCCAGCGCGCTGGCGACCAGCTCATAGTGCGCCGCCTGATACATCACCGGTTCACGATCTTCGCCCGGCAGGTATTTCAGCCCCGAGTTGGTGAACGGCGCGAAATCTTCGTGATAATTGGCCTGGTTGTTGATCTCATTGAAGGTCATCCAGTATTTCACTTTGTGCTGATAGCGGGTAAATACCACTTTCGCGAAGCGCACGAAGAAATCGATCAGCTTACGGTTACGCCAGCCGCCATATTCCGTGACCAGATGGTAAGGCATTTCAAAATGCGACAGCGTAATCACCGGTTCAATACCGTACTTCAGACATTCATCAAACAGGGCATCATAAAACTGCAAACCCGCTTCATTCGGCTGTAATTCATCCCCCTGCGGGAAAATGCGCGTCCAGGCGATAGAGGTGCGAAAACATTTAAAGCCCATCTCGGCAAAGAGCTTAATATCGTCTTTGTAGCGGTGATAGAAATCGATAGCCTCATGGTTAGGATAATTTTTCCCGGCGATCACGCCGTCGGTAATTTCCCGCGGAACGCCATGCGCACCGGCGGTCATCACATCCGCCACGCTAATCCCCTTTCCGCCTTCCTGCCAGCCGCCTTCTAACTGGTGAGCGGCAACGGCGCCGCCCCACATGAAATTCGCTTTAAATCCAGACATACGTTTCCCTCATTGTAATTGCAATGTTAACGCCGCTACGCTGACAACCCGAAGCAAAACAGAAACCGGTTTCAGTACGATACTGTGCATAACTGGCGCAGGTTTCAAGCACGGTAATGAACCCGGTTTCATTTTCGTGGAGCAGTTCAAACAAATGGGTACACAACGGTAAAACGCTGAAAAATTCGGCAGATAAAAACGGATGCAGAGCAGGCTCGCAAACGTTTGCTTTCCCTGTTAGAATTGCGCCGAATTTAATTTTCACCGCAAGTAACGCGTGGGGACCTAAGCAGTGACCGACAAAACCTCTCTTAGCTATAAAGATGCCGGTGTTGATATTGACGCTGGTAATGCTCTGGTTGATCGAATCAAAGGCGTAGTGAAGAAAACTCGCCGCCCGGAAGTCATGGGTGGTTTGGGTGGCTTCGGCGCGCTGTGCGCATTGCCGCAAAAATATCGTGAGCCTGTACTGGTTTCCGGCACTGACGGCGTAGGGACAAAACTGCGTCTGGCGATGGATCTGAAACGCCACGACACCATCGGGATCGACCTGGTGGCGATGTGCGTCAACGATCTGGTCGTTCAGGGCGCGGAGCCGCTGTTCTTCCTGGATTACTACGCGACCGGCAAGCTGGACGTCGATACCGCCGCCAGCGTGATCAATGGTATTGCCGAAGGTTGTCTGCAATCAGGCTGCGCGCTGGTCGGCGGCGAAACCGCTGAAATGCCAGGGATGTATCATGGCGAAGATTACGATGTCGCCGGTTTCTGCGTCGGCGTGGTGGAAAAATCAGAAATTATCGACGGTTCCAAAGTGACCGATGGCGATGTGCTGATTGCCCTTGGCTCCAGCGGCCCGCACTCCAACGGCTATTCTCTGGTGCGCAAGATCGTTGAAGTCAGCGGTTGCGACCCGGAAAACACCGAGCTGGAAGGCAAACCGTTAGCCGATCACCTGCTGGCGCCAACCCGCATTTATGTGAAGTCCATTCTGGAACTGATTGAAAAAGTCGATGTGCACGCCATCGCCCACCTGACCGGCGGCGGTTTCTGGGAAAATATTCCTCGCGTATTGCCGGACAACACCCAGGCGGTGATTGACGAATCTTCCTGGCAATGGCCAGCCGTCTTCAACTGGCTGCAAACCGCAGGCAACGTCAGCCAGCATGAAATGTATCGCACCTTCAACTGCGGCGTCGGGATGGTGATCGCCCTGCCGGAAGCGGAAGTGGATAACGCCCTCGCCCTGCTGAAAGCAAAAGGTGAAAACGCCTGGAAAATCGGTATCATTAAAGCCTCTGATTCCGAACAGCGCGTGGTTATTCAATGATGAATCTTGTGGTGCTTATTTCCGGCAACGGAAGCAATTTGCAGGCGATTATCGATGCCTGCAAAGAGAAAAAAATCAAAGGCACCCTTCGGGCAGTATTCAGCAACAAGGCCGACGCGTTCGGCCTTGAACGCGCGCGTGAGGCCGGAATTCCGGCACATGCGTTAACGGCCGATCAATTCGCCAGCCGTGAAGCGTTTGACCGCGAACTGATGCGTGAAATAGACGCTTACGCCCCCGATCTCGTGGTGCTGGCGGGCTATATGCGCATCCTGAGCCCCGCGTTCGTCGCCCACTATGAGGGGCGTCTACTCAATATTCACCCTTCCCTGCTGCCAAAATACCCGGGGTTGCATACGCACCGTCAGGCGCTGGAAAACGGCGATGAAGAACACGGAACCTCTGTCCATTTTGTTACCGATGAACTCGACGGCGGCCCGGTTATTCTGCAAGCGAAGATTCCGGTCTTTGAAGGCGACAGCGAAGATGAAATTACGGCCCGCGTTCAGACGCAGGAACACGCTATCTATCCGCTGGTCATCAGTTGGTTTGTGGATGGCCGTCTGGAAATGCGTGATAACGCCGCCTGGCTGGATGGCAATCGCCTGCCGCCGCAAGGCTATGCCGCCGAGTAATAACATTCCCTCGCAGGACGGCGCCATCAGGCAATCCAACGTTTCAATGCCGGGTGGCGCGTCAACGCTTTATCCGGCCTACGCCTCAGGAATTCCCCTCATCTCTTTGCTTATCTGACGGTTTATTGTCATATTTTTCTGGCACAGTTGGACATCTGAGCGCAATGCTCGCCATAATAATCAGGCAGTGTCCCGTGAATAAAACGGAGTGTGAGTTGTAATGGGTCAGGAAAAACTATACATCGAGAAAGAGCTAAGTTGGTTAGCGTTCAACGAACGCGTGCTCCAGGAAGCTGCGGATAAATCAAATCCGCTTATTGAACGCATGCGCTTCCTGGGCATCTATTCCAATAACCTTGACGAGTTCTATAAAGTTCGTTTCGCCGAACTGAAACGTCGCATCATAATCAGCGAAGAACAGGGTTCTAATTCTCATTCTCGCCATCTGCTAGGTAAGATCCAGTCCCGGGTACTAAAAGCCGACCAGGAATTCGACAGCCTGTACAACGAATTGCTGCTGGAAATGGCGCGTAATCAGATCTTCTTAATCAACGAACGCCAACTGTCGGCCAACCAGCAAAGCTGGCTGCGGCATTATTTTAAACATTACTTACGCCAACACATCACGCCAATTCTGATCAATCGCGAAACGGATTTAGTTCAGTTTCTGAAAGATGATTACACCTATCTGGCCGTAGAGATTATTCGCGGCGATGCTATCCGCTACGCGCTGCTGGAAATTCCATCCGACAAAGTGCCGCGTTTTGTGAATCTGCCGCCGGAAGCGCCGCGTCGCCGTAAGCCGATGATCCTGCTGGATAACATTTTGCGCTACTGCCTGGACGACATCTTCAAAGGCTTCTTTGACTACGACGCGCTGAATGCCTACTCAATGAAGATGACCCGTGATGCCGAATACGATTTGGTGCACGAGATGGAATCGAGCCTGATGGAGCTGATGTCCTCCAGCCTGAAACAACGCCTGACCGCCGAGCCGGTGCGTTTTGTTTATCAGCGCGATATGCCAAACGCGCTGGTGGAAGTGCTGCGTGAAAAGCTGACCATCTCCCGCTACGACTCCATCGTACCCGGCGGCCGGTATCACAACTTCAAAGACTTCATTAGCTTCCCCAACGTGGGCAAAGCCAATCTGGTGAACAAGCCGCTGCCGCGACTGCGCCATCTCTGGTTCGATAAAGAGAAGTTCCGCAACGGGTTCGACGCCATTCGCGAGCGCGACGTTCTGCTCTATTATCCGTACCACACTTTCGAACATGTGCTGGAATTGCTGCGCCAGGCCTCCTTTGACCCCAGCGTGCTGGCGATCAAAATCAACATCTACCGTGTGGCGAAGGATTCACGCATCATCGACTCGATGATTCACGCCGCCCATAACGGCAAGAAAGTCACCGTGGTGGTAGAATTGCAGGCGCGATTCGATGAAGAGGCGAATATCCACTGGGCGAAGCGGCTGACCGAAGCAGGCGTACATGTGATCTTCTCGGCGCCAGGCCTGAAAATTCACGCCAAACTGTTCCTCATCTCGCGTAAAGAAGGCGATGAGGTGGTGCGTTATGCGCACATCGGCACAGGGAACTTCAACGAAAAAACGGCACGCCTGTACACCGACTATTCCTTACTGACCGCCGATGCGCGTATCACGAACGAAGTCCGTCGCGTGTTCAACTTTATCGAGAACCCTTACCGCCCGGTGACGTTCGACTATTTGCTGGTCTCTCCGCAGAACTCACGACGCCTGCTGTACGAGATGATCGATAAAGAAATCGCCAACGCCCAGCAAGGTCTCCCCTCCGGCATTACGCTGAAGCTGAATAACCTGGTGGACAAGGGGCTGGTCGACCGTCTGTACGCCGCATCCAGCTCGGGTGTGCCGGTCAATCTGCTGGTTCGTGGGATGTGTTCGCTGATTCCAAATCTGGAAGGCATTAGCGACAATATCCGCGTGATCAGTATCGTGGATCGCTATCTCGAACATGACCGGGTTTATATTTTTACCAACGGCGGCGATAAGCAGGTGTATCTTTCCTCCGCTGACTGGATGACGAGAAATATCGATTACCGTATCGAAGTTGCTGCGCCGCTGCTCGACCCGTGTCTTAAGCAACGCGTGCTGGATATTATTGACATCCTGTTTAGCGACACGGTAAAAGCCCGCTACATAGATAAAGAACTGAGTAATCGCTACGTGCCGCGCGGAAATCGTCGCAAGGTGCAGTCGCAACTGGCGATTTACGACTACATCAAATCACTCGAGCAACCTGACTAACGCTATGCCAATACATGACAAGACACCCCGGCCGCAGGAGTTCGCGGCGGTCGACCTCGGTTCGAACAGTTTTCATATGGTCATTGCCCGCGTGGTGGATGGCGCCATGCAGATCATCGGTCGGCTGAAACAGCGCGTACATCTGGCGGATGGTCTCGGCGAAGACAATATGTTAAGTGAAGAAGCGATAGAACGCGGGTTAAGCTGCTTATCGTTATTCGCCGAACGCCTACAGGGATTCTCCCCGTCAAGCGTGTGTATCGTAGGCACCCATACCCTGCGCCAGGCGCTGAACGCCACCGATTTTCTGAAGCGCGCGGAGAAGGTCATCCCCTACCCGATCGAAATCATTTCCGGTAACGAAGAAGCCCGCCTGATTTTTATGGGCGTGGAGCATACGCAGCCGGAAAAAGGCCGCAAGCTGGTGATCGATATCGGCGGGGGTTCGACGGAGTTAGTCATCGGTGAAAACTTCGAGCCAAAACTGGTCGAAAGCCGTCGCATGGGGTGCGTCAGTTTCGCACAAATCTATTTTCCTGGCGGCGCCATCAGCCCGGAAAATTTCCAGCGCGCCCGAATGGCCGCTGCGCAAAAACTGGAGACGTTAACCTGGCAGTTCCGCATTCAGGGCTGGAACGTCGCGCTGGGCGCGTCCGGCACCATCAAAGCCGCCCATGAAGTGCTGCTGGAAATGGGTGAGAAGGACGGCTTCATTACGCCAGAACGGCTGGATAAACTGATGGCGGAAGTGCTCAGGCACCGCTCCTTTGAAGCGCTGAGCCTGCCGGGTCTGTCTGAAGAGCGAAAAGCGGTCTTTGTTCCGGGTCTGGCCATTCTGTGCGGCGTTTTTGATGCGCTGGCAATCCGCGAACTCCGCCTTTCCGACGGGGCGCTGCGCGAAGGCGTGCTGTACGAAATGGAAGGCCGCTTCCGTCATCAGGATGTGCGCAGCCGTACGGCCAAAAGCCTGGCGAATCAGTATAACATCGACAGCGATCAGGCCCGGCGCGTGCTGGAAACAACCATGCAGATGTATGAACAGTGGCAGATGCAACAGCCAAAGCTGGCGCATCCGCAGCTGGAAGCGTTACTGAAGTGGGCTGCAATGCTGCATGAGGTGGGGCTGAACATCAACCACAGCGGCCTGCACCGCCACTCTGCCTATATTCTGCAAAACAGCGATTTGCCGGGTTTTAACCAGGAACAGCAACTGATGATGGCGACATTAGTCCGTTATCATCGTAAAGCCGTTAAGCTGGATGACTTGCCCCGCTTTACGTTGTTCAAGAAAAAACAATTCCTGCCGTTGATTCAGCTATTGCGCCTGGGCGTTCTGCTGAATAATCAGCGCCAGGCCACCACAACGCCGCCAACGCTACGGCTTAAAACTGACGACAATCACTGGACGTTGCGCTTCCCGCATGACTGGTTTAGCCAAAACGCGCTTGTCCTGCTCGATCTGGAAAAAGAGCAGCAATACTGGGAAGCGGTCACGGGCTGGCGTCTCAAAATCGAAGAAGAGAGTTCGCCCACTATCGCGGCGTAATTTCGCCTCAGGCACCAGACAATGGTGCCTGTACCTCTTCCAGCGTCGCCGCCAGCGGCCTGGGCTCGCCAAGCAAATAGCCCTGAAGGTAATCGATCCCCAACGCGCTCACCGCGCTACGAATTTCTTCGCTTTCCACATATTCCGCCACCACTTGCATATTCTTCATTCGCGCCAGATGGCAAATGGACGCCACAATCTGGTAATCGAGACTGTTAGAGACGATATTGCGAATAAAACTGCCATCGATCTTGAGAATATTCGCGCTCACATTTTTCAGCCGCGCATAACTGGCATAACCGGTTCCAAAATCATCAATCGCTATCTGGCAACCTAACTGTTGCAACTGTGACAACGTTGCCTGACCCTGTTCGGCATTGGTGAACGCATTGCTTTCGGTCACTTCAAAGATCAGTTGCCACGCTTCAACTTCGTACTGGCTCAGCAGGTTACTGACATCAATCGGAAACAGGGCGCGGCATACCGACGTTGGTGACAGATTGATGGCAAAACGGTGGGCTGGCAGCTTATCCCGGTTCTGCGCCATAAAGCGCAGGGTATTTTCAATCACCCACAGATCGATGCTGGACGACAGGCCAAATTCGTGAGCAACGGGCAGAAAACCATCGGGATTGATCATGCCGCCATTATCGTCTTTCAGTCGCAGCAGTATTTCATGGTAAACATCGCCGCGAATACCTGAAATCGGCTGCGCCATCAGGCAAAAATGATCGTGCTCCAGCGCATACTGCAAGCGGTTCATCATCGCCACTTTATCTTTCAGGTCCCGCTGCAAATGCATTGCGCCACGCCGCTGCATATTCTCCGGTTTGTTGGTCATCAGGGAAAGATCGGCGATGGTGCTTAATTCGCCTAATAACAGATAGATATGGCTGACCGGAGAGCGCACATAGCAGTAGCTGACCCCAACCTGCGGCTGGAGCGGCATATCATCCCACATGAAACGGAATTGCTTGATATGGTTGTCCAGCGCTTCAATACGCTGTTGATGCGACTCCATATTCAGACGCAGAATCAAATCATGCCCCGACAGCTGATACACGCATTCACCGGGCGCCAGCAAGGTGTTTATCCAGTGGGAGAGCTTTTGCTTGTACTGAATCCGCAGCATAACGCCATAGTTCTTCCCCAGTAATTCCAGGCCGGGCACGCGTAAAAAACAGAGTGCTGACCAGGGCGAATTTTTCAGCGCGCGATTTAACGCCCGCAGGTTAGGCAGATGCACGACGGGATCAAGATACGCGAGCCGACGCGCCCGACCGCTGACGATTCTCTGGCGCGTCGCCAGCACCGCCATATAGCTCACAATAAAAGAGAAAACCAGGTAGCTTGAAGACGTAATAGTGAGTTGTGTGTCATACCCGGAATAATAAGGCATGTAGCTCTGGTAATAATGAATTGCGGTAATGAGAACAGCCGACCATATCAGCGAAATAAATCGATAACCGTAGCGCATCGCTCCCCATAGCATTACCGGCAATAATAATGACAAGGTATAGTTAGTGCTAAATATTGAACTATTTTCATTCAATGGCATGCAAAGCATTGTCATGAGCAATGTCAGCACGAGTAACCAGATAACAACCTCTTTCTTTGTGACTTTCTTATCAAACTGTTGTTTCAGTTGCGCATAATATCCACGCAGATATAGCGGATTGCGGACAGTGCGAATAATAAAATAACACAGCGGAACGCCGATAAGATTTCCCACCAGCAAAGCCTGATAGTTAATCAATGTATTGATATTAAAAGGCATTACGCCCATCATGCTTGATTTGCTCGCATACATTCCCAGGAAGGCGGCAAATTGAAAGAGCACCAGAAATAACGTCGCCGGGCAAAACACCTGCCAGAACATCCGCTGAAACATCAGATGAGCATCGCCATGAGACACCTGATTGCGCCGGGGAGTAAACACGCGATACCCGCCCCAGCAGAGCACGACCGGGATAATGAAATGCCCGATAATGGAGAGCGTCTCATACAATCCCACTATCGGATAGCGATTCCAGAAGATTGCGACCGCAATGCCCGGTAATGCCGCCCAGTCAAAAAATGACATCAGGCTGATAGTGAATGCCAGAGGAAGGTAAAAAAGCGTGACATTACCGGAACCCGTATTGGTATGTGCGTAGGTATTGGCAATGCTTAATATGGGCAACAGCAAAGAGGGTAAAATGAGAGGCAGCACCCACCATTTATCTCTGATTTTGATATAGGTCTGATTTAGTTTCATAGATGCTCAGCAAAAACCCTCGCTTCCTGCAAGGTGCTTCAGACAGGCATCCCACCTGACTTTAAAATAATAATAAAAACAACGTCACAATATGTGTCTTGATTCTAGTTATCAACGGGAAGCAACATTTGATATATATCAATCAATTTCCTTCTCATTAACTAATAATTACGTTTTTTCTGCTTCGTTATCATTAATTTATTATTAATGTAAATACTAAAATTATCTTCCATAACAATAAGAGATAAATCAACTGACGTATTTTTACATAATCGACAATTGACCATTCCTTTACAATGTGCCTTAATGTACCCATCGCCCACTATGCTGGGCATACCCTAAGGAACCTTTTGTGAGTCAGGCAACCAGTATGCGAAAACGACATCGATTTAACAGTCGAATGACCCGTATCGTACTGTTTATCAGTTTTCTCTTCTTCTTCGGACGCTTCGTCTACTCTTCTATCGGTGCCTGGCATCATCATCAGGATAAAAAAGAAGCTCAACAGTCCACTCTCTCAGTCGAGACGCCTGCTCAACGCTAAACTTTTCCTGCTCACATAAACATACTGTTTTCTGGATTGCATATGCATTCGCCGGACAGGTAGCGCTGTGCCTCAGTCTGGTAAAGAAAAACCCCCTGCACAGGCAGAGGGTCTTTATTCATTACAACGCAGTGGTCATGAAGCGGGAGGTTATTCCCACTCGATTATAAATATAAGCAAAAAGACCTTTATTAACAATAAGATACTGATATTTATAGGTTGAATGCCATAAAAAATACCATTTAAATACTCATTCGGCCTTTAATCTAGCTTATTGAGAATCGCTTTTCAGCCTACCGCCTTCACTCAGAAGCCTCTCGCCCTGCTCTAGGAACTCAATGAGTTCGCTCTGTATACCAACACCTTCGGTTTGCCATTCTTCTTTCGATCTAACCATAGCAAGCCCATGTGCATCACCTGTTAACCGTTCTAAGTTTTGATCGAACATACCTAGCGCACTTAGATAGAACTCACTCCATTTAGCAAAAGTAAGTATCCATAATGACACTCTCAGCGCATCGTCCCATTGGCTCCAGTTCGACGTGCTGGCGAGTGGTTGTTGTATGATTCGTCGCTGTCGCTTCAAGATTTGATTCATCATCGTCAGGCTTAACTCTCGCTGAGAGGTGTTACTATTGGCGAAAAGAAACGAAGCAATGTTAGTCGTCTGCCCTTCACGGGTTCGTTCAAACAAGCGAGACTGATTGTTCAGTCTCGGCCCAAGCATGCTCACCAACTCCTGAACCCATATTTCACAAGCGTCCTCAGTGGAGGCACGGGCATTCTGCAATAACGGTAAGATCACATCTTGGGACAACCAAGGCTCAGCCAACGCTAATTGCTTCATATGTCCTCGCATGGAATCGACCAAGTACCGCAACTCCTCCATAGGTATTTTCTCTGGTAGTTCCTCATGCAGAGCTTCAACCAAATCTTTATAAGTTTTCTCTTTATTAGGATCCTTGGCTGCATGGTTAATCATCCAACCTAAGGCGAGCACTCGTTCCTGATGAGTAAGGGTTTCCAGACACGATAATACTGACGTGAGTCCTGCAGGTATATCTAACTGTCGTTCTAGTGCATTAAATCCCAGCCATTTAAGTAATCCCTGCTTGCGATGGATAAGACTATCTCGTTGAATGATGCTGATATTGAACTGTATCGATAGGGAAACTTCGCTGACTATCTGGCTCAACAGAGACAACCGCATGACCTCCGACACTTCGTGCTCAATTTGCAGCCTAGAGATCTGTGCTTCGGCGATCGTCAACAAGCAATCCGGAGCATGACTCCATAAGATTTTGATGGCAAAGTACTCTGACCAAGTGAGGGCTGCGTATTTTGTCGAATGGAATAGCTGTTCCGAGCGATAAGGGCTGTGCAGTAAGACTTCTACAGTTTTTCGAAAGAACCATATATCAACTACAGCCAGTTCTTTATCTGTATTTTCATGTAGGCGATCGAACGATTCCACAACAAATTGACTCAATAACTTGAGAAAATCGCTTTTTGACTCAATAACACCCCATCCTATGTCCCCAGTGGGAGAATGTGCTAGCACTTCTCCCAGCACTCCCCAAGTTACATTAAAGTCCTTAGAGTTAATAACTTGTTTGTTATTGATGAAGTTATGTAGCCCATCGTGCAAAATAAGCGAGTTATCATTTAGTAAACCTAATGTCATCATCTGCGCTCTTAACTGGTCACCACTTAAGCCCTGCAATGACATTTCACCGAACCATACACTGAGTACTTTACCCACTCCAGACCTTTCGAGAAAGTTTAGAGACTCATACCGTCGCGGTACAGCTGACGTCTTACTAGAATCGAAAAGCAGTTGCATCATGGGATTCTCAACCTCATTTCCAAGACTAGTAACCATAATCTCCTGTACCAGCGCAGATTTATATTGTTCTATTTGGAGTAAAACATCCGAAGGAATTGGGGTAATCAGTAATGGGTAATTTTCGGCTGCACTTTGAAAAGAATTAGACAGATGGAATCCGGCAACCGGAAGACGATCTGCCCCCATAATTAAAATATAACGATCATGTAGCCGTCCTTCTTTTAGGCCATAGATACGAAACTTTAGGCGACCTAGTAAGTGACTATTATGCTCACAGCTCACTATTAAATTGTTTACTCGCCCCGTATAGAGTTGTTCTGAGCTATCTTGTTCATATTCAATCTCTCTCGATGTCTTTGGCAGCGATGTAAAAATGATATAATCTGACTTAATTGCTGCATTAATCAATACAAGCCCTAAACCAGCAGTCTCGAAGTAAGGATCGAATATAACTATTTGATGCTGCTGATACTTGCCCAATATAGTTCTAAACCACTCCACGAATTGCAATCGCCCTTCTCCATCCCCCATGCTCCATCTCTGGAAAAACTGCCCTTCTGACTTAGGCGGATGAAGCCGTGTAAAAAGAGAAAGAAGTTCACGATTCACCGGAACCCAAGGGTCTGCCTGCCGCCCACCGACGCGGTTGCCAAACCCCAAATTGCCCCGGTTAACCGTAAGAGCAGCCTTTACACGCGCTGACATAGCTGGCCTAGCTGCTTTTTCAAGCCAGTCGAACTTGACGGAACTTGTCCCTTGCCCCACCATATGGCCCTGAAAATTTATTTCTCGGATATATCCTATCCGCCACCGGCAGCAGAGCACCCCCTCATGAGGGCGATCGTTTGAGAAACCAAAAATCTCCAGTTCTGTACTATCTGTCCTCTCACACACCTCCTCGGTCACTTTAAACACATATTCAAACACTCCATCCTCTTTACGATTTGCTGAAGCAATAGACGAGGAAATGATTTGGCCATCGTTTGTAATGCTCAAGTGGAACTGAAATTTATCAAAGAGCGGCACTTGTGTCGGAGCAAAGCAAACTGATAGAGCAGGTGATGAGTCAATCCATTTAACACTTAGCAAGTTCTGCTCAAGGTCATTAAGCGTAGGAAAAACCAATAATTCAATATCGCCAAATCGTGTGGCATCTGATTTTCCAAAATCTAAACCAGTTTCCGCATTGAGCCGTTCAACTAACGAAGTAGTTAAGGCAGCGCTGTATTCCTCACTCAACAGAAATAACGCTTCCTTATTCATTTGAGTAATCGAAGCACTGAAAGCTCCGGCTGCACTATGTGGGCTAGAAATTGACTGGCGATCATATGCATCTCGGTTGAGTAGATAAGCAACTGGGCGATAGACCAGATTATTGGCCATAAGAGCAGTAGCACCAAACAGTTTCGTTAATTTACTCGAACACTCAATTTCCAATATATCATTTATTTCTGAGATTGACCGACCAGCAATCAATTGCCTTAAAAACTCTGCACAATGGATACTGTCTATATACAAGTTAAGGCGGGTAAACTTTGCCTTGATGTTTCCGAAGATAAGATGGTTATCGTTGTCACTGAAGGACCAACTGTTACTCGAATGGCTGTATGGGAGTAGACGTCCGTAAACTACGCGCATTTCTCTCGACTTTTCAGATTTAATCTGAAGGACCCATAGCTGAAGTGCACAAGCGCGATTTTGGTTAGAAAAAAGGCGAGCCAATCGTCCGTCGCCTAAGAGGTCATCTAGTGTAGTAGCCATTGAATTCTGCGAGTTCCTTTCCAAACTGATATTGCACAATATTACGCACAGCTCTGATTCTCCACCACTGTTTTGGAGCCCTTTGCCGCCGCAACCCCAAAATAGCTAAGCCGACTGGCAAGCCAGATCAGCGTCAACGTGACAATAAAAAAGCCAAGAAACACTCGAGCCCTAAATCCGAATAAATCCTCAAACAAGTAACGTTACGCCAAAATCGAGTCAGAGTACGTGGTACTGATTCTGACCCTAAAACCTATAGCATATTTTGCCCCAAAGTCAGTTACTTCTTTCCCCAAATCTTGCTAGTACCATCACATCTGGATAACTATTCTATCTAGATGTACAGCAAAAAATGCTGATGTGGTAGTGTTATCAGATGCATGAAGCTTCGGTAACGTGAGGGCGGTAGCGTACTAAAATAGGTGCGTAGCATCTGATTATACGGTCTTGCCCCTTTACATTTTAATGGCTAGGCCTGAGATGAAAACCAGTATTACAGCATTGACCAAGCTATTGTATAGCCGCACATTGATGATCTAACTGATGCCGATTCAACTTTTTTCTGCCGATTATGCGTAATACTGTAACAGAGTAATGACTGATGTTAATTATTCATTTAACAATAGACCATAGATGTAGTGATAAATAATCATCCGCGAATAGGAAAAGGCTGTTATAGTGTCCATAAACATTTCATTTTGTGAAGCATTTTTTGTTAACATTACAGTTAATACAGCCATATACAAACAATATTTATTAGGCTTAAAGATAGAATTCTAAAAATGAAACACACTGTTACCAAAATACATTTAAAGGTGACTTCAAAAAAGGATAACTGATGAATAAGTTTATAGTTTTTGTTCATGGCTTAGGTGGTAAAATAGACAAGACTTGGGGTAATTTCCCACAGTATATAATTGATGACCCTGATATTGAGCATCAAGTCATTGAGTATGGGTACACATCACCCAATTTCATAACACAATTCTTTAAATCTGCCCCAACAATTTTAAATATTGCTAATGGACTGCTTACCGATATAAAGGCTAGATGTGACCTTGGGAATGATGAAATCATTTTAGTAGGCCATAGTATGGGAGGGTTAGTTATTAAACGTCTTCTCGTGAGGCTTAGTAAACTAGGAACTAAACATAACATCAAAAAGGTATGCTTTTTTGATGTACCTCACGGTGGTTCAGGTTTAGCAAATATCGGTAAGTTCATTGCATTTAATAACAGACATTTGAAGTCGCTTGTTAACAACTCAAGTGATTTAGATGCTTTAGATGAAGATTGGGTAGATAAAAAGTTAAGTGAGCAGTTGAACATACTGAGCATTATTGATGCAAATGAAACTGTAGTATCTTCAGTAAGTTCAAAAAGCCTATTTAGATACCACCCTATCGAAACAATAAATGGAGTCGATCATAGCTCTATTGTAAAACCAAATTCAAAAGATGACACACAGGTCATCCTACTAAAGTCATTTATTAAAAACTCTCCTTCAGTTGGAAAATTTAATCTAGATGCAGCTAAGCCTATTAAAGAATGGCTTAAATACGATGAACGTAAGCACGAGCTTTCGTATGAAGAAGATGAACCAAGAAAAATAGCATTTTCAGCACTATCAGAAGCAATAAACTCTGATGCTTGTTTTATAAGACTTACTGGTTTATCTGGTTTAGGAAAGTCACGATTATTGATTGAATACAAAAACAGAAACAATATAAAAGATAATGATTTCATTGTGTTTAGTGGCTCTGAAAATATTAATAGGGTTCAAGAATCAATAAAAACAGCAGCCGAGAACGGTGCGGTAGGGTTTATTATAATAGACAACTGCTCAGTGGAACTACATAATTACGCCACAAATGCAATTGAGGTTAACAATTCGCCTCTAAAACTCATCACTACTTATTTTTATCACGAAGAAAATAAGAAACTAACAAATAGCATTCGTATAAAATTAGAAAAATTAGGAGCAGAGCAAATAAGCAATATTATCGAAAGTCGACTTCCAGATCTAGATCCCTCATCAAAACAGCAATTAGAGAAATTTATTGAGGGGTTCCCCCTGCTTGCACAAATGGCTATCAAAGAGCTACAGCAAGAGGGGCGTGTTACAACCAAATTTGATGAATCAAACCTTGTAGAAAAATTAATAAATGGCGATGGAAGCCTGAGTGACCAAGCTAGAGAATTGCTTAAAGTCTTTTCTCTTTTCGATTATTTTAGGTTTCAGAAAGGGAGCAGAGATGATATCAATGAAGATGCTGAATTTTTAAAGCGTATTGCTGGAACAGACCAGATAACTTTCGAAAATACAATTATGACATTCAATCATAAAGAATTGATTAATTGTACTGGAAGCCTAGCTCGCGTAGTCCCTAAACCATTAGCTTTAAACTTGGCAATGGAATGGTGGAATACAAGTGCATTTGACAGACAAAGTGAAATTGTTTCCAGCCTTCCAGCTATGCTGCTTGATAGTTTTTGTGATCAAATAAGATACCTAGACTCATCGATAAATGTTCAGTCATTTGTCGAAAACTTTTGTGCTGCCAATAACCCTTTCGGCCAAGCGGAATTGTTACTATCCAAACAGGGTTCAAGACTGTTTCGCGCATTAGTTGAAGTGAACCCTGCTGTTACGAACAATCAGTTACACAGAGTTATTTTACAATTAACTGATAAAGAGATACTCGATATTAAAGGCGATGTAAGACGCAACTTTGTCTGGGCATTAGAGATGCTTGTTTTTCATAAGTCTTGTTTTGATAAAAGTGCATGGGTTTTATTTAAATTAGCACAATTTGAAAACGAAAATTATAGCAATAATTCACTGAGACAGTTCGCACAATTATTTCGCTGGCAATTATCTGGTACAGAAGCTGATTTTGATCAAAGGCTAGAAATTTTGAATAAAGCTCTTTCTTTAGATTTAGAAAGCGCAGATGTGGTAATAATAAATGCTATTAAAACGGCAATGGACACTCACGGAGGCACCAGAACTATAAGAGCAGAGTTTCAAGGCACTAAGCCAGAGCTAAAAGAATGGAATCCAAAAAAATATCAAGAAATTTATGATTACTGGCAGTCATTATTAGAAATTCTACTTATGATTATTAAACGTGGACATTTGATCGAACAGGTTAAAGATGCTTTTGGTCATGAAATTAGGGGATTAATTCGATATAACCTACTGGATAAATTGGACTATTTTATAAAAGAAGTAATCAAGTTAACAGGTAAATACTGGCCTGCCGCAGCTCAATCGATATCCCATGCTTTAAATTATGATGCCAAAGGAATGAATCAAGAACAAATCGATATCTTAATGTCGTGGGAAAAATTATTAACGCCCGATGAAAATAGTATTGAGGAGCTATTAAAATTAGTCGTATTTAATCCGTCGAGAGAGCATAAAAAAGACGACAATGGCCACTATATTGATATGGCAGCTGAAGATGCTAAGGATCTAGCAAAAGTCCTTGTAAACAGGCTTGCTGATTTGTATGAACATTTTGAACTGTTGATGACTTTTCCTGAGCAGAAACAAAGCTGGATTTTTGCAAAGCATTTGGTCCTAGAAGCAGATTATACAGAAGAACTACTCAATGTAACTCTCGAACATTTGCGCAATCATAAAACTGTAAGTACTCAGTTCTTTTCTGGTTTACTTTCTGGACTTTATATAAAGGAACCTGTTAAATGGAAAGAAATAGTTGAGTTAATAGGTTCAGATGAAAAGCTCATTAAATATTATCCTGACGCGATACGCACAGGTCGCTTTGATATTACACATTTAGATGTTTTCATTCGACTGATAGCTGAAGATAAGCTCCCTAGTTATTCAGCCGCTACGCTCGTTTATGGACACGCGACAGAGCATTTAACTGAAAAGCAAATATCTCATTTTTGTATGTCACTCAGTGAAATTGATGCGACTGCAAATTGGGTAGCACTTGATAATATGAATATGTACATATTTGGTCGTGAAGATGTGGACTTTACTCAGCTAAGGCTGACTTTGGTCCATCTGGTTCTTAATGTTTCTTTTAAAAAAGAAGATAAGAGTCGCTATTCGGATAGCTATCATTGGCTAAACTCAGTGGAACGACTATTAAAGTCTGAAAACGCTGAATTTGCATTACAACTATGTTCGCATATAATTGACCAAGTTGGCGGTAATAACGTTGATTATTCTGATTTATGGGATTACCTAAATAATGCTTTTTATAAAGCATTTGAGCTGCACGGGAATTATATCTGGCCAAAGATCTCCAACAAATTCAATGATAGAAACGCAAATAAATCGTATTACTTAACTGACTTACTTGGAAGTGGGAAATCTTATAAAAAAAGAGATATTAGTATTTTTGATATATTAAAACCAGAGGTTGTTGTTGCTTGGTGCAAGGATGATGTTGCTCTTCTTATTGTGGCTCGGGCGATTTCAATGTTCATCTCAAATGGCGAGCAGCGTGTAGTTAACCCATTGTTGATTCAATTATTAGAAGAATTCTCTCATAATAAATCATTCCTTAGTGAAATATCTGCTAACTTTTCAAGCAGATCGTGGATAGGATCTTTAGTGCCATATTTAGAGGCTGATAAGGAGATACTTAAAAATTTGACCTACCATGCTAACATTAATGTAAGAAACTGGGCTGTAAGTTTCATAGAGAACATTGATCATCAAATTAAATATGAAGAAAATCGCGATGCTGAAGAGCATATGTTAAGAGGCTAATGATAAACTATTCGGAGTACTCTTTAGCTCGGTTGGTTGGTTGGTTGGTTGGTTGGTTGGTTGGTTGGTTGGTTGGTTGGTTGGTTGGTAAGAGCGTAGCGCCCCCAATATAATTGGGTGGAGAAAATATTAGAATTCAATCTTCATCCCAACCTACCAATACCCATACATTTTCTCATCAGTTCATGCTCTTTGTGCGGCGGCTGTAAAGGGCTTTTGTCCAGAAACAAGTTACAGCTTTAGCATTTATCCTTGTGATTGTAAGCACTCCTGTTTTAGTTCCACGCACTTTTGAGTGCTTCAAGTTATTCAGGGATTCATGAGGCCACTGGCTATCGTATTCCGTCAGCCAGGACTCTGTGATTTACCTCGTTTCATTCAAGGTTCTTAACAGGTAAAAATTCAGAATCTTAGTCCGATACGTTTGGTTAAAACGTTCGATAAACGCATTCTGCTTCGATTTTCTCGGGTTGACAAATTCCAGCATGACGCAATGCTCTTCAGCCAGCTGTGTCAGTGAAACCAGTTCTGGGGAGTTGTCCATCTTCTGTTTCAGTGGATACCCCCGGTTCGCCAAGCTCCTTTCCAACACTCTGACCAGCCGCTGCGCTGGGATATTATGGCAGATGAGTTATTTCTACTTTCCTTCTTTACGATCTTGCAACATCTGCAGATTGCTCCAAAAATACTCATCAGTATCAAATATGCCAGCAAGAACGCGGGCTTCATCATCACTAAGACGACGCATACCACAGATAATATCTTTAACATCTTGTCGAGAAATACCCATAGCTTCCGCTAATTCATCATCAGACATGTTCATTGGTTTTAAAAATTCCTCTGCCAACATTTCTCCCACTGTCACAGGCCCTGCGGTATCTGCTTTTGTGTAGTATGCAAGAATCTCTGAACGCCCCTGCTCATACGTCAGCTCGCCTGAAATAATACGTGCCTTAACGGACTCGTACAGAGGCGTACCACTGGGGTCCATTCCTTCAAGTCTCAGGGAAGCCTCTGCTTTGCGGAAGCCCTCAATGCGTAAGCGTGTATAGGGAGTCCTGGACATGTTTTTCCTTTCAGTTGCAGGAGTGAGGTTCGTTCAGTGAAAGCGTCAGCCCACGCTACCTCGTTCACTGACGCGCGTGATTCAAGATTTATTATTACCCGATAAGCCATCACCGGCAAAATCATCATGTTCGCGGTTATCCCGATGAGTAGCTGTTTGCTTACGTATCTGAGTCGCCAACTCCCCTCCAATAGTTTGTTGGACACGAGAAGAATTGCTACTTCGCTTCATTTTCTGGTACTCAGCAGCTCCGTTGGCCATGCTGCTTCCCATATGGCTTGCCATGCGGCCAGCTCGTGAGAATGAAGCAAACCCCTGACTTCCTCCACTGGTGCTAACTGAACTGCGACCTGCTGACGAACCACCAGAACTGCCTGAGGGTTGGCCTCCAGAAGTATCTACAGAACCGGTATCTTCCCCGCCGCCAAATCCTCCACCGGAACCGCCTCCACCGCCTGAACCAAATTCTTCGGCCATGGCAGCTTGCGCAGACTCGAATGCTGCCTTTAATGCAGAGGCTCCGCCGCTGACTTGAGCTGATGCCCCCATTGCCATTGCTCCAGCACCGCTGATGGCGGTAGCGGCAGCGCCGGTAATCATACCTGCCCCAAATCCACTAATCCCTTGTAAAGAAGCCCCTCCTACAACACCTGATAACAACAATGGTAGCTTATTCGTTAATACTAACAGGATAATTGACGCCAGAAGCAAAACGATAAGACTATTAAGATCAGGAACATCATCTTTAATAAGAGACAAATATTGATCTATAAATGATTGTCCAATCCCAATAATTAATGTCATCGTGAATAATTGAATGCCAATCGATAAAACAGTTCGTAAGTAATTAATTGCTATATCAGAGGTCCATTTCGAACCACCAAACCCAAGCAATATAATTCCTGCATAACATAACACCCATGCAGAAACCAACATGATTAGCATATTTATCGCTATAAGGGACATCACTACCAAAACGATTATCGCGACTGTTATCATAATGGTGGATATCATTGGCGACCAAATTGATGCGGCTGAACTGACCTTTGTTAATATCGCAAACGCCATATCAACTATGCTTGAGGGCGAAATACCAGTATTTATTCCTAAAGCGTTTGCTGCAAGTTGTCTCATTGAATTAATTATAGATTGCGATATGGATGGACCGTTGATTAAAAGATAATAAAAAAAACCAATGACGGCAAAAAAGCGAACTATTTCAGCAAGTACGCCTGTCAACCCTTCCCCTTGCATCGCCATCATACCAAATGTCCAAACCATACTTATTAATACCAGCCCCCAGAAGAGCCAATTTGCATAGTCAGCAATTACTGTTGTCCATGTACTGGCTACTTGTTGAAACTTATCTAATAAAGCATCAAGTAGCCCGCTACTATCTAATTGACCAGCATAGGCATTTATAGAAAAGAAAAGTATGATACCTAAAAAGGTGAGCTTACTTACTATTTTCATGATTACCATTCTCGTTTAGGGCTTGGTTTATTATTACTCCGTAGAGCACATTTATCGTATTTATGTTCATCAAATTTATTATCTGGCGTCGATAAACAATCTTTATCATTTTTATCGCAAGAACATATAGCCAATAAACTGATCAGAATAAATACAATCAAAAGATTATCTTTCATTCTGCATTTCCTCACCAAATTCGCTTCGGGCTTGGTGTATTCTCTCCGGCTAACGCTTTTTCATCAGCGGCTATCTGTTGTGATTCTTTATCTGCCTGAGCCTGTGCCAATGTTGCTGCAGCGTTTTGCTGGGCTACCAGAAGTGAGCGGATTTGCAGTAACTGATTTGTCTGTGCACTGGCAAGCTGGTTTGCCGCCTGAATAGCTTCCATTTGCCCTTGTGCGCCGCTTGCCTGAGTTTGTAATTCGGCAAGATTATCAGCATCGCTCTGCAGGGTGTTCTGCTGTTCGTCAATTACCTTAAATACTGCGTCATTGGCCTTTTTACGCGCCCCTGAGCTGTTCTGTTCAGCTTCACGCAGTGCACTAATTTCAGACGCGGTACATTCAACATTGCTGTTAAAGCAAGGTGATGTCCTGTAGTAGTTAACATCCTGATATCGTTTCAGGTACGCATCGAGACTCCCGGCCTGATTCTTGTAGTAATTAAGGGTATCCTGCACCTGCAACAATTTATTAATTGTTGAATTTGCCTGGTCCCAGATATAGGCCGCAGGAGCTACGGTGTTCTGCAGCATGTTTTCATACTGCTGCAGCTGCGTCTGGTACTGCTGGATTTGTTTAGCCACAGCCTGAACGTTGTTAACTGCGCTGATTGTGGTCTGTACCACATTAGTGCCATCAATAACGGGAATTCCGGCCTTCACCGGTAATGCCATGACGGACGCCACGAAAGGAACTATTAAAGCTTTTTTAGCGGCTAAAATCCCTCTTTGTGATGAAACCAATCGGAACATTAAATTCATTTTCTCACCTCTTTTTCAACAGATTAGTAATATTTAACACTCTGTCTGTTAACAGACGCAGGTATATAGGAAACCACACATTTATTTATCCAATATTTTATCCATAATGTTCCTTAGTTCTTGCCGAGTTGATTCTATTTTCGCAAGCAAGGTTCTTATCAGTGTGGGTGAAAAATCAACTGTTCGAGTATCATTTGCGAGCCATAATTTAAGTAATCCGCCAAGTCTTCCAAGATCAGCGTTTACTCGGCTAAGTTCATTAACCTGTTTTATATCTACGATAGAATCAACCTGATAACCCATTGCAACTCTACGAACAAAACAGGCAACACTTAATCCAGATGCTTCTGCATTTTCTTGGATGAGAATTTTTTCTTCGGGTAAACAATAAACTTTTATTGGCGTACTATTTTTTCTAGTCTGAGTAACTTTCATATAGCTCTCCATACAGGCGGTAGCCTGGCAGCCTCGCAGAGCAGGACGCCCTTGAGCCGCGATGCGGCGAATAGGGAGTGGTAAAGTTGGAACACCGTATCGGTGGGCCTACTTTACATGTCCTGCCCTGCAGTTGCCGTTGTATATCTGTGCACGACAATGTGTATTTCAGTGTACAGGATGTATTTTCTTAGCGTATTAATATAGGATTACTCGATTAAAGATCTGCAGCAAATGTGTTTTTTGCAAGGAAACTATGTTTCTCCCTTTTGAAAATGACCTTTAGTAGTTATAAATGGGCGTCCACCAACTGTATTTATGTTTCGATATATTGTAAGAAGTCTTTTATTTTCTCATGCACTTTTTTACTTACCCTATCAGAGCATGTGCATTGCAGATTTTAGCGGCTAAAATCTACCTCCCTATGCCTAAAGCTTGGGGCGTACCTCATATGTCATAAAATCTACCTCAAGTGTCAATATACTAAGCGTGTAAGCAATCTCTTCTTCTGGCGTACAACCATCGGCCTTTGGCCGATTCTAGATTTGAAAGCGCCTGCTCAGGCAGGTGATTTCAAAGCCTGAATATACTGATTGATCCTAAATAACCTGCAAAGGAGTTAAAAAGTCAGGCCTCTGTAGCACACTGGCGGGCCGTTACAGCACATCGCCGGGCCGTAACGACACGCTACCGGGCCGTTGTAGCTCGTTTTATCCTAGAATTTTGTATCTCAATGCCAATCGCTAGAAATTGTTTGCTATCTTCTTTTAATCTCCTCCGATAGTTACGTAATGTCATATTATTAGTACCTTCACCACTGACAGCTAAAATTAATGTATCAATATGCCAGCCGCCTTTAGGATCGTGCTTATGTGTTAATATATGACGTGCAACTGCTTGGCTAATACCATGCTGGAGACGAGCAATAGGACCAGGATCATGATGAAAATGCAAATCTCGCTTCAACAACATTACCAATGCAACACCCAAGCGTACTCTCCATAGGTTACGTTCACCACCAGTTAGAGGATTACGCCTAGTCATTGGTGAGGGTACGACATGGTCAATTAAACCGCCTAGAATGCAATAACCGTTTTTTTCTAATTCTGGTGTTTCTATTTCAACAGTTGCCACTCGTAGATCAACGAGTAGTTTTTTAATTCGATCATAACTGTATTGTGCATCGGATAGCGTTCGGCGTACTTTCGCTGGATCTACTAATAACTCGATTCCTCCATCAGAAATTTCTCGACGTTTCTCGGCCACATAGAGCATTGTTTCCACAATATCCGCATGACGTTGTCCTAGTCTTCCGGTAACTCGACAACGACCAAAACTAGTCTCCATCCACTGCCCCTTCAGCGCCAAGGGACGTTGACTTGGTTGGTACAGAATGACTCTAGCCTGCAGAGCTGTACTAGTAGGTGTAACTTTATTACCAGTTATCATTTTCTGCACCACTCAATGAAGACATACATTCTTTTGCTATTTGTTTTTTATTCTTCGATTTGAGTTGCGTTATCCTTAATACTCCCCCCTCATGTCTCTGTAACCAACGATCTGGCGCACGTTCCCCATAATTTACTTTATTTATTCCATATCTAACAAATTGACCTCGAACATCATCAGAAATACCATACGTCTTCGCTTCTAAGGCGGTCATGCCCGCCAGATAAGATTGCCACCGTATATTATCAACTAGGACGCTACTACCCCTGCTTGCTTGCTGTATATCACCAACACCCATCGTAGCAGCGCCTTTGTTTGAATGATGTAGAAATATAATCGAACATCCAGTATCAGCAGCAATACCTTCTAGCTTTCCAATGACTTTGGACATTGCTGCGCTATTATTCTCATCCTCCAGGTGGAAACGGCGAAGAGTATCCAAAATTATTAAGCGTCTACCTTTTGAAACTTCATTGATCAAGTTGCTCCAATCCGGCAAGAAAATATTTGGACACTTCCCTACCAAAGGTTCGACCAGTAGCTTATCAGCTACAATCTGCTGCTGACGTGCTGTTAGATATTTTCCCAAAGCATATAAACGATGGTGAACGATGGTTTCAGAGTCCTCCACAGGTAAATATGCCACCAACCCAGTCGGATATTCACCAAAGTTTAAAAGATCTACACCACAAGTAATCTGCACAGCCAATTGTAATGCCAGCATTGACTTTCCAACGCCTCCCGGAGAAACAATCGCTCCGATAGTACCAATAGCCAAATTAGGCAAGACGTAATCAATTGGTTGTGGCTTAGCTTCAAATGCTTCCATTATGTTCAATGACATTGCTGTTACCTACCTAAAACAACACCGGGTCTGGCCGCTTTAAACATTGCTGATTTACGATCCGCAATCCACTGTTCTACTTCGGATAACTGCCATGCAACATTTCGGCTAGTAAGTGCTATACGGCGAGGAAACTCGCCTCGCTGTTCAAGGTTATAAATAGTGCGGGCTGACAATGGGATCATTTCCAGAAGTGTTTTTCTGTTAATGAGCGTGCTATGTGCCTTTGTTTGCATCTGCCTTCCTCCTGTTTCCAATCAGGCCTATACAATGCCAAGCATTACCACTTGCTAAAACCTATTCATTGGCTAAAATGGTTGACATGAAAATTACTATCTGGGAAGGCTGTGACCTCACAGTTGCAGCTGCAATTAAATTATTTGTAGAGCGTAGTTCTCCGTACTCCATATTTTCACGGAGGTATCCAATACTGCGTCTGATACAGGAATTGATTGATCCAGCAGTAGCTGCTTATGTAAATTCCCTGCCACCAAGTCATAAAGACTACATTTCTGGAGTAAATCTAGGATTTAGTGAAGTACTTAAAAAAGTGGGTTTAAACGTCGTAGTACAGGCACAAAGACTTCTTTTGCGTAATTTCGTTCTGACTTTAGATCAACAAACTTCTCTTGATAAATGCTTTACCGCTACGATTGAGTCTCTTATTGAATTAGTCAGTGAGTGCGCATCCAAGCGGCCGAAGAAATCCTCTCCTGCAGAAGGAGTAACTATAAATTCACAGCGTAAGCTCGGTTATTGCGAGTTCTGCGGTAATCTAACCGAATTTTCCAAGTTTATTAGTGAGATATCAGAATTTGTTGCTAACGATAATGAGTTCCCCGTTCATGAAAAACAGGTCCTTAGTCATCGATATTGTTCTGACCATAGGCCCAAACTCACCAATGGTCTATGGAATCCCAAATACAGACAAGGAAAGCGGTCTCTCGAACAGTTCAATAAAGAATTAATAAGGCTTAGACGGCAATGCGCTAAACCGCTTAAAGCTAACGCAAACACAGGGGATATATTGATTGATACATATTTTCATGAGTGGATGCAGGGTCAAACTTTAACCCCAACAGATCTAGATAAACTTAGGAATATCGCCAGACGAATGGCTGACTCCAAATTCACTGATACTAAGAAAAAAATAATCATATTAAAACACCAAGGTTTTAACCAGTTTGAAACCGCACAGGTTTTAGAAAAAAACCACTACACAACTATGACAAAGCAGGCTGTGTCCAAGGCCTTAGCGTCTGTGAGGAAAGAATTTTATATTTAAAATAGTATATCCACGAGCTATTATGGTGGCAGTTTAAGTCTTAATATCATCCACTTTATTGAATTATAACCAGCCACTTACGAGGTTTTTTCTCGATTACCCTGCTTCAAATTGATGATTTTGAAAATACAGTATTATAGTTTATTGTTTGTAGCGCAGCTGTAAGCGTTATGCAAAATGGATCACAGTGATACTACCTCACCAGTAAATCACTGAAGCCGATCTGTAATGACATAGAACGAATTGGTTTTATGGTTATGCAATGGCTCATCCCCTTACTTGTCCCTGACCATAAAAAGCATTCGCTTTCCTGAAAGCAAGTCTAAGCCAAGGGGCGTTTACAGTTGTCTTATCTTGGCTCATTAGGTACTGGCTTAATTATTAGAATCATGTCGGTGGCATTTAGGTCCAAATATGCCCAAAATTTTAGCAGCTAAAATTCGTCTTCTCATGTAGGGTCAAGAAGCTTATGACTTAACCTATTGATTATGTGAATTACCTTGTGAGTATTACTCGTAGGATGGAATCTTCCAAAACTCTGACAATTCACTCTGAATGCATGGTAATAAAGAACAGTTTAAACCATGGTCTGTTCAGCGTTAAATTTCTCAAGATAGACTTCCATTTCGCGAGTCCACCTAGGGGTAGGTACCGAGGTGACCATTAGCCACGGAAACCACCATACAAGCATGAAGAGTAACATAAGCGGTGCGATCATTTCGGCCGAAGAATGAGAAACTATATACATAATGAATAATATTAGTAGAACTGTGTTTGCAATCTGACCCGCCAGAAAAAGACGCCAGCGAAAACAATGCCATTTCCTGTTGAACACAATCCGTCCATCCCGTTCTTCGAGCCAGTTACGCCACGGCTTGAGATAACCAGCCCGCAACCCATAACGATCACACATTATTACAGCCAAATCCTGCAGCCGATAATTATACAAGCCTGTGAGCCGATAATTATACAAGCCTGTGAGCCGATAAAGGCTGCGCTGACGAAGCTCACGCTTTGCCAGACGGACCGCATTTTTATTCAAATATGGCTGTGTCAGCATTTGCTCTAGCCGGCGCTTCCTAAGATTGAGTAGTCCACGAAATACGCTTCCAGATTCAGCATTAATTACTCTGTGACGAACTACACCGAGTACAATATAGATACACAGCAATAGCCAGCCGGTCTTAGGGTATTGATTCATCCATTGTATAATTACAGACAACTCAGGCACTCTTATTTTTCCTTTTATGCAATCCAGATAAAACCAGTAAAGATTCAGTAAATTTTAGCGGCTAAAATTGCTCTCCTGGCGTAGATAAAAGAAGCATATCCATTTAACATACTGATTGTTAACTACTTACTAGTCCATTCATCAATCATATTCGCCCAATCTTGTAGCATCTCAGCCCTCTGCTCACGATATTCAGCCTTGTTATAAACAGCTCGTACCCCCTTTTGTTCATGGGCAAGGCACTTCTCAATCCAGTCAGTATTGTACCCGGCCTCATGTAGCAAGGTGCTGGCAGTACGCCGTAAGTCATGGGGACCAAACTTAGGCAACAACTCCCCTTCTTTCTGAGCCAGACGATACGTCAGTGTCAAAACCCGGTTTAAAGTAGCGCTACTCATTGGCGCATCGGAATCGTACCGCGAAGGAAGGATAAAATCAGAGCTACCGGCAAAGGTTTTGAGAGCAATCATAATATCCATTGCCTGTCTGGAAAGAAAAACCAAATGTGGATTACGTCGTTTCATCCTCTCCTTTGGTATCGTCCATAATGCCTCACTAAAATTGATCTCGTTCCAGGTTGCGTTAGTAAGCTCACTTTTACGTACCATCGTTAACAGCAAAAGTTTAACCGATGCTCTGATTGATGGCGTCGTTCCTACCCGTTCCATGTACCGATACATCAGACCAATTTCAACTGGCGTCAATGCCCTGTCACGAGGCTCAAATTTCGCTATGCTTGCAGGCCGTACCAGATCAGCGGGATTCTCAACCTTCTGACCGCGCTCAATAGCCCAGCGATAGACTTGCAATACAATCTCTCTGGCGTGCACAGCTGTCGCCGGTGCCCCTCTCTCGACAATGTTATCGGTTAATGCGCGTAAGTCTTCATGTGTAATCTCGGTCAATTTCTGCTGCGCAAATTTTGACTTCAACTCCCTTTGATATACCGAACGCCGCATATCACGCGTCGATTCAGCCATTTGGTAACCGCGTAACCATTTCTCAGCCCACGCACCAAAAGTCTCCGCATCTTTGATACGCGCTTTATCTCTGGCTTTTTCCCTCGCAGGCGATCTTCCACTGGCAACCATTTTTTTGGCTTCATTGAGCCGTTCACGCGCTTCTGCAAGCGTGATTCCTCCCACACCATAGCGGCCAAAAGTAACGGTCTCCTGTCTTCCGTTTATTGAATAGTTATAACGAAATGAGATCGTTCCAGCCGGAGTGACCGCAACATACAGACCATCACGGTCATTAACTTTATAGAGTTTCTCCTTCGGCTTAAGGTGACGCAGCCTAGTGTCAGTCAACATGGTTTATTGTTTTCCTTTATCAAAAAATACCATGTTGTAAAAAATTCAGAAAAGTTATTTAACTATCTGTTTTTAATTAATTTATAAAAAACAAATACCATAACTCAACCGAAATTTATCACATGGTACTTTTTCAAACCTGAATTCAAAACCAGAGAGTACCATCAAAAATTCCATTGAAAAAACCGTGCTTCCCGTTGCTAACAGCTGCCAGAAAGTGCCAGACATAAAAACAAAAAAACCCGCAGTTACGCGGGCTTAGATGTACTTTACTGCTTTTACGTGCAGGCTGTTGCCAGACGCGAAATCATTCCCACTCAATCGTTGCTGGCGGCTTACCGCTGATGTCATACACCACGCGGGAGATGCCGTTGACTTCGTTGATGATGCGGTTAGAGACGCGGCCGAGGAAATCATACGGCAGGTGCGCCCAGTGCGCGGTCATAAAGTCGATGGTTTCTACCGCACGCAGGGAGACAACCCAGTCGTATTTACGGCCATCGCCCATTACGCCAACGGAGCGAACCGGCAGGAACACGGTGAACGCCTGGCTCACTTTGTTGTACAGATCCGCTTTGTGCAACTCTTCGATGAAGATAGCATCCGCACGACGCAGCAGGTCGCAGTACTCTTTCTTCACTTCACCCAGCACGCGTACGCCCAGACCCGGCCCCGGGAACGGGTGACGGTACAGCATGTCGTACGGCAGGCCCAGTTCCAGACCAATCTTGCGCACTTCGTCTTTGAACAGCTCTTTCAGCGGCTCAACCAAACCCATCTTCATCTCTTTTGGCAGGCCGCCCACATTGTGGTGAGATTTGATGACGTGTGCTTTACCGGTGGCGGAAGCGGCGGACTCGATAACGTCAGGATAGATAGTGCCCTGCGCCAGCCATTTCACGTCTTCCAGTCTGAACGCTTCTTCGTCGAAGACTTCAACGAATACGCGACCGATGATCTTACGTTTCGCTTCTGGATCGTTTTCGCCTTTCAGCGCGGTCAGGAAACGTTCTTCCGCCGGAACGTGAACAATGTTGAGACCAAAATGATCGCCGAACATGTCCATTACCTGCTCGGCTTCGTTCAGACGCAGCAGGCCGTTATCAACGAATACGCAGGTCAGGTTTTTACCGATGGCACGGTGCAGCAGCATCGCGGTAACGGAAGAGTCAACGCCGCCAGACAGGCCGAGGATCACTTTGTCGTCGCCAACCTGTTCACGGATGCGATTTACCGCATCGTCGATGATCTTCGCCGGAGTCCACAGCGCTTCACACTGGCAGATATCACGCACAAAGCGTTCCAGCATGCGCATACCCTGACGGGTGTGCGTGACTTCCGGGTGGAACTGCACGCCGTAAAAACGTTTTTCCTCGTTAGCCATAATGGCGAACGGGCAGGTTTCGGTGCTGGCAACGGTGACAAAGTCAGACGGGATAGCAGTAACTTTATCGCCGTGGCTCATCCACACGTCCAGCAGCGGCTTACCGTCTGCGGTCAGGGAGTCTTCAATGCCGCGAATCAGCGCGCTGTCGGCTCTCACTTCCACCTGCGCGTAACCAAATTCACGTTCATTGGATGCTTCAACATGGCCGCCCAGTTGCATCGCCATCGTCTGCATGCCGTAGCACACGCCGAATACCGGCACGCCAGCTTCAAACACATACTCCGGCGCGCGCGGGCTGTTTTCTTCAGTGGTGCTTTCCGGGCCGCCGGAAAGAATAATACCGCTTGGGTTGAATTCGCGAATTTGTGCTTCCGTAACATCCCACGCCCACAGTTCGCAGTAAACGCCGAGTTCACGCACGCGACGCGCAACCAGCTGAGTGTACTGAGAACCAAAATCCAGGATGAGAATGCGATGTTTATGAATATTTTCCGTCATTGACGCTAATTCCGAGGCAAGTGAAACAGATTAAATAAATCGCCCGACACGAGGTCGGGCGAAGAAAATCAGGAGCCCAGACGGTAGTTCGGGGACTCTTTGGTGATGGTCACGTCATGAACGTGGCTTTCCTGAATACCCGCACCGCTGATGCGTACAAACTCCGCTTTGGTACGCAGCGCGTCGATAGTACCACAGCCGGTCAGACCCATACAGGAGCGCAGGCCGCCCATCTGCTGGTGAATGATCTCTTTCAGGCGGCCTTTATACGCTACGCGGCCTTCGATACCTTCCGGCACCAGTTTGTCTGCCGCGTTATCGCTCTGGAAATAACGGTCAGAGGAGCCTTTGGACATCGCGCCCAGAGAACCCATACCACGGTAGGATTTGTAAGAACGGCCCTGGTACAGTTCGATTTCACCCGGGGATTCTTCAGTACCCGCCAGCATGGAACCGACCATTACCGCGCTTGCGCCTGCGGCGATCGCTTTGGCGATATCGCCGGAGAAACGAATACCACCATCGGCGATAACCGGAATGCCCAGACCTTCCAGCGCTTCAACCGCGTCAGAAACCGCGGTAATCTGCGGAACGCCTACGCCAGTGACGATACGGGTCGTACAGATAGAGCCTGGACCGATACCCACTTTCACCGCGCTGACGCCAGCGTCTGCCAGCGCGCGCGCGCCTGCGCCAGTTGCTACGTTGCCGCCGATGATTTGCAGATCCGGGTATTTGGCACGGGTTTCACGAATGCGTTGCAGAACGCCTTCGGAGTGGCCGTGAGAGGAGTCGATCAGCAGTACGTCAACGCCTGCGGCAACCAGTGCGTCAACGCGCTCTTCGTTGCCCGCGCCCGCGCCGACTGCCGCGCCAACGCGCAGACGACCCTGCTCATCTTTACAGGCGTTCGGTTTACGTTCCGCTTTCTGGAAATCTTTTACGGTGATCATGCCGATCAGATGGAAGCTGTCATCCACAACCAGCGCTTTCTCAACGCGTTTTTCGTGCATTTTGGCAAAAACCACTTCACGCGCTTCACCTTCGCGCACCGTGACCAGGCGCTCTTTCGGCGTCATATACACGCTGACAGGCTGGCTCAGGTCGGTGACAAAACGCACATCACGACCGGTAATGATACCGACCAGCTCGTTATCTTCGGTGACAACCGGATAGCCAGCAAAACCGTTACGTTCGGTCAGTTCTTTCACTTCACGCAGCGTGGTGGTTGGCAGAACGGTTTGCGGGTCGGTAACCACGCCGGATTCATGTTTCTTCACGCGGCGAACTTCTTCCGCCTGACGCTCGATAGACATGTTTTTGTGGATAAAACCAATGCCGCCTTCCTGTGCCAGGGCGATTGCAAGGCGCGCTTCCGTCACGGTATCCATTGCTGCGGAGAGCATAGGGATGTTCAGACGAATGGTTTTCGTCAACTGCGTGCTGAGGTCGGCAGTATTCGGCAGAACGGTGGAGTGAGCGGGAACGAGGAGGACGTCGTCAAACGTCAGAGCTTCTTTAGCAATACGTAGCATGGGCAATATCTCTAACCTGGGGGTGGATAAATATTGCCGTGGCATTATACAGAGCGAAACCGATTGCATCCACACTTTTTTGCAAATAATGCTTGCGATCCCCTGTGGGCGGGTTACTATCGACTGAATAACTTGCTGATTTAGAATTTGATCCCGCTCACATGTTATCCTCTCAGACCTCCTCAATCTTTACCGTAAGCCGCCTTAATCAGACGGTTCGTCTGCTGCTTGAGCAGGAAATGGGGCAAGTATGGATCAGCGGTGAAATCTCTAATTTCACGCAGCCCGCCTCCGGTCACTGGTACTTTACGCTAAAGGATGACACCGCCCAGGTACGCTGCGCGATGTTCCGTAACAGCAACCGCCGCGTCACTTTTCGCCCGCAGCACGGGCAACAGGTGCTGGTTCGCGCCAATATCACCCTGTATGAGCCACGCGGCGACTATCAGATCATCGTTGAAAGCATGCAGCCTGCGGGTGAAGGCCTGCTCCAGCAGAAATATGAGCTGCTGAAAGCAAAATTGCAGGCTGAAGGGCTGTTCGATCAGCAGTATAAACAACCGCTCCCCTCGCCCGCTCACTGCGTCGGGGTGATCACCTCAAAAACCGGTGCCGCTTTACATGACATTCTTCATGTCCTGAAACGCCGCGATCCCTCCCTGCCGGTTATCATCTACCCGACCGCTGTTCAGGGTGATGACGCGCCGGGCCAGATTGTTCGCGCCATTGAACGGGCTAACGCCCGAAGTGAATGCGACGTGCTGATCGTCGGGCGCGGCGGCGGTTCACTGGAAGATCTGTGGAGTTTTAACGATGAACGCGTCGCGCGGGCGATTTTCGCCAGCCGCATTCCGGTCGTTAGCGCCGTCGGCCATGAAACCGACGTCACCATCGCCGATTTTGTTGCCGACCTGCGCGCGCCGACGCCTTCCGCAGCCGCCGAGATAGTCAGCCGTAATCAGCAGGAGTTGCTGCGCCAGATTCAGTCCGCGCAACAACGCCTCGGGATGGCGATGGATTACTATCTGGCAAACCGCAACCGCCGTTTTACGCAGCTTTTCCATCGGTTACAGCAGCAACACCCGCAACTGCGCCTGGCGCGCCAGCAGACAATGCTGGAAAGATTGCGCCAGCGGATGAACTTCGCGCTGGATAATCAACTCAAGCGCGCGGCCTCGCGCCAGCAACGTGTCCTTCAGCGTTTAAACCAGCAAAACCCGCAGCCGCGAATTTATCGTGCGCAAACGCGTATTCAGCAGCTGGAGTATCGTCTGGCCGAGAACGTGCGCGCACGTCTGAGCGCCACACGCGAACGCTTTGGCAATGCGGTAACGCATCTTGAAGCCGTCAGCCCGCTCTCCACGCTGGCGCGTGGTTATAGCGTAACCACGGCGACGGACGGCAAGGTGCTGAAGCAAACCAGACAGGTGAAAGCCGGTGATGTGCTCACCACCCGGCTGTCAGACGGCTGGGTGGAAAGCGAAGTGAAAGGCGTGACGACCGCGAAGAAAACGCGCAGGAAAAAGACGGATTAAAGCGGCACAAACTCCACGCGCTTTTTAGAGATCAGCCCATGACCATTCTGGCAGAAATAATCCACCGCGCCGCAGGCTTTTAACACCTGGAGCGGCTTATGGCACTCCGGGCAGCGCGCTTCAAGTTCAATATCTTTATTGCAGCTGTCGCAGTGCGCCGCACCGTTTTGCGGTTCCAGCTCTGTATGGCAATCCGGGCAGGTAATCGACACGGTAACTCCTTTGATATGTTGCGAGCTGAGCATCAAAACCCATGACCAATAAATCCCTGAACGCCTGTTCCCGTCTCATTCGTTGAACTGCCAGGGCGTCACTCACGCCCCGGCCAGGTCGAATGTTGCATCAGGCGTTAGTGACCGGCTTCTGCTCATTTTTAGTCTGTGTATTTTCCAGCATACGACGAACCGGAACAATAAGCACGATCAGCACCGCAGCGCAAATCAGCAGGGCGACGGAGCAACGCGCGAAGAGGTCCGGCAGCATATCGAGCTGATCGGCCTTCACATGGCCGCCAATCAGGCCCGCAGCCAGGTTACCCAGCGCGCTCGCACAGAACCACAGCCCCATCATCTGACCGCGCATTCTTTCCGGCGCCAGCAGCGTCATGGTCGCCAGACCAATCGGGCTCAGGCACAGCTCGCCCAGCGTCAGCATCAGAATGCTGCCTACCAGCCAGAACGGCGATACGCCCGCCCCGCCGTTATTCAGTACGTTCTGCGCCGCCAGCATCATCAGGCCAAAGCCCGCCGCCGCACACAGAATACCGATAACAAACTTGGTGATGCTGCTCGGGCGAATGTTCATGCTCGCCAGCTTTGGCCATGCCCAGCTGAACACCGGCGCCAGCAGGATGATAAACAGGGCGTTGATCGACTGGAACCATACGGCTGGAATCTCAAAATCGCCGATCATGCGGTTAGTGTAGTCGTTGGCGAACAGGTTGAATGAGGTCGGCTTTTGCTCAAACGCAGACCAGAAGAATGCGGCTGAAACCAGCAGGATAAAGCAGACCAGCAGTCGTGCGCGCTCTTTACGGTTCAGGCCCGCAAAAACAAACAGGTAGATAAAGTAGAGCGCAACAGACGCCGCAATCACGTACACCAGCATGCTGGCTACCGCGACCGGGTTAATCACAATCACGCCCTGAGCGATCAGCGCAACGATAACCACCACGCCTACTGCCAGCGCCAGCAGCCATGCGCCCACGCCGTTTCTCTTCACTACCGGGCTGTTCCAGGTAGAGTCCAGCCCCACTTCGCTGTCGTAGCGTTTCATTGCCGGAACGGCAAACACGCGGAAGATGATCAACGCCACCAGCATCCCGATGCCGCCGATACCAAAGCCCCAGTGCCAGCCGTGGCTTTTAATCAGCCAGCCGGAGATCAGCGGCGCAATGAACGACCCCATATTGATGCCCATATAGAACAGCGAGAAACCGCCGTCACGACGCGCATCGCCTTTTTTATACAGCGTCCCCACCATGACCGAGATACAGGTCTTGAACAGGCCAGAACCGAGCACGATAAACATCAGGCCGATAAAGAACAGGTTGTCGCCCATCACGGCAGAGAGCGCAATCGACAGGTGGCCGAGCGCAATCAGAATCGAGCCGTACCAGACCGCTTTCTGCTGGCCGAGCCAGTTATCCGCCAGCCAGCCGCCAGGCAACGCCGCGAGATACATCGTACCGGCAAAGATACCGACAATCGCGGAGGCGTTTTCACGCGCCAGTCCCATGCCCCCGTCATAGACGGTCGCAGCCATAAACAGGATCAGTAACGGACGGATGCCGTAAAACGAGAAACGTTCCCACATCTCGGTGAAGAACAGCGAACCGAGCGGATAAGGATGGCCGAAGAACGTTCGGCTTTCTTTTTGATTAACAGAGGATTGCATAATTCTCCCGAAAAGGTATGTCGTTGTGCTTATAAACACCGCAATGCACGCCGACCAGTTACGTATCTGGCCGATTTTTTTACATGCGGCGAAGGGTTATTTAACCATTTGATAACCTGGAGCCAGTTTTGTCTAGTACCAACCCCTGGACTTTAAGATGAAAATTCGACAATTGTCTACTTTCTTAGATTTAAAGTTGGAAGAAAACGAATAGTCATTGACATCACACAGGGAAACCATCGGCTGGAGCAAAACAAAAAAACCCGCGACAGGCGCGGGTTTTATCAACGTCAGCGACGATTATTTGCTTTTCTTAATGTGCTTAATCAGACGTTTACGCTTACGCATCTGGGTCGGGGTCAGCGTATTGCGCTTATTCGCATACGGGTTTTCCCCTTCTTTAAACTGAATACGGATAGGCGTTCCCATCACGTCCAGCGATTTGCGGAAGTAGTTCATCAGATAGCGCTTGTAAGAGTCCGGCAGGTCTTTCACCTGGTTGCCGTGAATCACCACGATTGGCGGGTTATATCCCCCGGCGTGGGCATATTTCAGCTTCACGCGGCGACCGCGAACCAGCGGCGGCTGGTGATCTTCAACCGCCATAGTCATGATGCGGGTCAGCATGGCGGTGCTGACGCGACGGGTTGAACTGTCATACGCTTCACGTACGGACTCAAACAGGTTGCCCACGCCACTACCATGCAGCGCAGAAATAAAGTGTACGCGCGCAAAGTCGATAAAGCCCAGACGGAAGTCCAGCGTCTCTTTCACCTGCTCTTTCACTTCCTGGGTCAGGCCGTCCCATTTGTTCACGACGATGACAAGTGAGCGCCCACTATTAAGGATAAAGCCCAGCAGCGACAGATCCTGATCGGAAATCCCTTCGCGCGCATCAATAACCAGCATCACCACGTTGGCATCTTCAATCGCCTGCAACGTTTTAATGACGGAGAATTTTTCTACCGCATCGGTGACTTTCCCACGCTTACGTACGCCTGCGGTATCAATCAGCACGTATTCACGCTCGTCGCGTTCCATCGGAATATAGATACTGTCGCGCGTCGTTCCCGGCATGTCATAGACCACTACGCGGTCTTCACCCAGAATACGGTTAGTCAGTGTGGACTTACCTACGTTCGGACGACCGACAATCGCCAGTTTGATTGGCAGATCCTGAGGGTTGAAGTCATCTTCCGGCTCCTCTTCCCCGTTCTCTTCCGCTGCCAGTTTCGCCCAGTATTCGGCGTCTTCATCCACCTCTTCCTGCGGGGCGACGTCGTCCATCCACGGCAGCAGAACATGCTCCAGCAGGCTGAGCACGCCACGACCGTGAGAAGCCGCAATCGGGTGAATTTCACCTAAACCCAGCGCATAGAAGTCGACAACCGCCTGATCGGGATCGAGCCCGTCAGTTTTGTTTGCCACAAGGAACGTGGGTTTTTCGCGGGAGCGCAGATGTTTGGCGATCGCTTCATCCGCTGGCATCAGGCCAGCACGCGCATCCACCATGAACAGCACAACATCAGCCTCTTCAATCGCCAGCAGCGACTGTTCCGCCATGCGGGTTTCCACACCGTCTTCGGTGCCATCAATACCGCCGGTATCAATACAGATAAACTCGCGGCCTTCAATCTCCGCACGACCGTACTTACGGTCACGAGTCAGACCCGGGAAATCCGCAACCAGCGCATCTCGGGTGCGAGTTAGACGGTTAAATAACGTGGATTTTCCGACGTTAGGGCGCCCGACAAGCGCGACCACAGGTACCATGTTTAAAGCCTCATTTAAAAAATCATCAAACAACGCGCGCGATTTTTGCGCCGTTGTTAAAAACAGTAAAACGGCCCCTGCACCAGGAGCCGTTTTTCAAAGCGTGCGGCCGTGACGATTAACGCGTAATAGAGTACAGCGTACCGTCTTTCGCCTGGATCAGCAGTTTGCCATCGGCAGAGACCGGTTCGGTCAGGAAGCCGGAGCTATCCACTTTTTGCTGAGCCACAAAACGACCATCCTCAACGTTAATCCAGTGCATATAACCTTCGCTATCGCCTACCACCAGATTGCCATTATACAGCGCAGGCGATGTCAGCAGGCGGTGCAGCAGATCGCTTTGCGTCCACAGCGTCACACCGCCGTCGGTGGTCAATGCCAGAATACGGTCGTTCTGATCCACCAGGTAGATACGATCGCCGTCAACGATGAAATCATTCACCGAGCCCAGTTCACGTTTCCACATAATCTGACCACTGCGCAGATCCAGCGCCGTCAGGTTACCATTATAAGCCAGCGCGTAAACGACGCCATTGACGATAACCGGCGTGGTATCGACATCGCTCAGACGGTCGATTTCAGTCGAACCGGTCGCCTGGGAAATACGCTGTTGCCAAATCATCTGGCCCTGCTGCATCAGCACGGCGCTGACGCGACCGTTATCACCACCCACAATGGCGGCGCCATACGCAGTAGCCGGAGCGGACTCACCGCGCAGCGAAAGCGACGGCATATCGAGGTTCACGGTCCATTTGATCGCGCCGTCCGCCTCATTCAGCGCCTGCAACTGACCGTTGCTGGTATGAATAAGCACCAGGCCATCGCTGACAACCGGGCGAGATAACGCTTCACCGGCGACTTTCGTCTGCCATGCCGTCGTACCGTCAGCCGCGTTCAACGCATAAACCTGCGCTTTTTCGCTGCCAACATAGACATGGCCGCCGGAGACCGTTACGCCGCCAGACAACAACGCAGGCGCTCTGGAGAACCAGCCGTCTTTCTCCGCCAGGTTCACGGACCAGACTTCTTTCCCGTCATCCGCGTTTACCGCTTTTACGATGCCTTTACGGTCAGCCGCGTAGACCACGTTATCGGCATACGCCGGGTGCAGGTTGGAATAGAACTCGCCGATACCGCTACCTACAGACGTACTCCATGCGGTAGACGGCGTAAACTGGTTTTCCACCGTCGGCAACGGGGACATTTTGACAACATCTTCTTCGCCACTAAACAGTGAACAACCGCTCAATAACGTAACAGAAAGCAGTCCTGGCAGAAGTAATTTACGCAATTGCATCGGGTCCCTCTCAGATGGACAAATTATTGATTTTCATCTGCATCATTTCACTCAGCGCCGGGCTGGCATCGCTTTTCACGCCTGCTTCCCATGCGCTGCGCGCGCCTTGTTTATCGCCTTTGCTCAGCAACGCTTCGCCACGCAGATCGGCGACAATCGCAGCCCATCCTTCACCTTTTACGGTATCGAGCGTTTTCAGCGCGGTATCGGCCTGCTTGAGCTGCACCTGAACGCGGGCAAGACGCAGATTAATCACCGCTTTGAGGTTCTCATCGCTGGTGGCCGCCAGTCCTTGCTGTAGCTGGGCTGCGGCTTTCTCAAGTTCATTTTGATCAACAAACTGCTGCGCCAGTTCCATAGAAGCTAACGCGCCGTAGGTATTTTTATTCTCCGTGGCGAATTTCTCCGCAGCGGAGATGCTATCCGGTTTGCCCGCGCTCACCGCGGTCACCGCATTTTGATATGCCAGAGAAGCAGAGCGTGCGGACTCCGTCTGATGACTGGTCCAGTAGCGCCAACCGAGCAGCGCGCCAACCCCTAAAATCACCCCAACAGCCAGCGCTTTGCCATTTTCAGCAAAGAAGCGTTTGATCGCATCAACCTGGTCGTTTTCGTTCTCGTAAATTTCCACGCTGTCCTTCTCCTTAACCCAATAACGTGCGCAAATGTGCGGTCACACTATCCTGTGCGACTGCCGTTTGCTCACCAGAGCGCAAATCCTTCACTACAACGGTGCCGTCAGCCACTTCGGACTCACCCAGCACCAGTGCAACGCGGGCGCCCCATTTATCGGCACGGGCAAACTGTTTCTTAAAGTTGCCGCCGCCGTGGTTAGTCATCAGTTTCACACCCGGATTTTCATCACGCAGGCGCTCCGCCAGTGTCATCGCCGCAGACTGCGTATCCGCGCCTGAGGCTACCAGGTATATATCGACAACAGGATCGGCATTAAATTCCAGATTAACTGCCTGAACTAACAAAACAAGTCGTTCCAGACCCATCGCAAAGCCCACCGCCGGGGTTGCGCGACCGCCAAGTTGCTCCACCAGACCGTCATAACGACCGCCGGCGCACACTGTGCCCTGAGAACCCAGACTGTTGGTTACCCATTCAAATACGGTGCGGTTGTAGTAATCGAGACCGCGAACCAGACGCTGGTTGACGGTGTAAGCGATACCCGCCGCTTCCAGCAGTTTGCACAGACCGGCAAAGTGCTCGCGGGAGTCGTCATCCAGATAGTCGCCCAGAGCAGGCGCATCGTTGAGCAGCGCCTGAACGTCCGGGTTCTTGGAATCCAGCACGCGCAGCGGGTTGGTGTACATGCGGCGTTTACAGTCTTCGTCCAGCTTCTCTTTATGCTGTTCAAGGTATGCCACCAGCGCATCACGATAGTTGGCGCGCGCGTCAAGCGAACCGATGGAGTTCAGCTCCAGATTCACATGTTCAGCAATACCCAACGCACGCCACCAGCGCGCGGTCAGCAGAATCAGCTCCGCATCAATATCCGGCCCTTGCAGACCGAAGGATTCGACACCCAACTGATGGAACTGACGATAACGCCCTTTCTGCGGACGCTCGTGGCGGAACATCGGCCCGATATACCACAAGCGCTGTTCCTGATTGTACAGGAGACCATGTTCGATACCGGCGCGTACGCAACCCGCCGTCCCTTCAGGACGCAACGTCAGGCTGTCGCCATTACGATCCTCAAAGGTGTACATCTCTTTTTCAACCACGTCAGTGACTTCACCGATAGCGCGTTTGAATAACGGGGTCTGCTCTACAATCGGCAAACGGATTTCACTGTAACCGTAGCTGCCGAGCACGTTTTTGAGTGTGCCTTCAATGCGCTGCCAGATGGCGGTTTCGCCAGGCAGATAATCGTTCATGCCGCGAATGGCTTGAATGTTTTTTGCCACGTTTATTCTCTTTCTGAATATAAAAATGAACCCTCAGCGCTTCCCAAACGATACGGGAGCCATGCGGGTTCAATCATACACGGGAAGCGCGCCGCTTCCCATCGCGTTATTATTTTTCAACCTGCTGCACGTCGATTCGACGCGCTTCGTCCATAATGCTGGCCTTCGCGCGGATACGGGCTTCAAGCTGCGTAATCATATCATCGTTGTCGAGTCTGTCTTTACGCACGCCGTCTTCATACAGGCCGCTTTTTTTGTTGCCGCCCGTTACGCCCAGCGTCGAAACCAGCGCTTCGCCCGGCCCGTTCACCACACAGCCGATGATGGAAACGTCCATTGGCGTGATGATGTCTTCAAGGCGTTGTTCCAGCGCGTTGACCGTGCCGATGACGTCGAACTCCTGACGGGAACAGGTTGGGCAAGCGATAAAGTTGATCCCACGCGCACGAATGCGCAGCGATTTCAGAATATCGAAGCCCACTTTAATTTCTTCTACCGGATCGGCCGCCAGAGAGACGCGCAGCGTATCGCCAATGCCTTCCGACAGCAGTAAACCGAGGCCGATCGCCGATTTCACCGCGCCGCTGCGCGCGCCGCCCGCTTCGGTGATCCCAAGATGCAACGGTTGTTCGATCTGTTTCGCCAACAGACGATAGGATTCTACCGCGAGGAAAACATCCGAGGCTTTCACGCTGACTTTAAACTGATCGAAGTTCAGGCGATCGAGATGATCCACATGGCGCATCGCCGATTCCAGCAGCGCCTGCGGCGTCGGCTCACCGTATTTTTCCTGTAGATCTTTTTCCAGCGATCCGGCGTTTACGCCGATACGGATAGGGATATTTTTATCGCGGGCGCAGTCGACAACGGTACGAATACGCTCTTCGTTACCGATGTTTCCTGGGTTGATTCGCAGGCAATCCACGCCATATTCCGCCACTTTCAGCGCAATGCGATAGTCAAAGTGGATATCAGCAACCAGCGGGACATTAACCTGCTGCTTGATCAGCTTAAACGCCTCTGCGGCATCCATTGTCGGCACGGAGACGCGGACGATATCCGCGCCAACACGTTCCAGCGCTTTAATTTGATTGACCGTCGCTTCCACATCCGTCGTGCGCGTATTGGTCATTGACTGTACGGCGATGGGGGCGCCATCGCCAATCGGCACATTCCCAACGTAAATACGTTTCGATTTTCTACGTTGAATTGGAGCCTGGTTATGCATGAAAAATCTCCCGCGTTGCCCGTCTGTTACTGCGCCGGCGATTGTTCGGCATTAAGGGTCAGACGCGCAACCTGGTTAGTTCTGATAAAACGGCTCAGATCGACAGGTTTTCCTTGATACTGGATCTGTACCGCAGCCGGGGCGCCAATTTTAAGCTTATAAGGCGCCTGACCGGTTAGGTTTAAATTGCCATCTTTACGCTGCATTCCGCTAAACAGTTTTTTCCCTGTCGCATCGGTGACTTCCAGCCAGCAATCGGCGGTAAAGTTCATCACCAGCGCGTTCTGATCGACCGCTGACGTAGCCACGCCCGCCTGATCGGTCGGCAATGACGCCGTATCACCCGTCGCGGCAGGCGCCGTGGTTGCGGTATCCACATTCGCCTGAGAAGGCGCAACGACCGCATTCTGCTGAGCGTCTGCGGCAGGCGCCGTGGTCGTCGCGGACGCATCCGGCGTCTGCGGCACGGCGTTTGTCGCCGTAGAGTCAACAGGCGCAGTTGGCGCTGGCGTTGAATCCTGGCTTGCGGCTTCGCTGGTGTCCAGCGGTACGCTCTGGGCGCTATCGCCGCCGGCATTCAGTTCAGCAGAGGATTGATCGACCATCGTGGTGAGTTCTTCCTGCTGCGCCTTATGGTTTTGCCACCACCAGGCCCCCGTCAGGCCAACCACCACAAACAGCACCAGCCAGGTGAACGTCATCAACCAGCCATCGCGCTTTTTACGACGCTTACCTAAAGAGAAGCTCTGCATCGGCGCGACTTTGGAAGGACGAACCGGCGCCTGTTTTTCCAGACCGGGCAGCAGTTCTTCTTCAGGGATGTGCACCAGACGCGCATAAGAGCGGATATACCCGCGCAAAAACGTTGAAGCGAGATCGGCCGGGGCCTTATCTTCTTCAATATCGCGTACCGTGGAAACCTTCAGGCAAAGTCGCTCTGCAACCGCCTGCTGGCTGAGTCCGAGTTGTTCACGGGCATTGCGCAGACGAACGCCGGTGGATTGTGCTTCATTTTGGTCGTGCGTGGCTTCAGTATTCATTCGCTACAGCTGCTGGTACGTAAATTGGGGTTCAGGCGCCGGTGAGACACAATGCCCACCCGCACCGCGAAACATCTGGTCAGTTAACCTTAGTTGGACAGTATAAGACTGTCAGGCTACTTATGACAAAACAGCTTAATCCTTAAGGCTAAACTATTGTTGCACCGCTACATACTGCCCTAAAGTTGACAAAAACGCACCGTTAATATTGACCAGATAAGTACAACTTGAGGCATCATTCAACCAACATTGCGCCACTGTACACAAAACACACAATGGCGCAAGCCGTATCAGACCGCCTTAATGTCGATAGCCTCACCTTGCATACGCTTACGCAGAGTACGTTTGGTACGGTCAATCACATCCCCGGCAAGCTGACCACAAGCGGCATCGATATCATCGCCGCGTGTTTTACGCACAATGGTCGTGAAACCATAGCTCATCAACACCTTAGAAAAACGATCGATGCGGCTGTTGGAACTCCGGCCATACGGCGCGCCCGGGAACGGGTTCCACGGAATCAGGTTAATCTTACACGGCGTATCTTTCAGCAGTTCCGCCAGCTGATGCGCATGTTCCGTTCCATCGTTAATGTGGTCCAGCATGACGTATTCAATTGTGACGCGTCCCTGATTCGCATTGGATTTCTGCAAATAACGGCGAACCGCGTCGAGGAACGTTTCGATGTTGTACTTTCTGTTGATCGGTACAATTTCATCGCGAATTTCATCGTTCGGCGCATGCAAAGAGATCGCCAGCGCAACGTCAATCATGTCGCCCAGTTTATCCAGAGCCGGAACAACGCCTGACGTCGACAGCGTGACGCGGCGTTTAGACAGACCGAAACCAAAATCATCCAGCATGATTTCCATCGCCGGTACGACGTTGGTCAGGTTCAGCAGCGGTTCACCCATGCCCATCATCACCACGTTGGTGATCGGACGTTGCCCGGTGACTTTCGCCGCGCCGACGATTTTCGCCGCACGCCACACTTGGCCGATAATTTCAGAGACGCGCAGGTTACGGTTAAAGCCCTGCTGCGCAGTTGAGCAGAATTTACACTCCAGCGCGCAACCAACCTGCGAAGAGACGCACAGCGTGGCGCGATCGTCTTCCGGGATGTAGACCGTTTCCACGCGCTGATCGCCAACGGCAATCGCCCATTTGATGGTGCCATCTGAAGAACGCTGTTCTTCCACCACCTCTGGCGCGCGGATTTCCGCCACCTCTTTCAGTTTGCCACGTAACACTTTGTTGATGTCGGTCATCTCATCAAAGTTATCGCTGCAATAGTGGTACATCCACTTCATCACCTGATCGGCGCGGAAGGGTTTTTCACCTAATTCTTTAAAAAACTCCCGCATCTGCTGACGGTTCAGATCCAGCAGGTTAATTTTTCCATTTTTATCAGGAACAACCGGGGTGATGATTTCAGACGTGACAATTTGTTCAGACATATTCTATTCCGGCCTCGTTATTACACGTTATGGCCCCTGGAGGGTTGAAAAAAGAAGCGCCCCAGTGAGCGGTGCTCGTCCTGGGGCGCTGCATTGTACAAATTCTATCGCAAGGATGCCACGCCTGCGCGGGACATTAGCGAAAATAATGTGTAAAGGCAGAGCAGCGTCGTAGACCTGATAAGTCGTAGGCCGGATAAGCATCAGCGCCATCCGGCATTGCGCGACTGCCTGATGGCGACGCAGATGCGTCTTATCCGGCCTACATACTACATCACTGATTTATTAACGAGTGCGCGGGCACACTTCGCCTTCACCAAAGAAATAGGCGATTTCACGCTGAGCGGATTCCAGAGAATCTGAACCGTGGGTGCCGTTTTCGGTGAAGCTGTCCGCGTAGTCGGCACGCAGGGTGCCCGCCAGCGCGTTAGCCGGGTTGGTTGCACCCAGCAGGTCGCGGTGACGCTGCACGGCATTTTCGCTTTCCAGTACGGAAACCACGATCGGGCCAGAGGTCATGAACTCGACCAGACCGTCGAAGAACGGCTTACCATCGTGCTCGGCATAGAAACCGCGCGCCTGCTCAACGGTCAGGTGCAGCATTTTCGTACCGACAATTTTGAACCCTGCTGCTTCAAAGCGCGCAAAGATGTTGCCAATAACGTTTTTTGCCACCGCATTTGGTTTGATGATGGAAAAAGTACGTTCAATCGCCATGATTACCTCTGTAATGTGTTCTGCTGTTGTATATATGCTTGTACGACCTGGCGCGGATTATAAAGAGCATCCGGGTTATTGCCTATGGATGAAGGTAACATTTTTTTAAAATAAGATGAGTATTAGCAACAAACTGTTGCTATCAGGTCTATTGCAGAGTAAATCGCAGCGCAGAAATCTGTCCAGCAGCATCCATAACCAGTAATTGATACTCGCCTTTTTCGGCAAGATGTAACGTAATATTCCGCTCGCGTTCTCCCAACGGCTCACCATTGAGGAACCACCAGCGCGCCCCCGCGCCACCACTGCTCTGAATCGATAAATCCACCCCGGAAGCGCCGGGTAACCGTTTCACTATCGCGCCATCACGCACGCCCGTTAACTGTAGAGGTAAAGGCGCATCCTGCCCCAGCGGCGGGCAGGTCGTCGAAGCCGTCGGCAGTCGCGCAGCGCGGCGTTCAGCAGCGGGCAACCAGGGCTCCAGCGGCAACGGCCAGACAATCAACGTCTGCTCCCGCGCCTGGGCGCAATCGGCGGCGACGCGTTTTCCGTCATTATCCAGCCAGACAGGAAAACGAATGCCGCTAATCCCTTCCTGTTCAGGTAACAGCAGCGTCGGCGGTTGGCTGTTCTCCAGCAGCCAGGTCGCCAGTCGACGGCGGCAGTTATTGTCTCCCGCCGAAAGCGCCTGTCCGCCCGGCCAGCAGATAACGCCCCGGCTCACCGACGCCGGACGCGGATCTTCAGGCTGCGTCGCGGCGCGCGCCATCAGCATATTATTCACCTGATTAAGCAGCGGCACCGCGCTGGCAAAACCAAACTGTCCGGCAACGGGTGTGCCGTCGGGCCTGCCCGTCCAGATGCCAGTCACGTAGCGGGAGCTAACACCTATCGCCCATGCGTCGCGATAGCCATAGCTGGTGCCGGTTTTCCAGGCGAGCGGCACTACGCGCGGCAGGGCGCTATCCGGTAACGGCTGCGCTTCATCGGCCATCACCCGCCGGATGATCCACGCCGCACCCGGCGACATCAGCGGACGCTCCTGCAACGAATCCCCGGGCTGCAAGCGCAATGTTGCCGCCTTGCCATGACGGGCGAACGCACTGTATGCCGCCACCATCTCGTCCAGCCTTGCGCCCGCGCCGCCCAGAATCAGGGAAAGATTAGGGGCCGCGCCCGCAGGCAGATACAGCGGCAGGCCAACGTTACGCAGTTTTGCCGCAAAACGTTTTGGGCCATATGCTTCCAGCACCTGTACCGCAGGCAAATTTAACGAACGCACCAGCGCTTCGCTCATGCTGACGGGGCCATGAAACCCGCTGTCAAAGTTTCCCGGACGATAATCGCCGGTACGGCGCGGCACATCCTGTAACAGCGAGGCGGGATGGATCAACCCGTCATCCAGCGCCAGCCCATAGACAAAGGGTTTAAGCACCGATCCCGGCGATCGGATCGCAGTGACCATATCCACATGACCAAAACGACTGTCATCATTCATATCCACCGATCCAACCCAACCACGCACGCTCATATCGGTATGATCGACAACGATCATCGCCAGCGAACTGCGCGCCGGAAGCCGTCCCTTCCAGTTTTGCGCCAGCTCTTCAAGCTGACGCTGCAACCCGGCATCCAGCGTGGTGACGATTTTGTCACCGTTGCTTTTGCCCAGCATCATGCGTGAGAACAGCGGCGCCAGTTGCGGCATTTGTCGGGGCGCCAGCCAGACGGGTTCTTCGCGGGCCTCCTGAACATGCCGGGCCGACCATACGCCCTGCGCCGCCATCCGCTCCAGCACTTTATTGCGCGCCGCTTGCGCGCGTTCCGGCCAGCGATCGGGACGCAAGCGGCTCGGCGCCTGCGGTAAAACCGCCAGCAACGCCGCTTCCGAATAGCTCAGTTGCGCCGGTGGTTTACCCAGATAAGCCCAACTGGCGGCGCCGATGCCCTGCAACGTTCCGCCAAACGGCGCACGGTTCAGATACAGCGTCAGAATATCACGCTTGGACAGGTGCCACTCCAGCTGGAGCGCGCGCCAGAGCTGGCGAAATTTACCGCCAAAGGTTCGCGGATGCGGGTCCAGCAGTCGCGCCACCTGCATGGTCAACGTACTGCCGCCGGAAATCACGCGTCCTGACGACAGATCCTGCCAGGCGGCACGCAGTACCGAAAACGGATTCACGCCCGGATGCTGCCAGAACCAGCGATCCTCATAATTAATTAACGCGTCAAGATAGCGGGGAGAAACGTCTTCAATCGTCACGGGATAGCGCCAGATCCCCTCCGCATCGGCAAAGCGCCACAGCGGTGTGCCGTCATGCGCCACCACCACCCGTGCCGGATTGACCTCATGCAGCGGCAGCGGCCAGATTTTGTCCGCCGCCCAGACTGTCAGAATCATCAGAAATGGAGCGATGGCCAGCCAGCGCCAGCCACCGCGTAGACTGCGCAGGACGATCATTTATGGCGTGACAATCAAAAGCCCCTCGGTTGATCCCGTCGCCCGCCACTGTGGAACATACATTGACTCCACCTGCGGGACAGGAACCTGATAGGTTCCCGGCGTCACCGCGCGCGCCAGATACACCAGCGTCACCGGCTGCCCCTGGTTAACCGCCACCGCCGCGACAAAGCGATCGTCACGGAATTCCATATGCTGAATATCCGCCTGCTGCATCTGATTTAACAGGTTTTGCACTTCACTGCCGCTGTCTTGCAGGCTGGCGCTGCTGTTTGCCAGGTTCTGGTTTTCCAGCTCCAGACCGGCAGGCAGCAGGTCGACCACCAGCGCGTCTGGCACATTTTGACTCGCTTTCACTTCGAGCCAGACCAGCACCAGTTCACCGCTGCGCAGGGAACTGAGCGATTTACTCTGACCATCGGTTCCCAGAATCTGGCGCTCGATGTGCAACACATTGCTGGCAGGTACGGGCGCCGTTTGCGGGTATCCGCTGCTGTCCAGACGCAGCCACAGCGGTTGGTCGCCGCTGTTGGTCACCTGCAACGCGGAAAGCCGATCGGCATCCAGATTACGCGTTTGCGCTTTATCGCCCGTCAACGGCTGGTCAGCGAGCGAAGTCTGCGCCTGCCATGTCCCCGGCAGATCCTGTAGCGTGCGCGCAGCAAGGAACAGCGCATTACTCTCCTGCGTCGAAAGCCAGCGCTGACCAAATGCCTGTTCAGAAAGCGTCGTCAGCAGCGTATTTTGCGCCTCGGGTTGCAGTTTATTTTCTTCCAGCAGCGACAGCATGAGCGCGTTATCACGCAACGGGCTACCGTAATCCGCCATCCATTGCTGCGCGTCACGGCGCGGCGTGTTCAGCGCCAGCGTCAGCGCCTGTTCACTGCGGCTGGCATCGCCCATATTTTTCAGCGCAATGCCCAGTTGCAGAAGCGGCAAGCCCGACGCGGCCTGACTCCGGCGTTCCCAGATTTCACGCAGCGCGCCAAGCGGCGCTTTTTGCTGACGCGCCAGCACCAGTCCCGCATACGCCTGAACGGCAAATTTGCTGGCCTGGGTATCGTCGCTATAGCGCACCGACATCATGCCCGGGTCCTGCAAATAGCGCAGCAGGCGTTCATTTCCCCGGTTAATCGCATCGGCCGGAACGCTGTACCCTTGCTCGCCAGCGCGCACGAGGAAATCCATCGCGTATGCGGTAAGCCAGTATTCTTCCGGCCCGTTGTTATCCCACAGGGCAAAACCGCCGTTATCACGCTGCATTTGCAGCATCCGGGAGATCCCCGTGTCGACTGCCGCACGGCGTTTTTCATCGGTATCGCCCGCGATCCCCAACGCCTTCAGTTGCGCCGCGTTGGTATAGAGCGACGGGAACAGGCCGCTGGCGGTTTGCTCCAGACAACCATACGGATAAGCCTTCAGCTCCCGAATATAGCGCGCCAGGTTCAGCGGCGGTTTGCCGCTAAGCAGCAACTGCCCCTGCAACGTTACCGGCGAGAAGTTCTCCAGGTTTTGGGCGGGCGCATGCCAGGTTTCCCCCGCCTGAAGCACCGTTCCGCTATTTACCGTCTGCGCAGGCCAGGCCGGACGGACGCCAATTTTCCACTGCTTATGTTGAGCGGGAAGCGTCTCGCCAGGTAGGTTCAGGCCGGTCAGCATGGCCTGCAATTCTCCCTCGCCAAACCCTTCTTTTGCGCGTACCGGGATAAACAAGGTCGTACGCACGCCCGGCGCCAGGTTTACCGGAGCAGGTTGCTGACTCACCAGTTCCAGTAACCCACTGGCGGCGAGTTCAATCGTCAACATCTGCGGTTTGTCTGTCAGGTTAGTGACATCCAGCGTCAGGCGCGAAGTATCGCCGCCCGCCATAAAGCGCGGCTGATTCAGTTCCGCAATCACCGGAGCGGCAACAATCACCTTGCTTTCACTGCTGCCGAAGTCCTCTGCCGTCCATGCCTGGGCCATAACGCGTAACTCGCCGTTAAAATCACCAATCGGCAACGTAACGGAACCTTCGCCCTGCTCATTGAGCGTGACCGGCAGCGCCTGCTGCGCCACGATGTTGACATGGTTGACCGGCGGTTTGCCGCCGCGTTTGAGTTCATCGCCGTCGCCGCCAAAACGCAGCGTCGCCAGACGTCCCTGCCCTTCAATCACCTGACCGTAGATATCATAAATATCCGCGCCATAGCGTTTTTGCCCGAAGAATGCCTGCCACGGATCTGGCGTAACGTAATCGGTGATATTCAACACTCCGCTGTCCACCGCAGAGAGCAGTACGTTGATCTGTTTTGGCGTTTCGCCATGTTTAGCGCTGGCTTTGACGTTCACCGTCAGCGGCTGGTTTGGACGTATTTTAGCCGGGCTTTCCAGCGTCAGATCCAGACGACGATTTTCATCCCCCAACGGCAGGTGCAGCAGCCCAACCGCGCGTTTCGGCGTCGCTGAACGCGACTTATCGCCCGGACGCACAACCAGCGCGCTCAGGTAGAGATCGTGTCGATTCCAGGCTTTATCGACGGGAATCGACAGGTCGAGACCCTCGGCAGGTACATCTATTTCCTGCCACCAGAGCGGGCCGTCGCTTGATTCCACCATCGCGTAGCCTTTACCCGCCACCGGCGCGGCGACATGCAGTTTGATGGTGTCCCCAGGACGATAGGTGGGTTTATCCAGCTTCAGGGTGACGCGATCTGGGCGCGCCGCGCCGCTGCCGTCGCTGTTATCCTGCCAGCTGTAACCTGCCCAGAAGCGCACGCTGCTGATCGCATCATTCGGGGCTTTCACTTCGAGACGATACGATCCCCAGTCAACCGGGAAGCTCACCTTGCCCGTTTCATCGGCGCTGAGATCCAGCGTCTGCTCCCCTTCAACCAGATCTTTTTGATCAAACTGCGACTGCCAGCCTTCGCTTTCCGACCAGTTCCAGTAATAATCGCGCCGTTCACGGATCAAACGAACCTGCAAACCCGAAGCGGCTTTTTTATTGCCTTGCGCATCGGCGTAGACAATATCAAAGGCGGCGTTACCGCCCTCATCCACGATGGGTTGGTTAACCGTGGCGTCAGTGCGATAGTCATACACCGCTTTAGAGGCGAATTGCGGACGAATACCCGGCAAGGTATCGGCAGGCCAGATAGCCTGTTCCGCACGGCGAGTGACCGGGCGACCGCCTGATTCCAGCAGGCTTGCCTGTAGGATCACCTGTAACGGCGAATGCGCTTCCTGCCACTGGCTGTTGGCGGAGACGTCGCCACGGCCATTTTCATCCAGCGTAAGCTGGACTTCGTCCAGGCTGCGGGAAAGGTTTTCTTCCGCAATATCGCCAAACTGGAAGCCCGGCAGCGCCTGTACCGCTTCACGCTGCGGGCGCAGGAAGAGTTGCCCCTGTAACGTGTTGCCATTGGCAGGCGCTCCGTACAGGTAGTAACCAACAACGGAGAACGTCACCTCTTCCGACGGGGCTAACGGCGTTTTCTGCGCGCTGAGATTAAGCGCCATTCGCTCCGGCATAAAATCTTCGACATGGAAATCCCACATCCGGGGCTGGTTATCGCCCGTGTTCGCGCGGATGTGCCACATGCCGGTTGGTGCACCGCTATCCAGCGGATACGTAAAGCGGTATAACCCGTTTTCAGGCTGGCTGACAACGGTGCGCAGTACCTGACCGTCCGGCTTTACCACTTCCAGTTTGACGGGCTGATCGGGCAAGGTTTTACCGTCGCTGTCGCGCAGCAGTCCGTTGAGGATCACCGTTTCCCCAGGACGATACAGATCGCGCGGGCCGAACATAAAGAACTGCTTGCTGTAGCCCGGCGCGCCCGCAATCGCGAACTCCGCCAGATCCAGCGCGGGCAGTTTCAGATCCAGCAGCGTGGTTTGTCCGTCTTTTCGCGCCAGCAACAGCGCCGCCTGCTGACTATTTTCCAGCTGTACATGCCCCTGCGCATCGCTGGCGGCTTGCGCCAGCGTCTGACCTTTCTCATCAAGCAGAGCAACCTCAACCCCCTGCTGCGCCGCGCCGTTTTCCAGACTCTGCGTAAAGATATCAAGGCGATTGTGATAACGGTGGGCGGAAACGCCAATGTCGCTGAGGGTAAAGAGCGTGGCAGGATTACTGTAGTTGTAATGTCCGGCCTGATTCATTACCGCAATGTACACGCCCGCCTGTTGCAGGGGCTTAATGTCACTCAGCGGCAGCAGGCGTTTTTCACGCGTATTACGCGCAGGATTGAGATCAAAACGCCCGGTATAGACCAGATCCGCCATTTTGAGCAGGTTGTCAGATTCCCAGTTCGAAAGAGCATTACGGTATTCCCACTGACTGACGAATGCCGCCAGCGACTCAGGCTTCACGCGAAAGAAGTTTACATCCACCTCGTTCACGTTCAGCGCCATGACCGGCAAGCCTTCCACCACTTTTCCCGGCAGCAGCGAGCCACGGCTGGCAAAGCCGACGCTCGGCTGAACGTCCCGCGTGGTAATGGTTTTTTCATACGCGCGGCCAAAGGCGGTTTTATTCAGCGCCGTTAAATCACGTTCAACGGACACCACCAGATCGCGGTTGGGTTCCAGGTGGCGCAAGCGCAGCTCTTTCAGATTCGGCGACAGCTCCCAGGCGCCATCAACCTTGCCGCTTTTTTTATCGACCACATGTACGGTGCGGGCAAAATCTTGTTCAGGATCTAACGGAATGGAGAACGTCAGCACCAGCGTCGCCGCGCCGTCCAACTGGACTTCGGAGGCGTCCAGCAGCGTCAGTTCTTTACCTTCGCTCTGTTGCGCCAGCTTTTGCAGTTGTGCCGGATCTTTCGTCGGAGCGGATTGCGCGGCGGGCGTCTCATCATTTTTCACCGCCGTTGGCGCGTTATCGTTGTTATCGCACCCCGCCAACGCCAGCATAAGCATGCAAGCGGCTACGCGTATGTGTTTCATTCTTTCATCCCTGGCCACAGTGGCCCGTTAGCAACGTAGAGTAACTATTATGCGTGAGATTTCCCGTTGTGAAAGCCAGTATTCGTTATATAAGTTCTGATTTTTTCATCAGAAATGTGGTTTCACCAGCCAAATCAGCCTCTTTTACTTGTCCCTTTGCGGTAAACGTCCGACAATTTGGCATTATTATGGCAAAAGATGGAGACGCCTATGTCCACCTCCTGGTTTGTCGCCGCCGACTGGCTGGCAGAGCATATCGACGATCCGCAAATTCAAATTATCGACGCCCGCATGGCGCCTCCCGGACAGGAAGACAGGGATGTTGCGGGTGAATATCGTTCAGGCCACATCCCCGGAGCACTCTTTTTCGATATTGAAGCGCTCTCCGATCACACCTCGCCGCTGCCGCACATGATGCCGCGCCCGGAAGCCTTCGCCGTGGCGATGCGTGAACTGGGCGTACACCAGGACAGACATCTGGTGGTCTACGATGAAGGCAACCTGTTTTCCGCCCCGCGCGCGTGGTGGATGCTGCGAACGTTTGGCGTAGAAAACGTCTCAATTCTTGCCGGTGGTCTGGCGGGCTGGCAGCGCGATGAGCTGCCGCTTCAGGAAGGCGAAGTGGAACTCCCGGAAGGGGAATTTGACGTTAAATTCACGGCGGAGAAGGTTGTGCGTCTGACCGATGTACTTCTGGCGAGCCATGAAAGAACCGCGCAAATCGTTGATGCCCGCCCGGCGCCACGGTTTAATGCCGAAGCCGATGAACCGCGTCCGGGTCTGAAGCGTGGCCATATTCCCGGCGCGTTGAACGTGCCCTGGACAGAGCTGGTGCGTGAAGGGGAATTAAAAACGACCGATGAACTGGACGTCATTTTCTTCAGTCACGGCGTCAGTTTTGACAGACCGATTATCGCCAGCTGCGGTTCAGGTGTCACTGCGGCGGTCGTGGTGCTGGCGCTCGCCACGCTGGATGTGCCCAATGTCGCGCTGTATGACGGCGCATGGAGCGAATGGGGCGCGCGTAATGATTTACCGGTAGAACCGGCCTAACGTTTTGTAATGTGCCGGATGGCGCTTGCGCTTATCCGGCCTACAGTGCGGGTTGTCCCGGATGACGTGAACGCCATCCGGCTACCGGGATCAGATAATCCGATTCTGTTTAAAATCGCGCAGGAACCCGCCCCAGCGGCGCTCGTAGAACGGCGCGATGTGCTCGGTAATAAAGTGGCTGATGCCCTGCTCACCTTTTTTCACCTGACAGATATCAATCGGTTCATCGCCGGGCAAGGTATCAGTCGCCACGCTGCCCGCCGCATGAATGATCTCTTCGATGTCGCCATCCGCTTCGATGCCAATCAACAGATTCGGCTGAGCGTCATTGCTCTCTTTAATAGTGCAAAGAAAGGCGCGCTTAACCAGTTTGATGGTTTTAAACAGCGTGGTCAGGGAGTCGATCATCTGCGCAGGTGGTTCCGCCACCTCAGACAGAATCAGCGATTCACCGCCTTCCAGCACTTCCTGTGTACTCAGCGGATTGCCCTCTTCGCCGATCAGATGGCTGATCTCACGCGGCATAAACTCTTTACCGGTAGGCAGTTTTGCGTTCAGGAAGAGCGTTTCGCCGAGCGTCATTTCAAATAACGTGCGCACCGGCATCACCACGAATGCCTGCTCGTCTTCTACCGCCTGCTGCAAGGCTTCCAGAGAGGTAAAAAACGGGATGACCGTCGTGCCGTCTTCTTTTTCCCAGTGCTGCAAATCCAGCGCGCTATCGTCAACAATCGCTTCGCCTTCAGCCGCTGTGCCTGGCACCCAGACGGTGGACTCCAGTAAGGTACGGAAAAATGCCGGACGATGCGCGGGTTCAGTCGCCGCCTTCTCCAGCAGGGTTTCTAATTCGTTTTTTGTTTCGGACATAAGGATCACAATAGAGATGCGTGTAGGGCGGGTAAGCGAAGCGCCCCCGCCGTTATCTTGCCGGATAGCGCTAACGCTTATCCGGCCTACATAATTATGCTGTTAACAGGTTAGCGATGGTGCGCACACCCAAACCGGTCGCCCCTGCCGACCACTGCTCAACCGGCGCTTTACGGTAGGTTGCAGAGCAGTCAATGTGCAGCCAGCCCTGCTGGTAGTTTTCGACAAAGTGCGACAGGAAGCCCGCTGCGGTGCTCGCCCCGGCAGGATACGCCGCGCTACCGGTATTGTTCAGTTCCGCAAAGTTAGAAGGCAACTGATTGCGGTGGAACTCCGCCAGCGGCAGACGCCAGAACGGTTCGTTTTCTTCTGCCGCACTCGCCAACAGACGCCCCGCCAGCGCGTCATCAAAACTGAACAACGCGTGGTAGTCGTTACCCAGCGCGGTTTTCGCGGCGCCGGTCAGCGTCGCCGCATCGATGATCAGCTCTGGTTTTTGCGCGCTGGCGTCGATCAGGCCATCCGCCAGCACCAGGCGCCCTTCCGCGTCAGTGTTCATCACTTCCACGTTCTTACCGTTGCGATAATGAATAATATCGCCCAGTTTAAACGCGTTGCCGCTGATCAGGTTATCCGCGCAGCACAGGTACAGCTTCACGCGTTTGTTCAGACCACGGGTAATCGCAAATGCCAGCGCGCCCGTTACCGTTGCCGCACCGCCCATATCGGACTTCATCGAGTCCATAAATGCGCTTTGCTTGATGCTGTAACCGCCGGAGTCAAAGGTAATGCCTTTGCCCACCAGACAGGCGTAAACCGGCGCGTCTTTATCGCCGGTTGGGTTGTAATCCAGCGCCAGCAGCACCGGCGCGCGATCGGAACCCCGGCCAACGGTATGCAGCCCCATGTAGTTTTGCTCGCGCAGATCTTCGCCTTTGGTAATGCGGTAAGAGACGTGATCGCACGCGACGCTGCACAGCAGATCAACGGCACGCTGCGCCAGCTGTTCCGGCCCCAGCTCTTCCGCCGGCGCGTTAATGGTGTCGCGCACCCAGTCAATGATCGCCAGACGGTTGTCCAGTTCCTTCTGCTTCTCATCGTCAAGATCTGGCCACTCGACCTTGCGGCTGCCTTTCGGCCCTTTGTAACCCTGCCAGAATGCCCAGCTACGCTCCACATCCCAGCCAGCGCCGGTCAGTTGTACGTGTTTAATGCCCAGGCCGTCGATTTTACGCGCCGCGCGCTGGATTAAACCGGAATCATCTTTACCGTTCAGGTGCAGGGTAATGCCGTCATTATTGATGCTGTATGTGGCTTTGTCTCCCCAGCGAGCGTCAGCCGGTTGGGTGGAGAGCGTAATTTTCATCGCTTCAGTCATTGTTCTTTTCCTTCTTCGCGCATACAGGAAAACGGGCCACCCGTGGGCAGCCCGTTTATTTATTCAGCTTCGTCCAGCCAGACCAGCAGGATAGCCTCAAGGATCTTTTCATTTGATGCCTGCGGGTCATCATCAAAATCCTCAAGATCGCAAATCCATTGATGCAGGTCGGTGAAACGAACGGTCTTAGGATCGAGATCGGGGAACGCGTCGTACAGCGCCTCGCCGATTTCGCGGCTATCAGTCCACTTCAGTCCCATACTACCCTCTGTTAATGCTCGCGTGCATGGTTGATTGTGTAACGTGGGATTTCGACCACCAAATCTTCATCGGTGACGCGCGCCTGACAGCCTAAACGGCTCTCCGGCTCCAGACCCCAGGCTTTATCCAGCATATCGTCTTCGTCTTCCGTGCTTTCCGGCAGGGAATCGAAACCTTCACGCACGATGCAGTGGCAGGTCGTGCAGGCACAGGATTTTTCACAGGCGTGTTCAATCTCGATACCGTTACGCAGGGCAACGTCAAGAATGGTTTCGCCGGTCTCAGCTTCCAGAACTGCGCCATCGGGACAGAGATCCTGATGAGGCAGAATAACAATCTTTGGCATATTAAACCTCGTCCACGGAATGGCCTTGCAGCGCGCGACGAACAGATTTGTCCATGCGACGAGCGGCGAATTCCTGGGTTTGTTTGTCTACGTTTTTAATGGCTTGTTCTATCGCGTCAACATCATCGCTCTGCGCAACCTCGCTCAAGTGCGCGGCGGCATCATCAATGACCTGACGTTCTGCGGCGCTTAGCAGCGCGGCATCAGCAGCGAGCGCGCCGGTCAGGCTTTCCAGCACGCGCGCCGCTTCCACTTTTTGCTCTGCCAGCATACGGGCTTTTACATCCTGCTCGGCAAAGCTCATTGAATCCTGAATCATGGTGGCGATTTCGCTGTCCGTCAGACCGTAAGACGGTTTGACCTGGATAGACGCCTCAACGCCGGTGGATTTCTCCATCGCGGTGACGCTCAGCAGGCCATCGGCATCCACCTGGAAGGTGACGCGGATATGCGCCCCGCCCGCTGGCATCGCCGGGAGCCCGCGCAGCGCGAAGCGCGCCAGCGAACGGCAATCCTGCACCAGCTCGCGCTCGCCCTGCATGACATGGATCGACATCGCGGTCTGACCATCTTTAAAAGTGGTGAAGTCCTGCGCGCGCGCCACCGGAATGGTGGTGTTACGCGGGATCACTTTCTCCACCAGGCCACCCATGGTTTCCAGCCCCAGCGACAGCGGAATCACGTCCAGCAGCAGCATTTCGCTGTCCGGCTTGTTGCCGACGAGGATATCCGCCTGAATCGCCGCGCCAATGGCGACGACCTTATCCGGGTCGATTGCCGTCAGCGGCGGACGACCAAAAAATTCGCCCACGCGTTCGCGCACCAGCGGCACACGGGTGGAGCCGCCGACCATCACCACTTCCAGCACCTCCTGCGCCTCAACGCCCGCATCTTTCAATGCGCGGCGACAGGCCATCAGAGTACGTTTAACTAAAGCGGCAATAAGGTCATTAAACTGTTCACGGGTGATGTCACCCTGCCAGCCCGCCACATTGACGCTAACGGAATCGGCATCGCTCAGCGCGATTTTTGCCGCGATGGCGGCATCCAGCAGTTCACGCTGGACACGGTTATCGCTGCGATCGGCAATGCCCGCCTGCTCACGGATATAATCGGCCAGCAGATGGTCGAAGTCGTCGCCGCCGAGCGCGGAATCACCGCCGGTCGCCAGCACTTCAAACACGCCGCGACTCAGGCGCAAAATAGAGATATCGAAGGTGCCGCCGCCGAGGTCGTAAACCGCGATAACGCCTTCTTTGCCGGAGTCCAGACCGTAGGCGATCGCCGCCGCCGTAGGTTCATTGAGCAGACGCAAGACGTGCAGCCCCGCCAGACGCGCCGCGTCTTTCGTTCCCTGGCGCTGTGCATCGTCAAAGTAAGCAGGCACGGTAATAACCACGCCATCCAGCTCGCCCGACAACGCTTCCGTCGCCCGCGCCGCCAGCGCTTTCAGGATATCGGCAGAAATACGTACCGGGTTGAGCAGACCTGCCGCCGTTTCAATCATCGGCAGACCATTTTCACTAGCCTGGAACTGATACGGCAGATGGGGATAGCGCGTCTGAATATCCGCCAGCGAGCGGCCCATCATGCGTTTTACCGAGCTGATGGTGTTAGCCGTGTCCTGCGCCGCGTTCGCGCGCGCCGCGTAACCGACCGTGTGGCCCTGCTGCTGATAGTGAACGACTGACGGCAACAGATGGCGACCGTCGTGATCGGCCAGCGTTTCTGCCTGGCCGCTGCGAACGGTCGCAACCAATGAGTTGGTAGTACCTAAATCGATGCCTGCCGCCAGACGACGCTGGTGCGGCGCAGCGCTCAGACCAGGCTCACTAATTTGTAATAAGGCCATATTCGCTTCCGGGAATTAAAAATCGAGCAGCTTTTCTTCGAGTTGTTCGGCGCTGCTTCGCAGTTTATCGAGAAAACGCAGTTTACGCACGGTGTCCGCCGCCACGTCCCACGTCTCGTTGTCCAACTGTTCCACCATCAGCTGATGGCGGGCATCAAACATTGTTTTCACGCGCTTGATGAAACTTTCCAGTCGCGCTTCGTCCTTTGCCTGTTCTATTTCATCAAGCTCTTCACGCAGTTCCAGCTGTTCCATCAAAAACGCAGTATCGCGCACCGTATGCTGCTCGCTGGCCAGATCAAAGCCGTGTAGTGACAGTAAATATTCGGCGCGCGTCAAAGGGTGACGCAGCGTTTGCCAGGCCTGATTAATGGTCGCGGAGTGTTGTACGGCGGCGAGTTGCTCAGCCTGCGTACCGCTGGCGAATTTATCAGGATGATACTGACGTTGAAGATCCTGAAAACGGAGGCTCAGCGCCTGGGTATCGAGTTGATAGCGGGCTGGCAAGCCAAAGAGGGTGAAGTAGTCCATAACATTCTCAGGGCATCGACTCTCTGATGTTTCAGGGAGTCAGGTAAAACAAACCCCACGCGCAGGTGACCACGGTGGGGTTATCGGTAAGCACGTTACACGTTGAAGCTTTCGCCGCAACCACACTCGTCTTTTACGTTCGGGTTGGTAAATTTAAACCCTTCGTTCAGACCTTCTTTTACGAAGTCTAACTGCGTACCGTCCAGAAATTGCAGGCTCTTACCGTCGATCACGACTTTTACGCCTTTGTCTTCAAACACGGTGTCTTCTGCCGCCGGTTCATCAACAAATTCCAGTACATAAGCCATACCTGAACAGCCGGAAGTTCTCACCCCCAGGCGCAGGCCAAACCCTTTACCACGGTTTGCCAGAAAGGTATTTACTCGCGCTGCAGCACTGTCGCTAAGTGTAATCGACATAACAACCTCAACTCTTCTTATTTTGCTTCACGTTTGCTTTTGTAATCCGCAATAGCGGCTTTAATTGCGTCTTCTGCCAGAATGGAGCAGTGAATTTTCACCGGAGGCAGTTCAAGCTCGTCTGCGATATCGGTATTTTTAATCGCCTGCGCTTCGTCCAGAGACTTCCCTTTCACCCATTCGGTGACCAGGGAGCTGGACGCGATAGCGGAACCGCAGCCGTAAGTCTTGAAACGCGCGTCTTCAATGATACCTTCATTGTTGACTTTAATCTGCAACTTCATCACGTCGCCGCAAGCCGGTGCACCCACCATGCCGCTGCCTACGTTTTCGTCGCTGTTGTCAAAGGAACCCACGTTGCGTGGATTCTCGTAATGATCGATTACTTTTTCGCTGTAAGCCATTATAAATTCTCCTGATTCCGATACCGATTAATGATGAGCCCATTCGATGCTGTTCAAATCCACGCCCTGTTTGAACATTTCCCACAGCGGGGAAAGGTCACGCAGACGACCGATGGATTTGCGCACCAGCTCAATGGTGTAGTCGATCTCTTCTTCAGTAGTGAAACGACCTAAAGAGAAACGGATAGAGCTATGCGCCAGCTCGTCATTCATGCCCAGTGCGCGCAGCACATAGGACGGTTCCAGACTTGCGGACGTACAGGCGGAACCTGAAGACACCGCCAGATCTTTCAGCGCCATAATCAGGGATTCGCCTTCAACGTAGTTAAAGCTGACGTTGAGAATGTTCGGCGCGCCCTGCTCCAGGTCACCGTTCAGGTAAACTTCTTCGATATCGTTGATGCCGTTCCACAGACGGTTACGCAGCGTGCGCAGACGCGCCATCTCGGTTTCCATCTCTTCTTTCGCGATACGGTAAGCTTCGCCCATACCGACGATCTGGTGTACAGGCAGCGTACCGGAACGCATACCGCGCTCGTGACCGCCGCCGTGCATCTGCGCTTCGATACGAATACGCGGTTTACGACGCACATACAGCGCGCCAATCCCTTTCGGGCCATAGATTTTGTGGCCGGAGAAGGACATCAGGTCTACTTTCAGCTGGCTCAGGTCGATAGGCAGTTTGCCCACGCTCTGGGTGGCGTCAACGTGGTAGATAATGCCACGCGCACGGCACATTTCGCCGATGGTCGCGATATCCTGCACCACGCCGATTTCGTTGTTGACGTGCATGATGGACACAAGAATGGTGTCATCGCGCATCGCCGCTTCGAGTTCTTTCAGATCGATAATGCCGTTACTCTGCGGCGCCAGGTAAGTAACCTCAAACCCTTCGCGCTCAAGCTGACGGCAGGTATCCAGCACGGCTTTATGCTCGGTTTTGCTGGTGATGATGTGCTTGCCTTTTTTCTGATAAAAGTTGGCCGCACCTTTAATCGCCAGGTTGTCGGATTCAGTCGCACCGGAGGTAAAGACGATTTCACGCGGATCGGCGCCAACCAGTTCTGCGATCTGGTTGCGGGCGATATCTACCGCTTCTTCAGCTTGCCAGCCGAAACGGTGTGAACGAGAGGCCGGGTTACCAAAGGTTCCGTCCAGGGTCAAAAACTGCATCATTTTCTCGGCAACACGCGGGTCCACCGGCGTGGTTGCGGAGTAATCGAGATAGATCGGTAATTTCATTGCTCTATAAACTCCGTACATCGCTTCAATGCAAGGAATCAGGCAACCGGCTGGATGTACGACCGAGTACACGGGGCGAGTAAACGCCCCGGCCTGATTCTGAAATCTATTATAATTTTTTACCCTAACTGTTTTGCGGTGCAGCAAGGCGACAAGCTTGTGAAGCCCAGGCGCTTACATAAGTAAGTGACTGAGGTGAACAAGCGCGGCCAACGCAGCAACGCCCCGAAACAGGGCGGGTAAATTACGCGCGCAGTTTGACGTCGATTGCGTCTTGCGTGCGGGTGCTACGTGGCGCGTCATGGGTGTGCTGACGATCAGACACATCCAGAACTTCCTGGTTATTCACCAGTTCGCCTAAGGTAATGTTGTTGAGGAAACCGGTCAGACGGTCACTCAAATCACGCCACAGCGCATGCGTCAGGCATTTATCGCCGCCCTGACAGCCGCCTTTGCCCTGACAACGGGTCGCATCTACCGACTCGTCAACAGCGCTAATCACTTCGCCAACCGCGATGCTACCTGCGTCTTTACCCAACAGATAACCACCGCCTGGGCCACGTACGCTGGAAACCAGACCATTTTTACGCAAACGTGAAAACAGCTGTTCCAGATAAGAAAGGGAAATTCCCTGACGTTCAGAAATATCAGCCAACGGTACCGGGCCCGCTTCGGAGTTGAGCGCAACGTCCAACATTGCGGTCACGGCATAACGCCCTTTAGATGTCAGTCTCATGTCTTACTTAACCTCAAACTCGCCCCTGCCCGGGGTTTTTTATTGTAAAATGGGGGTATTGCATAGCAGGGTCAAGTCTGACATTCCCGACTAAATCAGTCAACTATTTACTTGACTAATTTAGTCAGGTATTTAACCTTCAGTGCCGTTTCTGTTTGCCGGATGGCGCTTCGCTTATCCGGCCTACAATATTCGGCCTGCAAATCGTGCAGCCATCCGGCATCAACACGCTTACTTGCCTTTATTCTGCTGCTCAATAGAAGCAAGAATGCCGCGCAGGATGTTCAGTTCCTGGCTTTCCGGGCGCGCACGCGTAAACAGACGACGCAGTTTGTTCATGACCTGCCCCGGATGGCCTTCACGGATGAAGCCAGTTGAAAGCAGCGTCTGCTCCAGATGGCCGTAAAAACGTTCCAGGTCGTCCACCAGCGGATATGGCGTCTCTTCATGTTCCGCCGCCTCGTCGTTTTCCTGCGTTGCCAGCCAGGCCATACGCACTTCGTAGGCGATCACCTGTACCGCCATCGCCAGGTTGAGCGAGCTGTATTCCGGGTTTGCGGCAATCGCCACATGGTAATGGCATTTTTGCAGTTCGTCGTTGGTCAGACCAACGCGCTCGCGGCCAAAGACCAGCGCAACCGGCGTATTCGCGGCTTCCGCCACGCTTTTCAGACCGCATTCGCGCGGGTCCAGCATCGGCCACGGCAGCGTGCGGGAACGCGCGCTGGTGCCGACCACCAGGCTACACCCTGCCAGCGCGTCATCGAGCGTATCGACGATCTGTGCATTGCCGATCACATCGCTGGCACCAGCCGCCAGCGCGATAGCCTGGGAGTCCGGCTTGACCAACGGATTGACCAGCCACAGGTTTGTTAAACCCATTGTTTTCATGGCGCGGGCAACAGAACCCATATTGCCGGTGTGAGAGGTTTCCACCAGCACAATTCGAATATTTTGCAGCATTGTCTTTCTTCGGCTAAAGATTATTCGGGCATATTATCATAAAACGGAGACATATTCCGAACTCGCTGCTATACTCTGCGCCGTTTTCCCGTTCTTTAACATCCAGTGAGAGAGACCGATGCATCCGATGCTGACCATCGCCGTGCGCGCAGCGCGCAAGGCGGGTAATGTAATTGCCAAACACTACGAAACGCCTGACTCAGTAGAAACCAGCCAGAAAGGCAGCAATGATTTTGTGACCAACGTCGATAAAGCCGCCGAAGCGATTATTATCGAAACGATCCGCAAATCTTACCCACAGCACACCATCATTACCGAAGAAAGCGGTGAACATGAAGGTACCGATCAGGATGTTCAATGGGTTATCGATCCACTGGATGGCACCACCAACTTTATCAAACGTCTGCCGCACTTCGCGGTATCTATCGCCGTACGCATCAAAGGCCGTACTGAAGTCGCGGTAGTTTACGATCCTATGCGTAACGAACTGTTCACCGCCACTCGCGGTCAGGGCGCACAGTTGAACGGTTACCGTCTGCGCGGCAGCACCGCGCGCGACCTGGATGGCACCATCCTGGCGACCGGTTTCCCGTTCAAAGCCAAACAGTATGCGACCACCTACATTAATATCGTTAGCAAACTGTTCACCGAATGCGCTGACTTCCGTCGCACCGGTTCTGCTGCGCTGGATCTGGCGTATGTGGCTGCGGGTCGCGTTGACGGTTTCTTTGAGATCGGTCTGCGTCCGTGGGATTTCGCCGGTGGCGAACTGCTGGTGCGTGAAGCGGGCGGTATTGTCAGCGACTTTACCGGCGGCCATAACTACATGACGACCGGTAACATCGTGGCCGGTAACCCACGCGTGGTTAAAGCGATGCTGGCAAGCATGCGCGACGAATTGAGTGATGCGCTGAAGCGTTAATCGTTTGATGCCGGATGACGGCTAGCGCCTTATCCGGCCTACCAGGGGAGTTTCCCGTAGGCCTGATAAGCGAAGCGCCATCAGGCATTCATCCTACAACTGTGCTAAAACGGTCTTAATCCCCTGCCCACCGGCACCGCACTGACCCACATCACAACAGCAGCCACAACCAAAATCACGCCACCGGCTAACGCCAGCGTTGTCCAGCCAATCTGTCGCCACAATACCGGCGTTTTATTGCCGCTTAATTTTACTGCCAGCGTGCGGAAACTGTGAACCAGCAACGCCAGAGAGGTAATGGTCAGCGAGGTTCCCGCCGCCATCGCCAGCGCCGACGCCATTCCCCAACTAAAGACGCCAATAACTTTACTGAACAGCAGCACCATAATCGCGCCGGAACAGGGGCGCATCCCCATCGACAGAATAATCATCAGCCGCGCGCGCCAGTCATCGCCATTCCTGAGTTGCTCTGGGTTCGGCAGATGCTGATGCCCACAGCCGCAATGTTCGTGGTGAACATGATGCGGCGTAAATGAGATAAATTTCGGCTTGCGCAGCAGCGCGCGAAGCGTCTTTAGCGCCCGCCAGCAAAGCAATATTCCCAGCACGCCGACTAACGCATAACTGCCCTTCTCCAGCCAGAAGCTACTCAGATGTAACTGCCTCGCCGGAAGCTGCAATACCGTCAGCACCACAACCACCAGCGCAATGGCCACCAGCCCCTGCAACAACGATGAGGCCAGCGTCAGGCCGATGCTTGATTTCAGCTTTGATGGATGCGTCGCCAGCCATGTGGTAATCACCACTTTTCCATGACCCGGCCCCAGCGCATGGAGTACGCCATACAGAAAGCTAAACAACAGCAGCGAACCGCCCGCCTGCGCCGGATTCGCCGCCACCGCTTTTAATAAGGCGCTCATCTGCTGATTCACTTCCCGCTGCCAGACAATGCTTTTCACCATCACCTGCGGCCAGGCCTGCCATAACCACAGCCCGCCCGCGATGGCCAGCAACAGAAATACCGCCAGCGGCCACAGCGGCAGCCAGCGTCGGGAGCGCGGACGTTGTTGGGAGATTACTGACATTGCACCGTTACCTTCTGCGCGAACTGTTTACCCAAATCCATATCCTCCGGCGGCGCGTCTTCTTTATCCAGCGACTGCGCAAAACTGAGCGTCTCTTCACTCGGCGTCGGCGTATGCACGCTCATGCTGCATTGTGTGCTTAACGCCTGCGGCAACGAGGCGTCCCGATCGTTGGCGTAGCTCATATCCACATAGTATGTGGGATCGAAGGTCGAGAAAGTATAAGTCTGGCCGCTCAGCGGCTGCGGTTCAGCCAGCGGCAGGACAAACGTCAACACCGCCTGGTGCGCTTCCCGTTCCATTCCGTATTCCGTCGGGCGATTTTTAAACTTGACCTTTTGTCCGTTGTGCCACACTTCGGTGAAGTAGTGCTGGCCGAGCACGTTCGCCATCACTTCCGCCGCCAGCTTTTTCCAGATCTCCGAACCGGGCTTCGCGTCTCCCGCGTCGTAAAGCAGGTCGGCGGAGGTGATTTCATCCATCGTCCAGCGCATTTTTAGCGCCACAAACCGATCGTTTTCACTCACCAGCTGCGTCTGCAATCGAATAAAGCTATGAGGGTGCGCCTGCGCTGTGAAAGATAAAACAGCGAGAAAGAGTGTTAAAGCGCTGCGTTTAACTAATTGCATCTGTTCCTCACGTTAAAAATTCTGTGATGCTCGCCAGCATTCCTGGCGTAAAGCCCTCTTATAACCATTTCCACGCACAAACTTTAGCTATCCTTATCAAACAAACTAACGGGAGACCAGACAGATGATGCCAACGCTTACTTCGCCGTCTGTACTTTCTGCTCCCCAGCGCCGCTGCCAGGTTTTACTGACGCTTTTCCAGCCGGGGCAAATCGCCACCACGGAAACATTCAGCGCGCTCAATGGCGTCGATGATGAAATTGCCCGTGAGGATATCACCGAAACAGGCCTGGAGATCCAGCGCTATCATCGACTCGCCATCACAACGGGTCAGAACGGACGCTACCGAATCGAGGGGGCTGCGCTCAACCAACGTTTGTGCCTTTTACACTGGCTCAGACGCGGCTTACGCATATGCCCGACTTTCATTACGCAACAGTTTACGCCGGCATTAAAAACCGAGCTTAAACGGAGAGGGATCGCGCGTACGTTGTATGACGATACCAATCTGCATGCGCTGATCAACCTTTGCTCGCGGCGGCTGCAAAAACCGTTTGAATGCCGGGATGTGCAGTTTCTGCGGCTGTTTTTACAATATTGCCTGCTACAGCATCATGCGGGCATCGCACCAGCGTTTAATCCGCTACAGAAACAGTGGGCGCAGTCCTGCGCCGAATACCCGCTCGCGCTGGAGATTGGCCGTCACTGGCAGCGCCGCGTCATGCAAAACGCGCCGCCCGACGAAACGCTGTTTATGGCTTTACTGTTTTCCATGATTCGCATCCCCGACCCTATCCACGACAACCATCAGCAGGATCGCCGCCTGCGCCTGGCTGTCGCCCGACTGGTGTTGCGCTTTCGGGAAATGGGGCAGGTACGCTTCAGCGACGAACAAGGACTTAACGACCAACTCTATGTGCACCTTGCCCAGGCGCTGAGCCGAAGTTTATTCGCCATTGGTATTGATAACACGCTGCCGGAAGAGTTCAGTCGCCTCTACCCTCGGCTGGTGCGCACCACGCGTGACGCCCTCGCCGGGTTTGAAAGCGAATACGGTGTGCGTTTCTCTGATGAAGAGACAGGGCTGGTCGCGGTGATTTTTGGCGCATGGCTGATGCAGGAGAACGATCTGCACGAAAAGCAGATCGTGTTACTGACAGGCAATAACGGCGAACTGGAGGCACATATTGAGCAGCAATTACGAGAACTGACGCTCCTGCCGCTCAATATTAAGCATGTGCCGACGCAGACCTTCCAGAAAGACGGTTCGCCGCGCGGCGTGGCGCTGATTGTCACCCCGTATGCCACACCGCTGCCGCTCTTTTCGCCGCCGTTGATTCATGCGGACCTGTCGCTTACCGCACACCAACAGCAGCAGATCCGCAAAATACTGGAATCATGATGACGCGGCGACGTTAGGCCGTAAGAAAATAGCAGGCAACGCCACCAATGCCATCACCCAGAATACGCCGTTCCCTAAATGCTGATACAGGAATCCGGCGAATACGGTCATGATGGCGATGCTGCCGCCCATCGCCACGGCAGAATAGACCGCCTGTAGACGAATCACTTCACTTCCCTGGCGAGCGGCGATGTAACGCATCGCGGCCAGATGGCAAACGGTAAAAGTGCCGCAATGCAGAATCTGGATCGCTATCAGCCACGGCAGCGCTGTGCTCCAGCCCATTAATCCCCAGCGAATGACGCCGCATACGGCGGAGAGCAATAGCAGATCGCGAGCGCTAAAACGGCGGAACAGTTTGTTGCTCAGCGCAAAAATAACCACTTCCGCCACCACGCCCAGCGACCACAAATACCCCACTGCCGAAGCGGAATAGCCCGCCCCCTGCCAGTAAATCGCGCTGAAGCCGTAATAAGCGGCATGCGCGCCTTGCAGCAGGCACACGCAGGCGAGAAAGCGCCAGCTCTGAACGACGAGCGTACGCCAGGCAGGCCAGCCCGCGCTTTCCTGATGACGGCTTTCCCCCTGCGGCAATACGCTCGGTCGCAGCAGCATACCTAGCAGCATCGAGGCCACCCCAAGCGTCAATAGCCCCAGAATCGCCTGATAATCAAAGAGGCTCACCAGCTTCCCGGTCAACGCCGAGCCGATCACAAACGCAATGGACCCCCACAAACGCACCCGGCCATAGTCCATCGTTAACTGTTTTTGCCAGGTATTGGCCAGCGCATCGGTGAGCGGCACCAGCGGCGAGAAGAAGAGGTTAAAACCGATCATCACCACCATCAGCCACGCAACGTGCGTCCCTGCCCAGAATGCGAGGGCAAACACCAGCGTCAGCAGCGCCAGAAGGCGTAACGCAGAAATCAAGCGGGAAGGATCGCTCACCCGTGGCGCAATCAACAGGCTACCGAGGAAACGCGCCACCAGCCCCGCCCCCAGCAGGAGACCGATGGTTTCCGGCGTCAGTCCCAGGCCTTTAAGCCAGACGCTCCAGAATGGCAGAAAAATACCGTAGCTAAAGAAGTAGGTAAAATAACCGAGCGCCAGCCAGCGCGTGGAGTGCAAAACCATGATTCCCTCCCGTATGGAGGCGATAGTCTGGCGATAAATGCAGGCTGGCGCAAGAGAGCATTAACAGGCGAATAACATCTTTTTTGGCCTAAACAACAGCGATTTGCATCGCGAAATGGCACTGGTCTCCCTGAGCTAAAGCCTGGAGTCCCGGTTGCCCCGGCATGTTGTGGGCATTTACCGGGTGCGACTGCGGTTCCAGACACAAGAATGACTCCCCTTGCATTCTGAATAGCATAAGCCAGGGCGTTTGCGATAAAAGCGTGACCTTCATCACATCACGCTGCACGATCGCCCGCCCGCTCCAGCCGGAATACCCTACGTTAAGCCACGCATCCTCGCCATATTGCGCACCGGAAAAATCCGCCTGCCGGGGAATATCGCTCTGCCATTCCTGCGGCAGATGCTGCTTACCTTCCGGCCAGTAACCGCTGGCGGCAAACTGCACGGTACTGTGACAATCAAAAGCAAAGTACGGGTGGAATCCGCAACCATAAAGCATCGGTCGTTCCCCCCGGTGCGTTATCGTCAGCGAGGCATGAAGCACAGCGGCGTCCAGCTGATAGTGAAGATCCGCGACATAATCATAACCGCATGCCATTTGACGACCTGAACGCAGATGACAGGCATCCTCATGAACGGCAATCGTATCCCAGCGCCTGAGCCAGCCGTCACCGTGCAGAAAGAAAACGGCATCCTCCTCATGCCGGGGAAGATTCACCTCCTCTCCGCGGAACAGAAAACGGTTTTCGGCAACGCGATTGGCGACCGGCAGCATGGGGAACAGGCCGCATTCGCCGGGTTTTACGCCGCATCCTTCACGTAAAACGGCCTGCTGATGCGCTAATGAAAACAAACTCAACAATCTGCCGCCCTGTGGATCAACACACATCCGCAGATGCGTGTTTTGTAATGTCAGCGTATCGTCCGTTACCGTGCGCTTCGCTGTTGAGTTGACGGGCTGGATTTCACATGCCGCGCCGCCAGTTGCTCTTCCAGCGCCTCCAGCGTCACGCCTTTCGTTTCAGGCACATTGCGCAGCACGTAGAAATACCCCATCGCGCAGATAACGCCGTAAAGCAGGAAACTGCCCGCCGCTCCCAGCCCCGCATTAAGCAGCGGGAACGTGTAGGTCAGCAGGAAGCAGGCAATCCAGAGCGCCAGCGTCCCCAGCGACATCGCCAGACCACGGACGCGGTTCGGGAAGATTTCCGACAACAGAACCCAGGTGACAGGCGCCAGCGTCAGGGCGTAAATCGCAATAGCCGCCAGCACCAGCACCAGAACCGGCCAGCCCATAATCCCCATCCCGTAAGCGGCGGCAATCAGTACATAAATCACCGTGAGTCCTGAAGCGCCAAACAGCATCAGTTTTCGGCGACCAATTTTATCGACCAGCGGCAGCGCTGCGAGGGTGAAGACGAGGTTAATGATCCCTGTGGCGACAATGGATTTTAACGTTCCGTTGATATCAAACCCTGCGGAAGCGAAGATCTCCTGCGCATAGTTGAAGATCACATTGATCCCGCACCATTGCTGGAAGACGGCCAGCACCATGCCGATGATGACAATCGGTTTAATCTGCGGCTGCAACAGCGTTGACCAGGCCACTTTGTGGTTGTCTTTCAGCAGAGTATGTTCTATTTCCCGCAACGTCTGCCCGGCATACTCCGCTGAGCCAATCCGTTGCAGCATGGCGCGGGCGCGTTCAGGTTTGCCCGCTTTGACCAGCCAGCGCGGTGATTCCGGCACAAAGAACATCAGAACCAGAAACGCCAGCGCAGGCACCAGTTCCGCGCCGAACATCCAGCGCCAGCCCATCTGCCCATTCCAGCTTTCAACAATCGCCTGCCGGGTCGCGTCGGTCGCCACCGGTTCAGCAATCATCAGATTAATGAGCTGGGCCGCCAGTACGCCGATCACGATCGTGAGTTGGTTGACCGCCACAAAACGGCCACGCTTTTCCGCCGGGCTGACTTCCGCGATGTACAGCGGGCTAAGGGCGGACGCCAGGCCGATTCCTACGCCGCCAACGATACGGTAAATCACAAACATATCGAAATTGCTGGCGACAGCGGTTCCCCAGGACGATGCGCTGAACAGGATCGCGGCCAGAATCAGCGGCATTTTTCGCCCAAATTTATCAGCGCACCAGCCGGACATCAGTGCGCCAAAGATACAGCCGACCAGCGCTGAACTCATCGCCCAGCCGGACTGCGCGGGATCGGTAATTGAAAAATAGGCTTCGTAGAACGGTTTGGCGCCGCCAATCACCACCCAGTCATAGCCAAACAGCAAGCCGCCGCAGGCGGCAACCAGACAGATAGTCCAGACATAACCGATTCTTAAATGTGTCTGCGTGTTATTCATTATGATTCCTCTTTCAGGGAAACGCAGGGAACAGCAGGTTTCAGGTGGAGTCGCCTCCACCTGTTCAGGGTCTATTGAAATAACGGTACGTTGAGCGCATGGCGCAGCAGTTGCGCCTTGTCATGCGTCGGATTGCGTTGCAGGAGCGCGTTTAGCGCCTGCTGGCACGCCGGGATATCACCCAGCCCCAGATGGCCCAGCGCGGTAATGAACAGGCAGTGCTGCTGGTGTTTCTCCTGTTCGGGTGTATCCAGCACCACCAGATCCGGTAACGATACGGCGAAGAAATCGACGTCGGGAACCTTGTCACGCTGCGTCTCCACCCATTGCAGGAAACTCTGGAAAAGAAGGTTCGCTTCAGTGCAGTCACCTGACGCTTTCAGCGCCATCCCCTGCCAGAAGAGATAATCCACCGGCTGGTCATTGTAGTAACGTCCCGCGTCCAGCGAGCTGCCTCCGCGAGTCGCGCGGGTGAAATAGCGCTGCGCCTCATCATGATGACCTTGCTGGCGCGCGCAATAGCCCAGCAAATACCAGATGTCATTATCCGTTTGTCCCGGTAAACGCCCCTCGCCGAGATTGTGCGGATAGTGCAACGCCTGCTGAAGCAAAACGGTAGCGTTTTGCGGCTCGCCACGGCGAATAGCCTCCAGCGCCTGATGGATCTGATTCAGTAAATATTGCCCGGTGGCTTTGCCCTCCCCGCCTTCCCAGGGGTGAAAAACACGTTCGCGCAACACCCCGGCGGCCGCTTCGTAGCGACCGAGGCTATTCCATACGCTAAGCAATTCCACGGTCAGATCGTCGCGATGGAAAACAATCTCTTTGCTGGCCTCCAGCCGTTGTAAACGCGCCTCGGCTGGCGCTGCCATCAGTTTGTTCAGATAATCCAGCTCAAACAGGAAGCGGGCATTCTTCGGCTCCAGCGCAACCGCCTGAGACAGGTATTTCAGCGCTTTCTGCGCATCGTGCTGTTTGTTCCAGGCGTAAATCCCCAGCAGCCGATGCACCGGCGCGAAATTCGGTTCCTGCTCCAGCGTAAACTGCCAGCAATTCACCGCCTCTTCATAACAACGTTTGCTGTACCAGAAACAACCCAGCAGATAGCGAGCGAAGGCGCAATCCGACAGCGTTTGCAGCATTTGCACTTCGTCGAGCGTGTTGGGAAAACGAACGCGGTTGTGCAAACAGTCGCGAGCCTGCGCAATAAACGGTTGCGGATCATCACTCAGCGATGCGCGCCACAGCATGGGCAGCGTCTCCTGGCTGTCGAGCAGCGTCAGCACCGCGCGGGCGGCCTCTTTTTGCCCACAAGAGACCAGCCAGCCCGCCAGCTCGCAGGCGTTGGTGCCACGGCGCCCGGTAATGGCGATAAGCGCCTCTTTCGCCGCCTCATCCTGACGGATAGCCCAACGCGCATAATGCAGGGTGTAACTCAGCGGGTACTCAATAAGCTGCTGTGAAATATACGCCAGCGCTTCGGCTGTGCGCCCGAGTCCGGCCAGAACCAGTGCTTTCAGCCCCATCGCCAGATTATTGCTGCCATTAAAGCGCAAACTCAGATTCACTTTCTCCAGCGCATCGTCGTAATCATTCCGCTTCATGGCGATTCGCGCCAGCGACCAGAAGGCCGCGTCACGACAGTTGCCGCTCCAGCTGGCTTTGTAATAGTGCTCGCGGGCGAGGTCGTCCTTGCCCTGGCGTTCCAGCGCGGCGGCCAGCAGCATACTCGCCTCCCCATCACGCGGATTTTTATTGAGCTTATGCGCCCGCTGTAAGGCGTACTGCGCACAGCGCTCTGCCTGCGCCCAGTCCGCACGATTCAGCGCCAGCGTGCCCAGCGCGACATTGTTGCGATAGTCATGCGGATCCACGTCCAGCGCTCGCTGGTAATACTCTTCTGCATAGCGGCTGGCATGGTTGTACTGCTCCAGATGCTGACCAATAAAATAGAGCTCATCAGTACTGGACAGCGCCTCTGGTAGTTCGGGCGCACAGGCCGCTTTCGGCAACGGCAAGTCCTCCGCGATATGCTCCTCATACGCCAGCAGCGTGACGCCATCACGACGGGCAACGGTCATTTTCACCCGCGCGTGGCCCGCGTCAGAAAGATCGGCGCGCCAGCTTTGACCGGGTTCCAGCGTGAGTGTTTTTTCAAAGAACGGTTGCCCCTGGGCACAAAGCGTTACCTGAACGTCATGTAGCGGCGCAACGGCATAAACGCCGGATGAAAGCTGGTTCCCTTCTCGCTCAAGGTGCAGCGCAAGCTGCGTACTGGCGTTTTGCACCATGCCCAGTTCACTGTAGGGCAGGAAATTCTGCACGAAGACTTTCTCTTCATACGGCGCAAGCCAGGTAAAATCTGGCTGGTTGTCGGTGAAGACCCCGGTCATGAGTTCAATGTACGGGCCGTTGTCATCGGTCAGGTTGCGATCCCAGGCCACGCCAAAATCACCGTATCCCCACGTCCACTGTTTTTTACCCGGCGAAATATGGTGGTCGGCCACATGCAGCAGTCCCCCTCGTTCGCCATGATGCCAGGCGCCGACAAAATCATAATCTGACTTTTCAGCCATATAAGAGGTCGGCACCGGCACATTTTTATAACGCGAGATATCCACGCCGGCAGAGTAGTCCACTTTGTAATAAGTACCCGTCGCGATCGGAAAGGCGGAGACATCCCGTTTACCGTGATCATATACGGCAGTGACGTCCGGCGGGAAAACGCTCTGGTGGTCGTCTCCGCCTTTCACCGCCGGGTTTGCCCACCACAAAAAATGGCGCGGCGTAGCGTTGCCGTTAAAGACTTTTCCGGTGATTTCAATTAATGCCCGATCGGGGTACAGCGTAAATCCGGTCATCACCTGCAAGCCGCGCATGGGTTCTACTTCCCCCATCCACACGGTTTGTTCTCCGTGTTCGCCCTGCTGACAGGTAAAATCCACCGGCATAAATGTGGTAGGACGGTGATGCTGCGGCCAGTTAAATTCAATCCCACCGGAGATCCACGGCCCCAGCAGCCCGACCAGCGCAGGTTTCACCACTTCGTTGTAGTAAACAAAATCACGCTGCTGCACTTTGTCATACGCGCGATGAACACGTCCGCCCAGCTCCGGCAACAGCATGATGCGAATAAAATCATTCTCCATCCAGACTGCCTGATACTCGCGCATTTCACGTTTACCGGTCAGCGTATCGATGACGCCATAAGGATAAACCGCGCCTGAAGACCCCTGATAAACCCGCTTTTCCAGGAACATCGGGTTTGGATCTTCTTCGCCGGTTGTCCACGTAGGGAGTGAGAGTGTTTCCTGCCAGACCTTAACTGAACCGTACATGTCATTCTCCACTAAACAAACAAAAGTAAAATTTCACCTTGCTGCTATTCTGGGGCAGATAACTGGCGTTAAAATACGCAATGCTCACGCAATATAGTTAAGGGAGTTAAGTGTATGCAGCGTACAGGGTTCAATAACGCCCGGGTCAGGCAAGCCAACAAGCAGATCTTTCTGTCGCACCTGTGGCGTGAAAAACAGCTCAGTAAATCCCGGCTGGCGCAGCTCAGCGGCCTGTCGATTCCGGCGGTCAGCAATATTCTGGAGGAGTTGATCGATGAGGGAAGAATTTGCCATTCCCGGGAGACGTTAAGCCAACGAGGGCTGAGTAGCGGCAGCTATCATCTGCCCGAACAGGGAGACTGGACGCTGTGCATGAACGTGACGCCCACCAGCATCACCAGCCAGCTGGCAGATGCGCGTCTGGTCGCCGTGGGCGACTGGCGCCATGCGGAGATCAATGCCGGTTCGCCAAAAGCCTTGCTGACCGCGCTTGCCGCGCACTGGCGGGAATATCGTCAGCGCTATCCCGACGTGACCATCAATCTGGCATTAGGCGTTCACGGTCAGGTCGATCCCATTACCGGGGCGTCAAAAACCATGCCGCAGGCACCGTGGAAAACCCCGGTTGAGATTAAATATCTGCTGGAGGAGATGCTCGGCGTACAGGTGCGGTTAGACAATGACTGCGTGATGCTGGCGCTGGCGGAGAAGTGGCAAAACCCGGCGGCAAACCGCGATTTCTGCGTCATTAACGTCGATTACGGGATTGGTTCCTCCTTTGTCATCAACGACAACATCTGGCGCGGCAGTTTGTATGGCTGCGGTCAGATCGGACATACCATCGTCAACCCGGACGGGGTGGCCTGTGATTGCGGCCGCTACGGCTGTCTGGAAACTGTGGCCTCGCTCAGCGCGCTTAAAAAACAGGCCCGACGGTGGATGAAAACGCAGCCCACGGCGGATTGCGACCCAGAAACTATCACCATCGATCAACTGATTACCGCCTGGCAACAGGGCGATGTCCGCATCCAGGCCTGGGTGGAACACGCCGCCAGCGCGATTGGCCTGAGTTTATATAACTTTCTGAATATCCTGAATATTAACCAAATCTGGATTTATGGCCGCAGTTGCGCCTTTGGCGAAAGCTGGCTGAATACGCTGGTGCAGCAAACGGGGTTTAATCCCTTTGATCATGGCGATAACCCGCAGGCAAGGTCCACCCGGATCGGCTTTGGCACACTCAGTCGTTCGCAACAGTTGATGGGGATCGGCTATCTGTACGTCGAATCACAGCTAAACGCGCTCTGAGTATGAGTCCGACACCCAGCGATGAAAGGAGATCCGCTTGTCGAACGAAAAACCACCGGCGTGGTATTAAAATTATTCATATAACCGGGTATCAAAGTCACGCCTGGATTCGCCCGCACGGCATGACCCGGAAATAAAAAAGGCTTCCCGCAGGAAGCCTTTTTCACGATGCCAGGCGTATCGCTTACGCGTAAACCGGGAAGCGTGCGCAGATGTCCAGCACTTTGCCTTTGATGCGCTCGATAACCGCTTCATCGTTGATGTTGTCCAGCACATCGCACATCCAGCCAGCCAGCTCTTTGGCTTCTGCTTCTTTAAAGCCGCGACGCGTAATGGCCGGAGAACCGATACGGATACCGGAAGTAACAAACGGGCTCTTCGGATCGTTCGGCACGCTGTTTTTGTTAACGGTGATGTTGGCACGACCCAGCGCGGCGTCAGCTTCTTTACCGGTCAGGTTTTTGTCCACCAGATCCAGCAGGAACAGGTGGTTCTCTGTACCGCCGGAAACCACTTTGTAGCCACGGTTCAGGAACACTTCCACCATCGCTTTGGCGTTTTTGGCAACCTGCTGCTGGTAGACTTTGAACTCCGGTTCCATCGCTTCTTTCAGCGCCACCGCTTTACCGGCGATCACGTGCATCAGCGGGCCACCCTGAGCACTAGGGAAAACAGCAGAGTTCAGTTTTTTGTACAACTCTTCGTCACCGCCTTTCGCCAGGATCAGGCCGCCGCGCGGACCCGCCAGGGTTTTGTGCGTGGTGGTGGTCACAACGTGAGCATGCGGAACCGGGTTCGGGTAAACGCCTGCGGCGATAAGACCCGCGACGTGCGCCATATCAACAAACAAGTACGCGCCAATGCTGTCGGCAATTTCACGCATTTTTGCCCAGTCAACGACGCCGGAATAAGCAGAGAAGCCGCCGATGATCATCTTCGGTTTGTGAGCCTGAGCCAGCTTCGCCATCTCTTCGTAGTCAATTTTACCGGACTCATCGATGCCGTAAGGCACGATGTTGTACAGTTTACCGGAGAAGTTTACCGGAGAACCGTGAGTCAGGTGGCCACCTTGCGCCAGGTTCATACCCAGAACGGTGTCGCCCGGTTGCAGCAGCGCAGTGTAGACCGCGAAGTTAGCCTGAGAACCAGAGTGCGGCTGGACGTTGGCGTAGTCTGCGCCAAACAGTTCTTTCGCGCGGTCAATCGCCAGTTGCTCAACGACATCCACATATTCGCAACCGCCGTAGTAGCGCTTGCCCGGATATCCTTCAGCATATTTGTTGGTCAGCTGAGACCCCTGCGCCTGCATCACGCGCGGGCTGGTGTAGTTTTCGGAGGCGATCAGTTCGATGTGCTCTTCCTGACGTACTTTTTCCTGCTCCATAGCCTGCCACAGTTCGGCATCATAATCGGCAATGTTCATTTCACGCTTTAACATCCGCATCTCCTGACTCAGCTAACGATAAATTTTGGCCTAAAAAGGCAATCCCGTGGGACAACGGCCAACAGTATAACCGAATCATTCTGCGATAACAGGTCTTGACAAAGGATTTTACGCAAACGATTACCTTCATGCTGTACAAGGCTTTGTCGAATGAAGACCTTACGAATTTCAACGGATTTCTTTTCAGGTTTGTGATGCAGATTTTTCACGTTGTAACGTTAAAAACGCAAAGTTACAAAGAACCATTTACAATACAGGGTTATTTTTTATAAGATGCATTTGACATACATCATTAAAGTCTCAGATAAAGGAAGACAGTATGCTTGACGCTCAAACCATCGCCACAGTAAAAGCCACCATTCCCCTGCTGGTTGAAACCGGTCCAAAACTGACCGCCCATTTCTACGATCGCATGTTTACCCACAACCCTGAACTCAAAGAAATTTTTAACATGAGTAACCAGCGAAATGGCGATCAACGTGAAGCGCTGTTTAACGCCATCGCGGCCTATGCCAGCAATATCGAAAACCTGCCTGCGCTGCTGCCTGCGGTAGAAAAAATCGCCCAGAAGCACACCAGTTTCCAGATCAAACCAGAACAGTACAACATCGTTGGCGGCCACCTGCTGGCAACGCTGGACGAAATGTTCAGCCCAGGCCAGGAAGTGCTGGATGCCTGGGGTAAAGCGTATGGCGTTCTGGCCAATGTCTTTATCAATCGCGAAGCGCAAATCTACAGCGAAAACGCCAGCAAGAATGGCGGCTGGGAAGGCACTCGTCCGTTCCGCATCGTCGCGAAAACGCCGCGCAGCGCCCTGATTACCAGCTTTGAATTTGAACCGGTCGATGGCGGCCCGGTCGCAGAATATCATCCGGGTCAATACCTGGGGGTCTGGCTGAAACCGGAAGGCTTCCCGCATCAGGAGATCCGTCAGTATTCCCTGACCCGCAAGCCGGATGGTAAAGGTTATCGCATCGCAGTTAAGCGTGAAGATGGCGGTCAGGTTTCCAGCTGGCTGCACAACCACGCAAGCGTCGGCGATATCGTCCACTTAGCCGCTCCGGCAGGTGATTTCTTCATGGATGTCGCAACGGATACGCCTGTTTCCCTGATTTCCGCAGGCGTAGGCCAGACTCCAATGCTGGCCATGCTGGATACGCTGACCAAAGCCAACCACACCGCGCAGGTGAACTGGTTCCACGCGGCGGAAAACGGCGACGTGCATGCGTTCGCAGATGAAGTGAGCGAGCTGGGTAAAACCCTGCCGCGCTTTACCGCACATACCTGGTATCGCGAACCGACAGAAGCCGATCGTGCGAATGGCGCGTTCGACAGCACAGGTCTGATGGATTTAAACAAACTGGAAAGTGCGATCAGCGATCCGGCAATGCAGTTTTATCTGTGCGGTCCGGTCGGCTTTATGCAGTTTGCTGCGAAGCAGCTGACAGGGCTGGGCGTGAAAAGCGAAAACATTCATTACGAATGCTTCGGCCCACATAAAGTGCTGTAATTAAGTCATGCCTGATGGTGCTGCGCTTATCAGGCCTACGGGATTTTGTAGGCCTGAAAGGTGTTTACACCGCCATCCGGCAAGCACGACGCGGCTTAAATTGCCGCGTCGTCTTCTTCGCCGGTACGAATACGAATCACGCGCGCAACGTCAAAGACGAAAATTTTACCGTCACCGATTTTCCCCGTCTGCGCGGTGCGAATAATGGTGTCAACGCAGGTATCCACGATATCGTCGGTCACCACGATTTCAATTTTCACCTTCGGCAGAAAATCCACCATATATTCCGCGCCACGGTACAGCTCGGTATGGCCTTTCTGACGCCCAAAACCTTTCACTTCGGTAACCGTCATACCGGTAATGCCTACCTCAGCCAGCGCTTCACGGACGTCGTCCAGCTTGAAGGGTTTAATAATCGCATCAATCTTTTTCATGCTATTCCTTGAAAAGGTCGCCTGTCTTTTAATCTGATAAACGTAACATAATTCACGCTACTTTACGGCATGAAAACTACTCTTTGAAATCGTTTGCATCCAACTCATGGCGCGAGAGCAGCTTATAAAATTCCGTCCGGTTACGCCCTGCCATTCTCGCCGCATGGGTGACATTCCCTTTGGTGATTTGCAGCAGTTTACGCAAGTAGTTAAGCTCAAACTGATTACGCGCCTCAACAAACGTCGGCAGCGCCGTATTTTCGCCTTCCAGCGCCTGCTCCACCAGCGCGTCGCTGATGACCGGCGAGGAAGTTAACGCCACGCACTGCTCAATAACGTTCACCAACTGACGCACGTTTCCCGGCCAGCTTGCGGTCATCAGACGCTTCATCGCATCCGTTGAAAATGCCCGCACAAACGGTTTATGCCGCTCTGCTGACTGGCGCAGAAGATGATTCGCCAGCAGCGGAATATCTTCCGTACGCTCCGCCAGCGTCGGGATCTTCAGACTCACCACGTTCAGACGGTAATATAAGTCTTCGCGAAATTCACCTCGCGCCATCGCCTTAGGCAGATCGCGGTGCGTTGCGGAGATAATGCGCACATCAATATCGATATCGCGATTGCTGCCAAGCGGTCTGACTTTACGCTCTTGCAGAACGCGCAGCAGCTTAACCTGTAACGGCGCGGGCATATCGCCGATTTCGTCAAGAAACAGCGTGCCGCCTTCCGCCGCCTGAAATAACCCTTCACGGTTGCTGACCGCGCCGGTAAACGCCCCGCGCGCGTGGCCAAACAGTTCGGACTCCAGTAGCTGTTCCGGCAGCGCGCCGCAGTTAATGGCGATGAAAGGTTTACTGCTGCGCGGGCTGGCGTTATGGATAGCCTGCGCGAAAATCTCTTTCCCGGTGCCGCTTTGCCCGTTAATCAGCACGCTGACATCCGATTGCGCCACCATCCGCGCCTGTTCCAGCAGGCGTATCATCAACGGACTGCGCGTAACGATTGATTCGCGCCAGCTGTCGTCCATTGCTGGCGCCGATTGTTCAAGCGCGTCATCAATGGCCTGATACAGCGCATCTTTATCGACCGGTTTGGTCAGAAAGCTAAACACGCCTTTTTGCGTCGCCGCCACGGCATCAGGAATGGAGCCGTGTGCGGTCAAAATGATGACGGGCATGCCAGGCTGGACTTTCTGGATTTCCGTGAACAGCTGCATGCCATCCATTTCATCCATCCGCAGATCGCTAATGACCAGATCCACTTTCTCGCGATTCAGTACGCGCAGCCCTTCCTGACCGCTTTCCGCCGTCACGACGCTGTAGCCTTCGCTGGTCAGGCGCATCCCAAGCAGTTTCAACAGCCCCGGGTCATCGTCCACGAGCAGCAGATGTGCCGGTTTGCGGCTTATCATGGCGTTACCTCATCTTGTGGCGGTGTGGAAGATGCGCCGTCGTCAGGCGCTGCGGGTTTGTCATTTCCGTGTGTCGCGTCAGGATTGTAGTTGCCTGCGGGTTTACGCGTGGAGAGCTGGCGCTCAATATCAGTCAGATTCTCCAGCTTGCGCGTCGTGAGATCGAGCTGCGCCTGTAAGTGCTGATGCTGCTGACGCAACGTATCAAGCTCGCTATCCGACGCTTGCTGGAGTTTACTGTAACGCTGACGCTCTTCGGCAAGCTGTAACTGTAGCGCCTGGCCGTCGCGCCAGAGCTGATAGAGCGGGCGCACCTGAGCGGGAATTTGCGCGCTTAGCGCATCGAGGCGAGTGACCATATCGCGCCGTTCAAGGGGCGTAATTTTAGCATCCGCCAGCAGAATCCCGCGTTTGAACGTGTTCTGCCAGCTGCCATCTTCCAGCGCCCGCGCTTCATTGCGTGACTGAACAGGCAACAGGCGATCGGCACAATCAATCGCCCGCTGCCAGTAAAGCGGATTGTTATCCGTCGATGGCCCTTTGAGTAACCAGATATCCGAACAGTCGGTAGAGAGATAATCCGCCAGCTGATACGGTGGAATTTTTTCCTGCGACGCATCATTTACGACATGCTTCGCGGCATGTGGCGCGCACCCCATCAGCACCAGGCAAGGCACACTCGCTAACCATCCTCTTCGGGGAAATAATCGCTTCAGAACTCGAACAAAAACGTGTGGCATACTCACCAGGCTTAGCTTCATTTTTAGTGGTTTTTCGATGCAGATAGCGGCAGTTCGATACGGAAGCAAACCTCTTGCGCATTCTCATCGACCAGATACAGTTCCCCCTGCATACGACGGATGCAGTCCCTGGCGATACTTAACCCTAATCCGCTCCCCTTCACCGCACCTTTACGCTGATGGCTTCCCTGGAAAAAGGGTTCAAAAATCATGGCCCTTTCCGCTTCCGGGATCGGCGTGCCCGTATTGATCACATCAATGTGCGCCTTTGAACCATATACATTGCTGCGAATACAAATGTTACCGGATTCAGCGCCATAGTGCACCGCATTGGAATAAAGATTGTCCAGCACGCTCATTAATAGCATCGGCTCGGCCAGACAGCTGTCGATAGCCAGCCTGACCTCGGTATGCATCATTTTAGCGCGCGCAGGCAAACTGTGAGCGGAAACCACCATATCCACCAGCGGTTCAAGCTCCACGGTTTCCATCTCAATCGCGCTGTCTGCCAGTTTCCTGTTGTAATCAAGCAGTTGCTCAATCAACTTCTGTAAGTTGCGGCTGCTATCGTCCAGAATGCCGACGACCTCTTTTTGCTCCGGCGTCAATGGCCCCACGACCTGATCGGCCAGCAGCTCTGTCCCTTCGCGCATACTGGCCAGCGGCGTTTTCAGCTCATGCGACAGGTGACGTAAAAACTGATGCCGTTGGGATTCCAGCCAGGACAGACGTTCACTCAACCAGATAATGCGCTGCCCCACCGAACGCAGCTCGCGCGGCCCGGTAAACGACACGGTATTCCCCAGAGAGCGCCCTTCTCCCAGCCGGTTAATCATCCGTTCTATCCCTTTCACCGGCCCAATGATCATCCTTGTAAAAAGCAGCACCATCGCCAGGCTGACCAGAAACAGCACCAGCGCCTGCCAGCCAAAGAATTGTCCGCGCTCTGCGATTTCCTGCTGTAACTGCTGCCCGCGCGAGAACACCACCGTGCGCGTTGCCTGCACCATTTCCGTATTGGCATTGGCAAAAGCCTCCAGCCGCGCGGCGGCGGTAGCGTCAGGGCCGCTATTTTTACACTGTAATTGTGCAAGACCGTTCAGATCATCGCGTAGCGCCTGGTAAAGTTTAGCGTCCGGCAATACTCCCGCATGTGCGTCCAGCATTTCGCTGTAGCGTTTTCGCTGGCTCTGATACACCTTCGCCAGCGTACGGTCGTCGAGCACGCAATATTGCCGGTAGCTGCGCTCCATCTCCAGCGCCACGTTGGTCATCGCTTCGCTGCGCCGGGCATCTATCAGCGTGGTGCGGTTAGTCTGCGCCGCCTGGGCGCTAAGCGCGTTGAGACTTTGCCAGGCCTGCCAGGCCAGTACCAACAAAGGCAACAGAATCAGCAGAAATGCCAGCATAACCAGTTGTCGCAAAGACCGGGGGAAAACAGACCAGCGCTTCAAGGCGTTACTCTCATCGGATAAGGATACAAGGATGCTAACCGAGGGGAACATCAGATACAACAAAGCCGGGATTAACCCGGCTTTGTTATGGAATAAGGCGGTGCCTAACTCGACGTTTCGCCCGGGGGTTGATAAAGCGACGCTATTATCAGAAGTTGGACGGCAGGCACCTTGTTGTGCGTCATTCGAAGTTTATGTAGCGCTTCCCGAAGGGGCTGACATAAGAAGGTGAATGAGCCACTGGTTACTATTATGCAGTAAGTGTGCCAATTTTAAAAACAAACAATTAACATTATGATTTTATTTGGTTTTATAGAGAAACCATCACCGTTACAAAACGAACAGAATTTCATCAAGATGTCGCCATTCAGAGACACCTAAAAACAAACCTTACGCTATCTTTATAAATCAATGAGTTAAATGTCTCCTTTTGGAGACACAAACAATCTACTGATGTCGGCATTTCCCGACACCTTTATGGTTGATGGCAGGGCAAAAAATATTGCCATCCAGTGAGCGGAATTATTCTGAAGAGAGAACATAGTATCCCGGAGTATTATGCCGTTCACTTTATGTCCCGCATTTCTCTGGCGCTTCATCACCCGTGAACGCGTTAAGGGGGCTATCGCTGCCCCCTTAACAATCCCCGCTCCCGGCAGGAAAATTGTTGCTTCGCAATCCCCTCCGCTTATTCCTCCAGGCTACCGGGGCGGGCGCGAGGTAGCATCCCTGCAAAGCGCGCCCTGAACCCGCATCCATGCGGGTTCCTCCGGCCTTACGGAAACACGTCGGCAATTTTCAGCCGGATCTGCCCACACCTGACCATTTCTGCGGTTTGTTTTTTTAACAGCAAAACCGGTGCAACTGAAAATCAGGGCATTGCAGCAATGCCCCTGTTCCGGCTGAAAATCGATGAGACGTTGACGGCTGACCGGGTCCGCCCGCAGGGACGCGGGCGGAGGGGACGGCCTGCCGGGACGCAGGCTCGGCCCCGACCCGAAAGGCAGACGGAATAAGGCGAATAAACCGCGCAGCGGCGATTTTCCTTGCCGGAGAGCCAGGGTTGCAAGGGAGGCGGCGGCGAGCCTCCCTTGCACGTTCACGGGTAGTGAGTCTTCAGAGAAATGCGGGACATAAAGTGAACGGAAAAATTTACCAGAATAAAAAGGTTCTCCGTTTAACGGATAAATACACGCCCTTCACGGAAGCTTCCTTGCCGGATGGCGGCTTCGCCTTATCCGGCCTACGCGTATGTCCAGGCCCGATAGCGCTTTGCTTATCGGGCCATTTACGTGCGGATTAACCTAACTGCTTACGCGCATTGCGGAAAATACGCATCCACGGGCTGTCTTCGCCCCAGTTTTCCGGGTGCCAGGAGTTGCTGACGGTACGGAAGACGCGCTCCGGGTGCGGCATCATAATGGTGGCGCGGCCGTTTTCCGTGGTAACGGCAGTGATGCCGTTTGGCGATCCGTTCGGGTTGGCCGGGTAGTTTTCCGTAACCTTACCGAAGTTATCGACATAACGCAGCGCAACCAGACCTTTGCTTTCCAGCCCTGCCAGATGCGCATCGTCACGCACTTCAACGCGCCCTTCACCGTGGGACACCGCGACAGGCATCTGTGAGCCAACCATTCCCTGCAACAGCAGAGACGGGCTTTGGGTCACTTCCACCAGGCTGAAGCGCGCTTCAAAACGGTCAGAATGGTTACGCACAAAACGCGGCCACAGATCGCTCCCCGGAATCAGTTCACGCAGGTTAGACATCATCTGGCAACCGTTACATACGCCAAGTGCCAGCGTCTGCGGGCGGTGGAAGAACGTTTCGAACTCGTCGCGTACGCGATTGTTGAACAGAATCGATTTCGCCCAGCCTTCACCCGCGCCCAGCACGTCACCGTAAGAGAAACCGCCACAGGCAACCAGCGCCTGGAAATTACCCAGCCCAATACGGCCAGCCAGCAGATCGCTCATATGCACATCAATCGCGTCAAAGCCCGCGCGATGGAACGCCGCCGCCATCTCAACGTGGGAGTTCACGCCCTGTTCGCGCAGTACGGCAACCTTCGGACGTGCGCCGGTAGCAATATACGGCGCGGCGATATCTTCATTGATATCGAACGACAATTTCACGTTCAGACCCGGGTCGGCATCGTTGGTTTTTGCGTCATGTTCCTGATCGGCACATTCCGGGTTGTCGCGCAGGCGCTGCATCTGCCAGGTCGTTTCCGCCCACCAGGTACGAAGCGTGGTGCGGCTTTCGCTGAAGACGACCTGCCCGTTGGATTCAATCACAAAACGGTCGCCGGAAACGGCCTGACCTAAATAGTGTACGCAGTCACTCAGACCGTGCTTCGCCAGCAGCGCCTCGACCGCTTCGCGATCGGCCGCCCGCACCTGGATCACTGCGCCCAACTCTTCGTTAAACAGCGCCGCCAGACGATCGTCGCCAGATGTTGCAATATCAACCTGGATGCCGCAGTGACCGGTAAAGGCCATCTCGGCAAGCGTGACCAGCAGGCCGCCATCGGAACGGTCGTGATACGCCAGCAGTTTACGCTGCGCCACCAGCGCCTGAATCGCATCATAGAAGCCTTTCAACTGCGCCACATCGCGCACGTCTGCCGGTTTGTCGCCCAGTTGACGATACACCTGCGCCAGCGCCGTTGCGCCCAGCGCGTTATGCCCCTGACCCAAATCGATCAGCAGCAGCGCGTTATCTTCGGTCGAGAGCTGCGGCGTGATGGTATGACGCACATCTTCCACGCGGGCAAACGCGGAAATCACCAGCGACAGCGGCGAGGTCATTTCGCGCTGCTCGTTGCCTTCCTGCCAGCGGGTTTTCATCGACATAGAGTCTTTGCCCACCGGAATCGTCAGGCCAAGCTGCGGGCAGAGTTCTTCGCCTACCGCTTTCACCGCGTCATACAGACCGGCATCTTCACCCGGATGACCGGCCGCCGCCATCCAGTTTGCGGACAGCTTGATGCGTTTGATATCGCCAATCTGGGTCGCGGCGATGTTCGTCAGCGCTTCGCCAACGGCCAGACGGGCGGAAGCGGCAAAGTCCAGCAACGCTACCGGCGCACGTTCACCGATAGACATCGCTTCACCGTAGTAGCTGTCGAGGCTGGCGGTGGTCACCGCGCAGTTCGCCACCGGCACCTGCCACGGGCCGACCATCTGATCGCGCGCCACCATACCGGTCACGGTACGGTCACCGATGGTCACCAGGAATGTTTTCTCCGCCACGGTCGGCAGATGCAGAACCCGTTTAACCGCGTCAGCAATCGTGATATCAGCACGATCCAGCGCATCGCCTTTCGCTGTCAGCGTCTGCACGTCGCGGGTCATTTTCGGCGTTTTACCCAGCAGCACGTCCAGCGGCAGATCGATCGGTTGATTATCGAAGTGACTGTCGTTCAGGGACAGATGCTGTTCTTCGGTGGCCTCACCGATCACCGCATACGGCGCGCGTTCACGCTTGCACAACTCATCAAACAGCGGCAACTGGTCGGCGGCCACGGCCAGCACATAACGCTCCTGAGACTCGTTACACCAGATTTCCAGCGGGCTCATGCCCGGCTCATCGCTGAGGATATCGCGCAGCTCAAATTTACCGCCGCGCCCGCCGTCGCTCACCAGCTCAGGCATCGCGTTGGAGAGACCGCCTGCCCCGACGTCGTGAATAAACAGGATCGGGTTGGCATCACCTAACTGCCAGCAGCGGTCGATCACTTCCTGGCAGCGACGTTCCATTTCCGGGTTATCACGCTGTACGGAGGCAAAATCGAGATCCGCATCCGACTGACCAGAAGCCATAGAGGACGCCGCCCCGCCCCCCAGGCCAATGTTCATCGCCGGCCCACCGAGCACGATCAGCTTCGCGCCAACGACGATCTCGCCTTTCTGTACGTGATCGGCGCGGATGTTGCCGATCCCGCCCGCCAGCATGATCGGCTTGTGGTAGCCGCGCAGCTCTTCGCCGTTGTGGCTGTTTACTTTTTCTTCGTAAGTACGGAAGTACCCGTTCAACGCCGGGCGACCAAATTCATTATTAAACGCCGCGCCGCCCAGCGGGCCTTCAGTCATAATGTCCAGCGCGGTAACGATACGCTCTGGTTTACCAAAATCTTCTTCCCACGGCTGTTCAAAGCCCGGAATACGCAGGTTAGACACGGAGAAGCCCACCAGACCCGCTTTTGGCTTCGCGCCGCGTCCGGTTGCGCCTTCATCACGAATTTCACCACCGGAACCGGTCGCCGCGCCCGGCCACGGCGAGATCGCCGTCGGGTGGTTATGGGTTTCCACCTTCATCAGGATATGCGCAGGCTCCTGATGGAAGTCATAGCGACCGCTCTCGTGGTCAGCGAAGTAGCGTCCCACGTCAGAACCTTCCATCACCGCCGCGTTATCTTTATAGGCAGACAACACATGATCCGGCGTGGTTTCAAAGGTGTTTTTGATCATCTTAAACAGCGACTTCGGCTGCGGTTTCCCGTCGATAACCCAGTCAGCGTTAAAAATCTTATGGCGACAGTGTTCGGAGTTTGCCTGTGCGAACATATACAGCTCGATATCGTTCGGATTGCGCCCCAGTTTCGTGAAGGCGTCTTGCAGGTAATCAATTTCGTCATCCGCCAGCGCCAGACCCAGACGCAGGTTGGCGTCAGTCAGCGCCTGACGCCCTTCACCCAGCAGATCCACACTGGCAACCGGCGCAGGCTGGTGATGAACAAACAGTTTTTCCGCATCAGATAAAGAAGAGAACACGGTCTCCATCATCCGGTCGTGCAGTTCAGCGGCAATCGTCTGCCACTGTTCAGCCGTGAGCGTAGCGGCTTCAACGTAGTATGCAACGCCGCGCTCCAGGCGGCTTACCTGTTGCAGACCGCAGTTATGGGCGATATCAGTCGCTTTGGAAGACCAGGGGGAGATGGTGCCAGGACGCGGCGTGACCAGCAGCAGCTTTCCTTCAGGGGTATGGCTGCTTAAGCTCGGCCCATATTTCAGCAAACGTGCAAGTTGCGCGTGCTCATCCTCGTTTAAGGGGGCGCTCAGGTCAGCAAAATGGACATACTCAGCGTAAATATTGTGGACCTGAAGATTGGCCGCCTGAAAACGCGCCAGCAGTTTGTTAATACGGAATGCAGACAGTGCAGGCGAACCACGCAGAATTTCCATCATAAGTCTCTCGTCTTCGAAGCGCCTGAGGCGCTTTAAGTGTGCGCAAGGGGGGAAACGGGCGACATTATAAAGAATCTGACGCCCCGACGAAACCGTTTGCGTCGAAATAAAATCGCCTCCTTTTCTTATCATACGGTGCGGCCAATCATTCTAATTAGTTGCCAACTGGCGCATTGTTGCGCAAAATGCCGCACATTCATGATGATTTTAACCCACCAAAATGACATTAGCAGGCTGAGATTACGCACGATTCAGAGAATTAACTAATTGAAAAAATTAAAGATTAATTATCTGTTCATCGGCATATTGACTCTGCTGCTGGCAGCGGCCCTCTGGCCATCAATCCCCTGGTTCGGCAAAGCCGACAATCGTATCGCCGCGATCCAATCGCGGGGAGAGTTACGCGTCTCAACAATAGAGTCGCCGCTGACCTATGCCCGCATTAACGGAAAAAAATACGGTCTGGATTACGAACTGGCACAGCAGTTCGCCAGCTATCTTGGCGTAAAGCTGAAAATTACCGTACGCCAGAATATCAGCCAGCTATTTGACGATTTAGATAACGGCAACGCCGATCTGCTGGCGGCAGGACTGGTTTACAACAGCGAGCGCGTGAAGAACTATCAACCCGGCCCGACCTACTATTCCGTTTCGCAACAGCTGGTTTACCGGGTAGGACAATACCGGCCTCGCACGCTGGCCACGGTGAATGAAAGCCAGCTCTCTATCGCGCCTGGGCATGTCGTGGTGAATGACTTGCAGGCGCTGAAAGAGACAAAATTTCCCGATCTGAGCTGGAAAGTCGATGACAAAAAAGGGACGGCGGCGCTGCTCAGCGAAGTCATCAGCGGCAATCTGGACTATACCATTGCCGATTCTGTCGCGATCAGCCTGTTCCAGCGCGTACATCCTGAACTGGCCGTCGCGCTGGATGTCACCGATGAGCAGCCTGTCACCTGGTTTAGCCAACTGGACGATGACAACACGCTTTCCGCTGCGCTGCTCGATTTCTTCAACGCTATTAATGAAGACGGCTCACTGGCGCGTATGGAAGAGAAGTATCTGGGGCACGGCGACGATTTTGATTATGTCGATACCCGCACCTTCCTGCGGGCCGTGGACGGCGTACTGCCCGATCTCCAGCCGTTGTTTGAAAAATACGCGCAGGAGATAGACTGGCGCCTGCTGGCCGCAATTTCCTATCAGGAGTCACACTGGGACCCGCTGGCCACCTCCCCGACGGGCGTTCGCGGTCTGATGATGCTCACCAAAAACACCGCGCAAAGTCTGGGGCTGACGGACCGTACCGATGCGGAACAGAGCATCAGCGGCGGTGTGCGTTATATCCAGGATATGATGGGCAAAGTGCCTGAAACCGTGCCGGAAGAGGAGCGTATCTGGTTTGCGCTCGCCGCCTATAACATGGGCTATGCGCATATGCTTGACGCCCGTGCGTTGACGGTCAAGACCAGGGGCAACCCGGATAGCTGGGCCGATGTAAAACAACGGCTGCCGCTGCTCAGCCAGAAACAATATTACAGCAAGCTGACGTACGGCTATGCGCGCGGGCATGAAGCCTACGCTTATGTGGAAAATATTCGGAAGTATCAGATTAGCCTGGTCGGCTATCTGCAAGAAAAAGAGAAGCAGACGGCAGAAGCGATAAAGCTGGCGCAGGATTACCCGGCAGTGTCTCCGACCGAGTTTGACACGGAGACATTTCCTTTCTCTTCTTTCTTATCGCAGCCGTCATCGAACTACCTGTCACACTCTCCTTCTTTGCCGTTTTCACTGAAGAAGAAAGACGAAAACTAATCTCACAGGGCTGGACGCTTTCGCGTGGCCGCCCTACAACGATTCTTGCGAAGATTTTTTTAGCGCTTTGATCTCCTGGCGACGCATGCGGAAGAAATCACTGAGCAGCGCTGCGCACTCATCGCGTAACACACCTTCGGTGATCTCTACGCGGTGGTTCATGCCCGGATGATGCAATACGTCCATCAGCGACCCTGCCGCGCCGGTTTTCGCGTCGCGAGCGCCAAATACCACCCGACCAATACGGCTGTGTACCATTGCTCCCGCGCACATCACGCACGGCTCCAGCGTCACGTAAAGCGTGGTATCCAGCAAACGGTAGTTCTGAAGCACCAGCCCGCCCTGACGTAGCGCCATGATTTCAGCGTGCGCAGTGGGATCATGATGACCTATCGGACGGTTCCAGCCTTCGCCAATGACGCGATTGTTATGCACCAATACCGCGCCAACCGGCACTTCACGCTCATCCCAGGCGCGTTTTGCCAGCGTCAACGCATGACGCATCCAGTATTCGTGGCTAAATTCAACATCAGACAAAGGAGACACTCCGGTAATAAAAGCGGGCGCATTATACATGGGCGCTATCGTTAACTCTATTCGAGTTGCTGGAGCTCCCCTCGCGGCGTGACGCGCCAGCGATGCTGGCAAAAATAGAGAAGCGGGTTATCCTGCTTACTGTCGCTGTAGCCGCTGTACAGACGTAACGGCGCACCAATCTGGCGTTCCAGTTGGGCAACCTTCTCGTGCCCCAGACAGCGCATAGTCAGCAGCCAGCCGCCGTAGCCACGCCGCATCTGGCTGGCGATCAGGTTCACGCGTGGCAGCCAGAGCGTATCGAAATAGACCTGTTCCACCAGCGATTGCGGAGAGCCGGTAATCAGCCAGATATCAGCGTCAGAGCTTAACAGATAGGTCGTCAGGCGCTCCTGAACAACCGGAAACGCCGTGACGTTATCGCGAAACCAGCGAACGAAATCCGCCTGATGCGCCTTGAGCCGCGCTTCACTGTGACCGAAGGTACAACCCCATAACAGCAGGCTCATCGGCCAACGCGCCGCCCGACCTTTAATCAACAAGCCAATCCCGATAACCGGCAATAACGGCAGCACGAGCAACGCATTCAGCGGCTGGCGACGCAACAGATAACGCAGGAAACTGCCAAACATATCCTGCTGGTGCAACGTACCGTCCAAATCAAAAAATACGACACGACGCTCGTGATTAACCAAACCCTACTCCTCTGGATTGTTGAAGCCCAATAGTCGGGTTAACCGAAACCCGGCGATAATCGTTACCAGATAGACTAACAGATAGAACCTCAATTTTCCGGTAACGTTAGCGTTCTAACGCCGCCCGTAGAAATCCCTGGTGAGTGGACAATTTCGCCCTTGCGTCTTCGGCATTCAGCCCAGTAAGCGCCATCAGAATGGCCGGTTTAACCTCGAAATCTGTCTGCTTAAGCAGCGCTTCGGCCTCTTCACGCATAATCCCGGTAGCCTCAACCACCATCCGGCACGCTCTGTCGACGAGCTTAACGTTGGTGGCTTTCATGTCCACCATCAGGTTCTGGTACACCTTGCCGAACTTCACCATCGCCCCGGTGGAGATCATATTGAGCACCAGTTTTTGCGCAGTACCGGATTTCAGTCGCGTCGAGCCGGTTAGCGCCTCCGGCCCAACGACCGGCGAAATGGCGATGTCAGCCTCACGCGCGATGGGAGAATCGGGATTACAGGAGATAGCCACCGTGACGCAGCCCACCTGACACGCGTATTTCAACCCGCCAATGACGTACGGCGTACGACCGGACGCCGCCAGCCCGACAACCAGATCCTGCGCGGTCACGTTAAGCGCCAGGAGATCGTCCTCCCCTAACTGCTGACTGTCTTCCGCGCCTTCCACCGCTTTCAGCAGCGCGCCAGGCCCGCCGGCAATCAGCCCAATCACCAGCCCGTGCGGTACGCCAAACGTCGGTGGGCATTCGGAGGCGTCCAGAACGCCAAGGCGTCCGCTGGTGCCTGCGCCCATATAAATAATGCGCCCTCCCGCCTTTAAGGCGTCGGCGGCGGCATCTACTGCGCGGGCAACGTCTGGCAGCGTCTCTTTTACTGCTTGCGCTACAAGCGTATCCTGTTGATTAAAACGATGAACCAGCTCAAGCGTAGGGAGTGCGTCAAGATCCATAGTCTGTGGATTGCGGGTTTCTGAAACTAACGAGCCGAGATTCATTTTTGTTCCTTAGGAATTTTTAATTCATAATAACTATAATAATGGAATATTATATTCTTTCGGGCGAGGGAAAATCTTTTTATGATCCCCGTCATGTTTTTCGCCAGGAGTCCTCATGAACTGTTTGATTCGTATACGTCAGCGTTATCCGGACCTCGCACAAAGCGATAAAAAGCTTGCTGATTATATTCTTGCTCAGCCGGATGATACACGGCATCTCAGCTCACAACAGCTTGCCGTTGAGGCGGGCGTCAGTCAGTCCAGCGTGGTGAAATTCGCGCAGAAACTGGGCTTCAAAGGCTTTCCGGCACTGAAGCTGGCGATCAGCGAAGCGCTGGCCAGCAATCCAAATCCTCACTCTATTCCGGTACATAATCAGATCCGGGGCGACGATCCGATGCGGCTTGTCGGCGAAAAATTGATCGAGGAAAATGTCGCCGCAATGCACGCAACGCTCGATGTTAACAGCGAAGAGAAATTGTTCGAAAGCGTCATGATGCTGCGCAATGCCCGGCGTGTTGTCATAACCGGTATTGGCACATCGGGCCTGGTGGCGCAGAACTTCGCCTGGAAGCTGATGAAGATAGGATTCAATGTCGTCGCCGAACACGATATGCATGCGCTGTTAGCCACCGTGCAGGCGCTGGCGCCGGACGATCTCCTGCTGGCTATCTCCTATAGCGGCGAGCGCAGAGAGTTGAATATGGCGGCGGATGAAACGTTGCGGGTGGGAGGAAAGGTTCTGGCGATCACCGGCTTTACACCGAATGCCCTGCAACAACGCGCCACTCGTTGCCTGTATACGATCGCCGAAGAGCAGGCCACGCGCAGCGCCGCAATCTCCTCTACGCATGCGCAGACGATGTTGACGGATTTGCTCTTTATGGCGCTGGTACAGCAGGATTTGGGGCGCGCGCCGGAGCGTATTCGCCACAGTGAGGCCCTGGTAAAAAAACTGGTCTGAGCAAAGAATGCGCGTATAATGCCCGCCCGGTTTGTGATGTTTTGAGAGTTTCCTGATGGCCCTGTTAATCACTAAAAAGTGTATCAATTGCGATATGTGCGAGCCTGAATGCCCGAATGAGGCGATTTCAATGGGCGACAGCATTTACGAGATTAACAGCGACAAATGCACCGAATGCGTGGGCCATTACGAAACGCCGACCTGCCAGAAGGTGTGCCCGATCCCCAATACCATTCTCAAAGACCCGGCGCATGTCGAAACGGAAGAACAGCTGTGGGATAAGTTTGTTCTGATGCATCACGCGGATAAGCTGTAACCCACCCTGATGGGATGACGCCAGGCCGGATGGCGGCGTAAACGCCTTATCCGGCCTACAAAGTCCCGAATCTAGCTTTCGATGATCACCGTCGCACAGGCGTAATGACGTTCATCCGCTAATGTCACATGCATATGCGCCACGCCCAGCCTCTCCGCCAGTTTCAACGCCTCGCCCCACAAACGCAAACGCGGTTTACCCAGCTCATCGTTAAACACTTCAAACTGATTGAACGCCAGCCCGTTGCGAATGCCGGTGCCGAACGCTTTTGCCGCCGCCTCTTTTACCGCGAAACGCTTGGCGAGAAAACGCACCGGTTGCTGATGCGTCTCCCAGATAGTCCATTCGTTGTCGCTAAGCACGCGTCTTGCCAGGCGCTCTCCAGAACGGGAGATCACCGCCTCAATGCGGGCGATCTCCACAATATCCGTGCCTAACCCCAGAATCGCCATTAGCCGCGCGCTTCCAGCATCAGGCGTTTCATCTCGGCGACCGCCTCTTTCAGGCCGCTCATGACCGCCCGCCCAATAATGGCATGACCGATGTTCAGTTCATGCATTTCCGGCAGCGCGGCAATGGCCTGCACATTGTGATAGGTCAGGCCATGACCGGCGTTCACTTTCAGCCCCAGGCTTGCCGCAAACGTCGCCGCTTTGGCGATACGCGCCAGTTCCTGCGCTTGCTCAGCATCCGTTTTGGCATCCGCATAACAGCCAGTATGGATTTCAATGTACGGTGCGCCAACGTCCGCAGCGGCTTTAATCTGTTCTTCATCGGCATCAATGAACAGCGATACCAGAATGCCTGCATCTGCCAGCCGTTTGCAGGCATCACGCATTTTGTCACGCTGACCCGCGACGTCCAGCCCGCCTTCGGTGGTCACTTCCTGACGTTTTTCCGGTACCAGGCAGCAAAAATGCGGCTTCGTCTCAACGGCAATCGCCAGCATCTCTTCAGTCACCGCCATTTCCAGATTCATACGCGTATCCAGCGTCTGGCGCAAAATGCGTACATCACGGTCGGTAATATGGCGACGATCCTCGCGCAGGTGTACGGTTATACCATCCGCCCCCGCCTGCTCGGCGATAAACGCCGCCTGTACCGGGTCGGGGTAAGCAGTACCACGCGCATTACGTAAAGTGGCAATATGGTCAATGTTGACGCCTAACAGTAATTCAGCCATGACAATCCTCGTTAATCATTATTCGTATTTTCTGCCCGCCCTGGCCGTTTCGGCATAAATTGTCGAAACAGTTCCCGGCTTTTTAACGGCTTACCACCAAGATACGGCTTTAGCGCCATGCGGGTAAAGCGTTTCGCCGCGCGCAACGTATCAACATCAGGAAATTCTCGTGCATCCAGCGCTTTCAGATGCCGCCCGGTAAAGGTGCTGTTATCAATGACCACGCTGGCCATGAATCCCTTCTCTTCGCGATAGCGGTAGGTCATGGTGTCATCGACCGTCTCGCCGCTCCCTGCGCAATGCAGAAAATCCACGCCGTAGCCCAGATGTCCCAGCAGGGCGAGCTCGAAACGGCGAAGCGCAGGTTCGGGCGAACCGGTCGCGCCAGCCAGCGACTGAATACAGTTCAGGTAATCAAAAAAGAGTTCAGAGAAGCGCGTTTCGTATTCCAGAACGCGGGAAAGCAGTTCGTTGATGTACAAACCGCTATAAAGCGTGATGCCGCTTAAGGGGAGCGCCAGAGAGACCGCTTCAGCGCTGCGTAAGGTTTTCACCTCGCCGCGCCCGCCAAAGCGGAGCAACAGTGGCGTAAAAGGTTGTAATGCGCCTTTCAGACTGGAACGTTTAGAGCGTGCGCCTTTGGCAACCAGACGCACGCGTCCCGACTCTTCCGTGAAGACGTCCAGCATCAGGCTGGTTTCGCTCCAGGGGCGACTATGCAGGACGAAAGCTCTCTGCCAGCCTTCCACGTAGTGCTAACTCAGAGGTCGTCTACATAACCGAGACTGCGCAGCGCACGCTCGTCATCGGCCCAGCCGGATTTCACTTTCACCCACAGTTCCAGGTGTACAGGCGCTTCGAACATTTCCTGCATGTCTTTTCGCGCTTCGATACCGATGGTCTTGATTTTGGCCCCTTTGTTGCCAATGACCATCTTCTTCTGCCCTTCGCGCTCAACGAGGATCAGGCCGTTAATATCATAACCGCCGCGTTCGTTAGAAACGAAACGTTCAATCTCAACGGTCACGGAATACGGCAGTTCGGCACCGAGGAAACGCATCAGTTTTTCACGGATGATTTCAGACGCCATAAAGCGCTGTGAACGATCGGTGATGTAATCTTCCGGGAAGTGATGAGTCGCTTCCGGCAGGTGTTTACGCACGATACCAGCGATGGTATCCACGTTCATGCCAGTTTCCGCAGAAACAGGCACGATATCGAGGAAGTTCATCTGGCTTGCCAGGAATTGCAGATGCGGCAGCAGATCGGCTTTTTCCTGTACATTATCCACTTTGTTAACGGCCAGAATGACCGGCGCTTTACCGTCGCGCAGTTTATTCAGCACCATCTCGTCGTCCGGCGTCCAGCGGGTGCCTTCCACGACAAAAATGACCAGCTCAACGTCGCCAATCGAGCTGCTTGCCGCCTTGTTCATCAGGCGGTTGATGGCGCGTTTTTCTTCCATATGCAGCCCCGGCGTATCAACATAGATAGCCTGGTACACCCCTTCGGTATGGATACCGACGATACGGTGACGCGTGGTCTGTGCTTTACGGGACGTGATCGAGATCTTCTGTCCGAGCAGCTTGTTCAACAGGGTGGATTTGCCTACGTTCGGACGTCCGACGATGGCAATAAATCCGCAATAGCTTTTATCTTCGCTCATTCCAGCTCCAGTTTTTTCAGCGCCTGTTCGGCGGCAGCCTGCTCCGCCTTACGACGGCTCGAACCCGTGCCAACCACCGGTTCACTCAGGCCGCTGACCTGGCAGTGGATAGTAAATTCCTGATCGTGTGCTTCGCCGCGCACCTGCACCACCAGATAAGACGGCAGCGGGAGATGACGACCCTGCAAATATTCCTGCAAACGCGTTTTCGGATCTTTTTGTTTATCGCCCGGGCTGATTTCATTCAGGCGCGTTTGATACCAGTTAAGGATCAACTTCTCGACGGTTTGGATATCGCTGTCGAGAAAAACGCCGCCGATTAACGCTTCTACGGTATCCGCCAGAATAGATTCACGACGGTAGCCGCCGCTTTTCAGTTCACCTGGCCCTAAACGTAGGCATTCACCCAGATCAAATTCACGGGCCAATTCCGCCAGCGTATTGCCGCGCACCAGCGTGGCGCGCATACGGCTCATATCACCTTCGTCCACACGCGGGAAGCGGTGATAAAGCGCGTTGGCGATAACAAAGCTCAAAATCGAGTCGCCTAAAAATTCTAAACGCTCATTGTGTTTACTGCTGGCGCTGCGGTGGGTTAATGCCTGCTGCAACAGCTCCTGATGAGTAAAAGTGTAGCCCAGCTTCCGTTGAAGCCGATTAATTACGATGGGGTTCATGCGATACCAATAAATGAATGCGTCAACAATTCAGCACACGAAACAGACCTGAGGAAACCAACGCTGTTTAGTGTGCCGTGGCAACCTGACGGCGCCAACCTAAAACTTCGGGGGAATATTCTATACACAACGACAGGGGATGTCGTTAGTCTGCGGAGATTTATCCAATAAATAATTCATGTTGTCGCCGCAATGACGACAACATGAACGATTATCAGAAATTAATGGATCCCACCAATACGGCTTAAGCGTACGCCGGTCGGCCATTCACCTTCCTGTTTGTCGAAACTCATCCAGATCGCGGTCGCTTTACCAACCAGATTCGCTTCCGGTACAAATCCCCAGTAACGGCTGTCCGCGCTGTTATCGCGGTTATCACCCATCATGAAGTATTGTCCTGGCGGTACGATCCAGGTCGCCAGTTGCTGCCCCGGCTGACGGTAATACATCCCCGCCTGATCCTGTGCGATCGGTACGGTCAGAATACGGTGGGTTACGTCGCCCAGCGTCTCTTTACGCTCCGCCAGACGAATGCCGTTATCTTTCGTTTCGTTTAACGGCACTTCAAAGAACCCACTGCTGGCTTCTCCCCCATTACGTCGGGCAAAGGTCTGCACGAAATCGCTGGGTTGAACGTCAGAGTAAGTCACCGGCAGCGCGTTTTCACACGCCTGACCGGAACGGCACCCTGGCTGTACAGTAACCTCTTTGGCTACCGGATCGTACGTCACTTTGTCACCCGGCAGGCCGACAGCGCGTTTAATGTAGTCCAGGCGCGGATCTTCCGGGTATTTAAAGACCACGATATCACCGCGTTTCGGATGACCCGTTTCAATCAACGTTTTCTGGTAAATCGGATCTTTAATTCCATAGGCGAATTTCTCCACCAGAATAAAGTCACCGATTAACAGCGTCGGCATCATCGAACCCGACGGGATCTGGAAAGGTTCATAGATAAATGAACGCACCACCAGCACAATCGCCAGTACCGGAAAAACCGAAGCCCCTGTTTCCAGCCAGCCCGGCTTAGGCGCCACTTTTTTCAACGTGGCTTTATCCAGTGAATCACCCGCAGCGGCCTGTGCCGCTGCCTGACGTTCCCGACGTTTTGGCGCGAAGATAAATTTATCAACGCACCATAAAATGCCCGTCACCAGTGTGGCAATCACCAGAATCAGGGCAAACATATTCGCCATGCCAACTCCTTAGGATTATTTGCTGTCTTTACCGACATGCAGAATGGCGAGGAACGCTTCCTGAGGCAGTTCGACGTTACCGATCTGCTTCATTCGCTTCTTACCTTCTTTCTGTTTCTGTAGCAGCTTTTTCTTACGGCTGATATCACCGCCGTAACACTTGGCCAGAACGTTTTTACGCAACTGCTTCACGGTAGAACGCGCAATAATATGCGTGCCAATCGCCGCCTGAATCGCAATGTCGAACTGCTGACGAGGGATCAGCTCTTTCATCTTCTCCACCAGCTCACGACCACGGCTCTGCGAATTACCACGGTGAGTGATCAGCGCCAGCGCATCGACACGTTCGTTGTTGATCAGCACGTCAACGCGCACCATATCGGACGCCTGGAAGCGCTTGAAGTTATAATCCAGCGACGCATAACCACGAGACGTTGATTTCAGGCGGTCGAAGAAATCGAGCACCACTTCCGCCATCGGGATTTCATAAGTCAGCGCCACCTGGTTACCGTGGTACACCATGTTGGTCTGGACGCCGCGCTTCTCGACACACAGCGTAATGACGTTGCCCAGGTATGCCTGAGGCAGCAGCATATGACACTCGGCAATCGGCTCGCGCAGTTCATAGATGTTATTCAGCGGCGGCAGCTTGGACGGGCTATCGACATAGATAATCTCTTTCGCCGTGGTTTCCACTTCGTACACAACGGTCGGCGCGGTGGTGATCAGGTCCAGATCGTATTCACGTTCCAGACGCTCCTGAATGATCTCCATGTGCAGCAGGCCCAGGAAGCCACAGCGGAAACCGAAGCCCAGCGCGGTTGAACTTTCCGGCTCGTAGAACAGAGAGGCATCGTTCAGGCTCAGCTTGCCGAGCGCATCCCTGAAGTTCTCATAGTCATCAGAACTCACCGGGAACAGGCCGGCGTATACCTGCGGCTTCACTTTTTTGAAGCCCGGCAGCGCTTTCTCTGCCGGGTTACGCGCCAGCGTTAATGTATCGCCAACCGGGGCGCCATGAATGTCTTTAATTGCGCAAACCAGCCAGCCTACCTCGCCGCACTTCAGTTCGGTACGGTCAATCTGCTTCGGCGTGAAGATCCCCAGACGGTCAGCGTTATAAACCTGCCCGGTGCTCATCACTTTGACTTTGTCGCCTTTACGCATGGTGCCGTTTTTAATACGCACCAGCGACACTACGCCGAGGTAGTTATCGAACCAGGAGTCGATAATCAGCGCTTGCAGCGGGCCTTCTGGATCGCCTTCCGGCGGCGGGATATCGCGCACCAGGCGTTCCAGCACATCCTGTACGCCTACGCCGGTTTTTGCCGAGCAGCGAACGGCATCGGTCGCATCAATGCCAACAATGTCTTCGATCTCTTCAGCCACACGCTCAGGATCGGCGGCTGGCAGGTCAATCTTGTTCAGAACCGGCACCACTTCGAGATCCATTTCCATCGCGGTATAGCAGTTCGCCAGCGTTTGCGCTTCGACGCCCTGCCCGGCGTCAACCACCAGCAGTGCGCCTTCACACGCCGCCAGTGAGCGGGAAACTTCATATGAGAAGTCAACGTGGCCTGGGGTGTCGATAAAGTTCAGTTGATAGGTTTCACCATCAGCCGCTTTGTAATCCAGCGTCACGCTTTGCGCTTTGATAGTAATACCGCGCTCACGCTCAAGATCCATTGAGTCGAGAACCTGCGCTTCCATTTCACGGTCAGACAGGCCACCGCAGATCTGGATAATGCGGTCAGACAGCGTCGATTTACCGTGGTCGATATGAGCAATGATCGAAAAGTTACGTATGTTCTTCATATAGAGTAATTATTGTGCCTTACGCCTGCCTGAGCAGGCTCTTAGAAGTCGCTGTTCTGAGCTTAACGTCTGTTTAACTGAAACGCCGCATTCTACACTACAACACTGAGGCGAGGAAATGTTCATACAGCAAGGATAGCGGGAACCGGAAACGGCATCGCTTTTCTGATGTAAAACGTCGTAAGGGAAGCATGATGCCCGATGGCGCGAGCTTATCGGGCCTGGGAGGTCTGCTTATCTTTCCCAGGCCGGATCAGGCGAAACCGCCATCCGGCAAAAATATCACGGGTTCGTTTCGGAAGATGGTGTTTCAACACGAACCAGACCGGGAGGAAGAGCAACGTTAAGAATGACCGGCTGCCAAGCCTCGCGTTCAGCCAGTTTACGCGAGTAGCCGCGCGCAATCAGAAAACCCCCGACGCCGCCCAGCACCGCGCCGCTCAACGCGGCAATATCAGAACCAAACAGTACCTGGAACAACGCCGCGAAGATAAACAGCCCAACCAGCGGCGACAGGTAAACCAGCATTGCTGACCCCAGCAGGCTGCCTTCGGCAATGCCCAGTTCCACTTTTTGACCAGGCGCCAGCGGTTCGGCACTTGGCACCACAATGGTATGTGTGGTTTGCGGCCCGAGTTTATTCAGCACGCGACTGCCGCATCCGGCTCGTGAGGCGCAACTGCTGCACGATGCTTTGACGTCGCAGCTCACCAGTGCCTGGCCATTTTGCCAGGAGACAACGGTCGCCCACTCTTTAATCATTGTGCCGCCCCGAACTTAATATTGTCCGCAATGCGTTTCGCGGTTTGCGGCGGAAGCTCGCCGACAATCGTAATTTCAGCGTTTTCACGCACGCTGGTGCTGACCGTTCTGCGCCCGGTTCGCAGCATCTGATCGGTGCTGTTCTGCGTCGCGCGATTCACGTTCACAGAGAAACTGAACAGGCCGTCAGAATAGAGGCGTGACTCGATAGGCAGATTATCCATCGTAGGCAGCGGGCGTCGGCTGCTGGAGACTTCGCTAAACCCTTGCGGCAACCACGTCGGGCTCCAGTTGAACTTCGCCTTTTCCCCCACAGGAACAGAAAGCAATGGCGGCAAATTCGCTTTTGCCAGCATCTGCATGCTATTACCGACGTCCTGATTCACGGCGAAGGAAATCACGCGGAACTGCTCCAGCGTTTCACCATCCCGGTCAAGGAGATCCACCCGCATCGGCAGCTTTGTTTCGGTATCCAGCCATACGATATAGCTGTAACGGGTGCCGTCGCGCGCGACAACACGAATGACTTCACACAGCCTGTCGGCAATGCGGGTGCGGCCTACGGAAATAAAGTCATACCAGGGAGAAAGACGTTTAAAGTCGGCATAGATAAGGGACGGCAGAGAATCGACAATATAGTCGCCGTTCAGGGTGAACGGTTCGAGCCCAGGTTCGAAGTAGCTGATTTCGTTACCACGCTGCACTACTTCCCGGCGCGGGCCATCCATTTGCAACAGTTGTGCAAGAGGACGATTGTCCAGGCGTGCATGTCGATAACGCAGAGACTCAACGCCTTGTTTATTGATGCTGACGAATGACAGCTCGTAATTCAGTGACTGGCTGGCCAGATTCATCTGCTGCAATAACGCCCCGGACGCAGTATTGGCCGAGGCGTTAACAGAGAAGAACAGGCTACCCGCCACAAGTGACATGGCAAACCAAAGTTGCTTCATTACTGCGATTGCGTTCCTAAAGTTTGAATTCCTGGCACCTGTACAGCGGCTTGCTGTGTTTGCGCCTGCTCAAACTGAAGCTGTTCGGAGTGCAGTCGGCGTTGCAGTTCGTAATCCTGCAACATGGCATTAATGCGACGACGCTGCTCCTGCACCTGCTGTTGCTGACCGCCGTTAGCCGTCGCGTCAGAAGGTACTCCCAGGCTCACCGGACTGGCTTTGCCCATCATCGGTAATGTATTGAATACCGGCGTTTCGGGCTGCTGGGACGTTTCAGATTGTCCATTATAGTGCTGGACGCCAACAATAACTGCAAGTGATACGCATGCAGCCACACCCATTTGAGTGAGCTGCGCCGCCCACGGACGCATTTTCTGCCAGAATGGCATTTTCTGCCACTGGTGCGGTGCGGGCTGGGCCTCAGGAATCAGCGGCGCCGTCTGGCGTACCGGCTCATTTTCGATGGCGGCCATTACGCGGGCGGAAATATCGAAATGGAGAACGTCAGCGGTATCACCCCGCATGGAATCGCGGATCAGGTGATAACTCTCCCATGTTTTTTGCATTTCCGGGTCGTGAGCCAGTTCTTTCAGCAGCTCACTGTCCAGCGTTTCGCCATCCATTAAAGCGGAAAGTTTTTCTTTCTGCATGCCTAATACCTTTTCCAGTATCCCGCTATCGTCAACGCCTGATAAGCGGTTGAACTTTATTATCAATAGCTTCCCGCGCACGGAAGATACGTGAACGCACCGTACCCACCGGACAATCCATGATAGCGGCTATCTCTTCATAGCTCAGGCCATCCAGCTCCCGCAAGGTTATTGCCATGCGTAAATCCTCGGGGAGGGACTCAATAGTTCGGAAAACTATCTGTCTCAGCTCTTCTGACAACATTAAGTTCTCAGGGTTCGAAATTTCTTTCAATGCGCCGCCACTTTCGAAGTTTTCTGCGTCAATCGCATCAACATCGCTGGAAGGCGGCCTGCGTCCCTGAGCAACCAGGTAATTCTTCGCCGTATTGACGGCAATACGGTACAACCAGGTATAAAAAGCGCTATCCCCCCGGAAAGAATCCAGCGCGCGATAGGCCTTAATAAATGACTCTTGCACCACATCGGGAACATCGCCCGACGGTACATAGCGGGAAACCAGGCTCGCCACTTTATGCTGGTAGCGCACTACCAGTAAGTTAAAGGCTTTCTGATCTCCCTTCTGGACCCGTTCAACCAGGACCTGGTCCGTTAACTGCTCGCTCATCCGAGGTAAAGTCTCCCCAAACCAAATTTCCACGCGCTCTCGAAACGCCACTGCATAAACTGCACTATGAGCAAGCAACAGCTTAGAGTGTCTCTTTTTCGTAAAGTTCCGTTACGCATCTGTTTTTGTTTGTCATGTTGTAGACAGATCATTATCTCTCATTATAAGTCTACAGAGTCTGAACAACGCACTATCTGTATAGAAATGCCCTTTTAGCCGCTTGAAGAGTAACCCAACAGCCACTTTATTTCATCACATAATCTGGCGCTAACGGCCTGCTTCGCAAAATATTTTCTTTGTTTTACTTCCCCTTGAATTTTCCTTTAATGTTTAGCCATTGCAACACATTCAAAAATAAAACGTGCTGTATCGCGCAGTATGGTGCTATGCTGCCCAAACACTGTTTAGTAAATTAAACAAACGCTATGACTACGACTCCTGAACTTTCCTGTGACGTGCTGATTATTGGCAGCGGTGCTGCCGGACTCTCTCTGGCGCTGCGCCTGGCTGAAAAACATCAGGTGATAGTCCTGAGTAAAGGCCCGGTGAGCGAAGGCTCAACGTTTTATGCTCAGGGCGGCATTGCCGCCGTTTTCGACGAGACGGACAGTATCGATTCGCATGTTGAAGATACGCTGATCGCCGGGGCCGGTATTTGCGATCGCCACGCGGTGGAGTTTGTCGCCAGCAATGCCCGCTCTTGCGTACAGTGGCTTATCGATCAGGGTGTATTATTTGACACCCAGGTGCAACCGAACGGGGAAGAGAGCTACCATCTGACCCGTGAAGGCGGCCATAGCCATCGCCGTATCCTGCATGCGGCTGACGCCACCGGCAAAGAAGTGGAAACTACCCTGGTCAGCAAGGCGCAGAACCATCCGAATATTCGCGTACTGGAGCGGAGTAACGCCGTCGATCTGATCATCTCCGATAAAATCGGCCTGCCAGGAACACGCCGCGTCGTCGGCGCCTGGATCTGGAATCGGAATAAAGAGTCGGTCGAAACATGCCACGCGAAGTCAGTCGTTCTGGCGACAGGCGGGGCATCGAAAGTGTATCAGTACACCACCAACCCGGATATCTCTTCCGGCGACGGTATCGCGATGGCCTGGCGCGCCGGGTGCCGCGTCGCGAATCTTGAATTTAATCAGTTCCACCCTACCGCGCTGTATCATCCTCAGGCACGAAACTTTCTGCTGACGGAAGCGCTGCGTGGCGAAGGGGCGCATCTCAAACGCCCGGACGGCACGCGCTTTATGCCTGATTTTGATGAGCGTGGCGAACTGGCTCCGCGCGATATCGTCGCTCGCGCCATTGACCACGAAATGAAGCGTCTCGGCGCAGACTGCATGTTCCTCGACATCAGCCATAAACCGGAAGCATTTGTGCGTCAGCACTTCCCAATGATTTATGAAAAATTGCTGGGGTTGGGAATCGATCTGACTAAAGAGCCGGTTCCGGTCGTACCTGCCGCCCACTACACCTGCGGCGGCGTGATGGTCGACGATTTTGGCCGAACCGATGTGGACGGTCTGTATGCCATTGGCGAAGTAAGCTATACCGGCCTGCACGGCGCGAATCGCATGGCGTCCAATTCCCTGTTGGAGTGTCTGGTGTATGGCTGGTCAGCGGCAGAGGATATCGACAGACGTATGCCGTATGCCCGTAGCGTTAGTACGCTTCCGGCCTGGGATGAAAGTCGCGTTGAAAACCCGGATGAGCTGGTCGTGATCCAGCATAACTGGCATGAGCTACGTCTGTTTATGTGGGACTATGTCGGCATTGTGCGCACCACCAAACGTCTGGAGCGCGCCCTGCGACGCATTACGATGCTGCAACAGGAAATCGACGAATATTACGCTAACTTCCGCGTATCGAATAATCTGCTGGAGCTGCGCAACCTGGTGCAGGTCGCGGAACTGATTGTGCGCTGCGCGATGATGCGTAAAGAGAGCCGTGGCCTGCACTATACGCTGGATTACCCCGCATTGCTGCCGGAATCCGGCCCGTCGGTGCTTTCGCCGCTCAACGCTTACATGAACAAATAAAACGCCTGGGTCAGCGCCGTGTACCCTTCAGAGTAAAGCTGGTCTGGCCCACGAATCACCAGTCGATCGCTAAAGCATTCCCCCGTTCGCGGGGAAAATGCCAACAGTACCCGATGAGGCAATCGCGACTCCGTTTCGGCTACGTCGGTACGTAAACGCAAATGCCAGCCCATGCTTAACGCCTGCTGCGTGAAGATGTTGCCAGTCTGTTCCGGCAGCACCACGCAGAAGAATCCCTCTTCCGTAATACAGTCAGCCGCAGTGGTAAGTAACGCTTCGTGATCGAGCGTGGTGGTATAACGCGCCTGCTCTCGCTGCGGCGTTGCGCATTCCACCCCTTGTTCATAATAAGGCGGGTTGCTGATGATAAGATCAAAGCGCGCGGTCTGGCGCGGCACCCACTGCCGGACATCTTCCGTATGCACCGTTATCCGCTGCGGCCACGGTGAGTGGGCGATATTCTCCTGCGCCTGCGTCGCCGCTTCGCTGTCCAGTTCAACGGCATCAATGGTGACGCTTTCGTCGGTACGCTGCGCCAACATCAGCGCCAGCAGACCGCTGCCGGTACCAATATCGAGGATCCGCGTTACGCCTGCGACTGGTGCCCATGCTCCCAATAAAATACCATCAGTACCGACTTTCATCGCGCAGCGATCGTGCGCCACAAAAAACTGCTTAAAGGTAAATCCATTACGACGAAGTGTGGATGTAGACTGGGACATGAAAGAACAACCTTCCTGGAAAAACGGCAATAGCGTAGGGTGAAAACAATACCTGAGAAGCGATATCCATACAAACAGATGAAGATTGCAGCCGTAACGTCTATAATCAGCGCCCCACACAGAGGTAGAACATGACTGTAACGACTTTTTCCGAACTTGAACTCGATGAAAGCCTGCTGGATGCCCTCCAGGATAAAGGCTTTACTCGCCCGACCGCCATTCAGGCTGCCGCCATTCCGCCTGCGCTCGATGGGCGTGATGTACTCGGTTCTGCGCCGACAGGCACCGGTAAAACGGCGGCATACCTGCTGCCAGCGTTGCAGCACCTGCTCGACTTCCCGCGTAAAAAATCCGGTCCGCCGCGTATTCTGATCCTTACGCCGACCCGCGAACTGGCGATGCAGGTTGCCGATCACGCCCGTGAACTGGCGAAACACACCCATCTGGATATTGCGACAATCACCGGCGGCGTGGCTTATATGAACCATGCCGAGGTGTTCAGCGAGAACCAGGATATTGTGGTCGCCACCACGGGTCGCCTGCTGCAATATATTAAAGAAGAAAACTTTGACTGCCGCGCGGTTGAAACGCTGATTCTTGATGAAGCCGACCGTATGCTGGACATGGGCTTCGCCCAGGATATCGAGCATATCGCAGGTGAAACCCGCTGGCGCAAACAGACCATGCTGTTCTCCGCTACGCTGGAAGGCGGCGCGATTAACGATTTTGCGGAACGTCTGCTGGAAGATCCGGTCGAGGTCTCAGCGACCCCGTCTACCCGCGAACGCAAAAAGATTCATCAATGGTACTACCGTGCCGATGATATTCAGCACAAAACCGCTTTGCTGGTACACCTGTTAAAACAACCTGAAGCCACCCGTTCTATCGTCTTCGTGCGTAAACGTGAGCGTGTACATGAGCTGGCAGGCTGGCTGCGCGAAGCAGGCATCAATAACTGCTATCTCGAAGGCGAGATGGTACAGGGCAAGCGTAACGAAGCGATCAAACGTCTGACCGATGGCCGCGTGAACGTGCTGATCGCGACCGACGTCGCCGCTCGCGGGATTGATATCCCTGATGTAAGCCATGTTTTTAACTTCGATATGCCACGCAGCAGCGATACCTATCTGCACCGTATCGGCCGTACCGGACGTGCAGGACGTAAAGGAACGGCGATTTCCCTGGTAGAAGCGCATGACCATCTGCTGCTGGGAAAAGTGGGTCGCTATATTGAAGAGACGCTGAAAGCGCGCGTCATTGATGAATTGCGTCCAACCACTCGTGCGCCGAGCGAAAAACTGACCGGCAAGCCGTCCAAGAAAGTGCTGGCTAAACGTGCTGAGAAGAAAAAACAAGAAAAAGAGAAGCCGCGCGTGAAGAAACGTCACCGTGATACCAAAAACATTGGTAAACGCCGCAAGCCTGCTGGTACGGGTACGGACGCGCAGGAGCAGTCCAACGAAGAGTAAAAAAAACGCCGGGGCTAACCCGGCGTTTTTATGTTATCAGTCAGCCTTACAGGCTTTCAGTAAAGGTACGAGCGATAACGTCGCGTTGCTGTTCCGGCGTCAGGGAGTTAAAACGCACGGCATAGCCAGAAACACGGATGGTCAGCTGCGGATATTTTTCCGGGTGCTTAACGGCATCTTCCAGCGTTTCGCGACGCAGAACGTTAACGTTCAGGTGCTGACCGCCTTCAACGCGAACTTCCGGTTTTACTTCCATCGGAATTTCACGGTATTCGATTTCACCCAGTTTGTTCACTGCAACCACTTCATCTTCGGCAAAACCGGCTTTCGCTGCGATGCAACGTGCTTCGCCTTTTTCGCTGTCCAGCAACCAGAAAGAATTCAGCAGGTCGTCGTTAGCGGCTTTAGTAATCTGGATACCTGTAATCATGTGATGCCTCCCCGGCAAAAGTGTTTGATTATGATCGGCCTGTTCGCGGCCAATTGGTAAAACCATTGTTGCTTGAGTGTATATATACCCCTCACACACCCTTGATTCTTTGATTTAAATCAACAAAAACCACACCACAAAGAGGGCATTGCATGGAATTTATTGTTTTACATCAACTTACGCCACGTCCACACATAAACTTTTTACATAAATTTTCAACTATCTTTAAGGGGTAGCCGGGTTTGTGACGCACGCGATTTTGCACCATAGAAAGAAGCAGTTAAGCTATGCAAATTGAAAAATTCGCAGGAGAGCGAGATGGCCACCGATTTAACCTGGCACGATGTGCTGGCAGATGAGAAGCAGCAGCCCTATTTTGTTAACACACTCCATACCGTTGCGGGCGAACGTCAGTCAGGAATGACAGTATATCCTCCACAGAAGGATGTATTTAACGCGTTTCGCTTCACTGAACTCGGTGATGTCAAAGTGGTGATTCTGGGGCAAGACCCTTATCACGGCCCTGGGCAGGCGCATGGTCTGGCGTTTTCTGTTCGTCCGGGTATTGCCACACCGCCTTCTCTGCTGAACATGTATAAAGAACTGGAAACGTCCATACCGGGCTTTACCCGCCCGGCTCATGGGTATCTGGAGAGCTGGGCGCGTCAGGGGGTATTGTTATTAAATACCGTGCTGACCGTCCGCGCAGGCCAGGCGCATTCTCACGCCAGTCTGGGATGGGAAACCTTTACAGACAAAGTGATCAGCCTTGTTAACGAACATCGTGAAGGGGTCGTCTTTTTACTCTGGGGTTCGCACGCACAAAAGAAAGGGGCGATTATCGATCGCCAGCGCCATTACGTGTTGAGAGCGCCGCATCCGTCGCCGTTGTCGGCACATCGGGGATTCTTTGGCTGTAACCATTTTGTATTGGCGAATCAGTGGCTGGAGCAGCACGGCGAGAAGCCGATTGACTGGATGCCGGTATTACCGGCAGAGAGCGAATAAGTTTTTGCTTTGCGCCGGGTGGCGGCTTCGCCTTACCCGGCCTACGAATCATTGCCGTAGGCCTGATAAGCGCAGCGCCATCAGGCAGTTACACCTGATTATGCTTTATTCTGACGCCACCATTCGCCCAGCAATACGCCGGTTGCGACAGAGACGTTGAGGTTTTCAACATTTCCGGTGCCATCAATTTTCACGCACAGATCGCCAGGTTCACGCGCGGCTTCCGGCAGGGACTCCAGCTCACGCCCTAACACCAGCACCATTCTCGCTGGCAGCGCCGTACTAAACAACGGTTTGCCCTGATCGCTGGACGTGGTGACGATCGTATAACCCGCCTGACGGAAATCATCCAGCACATCCACAATGCTGTCGCCCGTGATCGGCTGAACATGCTCCGCGCCGCCTTCTGCCGTACGGATCGCCGCACCGGATTCAAGAAGCGCCGCGTCCTGTACCACCACACCTTTTACGCCAAAGTGCGCACAGCTACGCATCATGCCGCCAAGGTTGTGCGGGTTAGCCACATCTTCCAGCGCCAGCACGCAATCCTGCGCGTCCGCCTGGCTTACCCACTGCTTAACGGTCGTACCGTTACGCTTTTTAATCAGGAAACAAACGCCGCCGTGGTGCTCAGTTCCAGAGGCTTTCGCCAGTTCAGCTTCATCCACAACGTGGTACGCTTTGCGGTTAGCCGCCATCCAGCGTAACGCTTCTTTAAAGCGAGGGGTCACGCTCTGAATGAACCATGCGCGAACAATCGCATCCGGGCGACTCTGGAACAGGGCCTGACAGGCATTTTCGCCGTAGACACGGGTCTCTTCCGCACGCTGACGACGTAAAACTTCAGGATCGATAAAACTTTTACCGCTGATTCCACCGTGATCGGCTTTCTCAGGCGTGTCATCGCCTGGCGCACGGGAAACGGTACGCCACGGTGAGTCTTCACGCTTACGATCGCGAATCTGACCGCTTCTTTCATCACGAGCATCGCGGGCGGGGCGACGGCCACCGTCAGTACGAGACTTTCCTGGACGACCTCCCCCTTTCCCGGTACGCGGGTTATGGGTGCGTTTATCAGAGTCATCATCACTGCGGACATACATCACTTTGACCTTGCCGCTTTTGTTCTTTAATTCATCGTTCATGCTTTTCTCCACCAGCGCTGCGCGAAGCGCGAAGATTACCCGATGTGCACCCGGTTAGCCATTATTTCATTTAAAAGCTAATGACTATTGTACTCATTGAATAAAACACATTGTTGTTTAAAACAGTCTCATCGATAATATGTAACATATTGGAAACATATCGGCGTGATTGCCGGAAAAGTCTACCCTACTCATCCAGAGGTTAGTTATGAATACCGTTTGTACCAGCTGCCAGGCAATCAACCGCATTCCCGATGATCGTATTCAGGATGCGGCAAAATGTGGACGCTGTGGTCACGACCTGTTCGATGGAGAGGTGATTAATGCGACCGGTGAAACGCTGGATAAGCTGCTGAAAGACGATCTCCCTGTGGTGGTCGATTTCTGGGCGCCGTGGTGCGGCCCATGCCGTAACTTTGCCCCGATTTTTGAAGATGTCGCGGAAGAGCGCAGCGGTAAGGTGCGTTTTGTGAAAGTTAACACAGAAGCGGAACGTGAACTCAGCGCCCGTTTCGGTATCCGCAGCATCCCGACCATCATGATCTTTAAGAACGGCGAAGTCATCGACATGTTAAATGGCGCGGTTCCTAAAGCGCCATTTGACAGCTGGCTGAACGAATCGCTGTAATCTCCACGGGGCGCATCTTGTGCCCCGTTTTCACCTCTGCGACAATAGCGTTTTTCACTGTATTCTTCCATGACTGATAACGCTGTTCTCCAGTTACGCGCCGAACGCCTCGCACGCGCCACGCGTCCTTTTCTTGCCAGAGGAAACCGCATTCGTCGCTGTCAGCGCTGTCTGCTCCCGTTGAAACTCTGCCTGTGCGATACGCTCTCGCCTTCTCAGGCGACAAGCCGTTTTTGTCTGGTGATGTTTGATACCGAGCCAATGAAACCCAGCAATACGGGGCGTCTGATTGCCGATATTCTGCCGGATACAACGGCCTTTCAATGGTCGCGTACCGAACCGCCGCAGGCGCTGCTCGATCTGGTTAACAACCCGGATTATCAGCCGATGGTCGTATTCCCCGCCTCCTATGCCGGGGAAGAACGCGAGGTCATTTTCACGCCACCAGCCGGAAAACCGCCGCTGTTTATCATGCTCGACGGCACCTGGCCGGAAGCGCGCAAAATGTTCCGTAAAAGCCCTTATCTCGATAACCTGCCGGTTATTTCCGTTGATTTATCGCGTCTTTCCGCCTATCACCTGCGAGAAGTTCATGCCGAAGGGCAGTATTGCACTGCCGAAGTGGCAATAGCGCTGCTGGATCTGGCGGGCGACACGGCCGCGGCAACCCATTTAGGCGATCACTTCTCATGCTTTAAAACGCGCTATCTGGCAGGAAAAACGCAACATCAGGGAAGCGTCACAACAGAAACAGCAGAAAGCGTTTAAAATCATTCGGTCACTTCTGCGTAAGGGAGACCGGCATGAGTCAGAGAGGACTGGAAGCACTACTGCGACCAAAATCGATAGCGGTGCTAGGGGCGTCGATGAAGCCCAATCGCGCAGGTTACCTGATGATGCGTAACCTGCTGGCAGGAGGCTTTAATGGCCCGGTATTACCTGTAACGCCCGCATGGAAAGCCGTCTTAGGCGTCCTGGCCTGGCCCGACGTCGCCAGTTTGCCTTTTACACCGGATCTCGCCGTTCTGTGCACCAACGCCAGCCGTAATATCGCGTTGCTGGAGGCGCTGGGGGAAAAAGGCTGTAAAACCTGCATTATTTTGTCGGCGCCCGCAGCGCAGCACGCTGAACTTCTGGCATCTGCCCAACGCTATAAAATGCGACTACTCGGCCCAAATAGCCTGGGTTTACTCGCCCCCTGGCAAGGGCTTAACGCCAGTTTCTCTCCGGTTCCGATCAAGCGTGGAAAACTCGCGTTTATTTCGCAATCCGCCGCCGTCTCCAATACGATTCTCGACTGGGCGCAACAGCGGGAGATGGGCTTTTCTTATTTTATCGCGCTTGGCGACAGTCTGGACATTGATGTTGATGAATTGCTGGATTATCTGGCGCGCGACAGTAAAACCAGCGCCATTTTGCTCTATCTCGAACATCTGAGCGACGCGCGACGCTTTGTCTCCGCCGCCCGTAGCGCATCGCGAAATAAACCCATTCTGGTGATTAAAAGCGGTCGCAGCCCAGCGGCGCAACGTTTGTTAAATACCAGTGTCGGCATGGACCCGGCATGGGATGCCGCCATCCAGCGTGCGGGGCTTTTACGCGTGCAGGATACTCACGAACTCTTCTCGGCGGTCGAAACGCTGAGCCATATGCGGCCATTACGTGGCGACAGGTTGATGATCATCAGCAATGGCGCTGCGCCCGCCGCGCTGGCGCTGGATGAGCTGTGGTCGCGCAACGGCAAGCTCGCCACCCTGAGCGAAGAGACCCGACTTAAGCTAAGCGAAGCGCTGCCTGCTCACGTCGATATCGCCAACCCGCTGGATTTGCGTGATGATGCCAGCTGTGAACACTACGTCAAAACGCTGAATATCTTACTCGCCAGCCAGGATTTTGATGCGCTGATGGTGATCCACTCACCCAGCGCCGCCGCACCTGGCACCGAGAGCGCGCACGCGCTCATTGAAGCGGTGAAACATCATCCCAGAGGGAAATTCGTCACCTTGCTCACCAACTGGTGCGGCGAGTTTTCCTCTCAGGAAGCCCGCAAAATGTTCAGTGAAGCGGGATTACCTACCTATCGAACACCGGAAGGCACCATCACTGCCTTTATGCACATGGTGGAATACCGGCGTAACCAGAAGCAATTACGGGAAACCCCGGTGTTGCCAGGCAACCTGACCTCAGACACGGCTCAAGCGCATAACCTGTTACAGCAGGCGATTGCAGAGGGCGCAACGTCGCTGGATACCCATGAAGTTCAGCCTATCTTGCAGGCGTATGGGTTACACACGCTCCCCACCTGGATTGCTGGCGACAGCGCGGAAGCAGTGCATATCGCCGAGCAAATTGGCTACCCGGTAGCGTTAAAACTGCGTTCGCCGGATATTCCGCATAAATCGGAAGTTCAGGGGGTAATGCTCTATCTGCGCACGGCAACGGAAGTTCAGCAAGCCGCGAATGCCATTTTCGATCGTGTAAAAATGGCCTGGCCCCAGGCGCGCATTCACGGTCTGTTAGTCCAGAGTATGGCGAACCGTGCCGGTGCGCAGGAACTTCGCGTCGTCGTCGAACACGACCCGGTCTTTGGGCCGCTGATTATGCTTGGCGAAGGCGGCGTAGAGTGGCGACCCGAAGAGCAGGCCGTCGTCGCGCTGCCGCCGTTAAACATGAATCTGGCGCGCTATTTGGTTATTCAGGGAATCAAAAGTAAAAAAATTCGTGGCCGGAGCGCGCTACGCCCACTGGATATCACAGGGTTAAGCCAGTTGCTGGTACAGGTCTCGAACCTGATTGTCGATTGCCCGGAAATTCAGCGTCTGGATATCCATCCCCTGCTGGCTTCTGCTGGCGAGTTTACCGCGCTGGACGTCACGCTGGATATCGCCCCTTATGATGGCGACAACGAGAGCCGACTCGCTATTCGCCCCTATCCGCAGCAGCTTGAAGAGTGGGTTGAGATGAAAAATGGCGAACGTTGCCTGTTTCGCCCTATCCTGCCGGAAGATGAGCCTTATCTACAGCAGTTCATTTCTCAGGTGACAAAAGAGGATTTGTATTACCGTTATTTTAGCGAGATCAATGAATTTACTCATGAAGATTTAGCCAACATGACGCAGATCGACTACGATCGGGAAATGGCATTTGTTGCCGTGCGCCGTATTGATCAAACTGAAGAGATCCTCGGGGTAACGCGCGCGATCTCCGACCCGGATAACATTGATGCGGAATTTGCCGTGCTGGTTCGCTCAGATCTCAAAGGGTTAGGATTAGGCCGGCGATTAATGGAAAAATTGATTGCTTATACCCGAGATCACGGACTGAGACGCCTGAATGGCATTACGATGCCAAACAATCGCGGCATGGTGGCACTGGCCCGAAAGCTCGGGTTTGATGTTGATATCCAGCTCGAAGAGGGGATTGTTGGGCTGACGCTGAATCTGGCCCAATACGAGGAATCGTGAGTAAGGTACTGGAAATGTTGACCACTTTAACGGGTACTGGTGTTATCATTGCTCGCTTATGTCGTCTGCATAGCACAGAGGACCCTTCAATGAACAGAGAAGAAATGCACTGTGATGTTGTCAAAATTTAAGCGTAATAAACATCAACAACACCTTGCCCAACTACCTAAGATCTCTCAGCCAGTTGATGATGTAGATTTCTTTTATGCTCCCGCTAATTTCAGGGAGACTCTGCTGGAGAAGATAGCCAGCGCGACGCAACGTATTTGCATTATTGCCCTGTATCTTGAACAGGATGACGGCGGCAAGGGCATACTCGACGCGCTCTATGAGGCTAAGCGGCAACGTCCTGAGCTGGATGTTCGGGTACTTGTCGACTGGCATCGCGCTCAGCGTGGGCGCATTGGCGCAGCCGCGTCCAATACTAACGCTGACTGGTATTGCCGAATGGCGCAAGAAAACCCAGGCATCGATATTCCTGTCTACGGCGTGCCGATTAACACGCGTGAAGCGCTTGGCGTACTGCATTTTAAAGGCTTTATCATTGATGATAGCGTCCTTTACAGCGGCGCCAGCCTGAACGACGTCTATCTGCATCAGCATGATAAATATCGTTATGATCGTTACCAGTTGATTCGTAATGCAAAGATGGCCGACATCATGTATGAATGGGTCACGCAGAATCTGCTTAACGGTCGCGGCGTAAATCGCCTGGACAGTGCCCAGCGTCCGAAAAGCCCGGAGATTAAAAACGACATTCGTTTGTATCGCCAGGAATTGCGCGATGCGTCATACCATTTCCAGGGCGATGCCGACAACGAGCAACTTTCCGTTACGCCACTGGTTGGGCTGGGAAAATCGAGCCTGCTGAACAAGACCATTTTCCATCTTATGCCCTGCGCAGAGCATAAGCTCACAATTTGCACACCTTATTTCAACTTGCCTGCACTGCTGGTTCGCAACATCATCCAACTGCTGCGCGAAGGGAAAAAGGTTGAGATTATCGTGGGTGATAAAACCGCCAACGACTTTTATATCCCTGAGGATGAACCGTTTAAAATCATCGGCGCACTTCCCTATCTCTACGAGATTAACCTGCGTCGCTTCCTCAGCCGCTTACAGTATTACGTCAACACCGATCAGCTCGTAGTGCGTTTGTGGAAAGATGACGACAATACTTATCACCTGAAAGGAATGTGGGTTGATGATAAGTGGATGCTGCTCACCGGGAACAACCTTAACCCGCGAGCATGGCGTCTGGATCTGGAAAACGCAATTCTGATTCACGATCCAAAACAGGAACTTGCTCCCCAGAGAGAGAAAGAGCTGGAGCTTATCCGCACTCACACCACGGTTGTTAAGCATTACCGCGATCTACAAAGCATCGCTGACTATCCGGTCAAAGTCCGTAAGCTCATCCGCAGACTCCGTCGTATTCGAATCGACAGATTAATCAGCCGTATTCTGTAAATCAAAAAGCCCCGTCCCTGCGACGGGGTTTTTCCTGTGAGGGTCACGGTGCGTTTCCTTATACTTTTTAGCATGTTGTTACTCTCAGGCTGTAGCCATATGTCCAATGACAGCTGGAGCGGGCAGGATAAAGCGCAACACTTCATTGCATCAGCCATGCTTTCCGCCGCCGGGAATGAGTATGCCCGGCATCAGGGAATGAGCCACGATCGCAGTGCAACCGTTGGGCTGCTGTTCTCCATTAGTCTCGGTGCGTCAAAAGAGATGTGGGACAGCCGCCCCGGAGGGAGCGGCTGGAGCTGGAAAGATTTCGCCTGGGATGTCGCAGGCGCAACCACGGGTTACGCCGTCTGGCAAATGGCGCGGAACTAGAGACGTAACCCTTTTCCCTTGCGGTGCAGCATCAGCGACACCAGAAATGCCACGATAGCCATAATGGTCACATACCAGAAGAATGATGTCTCCATACCAACGGACTTCAGAGACAGCGCAACATATTCCGCAGAGCCGCCGAACAGCGCATTCGCCACCGCATAAGAAAGCCCTACCCCCAATGCCCGCACCTGGGCAGGAAACATTTCTGCCTTCAGGATCCCACTGATTGAGGTGTAGAAACTCACGATCAACAGGGCGCACATCACCAACCCAAAGGCTGCGTAAGGTGAAGTGACATTCTGTAATGCTGACAGAATAGGTACGGTGAATAGCGCAGCCAGAGCGCCAAAGCAGAGCATTGATGTCCGTCGGCCGATTTTATCTGAGAGAGCGCCAAACAGGGGTTGAATTAGCATGTAGACAAACAGCGCCGCCGTCATGATTCCGCTGGCGACATTGGCATGCATACCGGCGGTATTCACCAGATACTTCTGCATATAGGTTGTGAAGGTATAGAAACACAACGAACCCGCAGCGGTAAATCCCAGTACCATGATAAACGCTTTACGGTTACGCCATAGTCCTTTGAGCGATCCAGCCTCTTTCAGCGCGCGGGTTTCTTGTTTTGAGGTTTCATCCAACTGTCGACGCAACCAAAGCGCGACAACGGCCAGTACGGCGCCCAATGCAAAAGGAATACGCCATCCCCATTCTCTGAGGGAAGATTCCTCCAGCGTTTGCTGCAAGATAACCACAACCAGCAGTGCCAGTAACTGACCGCCGATCAGAGTGACATACTGGAACGATGCGTAAAAACCTTTGCGACCTTCAACAGCTACCTCACTCATATAGGTCGCACTGGTTCCGTATTCTCCTCCAACAGACAGCCCCTGAAACAGACGAGCCAACAGCAGAAGAGCCGGAGCCCAGGTGCCGATCGTGGCATACCCCGGCAGGCAGGCAATGACTAACGAGCCCATACACATCATGCAAACAGAGAGAAGCATTGATTTCTTACGACCATGCTTATCGGCAATCCGACCAAAAAGCCAGCCGCCAATGGGACGCATCAGGAAGCCTGCGGCGAAAACTCCGGCGGTCTGTAAAAGCTGAGTGGTGGTATTTCCCGAAGGAAAAAAGATGTGCGCAAAGTAGAGAGAGCAGAAGGAATAGACATAGAAATCAAACCACTCGACCAGATTCCCTGATGATGCCCCCACAATTGCCCATACGCGACGACGGGTGTCACTGCTTGCCAGCGACCCGTTTACAGTTACACTGCTTTCAGTCATTAGAAATATACTCCCGCCAAAGATCCACCCGAGCTCGTCGGTGCTTTTCACTGTCTTTTTTAGTGAATGAAATGTTATATAATTGTTATTATTTATTTTGTGACAGAGATCGATATTTTAGTTAGCAGGAAAACGATTTAGGAGTATACGGAGGGAATAGTCATCCGGCAGAACAGCGCATATATGCCGGATGGCGGTGTGAACACCTTATCCGGCCTGTAAAAACATCCCGGGTATTTTGCACACAGTCTGTAGGCCGGATAAGGCGCAGCCGCCATCCGGCTGCGCCCGGACGCATGAACGCAAAAAGGCCATCCCTCAGGATGGCCTCTTCACTTAATTAATGCCTGGCAGTTCCCTACTCTCGCATGGG